>DAOTXO010000056.1:0-16943 GCA_034435495.1 Anaerolineae bacterium
TCTAAGCCATTCACCTAATTTATCGATTGCTGTTTCATTTAGCCCCCATTGGGCTAATCGTGAAGTTTTTTCTTTTTCATTTTCAAATTTTACTAACAATGGCTCTCATGAGTCTAATTTAACATTGTCAAATACTATACGCCAGACATGAGACAGAGCCTAACCATTAACGCTTTTATCCAACGCTTGAAGCGCAAACCCCTGACGGATTGTCGAAAGGGACACAACAAACAATATCAAGTGAACGTACTTTTATTAATAACGTGTTTGGTGAAGATTTAGCGCCAACCTTCAGCCCGTAATAGTTCAGGAATAATCAGCGCGCATGGCAAATGAAGTAAAACAAATTCTAATTTACACGGATGGCGCATGTGACCCAAATCCCGGCGGGTCTGGCGGCTATGGAATAGTGTTGTCATATAAAGGGAAACGTAAAGAAGTGTCAGGCGGCTTTCGTTCAACAACTAATAATCGCATGGAAATTTACGCCGCTATCAAGGCTTTAGAATCTTTGAAAGAACCATGTGAAGTCACTCTGCATAGCGACTCGGAGTATTTGGTAAACGCCATAAATAAAGGATGGGTTAAACGTTGGAAGGAAAACAATTGGTGGCGTACCAAACATCAACGCGCTGTAAATTCGGACTTGTGGGAAAAGTTACTAGCCCTTTGCGAAACGCACAAAGTAGAATTTGTTTGGGTGAGGGGCCATGCTGGACATAAAGAAAACGAGCGATGTGATTATTTGGCGCTTAATGCACTCAAACAAAGTAATCTCCCCGCCGATGAAGGTTACGAAAACCGCCCACCCGATGAAGGAGAAAAAGTAAAAATTACTCAGGATGGGCAACTCTGCCGAAAATGCTCTACCCCCGTAGTAAAACGTATCCCTAAAAAGCCGAAGAAAACGCAGGCTTACTATTACGAGTATTATTTCTCCTGTCCTAAATGTCATACGATGTATATGGTTGAAGAAGCCAAAAGAACAATAGATGAAGCCTTAGCCGCGCAATTAGAAATTACGCATGAAGGTCAGCCATGCCTGAAATGCTCAACACCTGTCGTCAAGCGTATGTCTAAGAAATCAAACCTCTACTTTTACTGTCCGAAATGTTCAGCAAGTTACGAAATTAAGGCGCGCTCAGAAGAACGCCCTTCTCTTTTCTAGCCCGCCCGCTCAACCCCCGCGTCCAGCTGACTTTGCTCTGCAAACAGCGTGGAGCAAAGCGGCTGACGCGGAACGTTAGACGGCCTTATTGAAGCCGACTACCAGCTGGCATTCAACGGCCAGCCGCCAGGGTGGTGGCGCTCTAAAAGATGGGGGGGCGCTCCGCCAGCAGGATATAAACCTGGCTCTGCGACAGGGTGTGCAGCTGGAGGCGCGCCTCCAGGCCGGCCGCTGCCAGGCGCTCTAGCCAGGGGCGCCAGGCTGAATCGTCGGCCGTGGCCGGGGAACTCTGGCCTGTCAGGCGATAGACCGCCCGCCACAGGCGCGCTGTCCAGCCTGTATCGGTCAGGTGCGCGGCCGGGATGCACACCAGACGCCCGCCCGGAACCAACAGTCGCGCCAGGGCGCGCAAGGTGGCCGGCTCCAGAATGAAGGGCGCAGGAAAGGTGCTGACAATGGTGTTGAAAGTCGTCAGGGCAAAAGGCAAATCGGGGGCGGTGGCGCGCACCAGAGGCAAGGCCACCCCGGCCCGCGCCAATCTGTGCTGCGCCAGTCGCAACATGGCCGGTGACACATCCACCCCCACCACCTCATGCCCCTCAGCCTTCAAGTCGAGCAGCAGATGGCCGGGGCCATGGGCCAACTCCAACACGCACGGCCCCAGCACATAGGGCAAGGCCGCCCGTTGCCAGGCGCGCCACGCCCCCTGAGAAACGAGATAACTGACCGGGTCATACATCCAGGCCAACTCGTTGTACAATAAATGAAAACCGAGGTGGAGCAACCGCTGGTATAACGTTCGTTGCTTCAAACCATCCTTCCCCGCCCGTTTTCGTCGTAGCCGTGATTTCCTCCCGTTTTCACGGGAGTGACGAACCGCGCCTTTTCTTTCTTCGCGTTCTTTGCGCCTTTGCGGTTCAACCATCCTTCCCCGCCCGTTTTCGTCGTAGCCGCGGTTTCCTCCCGTTTTCACGGGAGTGACGAACCGCGCCTTTTCTTTCTTGGCGTTCTTTGCGCCTTTGCGTTCAAACCATCCTTTTACTCCCGTTTTCACGGGAGTGACGAACCACGCCTGAGACGAGACCTTTATTATCTATCCGCCCACAGCCTGGAATAGCTGACCTGAAGCGAGTATACTCAGCTTGTTGTGTGTCACAAGGGTACACCACCTGGGACACAAGACCAACATCTGCCTATGGGAGCGTTTATGACATCCATTCGCCATATTGCCATCACCACCGGCGGCGGTGATGCGCCGGGCTTGAACGCTGTGATACGCGCCGTCACGCTGGCCGGCCGCACCCGGGGTTGGAAGGTGAGCGGCATCCGCGACGGGTATGACGGGTTGCTCTTCCCCAACAAGTATAAGGGGGAGGGATTGTTCGAGCTCAGGCGCGACACCGTGCGCGGCATTGCTCATCTGGGCGGCACGATTTTGGGCACAACCAACCGCGGCGACCCCTTTAGCATGAAAGTCCGCCAGCCTGACGGCCGGGAAGAGACCATCGACCGTTCCGATGAACTCATTGCCGCCCTGCGCGACCATGGGATTGACGCTGTGGTTTCGATTGGCGGTGACGGCTCCATGACCATTGCCCATCAGCTGGCCAGCAAAGGGGTGTGGGTCATCGGCGTGCCCAAAACGATAGACAACGATCTCGACCGCACTGTGGTCACGTTTGGTTTCGATAGCGCTGTTACCTTTGCCACCGAATGCCTGGGGCGGCTGCACTCCACGGCCGAATCGCACAAGCGCGTCATCGTGGTGGAGGTGATGGGGCGCTACGCCGGGTGGATCGCTCTGCACGCCGGGGTGGCCGGCTCGGCCGATGTCATTCTCATCCCGGAAATCCCCTATGACATCAACACGGTGGCGGCGCAGATTCGGCGGCGGGATATGTACGGCCGGCACTTCTCCATTGTGGTGGTGGCCGAAGGGGCCACGCCGGTGGGCGGCGAGCTCAGTTTCGAGGCCCTGGGGGATGTAAAACGGCTGCGGGGAGCCGGTGAGCTGGTGGCGGCGCAGCTGCGGGGGTTGGTGGATCATGAGGTGCGCACTGTCGTGCTGGGCCATTTATTGCGCGGCGGTTCACCCACGGCGCAGGATCGCTTGCTTTCGCTGCGTTTTGGCGCCGCCGCTGTGCGCGCCCTGGAAACGGGCCATCGCGGTGTCATGGTCGCCATCGATCCACCCGATGTCCACTATGTCCCGCTGGAAGAGTGTACCCGGCGCATGAAACTGGTGCCGCTGGATGGTGACACCATCTTAACTGCCCGTGACCTGGGGATTTGTCTGGGTGATATGTTGAGCGCTTGACGTGGGGCGGGTTGCCGGAACTCCACCCTCTTCGTAGCCGCCCCCCGTTTTCACGGGAGGGACGAGCCGGCCAACGGCTAATACGGGAGCATTTTGTTGTCACCGCAAAGGCGCAAAGGGCGCGAAGGTTTTTCCCTTTTCTTTGCGTTCTTAGCGCCTTTGCGGTTCAACCATAAGCCATTACTATGAATCTGCTGACTGGAATCTGCTGACTGCATCCTCCCGCCCCCGGCGAAGGCTCTTTAATTCTGGCTGAAGCCGGCTGTCGTCATTTTCCCTTCGGCCGCCCACTGCATGGTGTACAACTGATAGTAACGACCGCGGCGCGCCAGCAGTTCGCTGTGCGTGCCTTCCTCGATGATACGCCCTTGATCGAGCACCACGATCTTATCCGCGTTGACAATGGTACTCAGGCGGTGGGCAATCACAAAAGTGGTGCGTCCCCGCATCAGCTCATCCAAGGCGCGCTGAATCTGCTTCTCGCTGGTGGTATCCACGCTGCTTGTCGCCTCATCCAGAATCAGCAGGCGCGGGTCGGCCAGCAAGGCGCGGGCAAACGAGACGATCTGCCGTTGCCCCACGCTCAAATTGACCCCATTCTCACCCACATTTGTCTGATACCCTTCCGGTAGCCGCTGGATGAAACTATCCGCTCCCACTGCCTGGGCAGCCGCGATGACCTCCTCATCGGTGGCGTCCAGTCGGCCGTAACGGATATTTTCCAGAATGGAGCCGGAGAAAAGAAAGGTGTCCTGCAAAACAATGCCCAGCTGCTGGCGCAAACTGGCCGAGGTCACATCCCGAATATCATACCCATCCAGCGTAATGCTGCCGTTGGTGACATCAAAAAAGCGCGCCAGCAGGCGTATGACGGTGCTCTTGCCGGCCCCTGTTTCCCCCACCAGAGCCACTCGCTCTCCCGGCGCAGCCCGTAAGTTCAGGTTAGACAATACCGGCTCCCCATCCTGGTAGCTGAAATCCACGCCGTTGAAGGTCACGACCCCGTGAATGGGGGGCAGGGGGATGGCATCGGGGCGATCCACCAGATCAGGTTGGGTGTCCAACAGGCGAAAGATACGCTCACAGGCCGTCATGGTGGATTGAAAGGAATTGAAGCGCTGCGCCAGCTGCCGGATGGGATCGAAAAAGCGCCCAACATAGAGCACAAAAGCCACCAGCACGCCGGCCGTCAACGACTCCTCCAGCACCAACCAGCCGCCGACCGCCACTACCAGCGCGGTAGCGGCATAGCCAAAGAAATCCACGCCGGGGAAGAAAAGTGCGGTCAGTTTGATGGCGTCCATATTGGCGTCAAAGTAAGAGCGGTTGAGGTCGTCAAAATAGCGGGCATTCTCCTTCTCGCGGGCGAAGCTCTTGGTGATGCGAATGCCGGAGATGGATTCGTTGAGATAGCCATTGATCAACGACAGTCGTTGGCGGGTGGCAGCGTAAGCGGCGCGGGCATGTCGCCGCCAGTAATTGGTCACCAGCAACATAAAGGGCGTGACGATCAGCGTAACGAGCGTCAACTGCCAGTTGAGGGCCAGCATGACGACCAAAATACCCACCAGCCCGAAGGCCGCCCGCGCCACACCCGTGATCGACCAGGTGATGAAATCCTGCAAAACTTCCACATCGCTGATCAGGCGGCTCATCAAGCGGCCGACGCTGTAGTTATTGTAAAAGTTCAGCGTCAGGGTGTGCAGATGGCGGAACATGGCGCTGCGTACATCGGCCACCACCTGCGTTCCCACATAAGCCATGATCATCAGCCGTTGCCGGTTTGTAATCCACTCTCCTACGGCCGTCAGCATAAAGAGCCACGTCCACCAGCGCAACTGGGAGAAGTCGCCCGCCCGGATGCCGTCGTCATTAGCGCGCCCGACGATGGCCGGCCCGGCCGAGGCCAGCAGGGCGCTGACAGCCATCAGGATGATGGAGATCACCAGTTGACGGTTATAAGGCGCGGTGAAATGGAACAGGCGGCGCATCAGGCGCGCATCATACATTTTGCCCAGCTCGATGTTCTCGTCTGGCAGAAGATCCCGATTTTTGGCCTCGCGCGCCCGGCGTGTGGCCGCGTCCTGCGGCGAGTTGGTCAGGTCAGGTTTGAAACTCACTCCGGCCCGCCGACGGCGGTGATTAGAAGATGGCATGGTTTCTCGCTCCTGATGGACTCAGTTGCCTCGCAGCTGAGCGCTTAGGCTCTCTTGCAAAGCGGCGAACGCTTCCTGATCTTTGAGTTGCAAATCGTAAATCTGACGATATAGGCCGGCCCGCGCCAGCAGCTCCACATGGTTGCCGCGCTCGACAATCCGCCCCTGATCCAGCACCAGGATCAGGTCGGCATTCTTCAGCGTCAGCAGCCGTTGGGCAATGATAAAGGTGGTGCGTCCCTGCATGAGGCTGTTCAGCGCCTGCTGAATCTGATACTCCGTCTCTGTATCTACGCTACTGGTGGAGTCATCCAGAATCAAGATGCGCGGGGCGTGCAGCAAGGCGCGGGCAATGGCGATGCGCTGCCTCTGGCCGCCGCTGAGGGTGACGCCCCGTTCACCCACTATTGTCTGATAGCCATTGGGAAAGCGCATAATGAAATCATGGGCCAGCGCCGCCCGCGCCGCCGCCACAATCTCCTCCTGGGTGGCAGACTGGCGACCGTAGGCGATATTTTCCGCAATCGTGGCGCTGAAGAGGAAGGTGTCTTGCAACACCAGACCGATATGACGCCGCAGACAGTGGCGGGCCATGCGCTGCACGTTGATGCCGTCCACCAACACCTCACCGGCCGTCGCCTCATAGAAGCGCGGAATGAGGTGGGTCACGGTGGATTTTCCCGAACCGGTGGGGCCGATCAAGGCGATTTTTTGGCCGGGTGCAGCCTCGAAGGACACCTCATGCAAAACCGGACGATCATCGCGGTAAGCGAAGCTGACAGCGTTAAAAGTCACCCGTCCCTCGATGTGCTCTACTTCCAGCGCTCCCTCTGGCTCGGTGCTTTCGTTGGGCAGATCCATGATCTCGAAGACGCGGCCGGCGCTGGCGCTGGCGGTGGCGGTCAGGTTGAGCAAAAAGCCCAGCCGCTGCACCGGCAGCTGCAACATCAAGATGTAGGAGATGAGGGCGAAAAGCGTGCCAACGGAGATACGCCCTTGCAACGCCATGGGGCCGCCAAAGAAGAGCAGCAAAAAAACGCTGCACGCCACCAGGAAGGTGAAAAGGGGCCAGCTGTTGCCCCAACGGCGAATGACCCCCATGCGGCCGGCCAGCCAGGCATCGTTCTCGCGGTCGAAGCGCGACAGTTCATAGGCTTCACGGGCAAAAGCTTTGACCACCCGAATGCCGGTCAGGCTCTCCTGCATCACGCTGGAGAGCACCCCCATCTGGGCCTGAATCTTCTTGAACAGGGGCCGGATGTGGCTTTCAAAGCGTACCGAAGCCCAGGCCAGAATGGGGATCGGAACCAACCCCAAGAGCGCCAGTTGCCAATCCTGCCACAACATGGCCGCCACCACGCCTATGATCATCAGCAAGGCGGAAATGAGGTCTGCCAGACCGATGCCGGCGAATCGCTCGGCTTCGGAAATATCGCTGGTGGCGCGGCTCATCAAATCCCCTGTGTGTGCCTGGTCGTGGAAGGTGAACGGCAGGAATTGGACGCTGTGGTAATAGGCGTTGCGCAAATCGTAGGCCACGCGAAAGGAGAGCCAGTGGCCGAAGTAAAATTGGACGAAGGAGACCACCCCGTTGACAAGGGCCAGCCCCATAACAATCGCGCCGGCCGTGAACAGCTGGGCCGCGTGCCCGCTGGCGAGGCCGGCGTCGATGGCTTGTTTGATCACGGCCGGGATGAAGAGTTGTGCTATGGCCGCGGCCAGCATAGCCCCGTAAGCTAACACAACTTGCCAACGGTAAGGCTTCAAGTAGCTCAGGAGACGGAGGTAGTGGTTGCTTTTCGTCATGTGAACTCCCGATTATAGCGTGTGGAAAGAGTCGCCGACTTTCAAACCTCCCATGGGAAGTATGGACTCCTCCTTCAAGCCCTCTCCCATGTAACGAAACGTTCAAGTCTACCACCCGTTGGCCGGAGTGTCAACATTGGAAAAACGACTCATCTTCTGTAAACTTAACGAAACGAACGACAGCGCGATAAGGAGCAACAGATATGGAATATCGACGACTGGGCAAGTCTGGTCTGCGCGTCAGCGCGCTATCTTTTGGGGCCTGGGTTACCTTTCAGAACCAGTTGGATGTGCCTCTGGCGGTCGAATGTATGGAGGCGGCGTATGCGGCGGGCGTGAATTTCTTTGATAACGCCGAAGCGTATGCAGACGGTCAGGCGGAGATCATCATGGGGCAGGCTCTCCAGCTTCTGGGGTGGGGGCGGGACACCTACATCGTTTCCAGCAAGGTGTATTGGGGCGGCGACCGGCCGACGCAAATGGGGCTGAGTCGCAAGCATATTCATGATGCCTGCCATGCCGCCTTGCGCCGCTTGCAGGTGGATTATCTCGACCTCTTTTTCTGCCATCGCCCCGACCCCCACACTCCAATTGAGGAAACGGTGTGGGCCATGAGCGACCTCATCCATCAGGGCAAAGTGCTTTATTGGGGAACCTCGGAGTGGTCGGCGCAACAAATTATGGAAGCTTACGCTGTGGCGCGCCATTATCACCTGATTCCCCCCACGATGGAACAGCCGGAGTATAACATGTTCTCGCGCCAGCGCGTCGAGGTGGAGTATGCCCGCCTCTACCGCGAAATCGGGCTGGGGACAACGATTTGGTCGCCCCTGGCGTCGGGCCTTCTCACCGGTAAGTACAATGATGGCATCCCGGCCGGCTCACGCGTCACATTACCCGGCTATGAATGGTTGCGCCAACAGTTGGAGAGCACTGAGGGACAGCAACAAATTGGCAAAGCGCGGCAGCTGGCCGGGTTGGCCCAAACGCTGGGCATCAGCCTGGCGCAAATGGCGCTGGCGTGGTGTTTGACCAACCCCCATGTCAGCACTGTTATTACTGGCGCGTCGCGCCCTGAGCAGGTGGTGGAGAATATGCGCGCTCTGGAGGCGCTGCCCTTGCTGACGTCCGACGTGCTGGCGCAGATTGAAGTGATTCTGGATAACAAGCCGGCCATGCCGGAGTTTCAACTGTGATGGGGTCGGCCGGCTCCGCCATGAACCCTATGGATTTATCCGACCGCCGGCGCGCCATGCGCCATTTGTTGGATGAAAGCTCCCCGGCCGATGGCCTGGCCGTTTACTACGCCCTGTACCACGCCGATGCCCGCACCCAACTGCTCACCTACCGCCCCGACACGGCCCGCGCCATCGGCTATGTGTGTCTGGCGCGCACCGGTCTCGACCTCTTTCGCCCCCTGGTCACCTTGCGGCTGCCGGAAAAAGACCTGGCCGCCAGCGCCGACATCTTGTACCAGGCGTTGCCGGTGAACATGCCCGTCATGGTGCGCGCCCCGGCCGCCTACCGTTCGCTGCTCCAGGCGTTGATGGATGTGACGGTCGAAGAAGAGTACCACCTATACCGTCTGAACCGCGCCTTGTTCCATCCCATTCTCAACGTTCTGGTGACCACCGACGTCGGCCCGCATGGTTGGCCTCGTTACACCATTCGGCAGGATAGTGGGGTGGGGGCGTCTGCCGCCATTAACTGGCAGACCCCCCGCTTCGCTGAGATAGGGGTCTACACCGACCCCAATTCGCGTCGCGCCGGTTGGGGGCGCAGCGTAACAGCCGCCTTGTGTCAGGCGCTGTTAGAAAGTGGGCGCATCCCCCTCTATGCGACCCCGCCCCACAACGAGGCGGCTATCCAGCTGGCAGAAAGCGTCGGCTTCGTCGATACAGCCCACCGCGACATCTGGCTGGAAGGGTCCCTGCGCTCGCGCCCGTAGCCGCCCCCCGTTTTCACGTTCTTAGCGCCTTTGCGGTTCAACCATGGGGCGAACACACCGGTTCGCCCCTACGAACCAACCGCGCCGCTTACGCCGGCCCAAGAGGAGCTGGCATCTTCGGATACCACCTCTAGAGCTTGGTCAGAAAAATACGCGCCAGTTCACTGTTTTCCCGCATTCGCCAGGCCAGTACATCCACCAGGAAAGGAAAGCGTAACAACCAGCGCTGAATGGCATACGACCGGTTCATGCCTTCCCACATCGCCGCATCGCAACGCTCTTGGTACGGCTGTAAGGCCGTGATAGAAACATCATCCCGTTGCAGAGCTTGATCCACCACATCGGCCGCAATGGTAGCGGAAATCAGGCCATTGTGGATGCCGCCGCCGGTCAGCGGGTTGATGAAGGCGGCCGCGTCCCCCACCAGCAAGGCCCCGGTATAAACGCGCGGCGTGGCCCGCAACGAGCCAAAGGTGAGCTGCCAGGTTTTGACGCCGCTCAGACGCCCGCCACTTCTAAGCCGCTTCTTAATCGCCGGCAGCTGTAAGAAGTGCTGCAACATCCCCTTCAGATTGCCTTTGATGCGGCGAAACTTGTCCAGTCGCATCCCCAGGCCGATATTGGCGCGCCCCTCGCTGGTGGGAAAAATCCAGGCATAGCCTGGCAGAATCTCTTTGTACAGATAGAACTCGACCACATGGGGGAGTTCTTCTATGTCGTCTATGTAAGCGCGCAGGGCGACGGCGCTGTGCAGGGCCGGGTGTTCCGTCGGGCGCAGACCGCGAGCAATGACAGAAGTCGCCCCATCCGCCCCGATGACCATCCGGCAGCGCACTTCCTGGGCGCTGCCGTTAAAACGCGCCTGCACCCCCACCACGCGCCCATCTTCCACCAGCGGAGCGGTAACCTGCGCCACCTGGAAATCCGCCCCCGAATCGACAGCATGTTGTTGGATCACAGCGTCGAAATAGAGGCGCGGCGCAATGTAGGAATCGACCTCCCCCTCCGCAAAATCCGCCTCGATGGAAACGCCGCGCGGCGACACGATCAACAGCTTGTGAACAGGGTAGAACTCCTTGCGCGCCACAGCGGCGGCAACTTTGGCCTGCATTCCCAGGTTGTGCATGATCTGAATCGCCCCGGCCGGAACCGCATCCCCACAGGTCTTATCACGGGGAAATGCTTGACGATCCAACAGCAGTACATCGTAACCTTTTTGGGCCAGCGCCGTGGCCGCGGTGGCGCCGGCCGGGCCGGCGCCCACCACAATGACATCGCGTATTCTCGCGGTCACATCTTCCTCCTATTTATCCTTTCCCACGACGTTTATCGTCTGATCCGTCACGGGCGTGTATCAGCCGTTTTATGGTCTGGGTGCTGATTTGAGTCGCTCCAGGCGTTCATTCCCGGCCCGAATCGCCGCCAGCAGCCCACGACAACCGGCCGCCACCAGCTCATACACCTGTTCAAAGCCGCCGGTGTCGTAAGGATCAGGTACATCTCGCTCTGATAAATGAGGGGCGAAATCCAACAACCGGTACAGCCGGGGGTGCGCCCCAAAACGCTGGCGCAGAGTCGCCATATTCTCCGCGTCCATAGCGATGAGATAGGTCTGAGAGTCGGCAACATCCGGCCGGCCGATCTGTTCCGCCCGGCCCACATAGGCAATGCCATGCGCCGCCAGCACCCGCCGCGTGCCGCTATGGGCCGGCTCACCGACATGCCATGCCCCCGTGCCGCGCGATTCGATGCGAAAGTGCTCGCTCAGCCCTGCCTCATCCACCAGACGCTGAAAAACCGCCTCCGCCATGGGGGAACGGCAAATATTGCCGAGACAGACAAAGATAACGGTGATCATCCTCTTCCGACTCTTCCGAATACAAGACGTTTACCGTCTGTCCATCAATTCCAGGCGCGTCAAGCCAGCCTATAAGCCGCATTCTGTCCCCTCCCGTAGGAGGGTGGTGATCATCTATCTAGGAGCGCCCTCACGGGCACCCTCAAGCGACCTACCCGGACGTCAGGCGGGACGAGCAGCCCCATCCGTCCTGTTTGGTCTTGCTCCCGGCGGGGTTTGCCTAGCCAGGGGCATTACTGACCCTGCTGGTGGTCTCTTACACCACCGTTTCACCCTCGCAAGCGGCGCGAAGCCTGTTGCACTACGCTTCTCTGTGGCACTTTGCCGTCGAGTCACCCCGCCCGGCCGTTAGCCGGCGCCGTGCTCTGTGGAGTGCGGACTTTCCTCAGCCGAATCGTTCATGGAACGGCCGGCCGCGATCACCCGGCCAACTTGACGCGAGTCAATCGTAGCATTGCCCACGAACCACGTCAAGATCAACACACCGCGCCAGAACGATACTCTGTAGCCACCCCTCGTTTCCACTCCCATTTTCCCCCCGTTTTCACGGTTGTAGGGGCGAACCCGTGTGTTCGCCCCTGGCAGCCGGCCAACGGCTGAAGCCGTTACGACGAACCTGGTGCGCTGCTTCTGGCTCGTAAGTTCCCGCTTGAGCGGGTGCTTCGGCCGGCCAATGGCTGAAGCCGTTACGACGAACCAAGGTACCTCGCTCATGCCTATTCTTATCTCGTAAGACTAGAGTTGTAATAATGTGAATTAAATTAAGTATAAAAATTTACCAATCAGCACCAACCGGGTCTCATCACCCTGCCCCATATCCACGGTCAAGAATTGTGTTCTCACCGCAGAAGGAACGGAATACACGGAAGGGATAAGGATGAAGCCAGAGGCGAACACACAGAATGCAAAGGGGCGAACCTGTGTGTTCGCCTCTACAATCTTGGCGTTCTTTGCGCCTTCGCGGTTCGCCATTCCCGTGAAAACGAGAGTTGTGTTGGTTCAAGGCGCCCCGGCCTGCGTTGCCAGCAAACTACCCAGCAGACCAGTCCCGCGTGGCACTAGCACCACCCGCCCTTCCCCGGCCGACAACTGCTCCATCTCCAACACCTCAAACAGCGCCGCCGCCACTTCCGGGTCTTGCCCGATCTTCTGTAAGGCTGCGCCCACAATCTCCGGCCGCACCGCATTCGCTTTGGCAAACTCCACCGCCGCCTGGCGCTCCGCCGTGCTGGTGATGATACTCACCTGATTGGCCCCATCCTGCCGGATAGCCGATGTCACCTGGCGTAAGCGGTTGACCACCTTCTCCTCGATCTGGCGGATCATGCCGGCGTCGCGGAAGTGCACTTTACGAATATACACCGAGCCCAGTTGATATCCCCATTCCCCCGACTTCGGGGAAACCTCGCTACGCACCGCCCGGCTCATCACATGGCGCGTCTCCAGCATCGCCTCCAGCGGCATATTGCTCAGGCAACGCACTGTGGCGCTGCTAACATTGGCGGCCAGGGAACCACGGGGATCGCTATTCTTAAACAGATAGGCGGCCGGGTCACTGATAAACATCTCATACCACACCCCAATGCCCATGGGCGCGCCCTCTTCGGAGTTGACCGGCTGGCTGCGCAGATATTGCTGATCCAGCCGCATATCCAGGATATAGCGCTGCCCAAACCAGTTCATGATCAAGGCCCGCGGCCCCATCTTGAGCCACAGGAAATAGAGGCCGGGATCCGTCAGCACCGTTATCACTTTACCAAAGAGGACATAGACATGGCAGGTTCCCTCCTCCACAATGGCGTAGAAGCCAAACATGCGCATCAACCATTTGATGATCGGTTCCCCCAACAGGAGCAGAAAAAAGGTCAGCACGGCCGCAAGGAGAAAGTTCATTTGTCCACCTCCAGAATGACACGCTGCGCCTGGCCAAACAACCGCAGACGCACATTGCGCAGATAAGCCTCCAACGCCTCTGGGCCGCTGGCTTTCAACAGCGCCAGCTGGGCCGCCACCGAGACGAGCGGCTCCACTTCTGCCTGAGCCTTGAGGGTTTCAATCTCCACGGCGCGCCTGGACTGGACGATCTTCTGGTCGGCATTGGCCTGGGCCAGGCTGATCTCGGCCGAGACCTGGTTGTGGGCCGTGTTAATGGCAGCCAGAGCCGACTCCACCTCTTTGGGAGGATCGATCTCGGTGATCAGAGAGGCATCCAGCACCAACCCATAACGGGCGGCTGAGGAGGCGCACTCCCTTTCCATGTGTTCGTTGAGGGCGCTCAGATTTTTGCGCAGATCGTTGATGGAGATGCCTGCCACCCCCAACCCGGCCAGAGCATCATCCGTGGGCGCTTCAAAGCTGGCAATGCGCTCGCGCAGGATGGAGACAAAGTATCCCATGACATGGATGATGGGCGACTTGACCCCGAACAGGTAGGCGTACAGATTATGTTCGGAGACGCGAAAGCGAATCTGACCGCGCAGACCGATGTTGAGTTGGTCTTTGGTGACCGCCTCCAGCACCGTGCCATTTTGGTTGGCTGTGGGGCTCTCCAGGTCTTGGGCCATGTTCATGGTCTGGATCGCCATGTCCACCTTGTAGATGCGCTCCCAGGGCCAACGGAAATAGGGGCCGCCCGGGGGGATGACGCGCACCTGCGGCCAGATGTAACGTTCGCGCTCCTTATCCCCCAGGGCGTCGGAGATGGGGTGCTCCAGGGTGGTTTTGTTGCCCACCCGTTCTGCCCGGCCGAACCGGGTTTTGACAGCGACTTCGTTTTGATTGACGGTGTAAAAGCTGGTCAGGATGTACCGCACCAAAAACCAGCCGATGATGCCAATAACAACACCTGTGGCGACATCCATACAGTTTCTCTCCTTGCCCATAGCGGGGCACACCCATTGTGCGCCCCGCTATGGATGGTCTGTCGCCAATTATAGACACCCCCCTACCCTTCTCCAACCCGGCCGGCCGAACTGCTTCCCTGCTCTGTTCGTAGCGCTTCGGCTATATCCTCTTCTTTTTCTCCTGCCAATAGACGGGTGGCTAAATCCGGCCATATCCTCCCGTTGATATTTTCCACCGGCCACATGTTTTATCCAGTCGGCATTGAGAGCGTTTTCCTCGTCGGTCAGACCCCGCAAATCAAGGAAGTCTCCCTGACGCAGGATGCCGCGTTGACGCTGCCCATTTTGAAAGAAGTCTCAATCCCCTAGCGGGGATTTTTGGTTTTCAGGGAAGCGAAATCCCAGTGCAGACAATGCCACGCACCCCGTCTCAATCCCCTAGCGGGGATTTTTGGTTTTCAGGGGGGGGCAGGAGTCAAAAGAAAGAAAAGAACCAAAAGAAAGGTCTCAATCCCCTAGCGGGGATTTTTGGTTTTCAGGGTCGTATAATCGCCAGGCGAACTCGTTGGCAGCGGTCGTCCTGTCTCAATCCCCTAGCGGGGATTTTTGGTTTTCAGGGATTACGGGAGCGCACTGAGTTAGAGCGTGTTCTGATCGCGTCTCAATCCCCTAGCGGGGATTTTTGGTTTTCAGGGGGGTGATTCGGCGGATAGCCGAAGCGGCCCTATATATGTCTCAATCCCCTAGCGGGGATTTTTGGTTTTCAGGGGCGGTTGTACGCGGCCAAGTCGCGTTCTATAGTCGCGTCTCAATCCCCTAGCGGGGATTTTTGGTTTTCAGGGAAACGGGCAAGCCCACCGGCAAGCCCGCCGGCAAGCCGTCTCAATCCCCTAGCGGGGATTTTTGGTTTTCAGGGGTGCTCTTCTGCATGATGTTGGAGAAAGGTTTTACGTGTCTCAATCCCCTAGCGGGGATTTTTGGTTTTCAGGGGCGGTTCGCCGCTCCGCCTGGCGCGGGCGCGCGGTCTGTCTCAATCCCCTAGCGGAGGGTAGGACACGAGCGCAAATAGGTTCCGTTTTTCGGCGCTCATGTTCCGTTTAGTGTAACACAAGACACGAAAAACGGCACAGGCATTGAAACCGGTTCCGTTTCTCGGAACGGATGTTCCGTTAGATGTGGCTCACGATCCAGAAAACGTAACGGGTGAGCACGCGGGTTCCGTTTCTCAAAGACAACATGAGGTCTCCTCTGGTAAGCTATTGGTGTCAGCAAAACGCCTACCTGAAGGAGAAAACCTCATGTCTAAGAACGATTCTAACACACTTCACCGTTGGTGGGACCGCCTCGCAGCTGTCTTACCGACGGCTTACCGGCGGCCTGAGCTAGATGTTCGCTGTCCCCGACTGTGTAGGGAGCCAGCTACCTGGCCCGCCTTCGTCCGCAACTGCCCAGTCGCCGTTCCCATTTTGGAACAACTGCGGCTTCTAAACTGGGAACGGGTTCCTCTGACCCATCGGCAATGGTTCAATCGAGAGCCAGTGCCTCTCCCAGCTTACATGGGGGCCTTCGTGGTGAAGTTAGACCAGCAATTGTCAACCTTCGCCCATCTGCGCCGCTTTTTGATGGCCCACCCAGCCCTTATCTGGGGATTAGGCTTTCCGCTGCACAAGCTGGGCCGCTCGCCTTATGGCTTTGACCCTCAGCGTAGTCTGCCTAACCACCGGCACTTCAACCGGATGCTACGCCGCTTGCCGAATGAGATTCTGCAACAGGTGTTGGATGAGCAGGTTTCCTGGCTTCAGAGCAGGCTGCCTGATAGCTTTGGCCAGACGATTAGCCTGGACACCAAGCATATTCTGGCCTGGGTCAAGGAAAATAATCCCAAAGCGTATATGGAAGAAGGGCGCTTCGACAAAACCCAGCAACCAGCCGGCGACTCGGATTGCAAACTGGGCTGTAAGCGCCGCCACCATCATCGGGTGACGCCTTCTGAGGAGGGCCGGCCGGCTGGCGCGCTGTCGGTGAGTCTGGGGGAGTTCTACTGGGGCTACGCTTCGGGTGCGGTGGTGACCAAAGTGCCTGACTGGGGTGAGTTTGTCCTGGCTGAACTGACCCAGACCTTCGACAAGGGAGATGTCACCTACTTCTTCCCGCTCATGCAACAGACTGAAAGGCGTCTTGGCTTCCGGCCGCGGTATGGCGCTTTAGATGCTGGGTTCGATGCCTTTTACGTCTATGACTATTTCCACAGCCCTGACCACGCTGGCTTTGCTGCTGTGGCTTTCAGCGAAAAAGGCCACAAACCCCAGCGCAAGTTTGACCCAGAAGGGCTGCCCCTGTGCGAGGCCGCTCTGGCGATGCCGCTCAAGTTCACCTACCAGGAGCGCACCACCGCTATCATCCCCTACCAACGGGCCAAACATGTCTGCCCCCTGCTCTACCCGACACCCAACGGGCAGACCTGTCCGATTAACCACGCCCAGTGGCCTCAAGGAGGCTGCACCACCCACCTGGCCGCCACGCCGGGTTCTCGCCTGCGCCATTGGCTTGACCGCCAGGGAGAGGCCTACAAGTTGGTCTACAAGCAGCGCACCGCGGTGGAGCGTATCTTTAGCCAGGCCCTGGCCTTGGGCATCGAGCGTCCCAAATTGCGTAACCAGCAGGCCATCGCCAACCACAACACCCTGATCTACCTCCTCATCAACCTCCGCGCCATGCAGCGGGTGGGTTTCCGGCTGGAAACGAACATCTGAGCGGTTTTAATGCCCTTTCCACCCGCTAAAACCTGACCCCCATTTTGGCGTTTTGCTGACCTGAACGCCCATCAGGTTTTAGAGCCGGGGGAGC
>DAOTXO010000057.1:0-44952 GCA_034435495.1 Anaerolineae bacterium
TATCCCACCCGGCTACCAGACAGCGTTGTCCTCGATCCCATTTTCCTGAGCTATCTGACGCTTGGCGGCCGGCCGGCGGCGGCCTGGTTGTGGGGAGCGGCCGGGCTGGCGCTGCTGTGGGCCCTGGCGTTGCCCTGGTTGTCACGCCGGGGTGAGTCGCCGCCCCCACCGGTGCGCATCCTGGCCGACCGCTGTACCGGCTGCACCCGCTGCGCCCAGGATTGCCCCTATGACGCCTTGCACATGGTCGAGCGCGAGGATGGTTCGCGCCACAAGCTACTGGCTGTGGCCCAGCCGGATCAATGTGTCTCCTGTGGCATCTGCCTGGGGGCGTGCGATGATCTTGCCATTACTCTGGGGGAGACGCCGCCGGAAGCGATCAACGCCGCTGCCTGGCATGCCTTGCAAACCTGCCAGGCCGCCGACGCGACCTGGCCTCCCTCTCCTTCGCCCCGGTCGGTCAAGCTCATTTTCACCTGCGAGCGTCATGTTTCCCAGGGGGCTGCCCCCTATCTCCACGGCTGGCGCAACGAACAGGCCTCTGTCGCCATCGTGCCCTTGCCCTGCGCCGGCGCTGTCCCTCCCAACCTTTTGCCAACGTTGCTGGCGGCCGGGGCCACCGAGGTGGAGGTGGTCGGCTGTCCTTTCAACGATTGCGCCAATCGCGAGGGCAATTTGTGGGCCGAGCAGCGCCTGATCCACGAACGCAACCCGCGCCTGCGGGCCGCCTACGATCAGGCCCCGATCACCGCGGCTTGGTTGCCCCCCGACGAGTTTGAGCGCGCCTTGCCTCTGACCACCCCGCCCGTGCAGCCCCAGGCCGGGCCGGACTTTCTCTCCACCCGTTTCATGTTGCGACTCCTGGCTCCACGCCATCTGGCGGCCGGTTTTATCTTGTTGGGGTTGGTGTTGCTGGGGCAAATTTGGGTCACCGGGGTGCGTTTCAATCCCTTTCCCACCCGCCCGGTCATCTTGCAGCTCCTATCGGCCGACCCCGGCTGGCTGCTCACCCAGGCGCAAACAGATTGGCCGGCCGGCAAAACCTGGCGCATGACCCTGCAGGTGGATGAAACCCGGTTGGTGGATGAACCCTACACCGTGGGAGCCGGCGCGCCCTATTTTGCTGAATTCACCTTACCGGCCGGAGTTCACCACTTCCGCTGGCAATTGTCAACCCCCTCACCCCCCATCACCATCATTCTGGCCGACCAAACCCTGGATGTCCCCCCCGGCCACATCATCCGCCTCCTCACCCCACCCTAGTAGCAGTCTGGAGACATCAATGAATCAAGAACAGCTTAAAAATTTAATCAAGGTTGCTGTGGCTGAAGTACTTGAAGAACGTAGAGACCTGCTACACGATGTTGTTGAAGAGGCTCTAGAGGATGTGGCACTTATCCGCGCGATTCAAGAGGGAGAAAATACACAAGCGATTAGGCGAGAGGAAGTATTCAAACTCCTTGAGGGTAAAGCGTGAAGGTAGAATTCAAGGCAAGCTTTGGCAAAGATTTGCGCGGCATTAAGAGTGGATAGTATCAAATAGTATCAAGGAGATAATCGAGCAGACCAAGAAAGCCCAAAGCCTCCAGGACATGACAGGACTCAAGAAGCTAAAGGGTGAGAGCAAATACTACCGAATCAAAGTCAGTGAATATCGAATTGGAGTAGTCATCGGCCATTCGGCGGCCCGGTAATGCCAGTCCTTGGGTTGCTCGTTTCCCGTAGAGTCAACTATTGCACCATTTGTCCTCAATTAGTATGATTACCGGCAGACCACGCAGCTGGATCGAAGGCGACAGCCAATGAGAAATCTCTCTTTATTTGAAGCGCCGAAACAGATAGACACGCGATTCAGCCCCAACGCTCATTTGGTTCTGTATCAGGGTGAGGTTAGCGACTTTATTTCCTCCATGCCTGACAAGTCAGTAAGCCTTATCATCACATCTCCGCCCTATAACTTGGGTAAAGATTACGAAGACCGTGTCTCCATCGAAAAATACTTGCACTCACAAGAGCAGGTAATTGCTCAATTGCTCCGAATACTTCGGGACGATGGGAGCATCTGCTGGCAGGTTGGCAACTTTGTGGAGAAGGGCGAGGTTTACCCGCTTGATATTCTTTATTACGGTATCTTCAAGAAATTCAATCTATATCTGCGCAATCGAATTATCTGGCACTTTGGGCATGGCTTACATGCCTCAAAGCGATTTTCGGGCCGGTATGAAACTATTTTATGGTTTACGAAAAGTGACAAATATACCTTCAACTTAGACCCCGTTCGGGTGCCATCCAAATACCCCGGCAAGCGACATTTCAAAGGCCCCAATATTGGGAAGCCTTCGGGTAATCCGAATGGCAAGAACCCATCGGATATTTGGGAAATCGTCGCTCAAGATTGGGAAACTGCTTTATGGGATATTCCCAACGTGAAATCCAATCACCTCGAAAAGACAATCCATCCATGCCAATATCCTGTTGAACTGGTTGAAAGATGTGTTCTTGCTCTGACCGAAGAAGACGATTGGGTATTTGACCCTTATGCGGGTGTTGGCACATCATTGATTGCGGCCATTATCCATAACCGTCGAGCGGCAGGGAGCGAGAAAGAACCTGCATATATCGACATTGCTCATGCACGACTTCAAGCCTACTTCAACGGCACTTTGAAAGTAAGGCCACTAGGAAAGCCCGTCCACCAACCCAGTGGCAAGGAAAAAGTAGCGCAAATTCCCGAAGAATGGCAGGCCGGGCCGCAGAAGAAACTTCTAGAAAAGCGCCGAAGATATGGATGATTATCGCGGGCCTTTACTCGTTCAATGGCGGGAAAGAAATCATTGAAACCCAATACGCGTCTGAGTTGCATGAAGTTGAGCGAATCATTGCTGCTGTGGATAGCAAACGGCATAAGACCAAAACCAGCCGCGAAAAGACCATGCTTGGCAAAAGGCTTTACACTCCCCCGTCTCTGAACAAATCTTTCAAGCAGGAGTTTGAAAAGCGCGATTGGCACAACCACCGTGTCAAGTGCGACTACCCGACAGAATACTACACAGGGGGTTATACTTCATCGTTGTCTTCAGCGGGGGCTTTCCGCGAGATGGATTTTGTCAAGAATCGAGTGGAGGTTGAAATCCAGTTCGGGAAATATGCGTTCATGGTCTACAACGTCTGTGCCAAGATGACCATCTTTCACAATCTCGGTGTAATTGACATTGGCATCGAGATTGTGCCAGTCAAAGATTTTGTTGTCGAAATGTCGTCAGGCGTCTCGTATTTCGAGCAGTTCGTCCGGGATTTAGAGCAACGCCGAGTCGCTGATATTGATATCCCCGTGTTGGTATTGGGGCTTGCACCATATCACTGCTGAACAAGACAACATGGCCTGTTTGCCGTTACTCAAGTTTGTCTTAAGCAGGATGACGACGTTAAGCGGCTGGGCAAACTCCCGGTTGAGTGACTCAGCCTGGTAAATGTCGGCCCGAATGTTTCCTGCCACTTCACATCATCATCCGCCTCCTCACCTCAGTAGCAGCATGGGGCCGGGTTGCTAATCTGCGGAGTACGGCCGGCTGCGCCCACCGCTTGACGCCCTCCTCAAAAGCTTTTACAATCCTTCCATATTCAGTTCACTTTTTGCCAGCTACCCGGCCTGGCCTATCGACATGTCACAATTCAACCATTTTCACGTCATATCCTACAGGCTTGCAGTCGATTTTGCGCATTCAGTCTGGAGATAAGAGATTCATCCAGCACAGGCCGAACACCAACGCAGGCCATTTCCCCTGTGGGTTGCAGGGTAATACATGGTTAGTCTGCTTCGCCCTATATACAGGCTTTAAGGAATGTCAATGGCAAAAGTGATGGTTTCGCTATTAGGTGGTCGCCCAGTGCCCAATATGTTAGCGACATTGCACCTAAAGCCTGATTATCTGTATGTTGTCGTTTCGGAAGATACGCTTGGAACAGATGGAAATTACGAAAAATTGGTTAATGCTTTGCCCACCCGCTTGAGACCAACTCAACCTTGTTCTGTAAAGCCGTATATCTTGACAGAAACGATTCAGCAATGTGAAGCGATTGCTAATCAACACCAAGGCGATCAGCTTATTGTTGTTTCAGCGTCGGAGCCAAAGACTATGGCCTTTGGTGCCTATGATGTTGTCAAGAATTTGCGGGCGCAAGGCAGAAACATTGATATGTGCTATGTATCTAGAGGAGGGCTTGTTTGGGTTTTCCGAGATACCAACAATGTAGAGCCTGTAAGAATTGGATTGCAGGATTATTTCGTCAGTTATGGTTGGAATGTGACATCAAAAACAGAACAAGTAGATACAAGGTTTCAACAGTTGGTTTCGTTACTTGTCCAGCGCTTGCCGATTTCTCACCGTTTGCTCCACAGTCTAAGGAGTAACGACAAGGGGAAGGGAAGACGCACCATAATATACGGCAGACGTCTGAACGACGACGAGTTTTCTATTCTGCAAGAGATAGAACAGTTGCAGATAGTAAGCAACGTACAACAAACTGATACCGAGACAAGATGGACTATTAAAAGTAACGAAGATGTCAAATTCTTACTCACCGGTGACTGGCTAGAATTCTATATTTATCAAATCGCTTCTCAATTAAGAACGGCTCAAGGTGCATCTTTGTTTGATGAGTGTGGATGGGGAGTAGAAGATACGTCTGGCAAAGGCGAGATAGATTTTGCAGGCATCTTCGGTGGTCAAATGATTATTGCCTCGTGCAAGACAGAAGACAAGATCAGGCGAAATTGGTTTGAAGAGTTGCACTCGAAGGTGGAGCAATTAGGAAAAGGGATGTGTTCCGCCCTGTTGGTCAGTAGTGTTTCCAAAAGCAGTAGAACAGAGGATTTGGAAGACTACGAAAAGTGGGCTAAAGAGCGCCAGATAGTTCTTGTTATGGCTGATGACTTATCTCAACTACCTGATATTCTCAAAAAGATTGTAATGGGCGATAAGAATGCGGAACCAAAGCACATACCCCATTATGCACGAATCTAACCTTTCCCAAAGAACGCAGGCTAACAACGGGTTGCCGCCGACGGCGCCCCGCTTCTCTACGCGCCTGAATCCGACCGTTAGGGCGGCTTAGTCAAAATTTAGGCAGTGTGTAGACAACAATTGCCGCCCCAACCTCGTAATTAAGCCAACGAAACTGCACACAGCTTTTGCAGCTTATGCGATTGAACGGGCGGATTTAGAAGACACAATGGTGTAACGATATGGCTCAAATGCCGATTGAAATTGCTGAAATTGGTGAGATGGCTCTTGATGAGTTGAGAAAAGCTGTTCAAATTGCAAATGCTGTTCAGAACGACTTTATCTATGTTAATTTGGTAGAAACTAATGAAAATGTGTTTTCAAAACTCTCTTATCGTCGGGCCACAACCGATCAGCTAATGTCGAAAATAGAGGAAGCACGTGAAGGGCTTCGAGGCTATCATCCTTTCATAGTTGCTTTTGTGGATTCGGAGTTTGATGGCAATCTTTTTGGAAGTACATGGGCAAAAAAAGGCGTTGCGGTCGTCACAACACACAATGTGGAAACTTTGATAATTCCCAAAGGTCGAATGAGTGCGTATTTCCTATACTACCTTGCTAGATGCACTACTAAGTTTTTAGTCCCAACCCATCGAAACCATACAGATACTCGTGAGTGCATGTACGATCTTATGCTCTTGAAAACAGATATTCTAAAAAGCATGAGAGCTAACTCAATTTGCGATACATGCCGTGAAAAGCTGCTTTCCATCAACGGCGGTATCTCATCAAGCCAATTGCAATCAATCAATCAAATGCTCGAAGCTGCTGGAAAACTATTAAATAACGAGTTTTTTCCACAGCTACAAAGTGAAGATGCTCTCTCAGAAAGAACCCAAGTTGATCAACAATCCATCGAAACAATCATCTCTTACTGCGCCGATCACGATACGAAGCGATTTTTTGGGTTATGCTTTGGATTTATTTTCCTTTTTTTCTTAGGCTTGGCATTTCTGGTAATTTCATTAGGCTGGGATGTCATAGAGCCTTGGACGTATTTTCTTGGCATAGTGGCACCAATAATCAGCTATTTTTACTTTGCACTTACTCAGAAGGAATGGACACCAAGTGCAATTTATCAAAGTTATTTACAAAGGCGAATAATGTTTTACAAAGGGAAAGTAACCAACGCAGCAGTTCCAAACCGCCCAACAGGGCTTGCAGCCGACGCGAAGCGAGACTGAAGCGAGCATTGAGCCACCCGCGCAATCCAAAAGCGTGCTGCCACCGAACTTTCCTTCTCTTTGATTAGGTTGATTAGGGTTACAATTGGGGATTGAGAATACAGCCGGGTTGATTGGGCCTTTTATCAGAGTCTGTGAAGAGTTCACATGTCATCCAACGCTTATCCTGTTCCCCAAAGTAACCCCAAGTTGACCATCCTGGCCTGGGTTGTAACGATTATGGTCAGTGTTTTGCCTGATATCGCCTGGATTGAACTGACCAACGGCGACTCAACCTGGTTTACATCTGCCAAAATGGGTCTGTTGCTTATGCTGACCCTGGCCACTTTCATTTCAAGACCGTTGCGCCCATTGCGCAATTTCCTCATAGCCATGTTGGCCTTCTTCGGCCTCTCGCAGTTAAGCCTACGTATCAACTTCACATGGCCTGGCTTGCAATCTCTGTTTGGCAGCAGCGTTTTCGATATTCGTATGCAGGCGGAGCAGACTGGTAAGCTGGTCGTCTCACTCGCGATGATTGCCACGTTACTTGTTTTAGGCCTCAGACGTCAAGATTTCTTCCTGGCGCGTGGCGATTTGCGCGCTCCCATTGAGCCGGTGCGACTACTTGGCTTCCCGAACCCGGCCCCCTGGCCATCGTTCGGCTTACAATGGGGAATCTATATCGCTGCCACTCTGGCGCTGGTGCAGTATCTGAACCTACGACCGGGCGCTACTGTTATGCTTCAGGTTGTGCCTATCTTGCCGTCGATCCTGTTCTATGCTGCGTTAAACGCCTTCAATGAAGAAATCACCTATCGTGCGCCCATGCTGGCGACCCTTGAGCCAGTCGGTGGTAGCAAGCAGGCTTTGTGGATGTCAGCTTATTTCTTCGGCATCGCCCATTACTTCGGTACACCTGGTGGCCTGGTGGGCGGGATGGCCTCAATCTTCATGGGCTGGATCTTGGGCAAGGCCATGGTTGAGACGCGCGGTTTCTTTTGGGCGTGGTGGATTCATTTCCTGAGTGACGTTGTCATTTTTGTGTTCCTTACAGTCGTCTTGCTCAAGTAGGTGGGCAGCCCTTCACCTGATACCACTTTCTCGTGATGGTTCGCTCTCGTCGTGGGCGTCAGGTGTCGTGGGGTGGGGGAATCAGGGGGCGCGGAGCGGATATTCCCCGGCTATGTGCCAGAGTGGTGACAAAGATCACCGTTCCTGTGTGCCGTTTGAAACTAGGCTTGCAAGATAGTTTTTGTTACGCTCAAGATGGAACTGATTGGCGATCAGGCAACCTATCCCGGCTGCCCAAAAGCGCCAGCCTGAAAACATGAAAGCATAACCCCCACCATTGGATGGAAAAAATGAGCCAGATACATCTACACCCTCCGCAACTTCACCCCACATTACACATACCTACGGGTGAGGAGCTGTTGCGCACCCCCCTGCTCAACCAGGGGACGGCCTTCACCCGGCCGGAACGTGAGGCCCTGGGGTTGCGCGGCTTGTTGCCGCCGCGTGTCATCACCCTGGAGGCGCAAGCCGGCCGCATCATGGAAAACCTGCGCCGCAAAACGTCTGACCTGGAAAAGTATGTCTACTTGATTGACCTGGAGGATCGCAACGAAACCCTTTTCTACCGTGTTCTCATTGATAACCTGGAAGAACTGATGCCCATTGTCTATACCCCGACTGTTGGGCAAGCCTGCCAGGAGTATGGTCATATCTTCCGCCGCCCGCGCGGTCTTTATATTGCCTCTGAAGACCAGGGGCAGGTCATGCAGCTGCTCAACAACTGGCCGGTCGACGATGTGAAGGTAATCGTGGTAACGGATGGCGAGCGTATTTTAGGTCTTGGCGACCAGGGGGCACAAGGCATGGGCATCCCGGTGGGCAAGATAGCCCTTTACACCGCCTGCGGCGGGGTGCACCCCTCCCTGACGTTGCCGGTGACTCTGGATGTGGGAACCAACAACAGCAAGCTGTTGAGCGATCCGCTGTATATTGGGATGCCTCATCCCCGTCTGCGCGGGCCGGCCTACGATGCGCTGGTGGATGAGTTTGTCCAGGGCGTGCAGCTGCGTTTCCCCGGCGCGCTGATCCAGTTTGAAGATTTCGGCAACGCCAACGCTTTCCGTTTGCTACGCCGCTATCGGGATCAGGTGTGTACCTTCAACGATGATATTCAGGGCACGGCCGCCGTGACGTTGGCCGGCCTCTATTCCGCCTTGCGTCTCACCGGCGGCCGGCTCTCCGATATGACCCTACTCTACCTGGGAGCGGGTGAGGCGGGTGTGGGCATTGCCGACCTGGTGGCGGCAGCCATGGTTAACGAGGGCCTGACGCTCGAAGAAGCGCGCCAGCGCAACTGGTTTGTCGATTCCCACGGGCTGGTGGTTGCCAGCCGCACCGACCTGGCGGAGCATAAACGGGCCTATGCTCACGACGCTCCCTTTGTGGCTGATTTCGTAGCTGCGGTGGAGCAAGTTCGCCCCCACGCCATCATTGGAGTTTCCGGCCAGCCGCAAACTTTCACCCGCGCCGTGGTGGAGAAGATGGCTTGGATTCAGGAGCGTCCCATCATCTTTGCCCTTTCCAACCCTACCTCGAAGGCGGAATGCACCGCCGAGCAGGCCTACACCTGGTCAGATGGGCGAGCTATTTTCGCCAGCGGCAGCCCCTTCCCACCCGTCACCTACCGCGGCCAGACCTTCATCCCCGGCCAGGGGAACAACGCCTACATCTTCCCCGGCGTGGGTTTGGGCGTCGCCACAGTGGGGGCGCGCCGGGTGACAGACGATATGTTCATGGCCGCAGCCTTGACGCTGGCGCACGAGGTGTCTGAGAACGATCTGGCTCTGGGGCGCATCTATCCTTCGTTGAGCGACATTCGCCGTGTTTCAGCTAAAATCGCAGCCGCCACGGCTCAGGTGGCTTATGATCAGGGGTTGGCTACCACCCCCCGGCCGGATGATCTGCTGGCCTACATGCAGGCTCAGCAATACGAGCCACGTTACACCCTTTATGTGGAGTAGCCGCGGTTTCCCAACCGCGCCTTGCGTCAATAGGAGCCATGTTACACCCTTTATGTGGAGTAGGGACCGCCCCGGCCCTCTCCTCCCCTTGTAGCCGCAGTTCGTCACTCCCGCGAAAACGGGAGCACGCCTTGTGTCAATAGGAGTTGTCGATGCTACCGCGCCAGCCTGGATATCAGATAACGCGTCAATTGGTCGATGTAGCCATGGGGCGCCGACCGGCCGACCTGTTGATCCGTCAGGGACGATGGGTCAATGTCCACAGCGGGGAGATCATTCCCCATACTGATGTGGCGGTATGGGGTGGGCGAATTGCCTACGTGGGCGAAAACGCCGACCACACTCGTGGCCCCCGCACCCAGATCATCGATGCCGCCGGCCGTTATCTCGTTCCTGGTTTGTGCGATGCGCACATGCACGTGGAAAGTGGAATGCTGACCGTCACCGAGTTTGTGCGAGCGGTCATGCCCCATGGAACCACCGCCATGTTTATCGACCCGCATGAAATAGCCAATGTGTTGGGCATGGCCGGCGTGCGTCTGATGCACGACGAGGCCGCTGCTATGCCCATCCATGTCTATGTGCAGATGCCCAGTTGCGTTCCCAGTGCGCCGGGGCTGGAAACGCCGGGCGCGACGTTGGGGCCGGCCGATGTAGCTGAAGCCATGACCTGGCCCCACATCATTGGTCTGGGGGAGATGATGAACTTCCCCGGCGTCTGCCACAGCGACGAGAAAATGCACGCCGAAATGGCAGCAGCGCGAGCGGCCGGCAAGGTTGTCGGGGGACATTACGCCTCCCCTGACCTGGGGCGCGCCTTTCATGCTTATGTGGCTGGCGGTCCGGCCGACGACCACGAAGGCACACGTCTGGAGGATGCCATCGCCCGTGTGCGCCAGGGCATGAAGGCCATGTTGCGCCTCGGCTCTGCCTGGTACGACGTGGCCGCCCAGGTCAAAGCCATCACCGAGTCAGGCCTGGACAGCCGCAACTTCATCTTGTGCACCGACGACAGCCATTCTGGCACACTGGTGCACGAGGGACACATGGATCGCGTCCTGCGCCACGCTATCGCCCAGGGGTTGAAGCCCATCACCGCCATTCAGATGGCTACCCTCAACACTGCCACTCACTTTGGTGTCGAAAAGGAGATTGGCAGCATCACCCCCGGCCGGTACGCCGATATCGTGATCACCAGTGACCTGGCGACCTTGCCCATAGAAATGGTGGTAGCCGCCGGTCAGGTTGTGGCCGAGAATGGTCGCCTGACCCTGGAGATACCCCCCTATCTCTACCCCTCTGTGGCGCAAGGGACGGTACGCCTGGGCAAAAAGTTGCAAGCCGCCGACTTCGACATCCCGGCCCCGGCCGGGGCGGCTGTCGTGGCGCGCGTCATTGGCGTGGTGGAAAACCAGGCCCCGACCCGCGCCCTGCAGCTGGAACTGCCGACGCAAGACGGGTTGGTACAGATGGACCCCGCCCAGGATGTGTGCCAGATCGCGCTGGTGGAGCGACATCGAGCCACCGGCCAGGTGGTCAACGGCTTTGTCAGCGGCTTCGGTTTCCAGGCTCCCTGCGCGGTGGGTTCCACCGTCGCCCACGATAGCCATCACATGCTGGTGGTGGGTACCAGCAAAGCCGACATGGCCCGCGCTGCCAATCGGCTGGGCGAGGTCGGCGGCGGGGTGGTGGTGTTTCAAGCCGGCCGCGAGCTGGCCCTGGTTGAGCTGCCTATCGCCGGCCTGATGTCCAACGCTCGCGCTGAAACCGTAGCGGCCCAGGCAGCTCAGATGTTAGCCGCCATGCAGGCGTGTGGTTGTCAGCTCAACAATGCCTACATGCAGCTCAGTTTGCTGGCTCTGGTGGTGATCCCAGAATTACGCTTATCCGACAAGGGGCTGGTGGATGTGCGGACTTTTGAGATAACGCCGCTGTTGGTGTAAAAATAGGCGTTTCTACATCTTGTTGGCCTGGAAGGAACCCTTGATGGACGCGCTTATTCAAACCATTCACCAACGCATCACGGTGGCTGAACCTCACATCTTAAAGTTCTTACGCGATATTGTCGCCATTCCCAGCATGAATAGCCAGATCGAAGCCGTCGGCAAGCGGGTGGGGGAAGAGATGGCCCACCTGCGCTTCGACCAGGTATACGTCGACCGCTACGGCTCCATTGTGGGGCGGATCGGTGATGGGCCGATCAAGCTGTTGTACGATGCCCACCTCGATACCGTGGGGGTAGGTGATCCCAGCCATTGGGCCTGGGACCCCTTCCATGGGCATATTGAGGATGGCAAACTCTATGCGCGGGGAGCGGTGGATGAGAAGGGCAGCGTGCCGGGCATGATCTATGGCATGGCGCTGGCCCGCGACCTGGGTTTGCTCGACGACATCAGCCTCTTTTTTCTGGGCAATATCGAAGAGTGGTGCGACGGCATCGCCTGCCAGGCCTTTGTGGAGTGGGAGGGCATTCGGCCCGATTTTGTGGTGATCGGAGAACCGACCCAACTGCAAGTGTATCGCGGTCATAAGGGGCGCATCGAAGTTGAAATAATCGCCAAAGGAGTCAGCGCTCACGCTGCCAACAGCCAATTGGGGGATAACGCCATCTACAAGATGTTGCCCTTGATCCATAGCTTGCAGCAGCTGGATGGTCACCTGCCGCAAGATCCCTTTTTGGGGCTGGGGCGTGTGACGGTGACGCGCGTTTCTAGCGCCGGGGCCAGCGATAATGCCGTGCCAGATGAGTGCCGCATTTACGTTGATCGGCGCATTGTGCCCGGCGAAACACGCGAGAGCATTCGGGCCTCATTGGAGGCGTTGATCCCCCCGGCGCACCGCGAGGCGTTTGACATACGCGAGCTGATCTACGACGAACCGAGTCACACCGGCGCTGTGATGTTTTACGAGATGTTTTTCCCGGCCTGGTTGATGGCTGAGGATCACCCATTTATTCAAGCTGGCCAGCTGACCCGCCGTCAACTCTGGGGGCCGGCCGGGCCGGCCGGTAAATGGGATTTCTCCACCAATGGCAACTATTGGGCGGGCAAATTAGGCATCCCCTGCCTGGGGTTTGGGCCTGGAGATGAAAAGTACGCGCATCGCATTGATGAACATGTGCCATTGCGCGAAGTAGTCGAAGCCGCCAAGTTTTATGCCCTGTTGCCGGCCGCCTTGCGGCAGATGCGGAGCGCCGACATCCAGCCGGTATAAGCGTGGTTGGGAACTCCGTTGGCTCGTAGTTCCCGCTTTAGCGGGTGCTTTTTACAACAAACGGCACGAGCGCAGTTGGAAAACCTCCCTTTGGCTCGTAGGGGCGAACCTGTGTGTTCGCCCACTTTAGCGGGTGCTTTTTACAACGAACGGTACAAGCGCCGTTCGTCACTCCCGTGAAAACGGGGGCGAACACAGAGGTTCGCCCCTACACATGAAAACGGGAGCGCGATTACGGCGGGTACGACGAACGAAGACAGAGCGTCGGCATCCGGCCAGCTTAGGAGCAATGGTATGCGAAGTTTTGCTGGTAGAGACATCTTGTCTCTCAAAGAGTTTGAACGCGCGGAGTTCTTCCGCATTTTTGAAGCCGCCGAGGAGATGGAACCCATCGCCCGGCAGCGACGCAACGTCGATTTGTTAAAAGACAAGACCCTATTGACTGCCTTCTATCAACCTTCCACTCGCACACGCCTGGCGCACGAAGCCGCCATGCACCGCCTGGGGGGACACGTCCTGGGTTTTGCCGACCCCAAAATGACCCGCGCCGGCGATTTCTACCAGGAGTCCATCAAGGACACGGTGAAAATGTTGGAATATTACGCCGACGTGATCGTCATGCGACACTTCCAACAAGGCGCGCCGGCCGAAGCCGCCCGCTGGGCCAGTGTGCCGGTGATCAACGCCGGTGATGGTTGGGGAGAACATCCTACCCAGATTTTGACCGACCTCTACACGATTTTGCGCGAGTGCGGCACAATTGACGGCCTGACCTTCCTGTGCGTAGGCGATATGCGGATGCGCACCATGCACTCCATCGGGTACGCCTTGACGCAGTTCGACGCCGAGGCCATTTTCATTGCGCCGCCCGCCATGTCCTTGACAGAGGAGTTCAAGAGCGAGCTACGCCAGAAAAACCTGCGCTTCCGCGAGGCAGAGCATGTGGCCGATGTCATCCACGAGGCGGATATCATCTACATGGAGCCGGTGGTGCAACCCGATTACACCGTCTCACGCCAGGAGAAGGCCAGTGAATATGGCCTGACGCCGGCCAACTACAAAGTCACACGTGAACTGCTGCGCGACAAGGCGCGGCCAGATGCTATCATCCTGCACTCCCTGCCGCGCATGGACGAGCTGCCCACCGAGGTGGACGCCACCCGCCACGCCCGCTATTGGGAAGAGGCTTTTCGCGGGGTGGTCATGCGCATGGCCTTGTTGGCCCTGGTGTTGGGCGCTTTGGAATAGCTGATACGGGGCCGCGCCACTCGGCCAGAACTGCGCGGCCCTGGATAAACTTTTTTTGGACGAGGAATGTATGCAAACCTATTTACGCGGGCGCGACATGATCACCACAATGGAGTGGACGCGCAATGAGCTCGATACCGTGATGGATGTAGCCTTAGAACTCAAGCGCCAGCGCGCTTTGGGTCTTCCCCACGCTTATTTGCGGGATAAAGTGTTGGCGATGTTGTTCTTCTTCTCCAGCACCCGCACACGCGCCAGTTTTGAGGCCGGCATGGCTCAACTCGGCGGCCATGCCCAATTCATCGAAAGCAGCACCACCCAAATTGCCCACGGGGACACCGCCAAAGAGATTGGCGAAATTCTGGGGCGCTACAATGATGGCATCGCCATTCGCCACTGTGATTGGGGAGTGGGCAATCAATATCTGCGCGAGGTGGCGCAGTACAGTCGAGTTCCCGTTTTGAACATGCAGTGTGATCATTTCCATCCTTTCCAGGCCCTGGCGGATTTGATGACCATCATGGAACATAAAGGAAACCTGCGGGGCCTGACCATCAATGTCAGCTACGCCTACGCCAAGAGCTACCAGAAGCCCATGAGTGTGCCCATCAGCCTGATTTTGCTCCTGACGCGCTACGGGGCGCATGTGCGCCTGACGCGCCCACCAGAGTTTTTCCTGCCCACCCACTATATCGACCAGGCCCACGCCAATGCGCGCCAGCATCATGGCTCTTTTGAGGTATTGGATGACTTCGAGGCTGGCTTTCGCGGGGCGGATGTGGTTTACCCCAAGAGTTGGGGGTGCATGTTGACAACCTCAGACCTGGCGGCCAGCGCGGCTATTGGGCAGAAATACACCGATTGGATATGTGACGAGCGACGTATGGCGCTGGCTAAAGAGGATGCGATTTATATGCACTGCCTGCCGGCCGACCGCAATATCGAAGTGACGGATGGGGTCATCGACGGCCCCCAGAGTGTGGTCTACGACGAGGCGGAGAACCGTCTCCATGTCCAGAAGGCGGTTATGGCGCTGACCATGGCCTAGGCCTGGGCGTGGTTGGGAAACCGCGGCTACGCTGCCCAGAGGGTAAACGTCTGACAGGCAGTTATCGTCATCTCCATAGGTTAGACGTTTATCGTCTTAATGGTCTACTCAATGACTCCTTACGTTTTACGTTGTCTTCTCTGCCAGCGCGTCTACACCCCAGAGGAAGTGGCCTATATCTGCCCCCACCATGGGCAGGAGGGCATTCTGGATGTGGTGTACGATTATGCTGCCCTACAACGCAGCGTCACGCCCCAAACCTTGCCGGCCGGCCCCGATCTGGGCATGTGGCGCTACCGGCCGTTCCTGCCCATTTCCCCGGCCGCAGCCTTGCCGCCCTTGACCGTCGGCTGGACACCTCTTTACGACGCGCCGCGTCTGGCCCAATCCCTCGGTCTGCGTCGCGTCTGGGTCAAGGATGATGGCCGCAACCCAACCGCCTCGTTGAAAGATCGCGCCAGCGCATTGGCAGTGGTCAAAGCGCGGGACTCCCTCACGGCCGGCCCCACGGTTATCGCTACCGCCAGCACCGGCAACGCCGCCGCAGCCCTGGCCGGTCTGGCGGCCAGCGTCCAGCAGCCGGTGGTAATTTTCGTCCCGGCAACCGCGCCGCCGGCCAAGATTGCTCAACTATTGGTGTTTGGGGCGACCGTGTTGCTGGTGGAAGGTTCCTACGACGAAGCTTTCGATCTCTGCCTGCAAGCTGCGGCTACCTTTGGCTGGTACAACCGCAACACCGCCTACAACCCTTACATGACTGAAGGAAAAAAGACCGTCAGCTACGAAATCTGTGAACAGCTGACCCTGGCCCTCGGCCCGTCACCGGATGGGCCGCCATGGCGCACCCCCGAAGCTATTTTTGTCAGCGTCGGGGATGGTTGTATCCTGGGCGGCGTGCATAAAGGGTTGAAGGATTTGTTAGCCCTGGGCTGGATAGCCCACATGCCCCGTTTGTTTGGCGTCCAGGCGGCCGGCAGCAACTTTTTAGCCCAGGCATGGCGGCGGGGGGAAGATGTGTTGACCAAAGCTCCTATCCAGGCCCACACCGTGGCCGACAGCATCAGCGCCGGTTTACCCCGTGACCGCTTAAAAGCCATGGCTGCGGTGCGGGAGAGCGGGGGGCAGTTTGTGGAGGTGGAGGACGCGGCCATTCTGGCGGCCATACCTGTCCTGGCGCGGGGGTGTGGCGTTTTTGCCGAGCCGGCCGGGGCCGCTGCCTACGCCGGTCTGGTGCAAGCTGTTGCCGAGGGGTGGCTACCCCCTGAGGCGGAAGTGGTGGTGATCAACACCGGCAACGGCTTGAAAGATGTCGCCAGCGCCCGCCAGGCCGTCACTCACGTCGGCCCTCAACCTCACACCATCCCGCCCACCCTGTCGGCCGTCCAGGCGGCGCTTGGTCTAGCCGGGCGTTCGGTCGTCTAAAAGCGCCCCAACGTCGTATGCAAGGATAACCTGATGTTCGACCTGACTCTTCATCCCCAAGCGCTGGCGCGCGCAGTCGCGCGCGCCCATGCCCAGAGCATCGTGATTCCCACGTTCAAACAGATGCGCAATCCCTCCCTCATTCCCATCACCATTCGCCAGCAGTTGCGACAGGTGGGGTTGTGGGACCTCAATCCATTGAACCTCTTTCGCATCAACTGGCACAACGAGCCGGTTCCCATGGGGGGCGGTTACGGTGGGGTGAACTTTGTGGAGCTGCCGCCGACCCTGACGGGCACCCCGGCCCGTATTGTGGTGCTGTTGGGCAAATGGTTCCCCACCGGCGCGCACAAAGTCGGGGCTGCTTTTGGCTGTCTTGTTCCCCGACTGGTCACCGGCCAGTTCGATCCCACCACCCAGAAAGCGGTCTGGCCCTCCACCGGCAACTACTGCCGTGGAGGTGCTTACGACTCCCACCTGCTGGCCTGCGCCTCGATTGCCATCTTGCCCGAAGGCATGAGTCAGGAACGCTTTGAGTGGCTGGCCCAGGTGGCCGGGGAAACGATCAAGACGCCGGGCTCCGAGAGCAACGTTAAAGAAATCTTCGACAAGTGTTGGGAGCTACGTCGCTCCGGCCAGGATGTGGTCATCTTCAATCAGTTCGACGAGTTTGGCAACTATCTGTGGCATTACACCATCACCGGCCCGGCCATGCTGGAGGTGATCGAGCAAATTCGCCGGCCGCAGGATGTCTATCGCGGAACGGTGATGGCTACCGGTTCAGGCGGCACGCTGGCGGCCGGCGATTACTTGAAAGATCACTTCCCCCACAGCCGGATCGCCGCTTCCGAAGCGTTGCAATGCCCCACCCTATTGCACAACGGCTTTGGGGCGCACCGCATTGAGGGCATCGGGGATAAGCACGTCCCCTGGATTCACAACGTCAAGAACACCGATATGGTCATTGCCATTGACGACGCTGCACCGCTCAATGTGATGCGTCTGTTCAATGAAGCGGTGGGGCAAGAGTACCTTGTCCACGAGGCCGGTTTGCATCCTGACCTGGTGGCCCAGTTGCCCCAGTTGGGCATCTCCGGTCTGGCAAATATGTTGGCCAGCATCAAATTTGCCCATTACTATGAATTGACAGAACGGGATATTGTGGTGACTGTCGCCACCGATTCCATGGAGATGTACGCCAGTCGGGTGCGTGAAGCGCGTGAGACGCAAGGCCCTCTGACAATATTGGAGGCTTCCGGCATCTTTCAGCGTTATCTGGCCGGGCTGGGCCTGGATCACATGCAGGAATTGGGTTATTACGAGCGTAAGCGCATTCACAACCTGAAATATTTTACCTGGGTGGAACAACAGGGCAAATCGGTCGAAGAGTTACAGGCCCAATGGTATGACCCCGACTACTGGTCGCGCATTCCGCGCCAGGTGGAAGCGCTGGACGAGCTGATCGAGGCTTTTAACCGGCGCGTCGAACAGCTGGCCGTCGCCCCGGCCGACAGTTGAGGCCGACCGATGAACACCCCCCACGCGCACCTATCCCCCCACGGCCGGCCGAAAGCCGCCGTGCTAGAAGAGATGCAGGCTGCCCGCCAACATGACCTGGCCTGGCGTTCCGGCCGGCTTTTCAGCCTGGTGTTTGCCGCCGATGCCGAAGCGCATCAGCTAATGCAGGAAGCCTACACCCTGTTCATGTCGGAAAACGGTTTGAACCCTGGGGCCTTCCCTAGTTTACGCCGCTTCGAGACCGAAGTTGTCAGCATGACGGCCGCCCTGTGGGGCGGCTCCGGTCAGGTAGTCGGCAACATGACCTCTGGCGGCACGGAGAGCATTTTGCTGGCGGTGCTGGCGGCGCGGGAGTGGGCACGGGTCAATCGACCCGCCATCACCCGGCCGGCTATCATATTACCTGCCACCGCCCATCCGGCCTTTGACAAAGCCGCCCATTACTTCGATCTCCAGGTCATCCGCACTCCAGTAGGGCCAGATTTTCGCGCCGATGTGGCCGCCATGCAGGCCGCTCTGACGCCGGAGACGGTCTTATTGGTCGCCTCAGCCCCCAGCTACCCCCATGGTATCATCGACCCGGTAGCGGAGTTAGCCGCCCTGGCCCAGGAGCGCCAGTTATTGCTGCATGTGGATGCCTGCGTCGGGGGCTTCGTCTTGCCTTTTGCGCGCCAGTTGGGCTACGCTATCCCTCCCTTCGACTTCAGTCTGCCTGGTGTCACGTCCATGTCGGCCGATCTGCACAAGTATGGCTACACGGCCAAAGGGGCTTCGGTGGTGCTCTATCGCGACCGCAGTTTACGCCGGGGGCAGTTCTTCGCTGTCACCGAGTGGCCGGGCGGCATCTACGCCTCTCCCTCCATGACGGGCACGCGCCCCGGCGGCGCGATTGCGGCTGCCTGGGCTGTGATGCAACATTTGGGCGAGGAGGGGTATATCCGTCTCACTCAGGCCGTGTTGCAGGCGGCCGAGCGCATCAAACAGGGAGTGAGGGAGATCGAGGGGATCACCTTGCTGGGCGACCCGCCTGTCAGTTTGTTGGCTATCGGTTCTGACACCCTCGACATTTACCAGGTGGGCGATGAAATGAGCCAGCGAGGCTGGCATTTGGATCGCCAGCACCGGCCGGCCAGCCTGCACATGACGGTCAACTACGCCCATGCCCAACAAGCTGAAGCCTTTGTGGCCGACCTGGCCGCCGCTGTGGCGACCGTGCGGCGGGCGCGTTGGCGCCGCTTCAGTCAACGGCTGATGGTGAGCAGCGCACGAACAGCGATGCGCTGGTTGCCGGCCGAGATGGTCAATCGGTTGTCACGTCGCTTTGTCCAGTCTGGCCCACCAACAGCAACCGGCCGCAGCGCCCCCCTCTATGGCTTGATCGGAACATTGCCCGACCGCGGCAATGTCCAGGAGTTGGTGTTCGATCTGTTGGAGCAGTTCACGGAGCGCCGGCCGATATGAAACGATCTATCCGTTTGCTGCTTGGGCTGATGCTGGTGTGGCTGGCGGCCGGCCAGGGACGCGCCTATGCCTGCTCCTGCGCCCCACCGCCCACCCCGTCTGTCGCTTTGAGCCAGGCTACCACTGTCTTTGCCGGCCGGGTGACAGCCATCGACCCCCCTGGGGGCTTATTTAGCAGCTCAGCCAGCCCTGTGAAGGCCACCGTGGCTGTCTCCCAGGTGTGGAAAGGGCCGGTGAGCAACTCCCTGGTCGTGGAGACAGCCAGCGCCAACGCCACTTGTGGCTACACCTTTGAGGTGGGGCGCGATTACCTGATTTATGCCACAGGCGCACCCGACCGCCTGCAGGTGAGCCTGTGCAGCCGAACCCAGTTGCTGGCCGGGGCTGTGGAAGATTTACAGATGTTGGGGGCGGGCCAGTCGCCGCCAGAGACTCCTGACGAAGCGCCGGCCAGCCTGGCGGATCAACACAGCACCGCCATGGTGACGGTCAAATGGAGCGTTGCCATTCTGGCGCTGTTGGCCCTGGGCGTAGCCGCGAGGCGGTTACTACCTCACCGACGTTAGCTACCCCGCGGCTACGGCGCGCCTTGGTTCGTAGTAACGGCTTGAGCCGTTGGCCGCTCCCATTTTCACGGGAGTACGGCGCGCCCTGGTTCGTAGTAACGGCTTGAGCCGTTGGCCGCTCCCATTTTCACAGGAGTACGGCGCGCTTAGGAAACCGCGGCTACAGGATGCCCTGGTTCGTAGTAACGGCTTTAGCCGTTGGCCACTTCGGGAGTACAGCGCGGTTCGTCACTTCCGTAAAAACGGGAGCGGCTCTCGTGAAAACGGGAGTACGACGAAGACAGAGCGCCGGCATCCTGCCGACATTGACATGGTCTGAATCCGAGGCGACATGAGTGAACCAGAACCCTTTTTCGACCTTATCTTGCGCGGCGGACAGGCAGTTTTACCTGATGGCCTGGCCAGGGTGGATATCGGGGTACGGGGCGGCAAAATTGCCGCCATCGCCCCTGAGTTGTCTGGGACGGCCGCTTGGACGTTGCCGGCCGGAGACAAGCTGATTTTGCCCGGCCTGGTCGACCCCCATGTTCACATGGGCATTCCCATCAAAGATACCTGGTCGGCCGATGATTTTACCAGCGGCAGTGTGGCGGCAGCCTGCGGCGGGGTGACAACCCTGCTCGATTTTACCGTGCAACGCCCCGGCCAGACATTGCACCAGGCTCTGGAAGAGCGCCTGGCGCGCGCCCACGCCCAATGCCATGTCGATTACGGCCTGCATATCAATATCACCGACCGGCCGCTGACCCATCTGGACGAAATACCGACCCTGATTGCCGAGGGGTTCACCAGTTTCAAAGCCTTCACCACCTATCGGGAGGCGGGCATGTGGATGCCGTGGCCGACGCTACGCCAGGTTTTGGCCCAGATTGCGGCGCATGGCGGCCTGTTGATGATCCACGCTGAGGACAACGACACTATAGAACGGCTGACCGCCCACCATCTGGCAGCCGGTCATCATGCCCCCATCTACCATCCGCGCAGCCGGCCGGCCGAAGCAGAAGCGTTGGCAATAGAGCAGGCAGCCGCTATCGCCGGCGCGTTGGGTGCGCCCCTCTATGTGGTACATCTCAGCAGCCGTCTGGGGCTGGAAGCGGCCGGCCGGGCGCGCGCCCAAGGCGTGCGTTTGCTGCTGGAAACCTGTCCCCAATACCTTCTGCTGGACGAAAGCGCCTATTGGGAGCCGGCCGGTCATCGTGCCATCACCACGCCGCCTTTGCGCACCCCGGCCGACAGGGAGGCCCTATGGCAGGCATTGGCGGCCGGCGACATCGATACGGTGGGGACTGACCATTGCCCCTTCACACAGGCGCAGAAAGATCGCTACGGAGGACGTTTTGACCTGACGCCCAATGGTTTGCCGGCGGTGGAGACGCGCCTGCCTTTGCTATACACCTATGGCGTGGCGGCCGGGCGCATCAGTCTGACGCGCCTGGTGGAGCTGACGGCCACACGGCCGGCCGCCCTCTTTGGTTTCGGCCGGCGCAAAGGCGCGTTGGTGGTGGGTCTAGATGCCGATCTGGTGCTCTTTGATCCCGCCCCCACCTGGCGTATCACGGCCGGCAACCAGCATGGGGCCGCCGATTGGACCCCCTACGAAGGTTTTCCCCTGCAAGGCAAAGTGGATACGGTTTTGTTGCGGGGGGAGGCTCTGGTCAGCCAGGGTGAATTTGTGGGCGAAAATGTCTGGGGGCGGCTTCTGCCGGCCTCCCCCCTTCCATAGGTTCCTCGTATTGTTCTCACCTCCCGTGAAAACGGGAGAAAGGCGCAAAGGGCGCGTAGGGGCGAACCTGTGTGTTCGCCCCTTGTGTGTGCACTTTTCTTTCCTTTGCGCTCTTAGCGCCTTCGCGGTTCGCCACTCCCGACCTGGCCGGCCTTCCCCTTTTTAACGACAGATCGTGCCAGGCGGGCAGGGAGCGGTTACCAGCTTGGGCTGAATATACTCCACTTCCACGGTCGGGCTGGAACGCGGCCGACCCGTCGCCGTCGCTGGCACGTCGCTGGACGTGTAGACCGCCACAATATCCAATTCCACCGGGCTGAGAAACTCCATAAAGCCAATGGTTAACGGCATTGGGGAGAGGGGCGCGCCGTAGAGCAGCTCCGATATCCGGTAACAATCATCCATCGTGGCATCATTGGCTTTCAAGTCGATAGCGTCCAGGGCGCGGATACCGCTGACATTGGGTTCACGCCCTATCGCTATTCCGTCAAACACCACCGGGATGAGCCGCTTATCTACATGGGTTGAAGTAGCCTGGTAGTTGTAGATGTTGATCTCAGTCGCGTAATCGCCGTAGCGCACCGGGTTGAGATCAAGGTCTTGGGTGGCCAGCGGCCGGCCGCACACAAACTTGACGCTATAGCTGTACATATCGGCCGGGGGGTGGGGCAGCATATCGCCATAGCCAAACATGAACGTCTGGGCTACCGGGCTGGCGCTTGGCTCCGCCAGAATATAGGCCGTTGATCCCACCGAAGCGAGCGCCGCCGTGGCGGTCGCCGTATCGGAAGCAGCGCCATAATACAGGGTGAACGACCAGGTCTGACCTGGATTCAAGATGCCAAAGGCCAGATCCATAGCCCCGCCCAGATCGCCGGGGCCGTAGGTTCCGTCACTGGCAGCGCCCAGAGGAAAGAGGAGAGGGTTGGGTGAGGTGAAGCCATTGGTGTTGGCTTCGATCACATTGGGATGGCTATCCGTCCCCACCAGGGTGATATTCTCGTTAAACGTGGTTGGGGGGACATCCCAATCCATGGCCCGACGATAGACCACATCCACCGGGTTGGCGGAGATATTGGTCACGCTCACCAAAACCTCGTACAGATTCGGGGAACTGGAAGGACGGTAATCATGCGTAACCTGATAAGTGGTGCCAATGTCCACAGTGGAAATGTAGGTGGTCACCGCATCGCCGCCAGTTGTCACCAGCGTCAGATTGGTGCTGAGACCCCAATGGTCGCCGGCCCAACCCTCAACGCCGGAGATGGTATCGGCAATCGCCCAGCCTTCACACCAGCAGCCGTGGGCCAGGCCATCGTTGCCGGAGGGGACGTAGACGATACCGACTGGAACATTGGCCGGGTGGGCAATCAGATGTCCCTGGTCATGCACCCCCAGCGTGACCGTGCCATTACTGATGACGGCTCCGCCGGGGATGGTGACCTGGTTGTCCCCCTGGTTTTGTTGGTTGGGGGTGTCGGCCGTCAGATTCAGACCGGGCAGCAGACTGGCTTCGCTCACCAGTGGCCCATACCTGAGCCAGACGCCCAGGCTGAGGCTAAGGATAGCGAATACGATAAGAAACAAACCATAACGTCGCAACATGCTATTCTCCTATATGTGATTGGGTACGATTGGGGCGCACATGCGTTTGCGCCATGACGTGAGAGAAACCAGTGTCCTCAGGCTGTTAAATTATATCAGGTGCCTCCTTAAAAGACACACCCTTCTGACCCCCATTCGATTGACAGAAGGATATGGGTGGGCGTCGCTGTCCATCTTTGCGCCTTAGCGGTTCAACTATGAGGGGGCGAACATACAGGTTCGCCCCTACACGTTCTGACCGCGAAGGCGCAAACGGCGCGAAGGTTTTCCCCTTTTCTTTACTTGGCGTTCTTTGCGCCTTTGCGGTCCGTCACTCCCGCGAGTCAGGATGACTCAATCGCGCCTAAAGCTTGATTAACCACTTGTTGCGCTTCCGTTTGAATGCGTTTCAAGTGATCGTCCCCTACAAAGCTTTCGGCGTAAATCTTATAAATATCTTCCGTCCCAGAGGGACGAGCGGCGAACCAACCGTTGGCCGTGACGACCTTGACGCCCCCAATGGCGGCTTGATTGGCTGGGGCGTGCGTCAGAATGGCGGTGATAGGATCGTCGGCCAGATGATCCGCCCGGATCTCGGCGGCCGTAAGCTGGCTCAGACGCGCTTTTTGGGTTGCGTTAGCCGGGGCGTCCATACGTTCGTAAACAGGCGCACCAAATTGCTCTTCCAGAGCCTGGTAGTGCTCACCTGGATCGCGCCCGGTGACAGCCAGAATCTCGGCCGCCAACAAACCGGGGATCAGGCCATCTTTATCCGTTGTCCAGACCGTGCCATCCCGTCGCAAAAAGGAAGCGCCGGCGCTCTCTTCTCCGCCAAAGCCGTAAGCGCCGTTAAGCAGCCCCTCGACAAACCATTTGAAGCCTACCGGCGTTTCCGCCAGCGGCCGGCCGAGATGCGCCGCCACCCGGTCGATCATGGAGCTGGAGACTACTGTTTTGCCAATAGCAGCATCTCCGCGCCACTGCGGCCGGTTTTGGAAAAGATACCAGATGGCGACCGCCAGATAATGATTGGGATTCATCAAGCCGACACTGCGGGTCACAATGCCGTGGCGATCCGCGTCAGGGTCATTGCCAAAGGCGATGTCAAAGCGTTCGCGCAAATGGATAAGGCCGGCCATAGCGTAGGGAGATGAGCAATCCATCCGAATCTTGCCGTCGCGGTCGATGGTCATGAAGCGAAACGTGGCATCTACTTGCGGATTGACAACTTCCAGTTGCAGGCCATAGCGCTCGGCGATGGGCAACCAGTAATCGACGCTGGCTCCGCCCATGGGGTCTACCCCGATTTTGAGGCCGGCCGCCGCGATGGCTTCCATATCCACCACACCGGCCAGATCATCCACATAGGGGGTGATGGTGTCGTAGGCGTGAACGTAGCCCGTCTGCCAGGCACGCGCCAGGGGGATGCGTCGCACACCTTTCAGGCCGGCCGCCAATAGGGCATTGGCGCGCTGCTGAATGCTGCGAGTGGCGTTGGTATCGGCCGGCCCTCCGTGAGGCGGGTTGTACTTAAATCCCCCATCCTCCGGCGGATTGTGCGAAGGGGTGATGACAATCCCGTCCGCCAGGCCGGCGCTGCGCCCTCGATTATAAGTCAGGATAGCATGGGAGATCACCGGCGTGGGGGTGTAACCCGCATCCGCTTGCACCATCACCTCCACCTCGTGGGCGGCCAGAACTTCCAGGGCGCTGGATTGGGCTGCTTCAGACAAAGCGTGCGTGTCCATGCCTAAAAAGAGCGGCCCGTTGATGTGGTTGGCCTGCCGATGTTCGACAATTGCCTGCGTGATGGCCAGGATGTGATCCTCGTTGAAGCTGGCCTGCCGCGATGTACCGCGGTGACCTGAGGTGCCAAACGCCACCTGCTGCTCCCCGACGCCAGGATCGGGGTGGAGGGTGTAGTAAGCAGAAACGAGACGCGGAAGATTGGTCAGCAAATGATGGGGCGCCGGCCGGCCGGCCAATTCGTGGATCAACATAGGCACAACACCTTCGCAAGGGCCAGAGCCAATTTATCAGCTTTTGGGAAGGGCTCAACGTAACAGGTATGATCTGGTATGAAAGGGATAATATATTGGCGCAGGCGGGATTTTCCCCCCACCCAACGAATGGGACTATGGATACTTTTATAGGCCGCATGGCTCATATCAGAATCCCCTTGTCTCCACCAGAGAGAGTAGAGCATGATAATCCTGGAAAATCAAGCTTTGCACATATCGTTGATAGTATAAGCTCTTTGGCTGGCATCGTGCAAGCTTAAGCTAAAAGTGATTGATACCGTTGAGATGAACTGATTTGATCAGAAGTTAAGAAGTTGGGGGCTAGCCAGGTTGACCACAGGTGCCGTTCCACCGCATTTTGCAAACCTGACCAGAAATAAGCCGGGCAGCTGCCTGACAGTTGCCAAGGGCCGCTCGCTGGACCAACAAGGTAACCTGCTTGTCTGTTAACGGCCGGAAACGGGTGAAGTTGGTATAGCCCAGGTCGAACGTATGCGTCAGCCGCGCCGCGCAGCGGCGTCGGCTGCAAGCGTTGGTTAGCCCGCGTCTTGCAGAATTTTCTGAAGCTCGCCTTTAACTTGAGGAAGCCGCTCCTCGATTGCTCTCCAAACTAAATGGTAATCTACACCAAAATAAAAATGAATCAACTTGTCCCTCATGCCTGCCATTTCCCGCCACGGAACTTGACCATGCTTCTGGCGTATCTCATCTGGTATGTGTTTCACGGCTTCACCGATGACTTCGAGTTTTCGCATTACGGCACTGCTGGTCTTGTCATCCGCCTGAAACGTCTCCACGTCCATTCCTGCGGTGAATCTTTCAATACTCTCTATCGCCGCCAGAATGTCTTTCAGGTAGAGGGTATAGTCTCTCATACAGAGATGACCTCGCGGAGAACCGATTCTTGCAACTCTGCTCGAAGAGCACGTTTAGGAACAACGTCGACTTGACGTTGGAGTATCTCTTCCAAATACAGCGTCAGCCCTATCCAATCAAATAGGTCTGCTCCGTCCTCAAATTCTGCTATGATGTCAATGTCGCTTTCTGCATTTTGTTCCCCACGAACAAAAGAACCAAAGAGACCAATTTCCCTGACCTTGTAACGGGTGGTGATTATAGACTTCAATTCTCTCAACTTGGTCACAATGTCTTCGACGTTCATCATTGTCATCATCGTTTTCTCGTACTGGAATTGTGGCCAGACCGGGCTAACGCCTGGGTGACGACTTCTTCGCCGGTCTCTTCGGCCACATATTCATCCTGGGGATTGCCAAACCAGACCCGTCAGGGTATTCTCCACTTCATCGTAAAACACTTTTATTTGGGCCATACCAACTCTCCTTCTTTGATGGCGTTGGTCGGATACGCCGTGATTAAAAACCCGCCGCCATTCAATTGCTTCGCCACCCGGCAGACCCAGCGCCCGATGCGTTCAACAAATACACCTCCACACCACTTTGGCTTTGACGGATTTCGCTGGGGTCTTGGAGAGTGTCTTTGACAGCTTGTTCGCGGCCGGCCGTAACCGGATGTTTGACCGTGACAATCAGATTCCAGTATACCCGTGTGACGCGGACGCGAAACCCAAGTGGGGTGAGAACGTCAAACAGCACTTCATCGGCTGGCAACGGATTGATCATGCCCAATTGTAGTCCTAATTAAGCAGAAAGAAAGTTTACCAGCCTTGCGCCACTGAATTGAGCGACTGGCCCAACGGTCGGGTTCAACCGCGTTGCGGAGCGCAGCGGAGCAACGTCGCCTGCAACCCGTTGTTAGCCTGCGCATTTTCCATTCCACCGGAACAGGCGCGGAGCAAACCGGCCTGTGCGCTCCATGTACTCCTGATATTCAATACCGAACTTCCGTATCAACTCCGCTTCTTCTCTCGGAATGACCAACACGGCAATGCCCACAAAGGCCACGCAGGCCATCATCATCATGAACCAGTTCGCTGCCAGCACACTCATTGACACCAGCCCAATCGTGGCCGCGGTGTACAAGGGGTGGCGTACCCACCGATAAGGGCCACGGCTGACAAGGATGTGCTTCTCTTTGGTCAGAGTCGTCTCTGAGATATTGCTGCCGATACTGCTGAACACCCAGTAAAGCAGCGGTAACGTCCCCAGGCCAATTGCGGCACCCAACCAGCGTAACCCTGTGGGCAGGGGCAGGACAGACCAGGCCATCCATTCGGGTTTCAACATGTAGCCAACCATAGGCAGGTACAAAGGGGTGGCGAAGACAAGGCGCGTGAGCAGGGCAAGTTTGCCTTCGCGCGCTCGCGGGATGGCTTCACCCGACTGGCGTGCCCTGAACCGAAAGTAGCCCGAGAGAGACAGCATGCCGACGAAGTTGACAATAAAGAACCACCGGAAGAGTTGGTCATTTGCCATGTGTGCAATCTCCAGCGCCGGCTAACGTCTGGATTCAGTTGCCGCCTGGCTCTCTCCATAACCTACAAATACCGGAGCCTAAGGCGGTCAACTGCAATGAGTGTTAGGCGGCCGACACCCGGACGTTTCCCCACCACAACTTAAAGGATTTACGGCTGTTCACCGATCTGCTAGCCTTCATGTGCCTTTAGCCTGCTGCTTGAACATGGAACTGTAGACCTAGTGCCCGCACGACCTTAAGAATGGTTGCAAACTCCGGGTTGCCGGTGGGGGACAACGCCTTGTATAAACTTTCGCGTCCCAAACCCGTGTCGCGAGCGACCTGAGTCATGCCTTTGGCGCGGGCGATGTCCCCGAGGACCGCCACAATGAGACTTGGATCGCCGTCCTCCAATGCAGCATCCAAATAGGCAATCATATCCTCGTTAGTTTCGAGATGTTCGGCAGCATCCCAAGGTTGCGTTGGCAGCTTATTATCTATCATCTTTTGTACCTTATACCTGCCGCGCTAACTCAAGGGCGGTCTGAATATCGGGGTTTTGCGTACTCTTATCTCCTCCGGCCAGGAGGATAATCAGAAGTGGGCCGCGCTGAACGAAGTATACGCGGTAGCCAGGGCCGTAATCGAGGCGCAATTCGGAGACGCCTTCACCGACTGGTTTGACATCGCCAGGATTGCCCAGTGAGAGACGACGGATGCGTGCGTCAATGCGGGCTCGGGCCTGGCGATCACGCAACCCAGTAAACCAGGTAGCGTAGACCTCTGTCTGGCGGATTTCGATCATATCGCATTGTATCCCAAAGGATACACACTTGCAAGTGAACAAACAACGCGATAACTGCCAATGAGACGGGGGTGGGTAATGGTATCGCGGTGATGTGAAGCTTCACCACGGTCGTTTCTCCCCCCTCTATCTTTACCTCTCTCAACCTTGCCGAACATCATTGACACACGATCTTTTCTTTATTACCTGTTCTACTCTTCTGCAGCTCTGATTTCGCGTAAATAAGGGATGTTTCGGTCTCTGGCATACGTTCTCCAAGCGTCCAATGATGAGTTAAGCTGCCGGAAGAAATAGGGCGCTACCCCCACCCCTTGCCCCGGTCGCTTCAACGGAAGTTAGGCTGCACGACTTCTTGCCGAAAGTTGACCAAAAAACGAACCGTCCCCTGAGGAGGTCTATCTACAAAATTACGAAACCCCACGCCAGGCCCGCCTGGGGCTAACCCACTACTTCCACTTCTATAACCATGAGCGGCTACACCAGTCGCCCGACTAGAGCCTGTTATGCACTATGGCATGGAATTTGATAAACTGTAGACATGAAACGACAAGCTTACCCAAGTGATGTTACCGACGAGGAGTGGGCTTTCATTGTCCCCTATCTGACTTTGATGACCGAAGAAGCTCCTCAGCGTCAGCACAGCCTGCGGGAGGTCTTCAACGGCCTGCTCTGGATCGTGCGCACGGGGGCTTCCTGGCGCATGATGCCCCACGACTTGCCACCTTGGCATACAGTCTACCAGCAGACTCAGCGCTGGATCAAGGCTGGGGTCTTTGAAGCCATCGTGCATGACCTGCGGGCCTTGCTGCGAGCGGCCAAAGGCCGAGCCGAACAGCCCAGCGTCGTCATTTTCGACAGCCGGACCCTGCAATCGAGTCCAGAGAGCGGTCATCGGGCCGGCAACGATGGCTATAAGCGCCGGGAAGGCAGCCAAACGCACATCACAGTGGACACCGGCCGCCCTCTACTGGCCCGGTTGCTACTGTCAATTGTTCAAGAATTCAAAAGGAGAAAACCTACCTTAAAAGTATCCGCTTTTCTGTCTTGACAATCTAGGCCACCTTAAACTTTAACCCGTTTACGTGAAACGAGAGTTGTCAGCTAAACTTAACCTGTCTTCATGTCTGCCAGATCAAACCTTATTGTGACGCATGATACCAAACTCACCAACTTATCAAACCGCTACTAGGCGCGCCTTTGAGCGTTATACTCTTTACCATACCCTGGGACAGGGGTCTTTGGGGACGGTTTACGCAGCCATTGATATCCAGAAAAACACCGCGGTCGCCATTAAAATATTCCACCGAGCGTGTGAACCCCTGCTTCAGGATGGTAACGCTCGCCAGGCTGTACACACCCTGCTACGAAATATGCATCCCCCACCCCACCCGGCCATCGTTCCTATTTGGCGTGCAGGCAAATTTGATAACAGAACTTTTCTGGTAACCCCCCTACTGCGTGGGGGCAATCTGCGCTCCCATTTACAAGCAGAATCCAAAGGCCTAACGGAAAGTCAGGCCCGAACTATTTTTGAACGCATTGGGCCGGCGCTAGACCAGGCGCACCGCCATGGTCTGGTGCATGGCAATCTGGCCCCGGAAAATGTTCTTTTCGATCGGCAAGGGCAGGCCTATCTGAGCGATTTCGGTCTGGCAACCCTCGTTGAATGGTATCTGGGGTTTCCCCCCCTGCCCTGGCACGTTCCTTACCAAAGCCCAGAACAACGCTGGGAGCGCCAACAGAGCTACCCCAGCTCCGACATTTACGGTGCCGGCATTTTACTCTTCGAAATGCTGGCCGGCCGACATCCTTTCGACAACGCCACTCGATTCGCCTCCAATCCAACGCAGATCTCAAACCCTCACCTCAGTGTGCAGAACAACAAACCTGCTCTATCTTACCAATGCCAATCCGTAGTCGAACGGGCTTTGGCTCAGTCGCCGTCTCAACGCTTTGCTTCCGCGGCCGAAATGGCGGAGGCCGCAATCCAGGCAACCCAAGCCTCACCCAGCCTTCTCGCACAGCTTAAAGCTTACGGACACTCTCCAGTCGCGGCAATCGCTGAAAAGTTAACATCTTTACCCGACCATCCCTGGAGAGAGTGGCGGCCCCGTCAGCCTAAACTCCCACCCATTAAATGGGTGGGGATGGGGTTACTTGTGATGCTGTTGCTTGCTTGCGCCATCCTCGTTTCTCGCCCAGCGTTAGCAGCCCGTCTGGCCGATCCTATGCGCCAGATAATAGGCGTATCGGGCGTCGCCGGGTTGGAAACCCTGTTCTTCAAAGCCCTAGATGTGACCATCCAGGTAACGGCAGCTTTGGGTATAGCAGAAGCCCAACCTCCTTGGGAGAGCCAGACCGCCATCCCTACTCCTATCAGCCAAACACCGGCCGCCATCCAGCCTACCCTTCCCCAACCAGCGTTGGAAGCTACCATCACAGCAACGCCGGTCGCCATTTCACCGCCGCTTACACCCACGCCATTATCTGAGTGGGAAGCTCTGTCAAGCTTACCCCCTCTGGGCGATCTGCCCGGCGAAGGCGTGTGGACGCCATATCTTTACAGTCCAACCGGTCAAGTCGTCGGGCAACGCACCTTCCTACAGGCAGACCCGAGACGCCCTTTGAGTCTGGCAGCTATTGTGGCATTCAATCTGGAAGCGGTCGAGTTGCACTACGTTCTGGGAGCAGAAGATCCATCTCTGCCTGATGGGCCACGTGGAACAGGGATTATGCCTTACGTCGACCGAACAGGTGGGCACCTTGTGGCTGCTTTTAATGGGGGGTTCAAAGCAGAGCATGGCTCTTTCGGGGCTATGTCGGATGGTATCGTTGCCATCGATGCAACGGCCGGCTACGCGACGGTGGCGATCGCCGCCAATGGAAAGGTACAGATTGGCGACTGGGGACACACCCTCGACCTAACGCAACCACTAAACGCTTGGCGGCAAAATGCGCGTCTTGTCATCGAAGCCGGACGCATCAACCCGGCTGTTTACAGCCATGCCCTACAAGATTGGGGGGGAACCATCAACGGCGATGTGGTAACCTGGCGTTCCGGTCTCGGCCTGAACCAGGAAAACAACATCCTCTACTATCTGGCCGGCCCCGGCCTCAGTATGCCCGTATTAGCTGATACCATGCTAACAACGGGCATTTACAATGGCATGTTGCTCGATATTAACGAATATTGGGTACACTTCACCCGCTTTGATAACGAGGGAGGACAACCAGTAGCTTATCCCTTGCTGGAAGAAGGCATGAGCATCCACATCGACCGCTATTTGCGGCCGTCACCGCGCGACTTCTTTTACATCACCGTCAAATAAGCATCCTTCAGGTCAGGGACGCCATACAGCACACTGTTTGTCAACAGTGGGGCTATTGGTTACATTGCGCGGGTTCGTCCCATCAGCCTGCACCACAAAAACGTCATTCACCCTTGGGCCTACCGGCCGGCGGAACAGAATTAAACTTCCGTCGACTGAAAAAATAGGTGTGTAAGCAATGCCTGCCCACCTCGCTGTATCCCCCTCCAATATAAGCCACATTGGCGCTATCACCAATGACAAACAAAAAGCGGTCACTCAGAGGCGACCAACGGATACCCTCATCAAAATCAATCACGTCACTGTAAATAGGGTGGCCAGCGCCAGGATTGCCGGTAGGATAAACGTTTATCACCACGTTGTCCCGATTGGTTCCATCCACATACACTTCATGGAGGCCGTCGGGCGAGCGACAAACGTTGATAGTCTCACCGATGACGCAAAAAGAGCCAACATAAACTTCAAACGTAGCTCCTTTGGTGGTCGTGACCGCACGGTTACAAGTGTTGCCGGTCGTCTGCCCTACGACAAGAGGAGTTGTCCAATCGGGGTCCGTAGACATAAGGGTATTGCCGGACATATACAGAATGCGCCCGGTTTGATCTGGCGGGAGAGGCGGGGGAGTTGGTATAACCGTAGGTTGAACAGATGGTGTCACGCCGGGCGTTGACGCATTGCCGATCGGTGGCGGCGGTATCACAATTTGATCTGGCAGGGGAGTTGGTATAACCGTAGGTTGAACAGATGGTGTCACGCCGGGCGTTGACGCATTGCCGATCGGTGGCGGCGTTATCACAATGGTTCCCCCTGGCAATTGGGGATTGGCCACTGTACGGCTACTCAAATCATCCACATAGATGACGCCGCTTCCCTGATAGGCGTTGGCATAATCATCCAGCACCAGGCCGCGCAGTTGAATCGGGTAATCAATCATACCGTTATCATTTCCATTTATATGTGACCAGGGCCACTTTTGCCCGATTACCATGTACCCCGTCATTTGCTTCCAGCCGGTATGCAGAATCTGCCCCAAGGGAACCTGCCAGGTTTGCCCGTCGGCATCAAGAACCCAGGCGTTCAAAAAATGCCCCGAACCATTCCCATAAACCCAGATATCAAGGGTGTTAGCCGCATCGGGGATACTGTTGAGTTGCATAAAGACAACATAATCATCACCGGTGGTGGGAAAGTTATAGGATAGCTTACCAGCTGTGGAACCGCTGTGTACCTGCTCATCAGACGCTTCAAATGAGCCATAGGGCTCGTCGCCACGCACCCACACTCCCATACGTTCAAACGTCAAGGGCAACCCGACGCCAATAGTCACTGCACCCTGGGGGTTGCTCGAGCCAACTGTCGCTGTGGGGGTAACGGCGCGTGGAGTAGGTGTCCGGGAAGTGGATACTGCACGAGTAATCGTAGCTGAAAGTGTGGGGCGAGGCGTTGAGGTTGGCGAGGCCGTTGGCAACAGAGCTACAAAAGTGGCTGTCGAGCGGGTTGACTCTACCACTGGAGGGGTTGCCTGGGGGAACAGGCTGGAAGCTACAGCAGGCGGCGTGGTGTCAGCCCGTTCCGTGGCAAAGGCCGCAGTTTGGGCTGTTTCTGTGGTGTGAAAGGATTGGGCGTTGGTCGCCTGCGAGTTTTGCACCACTGTCGCTTCTCCTTCTAACGGATTCTGCGTAAGATCCGCGGCTTCCCTGGCCGGGGGGCGTTGATCCCAAATTCCCCAAACCCCCCAGGCCAAAAAGAGAAACATCAACATCGTCAAAAAACCCAGGAAGGCTCGGGGACGACGCGCGTGAGGACGGGTGATAACTGGCTGCCCCGTCACTCTCTTCACCAACCTATGCCGTGTACTGGCCGTGGCAAAAGCTTCAGCGAGTTCCGCCCCACTCTGATAACGCTCTCCTTTTTCTTTAGCCATCGCCTTGCGCACAACACGCTCCCAACTTTTCGGTAAATAGGGGTGGCGCATACGCAAATGAGGCGTCGGTTGGCTAAGGTGTTGGGCAGCCATCTGCACAGGTGTATCGCCATGATATGGCAATTCGCCCGTCAGCATCTCAAACAAAACGACGCCCAGGGAGTAAAGATCGCTGCGCTTGTCAACTGTTTCACCCCCTTTCACCTGCTCAGGACTCATGTAGGCCGGCGTCCCCAGGAGCATATCAGTGGACAGGTCCACACCTTTATCGGCGATTTTGACAATGCCAAAATCTGCCAGATACGCCTGACCCTGTTGATCAAACAGAATATTGTCTGGCTTAACATCACGATGGATAATGCCCCGCCGGTGCGCGGCGTCGAGGGCGCTACCCACCCGACGCAAAACGTGAATGATAACTTCTGTTGGCAACACCTCTTTTTCCATCCGCTCCAAGAGGGTGCCCCCTTCCATTACTCGCATCACCAGATAAATGAACTGCCCATCTTGGCCGGCATCGTACACCGGAACCACAGCCGGGTGCTCCAAACCCGCCGCCGTCCGTGCTTCGTGGAGAAAACGTTGGCGCACCACTACATCATCTGCCAGCCGACCCCGGAGCACTTTTAAGGCCACGTCGCGCCCGGTGAGAGGATCGTAGGCGCGCAGAACAACTGCCATCGCGCCTTCGCCTAACTTGCCTTTCAGTTGATAACGGCCAATGGTTTGAACCGCCATAGAGCTAAAACCTTGGTTAACGAGCTATTCGCGTTGCCTATTTGGCCAGTGCTGGCATCCCTTAGATATAACATGCTCTAGCAGTTTGCCGGGAAGGCCTGGTATTCTTCAAGACAAATCAGCCTACCGCTAAACAGTCGCGCATTGCAGCTGAAAAACCCGCCGCCAATACACATGTCACACCATACCTGGATATATCTGGCCTGTTAAATTGCCATATCTACCTTCCCCAACATCCAAGCGAGATAGACGCTACACCTATGGACCCGCTGGAGGCAGAGGAGTTGGTGGCGCGGGGTGAGGAGTGGCGTGAGGAATAAGGTGGGTGGGCGCGATGTCGACGTCAGAGATGGTGTAAAGGTCGATGTTATAGGAATTGGAGGAATGGTCAAAGCCACGGGCACACTGGCAGTTGCCCCGACCTGCGCCGGTTCAACAACCGCGCTAGATGTCCATTCCAGCCTGGCCGGCAAGGGAATCAGATACCAATTTCCATCTCTATTGCGCGCCACCACCTCCACCACAGCACCGGGGGCAAGGCCAGCCACCACCTCGTAGACCGCGCCGGGGCCGCTGTGGACATTGGCGCGCACACCTAGGACTCGCACAGCCAGCGCAACGGTCGGCGTGGCTGTCGGCGGCGAAGGCGTGGCCGTCGGCAGGAGTGTGGCAGAGAGTTGGGCACCGGCGACCGCCTCTACGACCTGCGTCACTACGGTTACACTGTTCGTTATCTGATCCGGTGTAGGCGAAGCATGGGTCTCGACCGTGGTCTGGATATTAACCGTTGCGATTAAGGTGGGGGTAATAGTAGCTGCTCCCTCTTCCTCCAGAAAGCTGGAACCCCAAACCAACCCCGCGAGTAGGGCCAGGCCAAGTAGGGCGACAATTCCCCACCAGACAGAATGAGGCAATACCTGGCCAGATCGCTGTCGCGACTGCGTTGCGACTTTGAGCGTCGCTATACCCAACACCTGACCGCTAGCGTAGCGTTGGTCTGGTTTCTTGGCCAGCGCGGTCTGGATCACCTGTTGCCAGGCACGGGGCAAGAGCTGATTGCGCGCCTGGATATGTGGGATAGGCTCGATCACATGCTTCATAGCCACACCCATAACCCTATCAGCTTGATAGGGCGTCTCGCCGGTCAGCATCTCGAACAGCACCACCCCCAGCGAGTAAAGGTCACTTCGCCCATCCAGCGCCCCCCCCAATACCTGCTCCGGACTCATGTACATCGGCGTGCCCATCCAACCATCGGCCGAGTCCCCCTCTCCTCCAGCTTCATGACGCACCACCCCAAAGTCGCTCAGGTACGGTTGTCCCTCCTGATCAAAAAAGATGTTTTGTGGCTTGACATCCCGGTGCACCAAACCCAGGCTGTGCGCGTAATCCAGCGCCGCCCCTATACGTTGCACCACCAGCGCAACCTCAGCCGGCGTCAGGGAATCGCGTTGGATGCGACTCGTCAGATTGCCCCCTTCCATCAAGCGCATCACCAGATAGAGGTCGTCCCCGTCCTGGCCGGCGTCGTAAACTGGCACAATCGCCGGATGTTCCAGACGAGCAGCAGTGCGCGCCTCCCGAATGAAGCGCTGCCGAAACGCGGGGTCGTCGGCAAACTTGCGTCGCGCCACCTTGATGGCAACTTCCCGCTTAAAGACCGGGTCAAAAGCGCGCACCACCACCGCCATGGAACCCTCCCCTAGGCGGCCCAACAGTTGATAACGCCCCAACATGCGTGGTGCAGCTGCCATCATAATGTGGTCATCCTACCGTCTCCACTGAAAACCATACCGGTAATGGATGTCGAGACGCAGGATAAGGCTGAGGTTATCGTGATATGCCCAATGGAGACTATACAGGTCATCTGCATCGGCCCCCTTGGTAAAAGGAAAAACACGCAAATAAAAGATCTGGGAGACTACCCCCGGTACGATATAGGTTATCTCCTCGTCATCACCTAACAATCCATCAAAAGAGAACGCTACCAGATTCAGAAAGCTATCGTACAGGTAGAGGTCCAAGTCGGTCATAGCCGGCACATCTTCCAGGAAGATGTCAATGGTGTGCCCTCCTTCCACCTGAATCTTGTACAGATCGTCGGCATCTGCACCGCAGAAGCTGGCCTGAATAACCTCTTTCTCCTTCAAAAGGTAGGCCTGACCTATCGTCTCATTCGGTTCGTAAGGGTCTGGTGGAATGGCACATGCCAGGTCACGACCGGTGAAGGGTAAGAAGGCTCGATCAGGCACATCCGACACCTCCAACGTCACCAACGCACTGGCGGAACGGTTCACTCCGTCGCTGGCTCGATAGCAGAACGTCGTCTCTCCGTGGTAATCTCGCGGTGGTGTGTAGACCAGGCTACCATTGGCTGCCAGCGTCAACGTTCCATTAGCCGGCCCCTGCACCAACTCCGCTATCAACATATCGCCGTCTCCATCGCTGTCATTGCCCAACACACCAGGAGCCGCCACACTCAACGTGCTATCCTCCTCCAGGCTACTTGTCTCCCGGCGGAGACACGGTCGCATCAGGCGGGGGAGTGGGCGGAGAAGAGGGAGGGGACGGAGAAGAGGGGTTGGACGGGGGTTCGGGCGAATTCGTCGGAGTGGGTGTAAGTGTGGGGGGGGGGTATCAGTTGGGGTAGGTGTTGGATCGACCACCACAATCCATTCCCCCTCCAATACCAACTCCGGCTGCTGGAATAAAATCAGGTCCTGCTGATTGCTGTCCGATACCACAAAATGCCATCTCTGCTCCACCACCTGCGCCACTTCTGGGTCAGGAAAAACAATATAAACGTACACCTCCGCCTGCGGCGCAATCGCCTGCAACCAATCCGCCGCTTGCTCAGGGTTGCCTCTTAGAGCTGTCACACGAACATCTGGCCAATCCTGCCCATCTGCAGAACGCAAGCGCACGTTGCGCCATGTGCAATTGCTCTCATTCGTCAGCAACCAGAAAGCTGTAACGAGTCGCGGCGGCGGGTCGCCACGCACATACGTAAAACCTGCTGCCGGTTTGAGTTCAGGCGCAGAAAGGGAATAGGAGTAGATATTGGGATTGTTGCATTCCGTTCGTTGAAAAAGTTCCTGGGCTTCGGCTGTGGCGGTTGTGTTCAGTTCTGCTTGGCGCGCCGACAGCGTCATCGCATTCTGAGCCGACAGCTGCTGAGCAACCACAGTTTGGGTGGCAACGACCCGCGCTTGTTGGGTTTGGGACTCTCTCGAAAGCTCTATCGCCTCAGATGTCGCCGTTTCTTGCAGAGCCCGCTGCCCCTGTCGCACCTGCTCCTCTCCCGTGTGGCGTACTATGTTGTTAATAACCAAGACAGCCAACAAAAATAGCAATACACCAGCGACACTAAAAATCACAAACGGCCTGCGGGCTTGGGCATGGCGTTTGGGATCGGGCATTTGTAACAAGGCCACTGAAACATTGTCATCGGTGTCGCGCCCCAGGGCAAAGGAAATCAATGTCTTGGCCGCTTTATCCCCCTCCTGCGCGTTCAAGGTGTGGGTGATCTCTTCAGCCGTGGTGTAGGGGTGGCCTGGGCGCATCTCCTTAACTAGACCATCTGAACACACCATGACCGAATCTCCTTGTTGCAAGGGCAACCCCTGCAAACCGCGCTCGTGCGCCACCCGGAAATCCTCCGTGTTAACGTAGAAACCCACGTCCACTGCCACGCGTGGTTGGGGGCCCAAAGCGCGCATCAACACGTCGGCACGGGGGTTTTGCCGTGCAGCCTCCTTATCCAGCTTTCCCTGCCACGGCATGACCGTGGCAAAGGTGTGGTCAATAGTAAGTTGGGTCACCCTGTCACCGCGGCACAAATAAACTCGACTATCCCCCACATTGGCGATGAAAAGCGTCTTTTCGTCTTGAATGACCGCTACTGCCAGGGTGCAACTCGCGCCATTGGTCTCCTCTTTCATAGCGTGCACGGCGTGGTTAGCCATCGCCACTGCGCGCGCCAATAGAGAGGGCACGTCGCCATCCTCCCCCTCCTGGAGCGCGCTGATAAGGGTGTCCAGCGCCACTTGTGCAGCCCTCTCCCCTTTATCTTCTCCCCCAACACCATCCGCTACCGCTGCCACATCCAGGCGCAAACCGCCAGCGCTGACCAGTTCCAACTTAATGATGGCCCGGTCTTCATAAACATCTCGCCGGCCTATATTCCATGCTACACCCTTGATAATCTTGCCCATAGGTCTGCTCGTAAAAAAGTTGGCCGTGTCACAACCATCTTAGCTGGCCAGACGTGGCGGGCGCACACTACTCATGCGCTCTTCCAACGCTTCAATGATCTGCCCCGTGCTGGGCCGCTCCTCCGGCTGGCGCTCCAAAAGCTTGGACATAAATTTATCCAGCTGTTCAGGCGCGCCCGGCCGTATCTCTTTGATGGTCTGCAGAGAACCACGCAATACTGTGGTCGTGATAGATGCTCTCTTCTTTTGGTCGAAGAGGGGGCGGCCGGTAACAATCTCAAAGAAAATGACCCCCAGGCTCCATATATCCACCTTATCCGGGAGGATGCTTTTTTGCATCTGCTCATCTTTGCGTTCCATTGCCAGCAACACTTCAGGCGGTGAATAACGCAAGGAGGCCGTTAGCCTTTCCACACCTTGCAAAGTTATCCGCGATTTATCAGATAATGGGAAGGCATTTGCCGATCGAGTTACAGCAGTGAGATCAGAGCAAACTGTACAGCTTCCCGATTACACAGTTTTAGAAGAGAAAGATCTGTCCAGAGAAAATTACGCTGCTTTCCACCGCGCCTTCCGATGGTTCAATCCACAAATCAATATGCTGATCTTTCAGCGTCAGGTTTTCATTCTATCTGACAAACAGTTATATGTCCTTTTAAGCAGTCAACCCAATCATGACCGCTTAAGAGAGTTGGATGAACTGTTCGTCGAGATGATCAACTCTTTCCGATTGGGCGAACTCCAGTTACCTTAACTAGCCAATAAAAGCATCTTGGTAGAGGCAAAAAGGGAAGACTTTGTAAAGGCACCCTGTCTGTAACTCGACAGTTGTGAATTTTGACGAGCGAAACCTGGAGTAAAAATGAGCATCGAACGCCCGTGGTGTTGAAATACAGCGATGAATTTCGGAGTTGTTTCTATGAAGAACAGACCCGGTGGGAGGAATTCGTCCACAAGCATTTCCCAGAGCGGAAGATTCCCAAAACCAAGAGAGCACGGCAACAGTTTCATAAGGAAGTAGACCCGATTTTGATGTTAGACGAGGCTTTCAAAGCCGAACACGGCCGGTTCAAAACGAAAATCACCTTAGCCACGCAGTTGTTGGAACAGGCTGTGGAGCATGGCTTAGCTTTTGAGGTCGTTCTCTTTGATGGTTGGTATCTGGCCAAGGAATTCATCGCCGCCATTGAACAGCTAGAGAAAGATTGGATAAGCATTCTCAAGCACAACCGTAACCTGGAAATCAACAGCTTCGTCCTGAAAGATGAAAACGGCCAGGTCATCTCTCTACCTGGCCCCCATATTCAAGTGAAAGGCCGGATCACGCTCATCCCGGCCAACGCCTTTCGGCCGGTTGAAGTTGGGGGTAAAAAGTATCGGTGTTTTTCTCGAAATGTCACCCTGCCTACTTTGGGGAAGGTTCGCCCGGTCATTTCTTTTGATAATCCTGAACTCAAAGGTGATGATGTCGTTTTGGTCACTAATCGGTTGGGTTGGTCGGCTGAATTCATGATTCAGACCTATCTCCAGCGTTGGCCGATAGAAACCTTTTATCAGGACAGCAAGGGTCAGTTGGGGCTGGACGACTATCGCATGCCAACAGCCGAAGCCTTCCAAAAACATTGGTCGCTGGTCTTCGTGGCTTATTCTTTCCTGCATCTCCACTGCCTGGAACTGTCACGCGCTAAAGGTTCTGCCCTTCCCCTCAAATCCATTGGTGAAGTCTGTCATCAACAAGGTCAAGCTCTGGTTCAGTCGCTCATTCTGATGGTTCATGACCTCCTCAACGGCGGCGAATCGCTGGATAATGTTTCTCGCTTACTTTTCGCTAAACAACCGGTTTCTTTTCGATTTCATTCTTTGTCGAAATTCACAACTATCGAGTCTGTAATTCTCTATCCTCTCCTCCTACCATGAAGTTAGATAACCCGGTAGCCAGGTTACTCGTGGGTGGGTTGCTTATGATTATCAGCCTGGTAATCATACTATGGGCTTTCCGTACGTCCAATCCAGTGTTGGAGAGTACAGATAACTTTCTGAGCGCTTTAGGCTCCCAAAATTACCAGGCAGCTTTTAATCTCCTATCCCCCGAATTACAAACATCTTGGGAGGACAGCGAAAGTTTTGGTCAAGAAATAAGGCGAGCCGACATTCAGCCGGCCAATTGGCGCGTTGGACAAAGTGTGCGTGAAACGCGACGAGGAATAGTTAGCGGGAGTATGCAATTAGTTAACGGAACAGAGCAAAGCGTTTATCTCGAATTTCGTTATATAAACCGAGAATGGCGCATCATCTATTATGATTTTGACTGAAGTCGCTGGAGCGCTATTGGAAAGGCCCACGGATTCAGAGCGAGTCGGGTGATTCTAAATGCTTTTTGCTGTGATTTGTGATCAATGTGATAGCCAGGGTTCTTGAATCCACATTCCGAAGTCGACCCGGAGGGATGTAGATATTTTTCGCCGCTGGGCCAAAGAGTGCTAGAATCTGTTCGTGAATTGGTATAATTGACCCCAAAAACCAGACCACATGCTAAGATCTTGAGTTTAGAGTTGAAAACAGAAAGCGCAAACTCTGCGCTTTGAGCAAAACGCACCTTAACAACGATGCAGTTAGCCGAAAAAGGTCGTTAGACGACGGCGGCCGGCCTGGTTTTGACCCTTTTGGCCCTTTTTTTGCCCTTGCGCACCACGGCAAAGCGGGGTCTGGGCTGGGGCCGATAGCCTTTGGGGCGTCCCATGCCTTTTCCAGCGGGTCTGGCTGGGGCGGCTGGCGTACCCAAGCGGCATAAAAAGCGGAGGGCGCCGCGCTGCACTTGTCCCGGTGTCAAAGGTCTGGGTTGGTCAGCCGTCGGACGGGGATGCTAGGCGGGGCGAAGGTCTGCGACACCTTGAGCCATGAGCAGGAGTTGCCAGTAAGCCAGGGCGCACAGCCACATCCAGCGTTCGACGGTGGCCGGGTTGGTGGAGCGGTTGGCATTGAGGCCAAGCCGCTGCTTGAAGAAACGGAAGGCGTGTTCGATGGCAAAGCGCCACAGGTACATGCGGCACAGGTCAGCCAGGGGCACGGTGGCCGGGCCAGTCCAGAAGAGCCACAGCGGCCGTTGGTAGCGGGGCGTACCATCGCTCTTGAGGAACTCAACCCGCAAAACCAGGCCAACCAGGGCCGGCAGTTTCCGCAAGTGCAAGCCATGCCAGGCCGTCAGGCGAAGCTCTTGCCAACCCAGCCAGAACGTGGCCTGTCTATCCGGTGGACGGCAAGGAGCAGACAGCTTGAAGCTAGGGCCATGTTGGCGCGGCGCGCCCCGCACGCCCGGTGGTTTGGGCAGGGGTTGCTCATACAGAGTCAAGTTGCTGCGCAAGCGCACCAGAGCCAAGACGGTCCTCACTAGCAGAAAGACAGCCAGAAAGACATGGTTGCCATACAGACTGTCGGCCACGACTACTTTCAGTCGAGGGCTACAGCGGTCTAAGGCTTGCACCTGTTGAGCCGCCGTCTGGTTATCCGTCTGGTCGCTCCGCACCCGCTGCACGTCCCAGGGAGCTACCCAGGAGGTGCCCGGGTGGACCAGCCGCACCAGCCAAGAAAACTTCCAACCGACCCGGCTGGGCTCGTTCTTCTTGCTTTTGAGCCGCAGTCGCTCCGGGAGCGTCTCGGCTGCCGGCCGCTCGTTGGGGGTCACGTCCGTGGCGTAGACCTCATAGCCTGCTATCGTTTCGCTCTGCGCCGGTTGCCACTCGTAGAGCAACTGCCGTAAGGCACTCGCCTCAGCTTGGCCGTTTTCCATCGCGTCGTAGACGGAACTGAAGTGGCGACGAAAAGGCACTTCTTCACTCAAGGCCACCGGCGACTCGACGTGACCAGCGACCGTCAAGGCATCTATCAAGTCGAATGTGGCGTCGGCCCGTTGGGACATTCTTTGGTATACTGCATTGCGAAACTGTTGGAGAAGGGGGGTTTCATTCATGCCTCCCTTTTACCCGCAGTTTCTCTTTTTGTTAAGGTGCTTGTTAGAGTTCAGTTCCCCTGAACTCTAAACTCAAGTAAGATGGAAACGACAGTTTCTCGAAGCAGGGCCAACCCTCTTCGGCCAGGATAAAGAGCGACAAGTCAAAGCGCAAGCGGCGGAACAAAGTGACCTGTACGAACAAATCGGGTGACTGCAAATGGAGTTGGCCTGGTTGAAATGTGAACTGGTCGGGCTGAATCGGTCAAGCTGGTACTACCAACCGGCCCGTGCATCACCCTGAACCTGTTGTTAATGCGCCTGCTGGACGAGCAGTACACCCGAACCCTGTTTTATGGCTGGTCGCGGATGACCACCTATCTGCAAGATTGTGGTTATCCCGTCCATCACAAACGGGTCCAACGACTCCTGCGGAAAATGGGATTGGTCGCTGTTTATCCCAAGCCCCGCACGACCCTTAACAATCCTGAACACCGGGTTTATCCTTACTGGTTGCGCGACCTGGCTGTTAGCCAACCCAATCAGGTGTGGTGTGCCGACATTACCTACACCCGCCTGACCGGTGGGTTCATGTATTTGGTTGCTATCATGGACTGGTTCAGCCGTTACATCCTGACCTGGGAATTGTCCAACACTCTGGATGGACATTTCTGTTTGTCAGCTTTGCGTGAAGCGTTGCGGCATGAGCAACCTCCTATCTTTAGGGGTTCAGTTCACGGCCGCCGCTTTCACGACCGCCCTGGAGCAGGCCGATGTCTTTATCCGTATGGATGGTCGCCGCCGTGCGATGGACAACATTTTCATTGAGCGGTTCTGGCGCACCCTTAAGTATGAAGACATCTACCTAAAGGAGTACCCCGATGTGCCGGGTCTGTACGACGGGCTGACCAGGTACATCCAGTTTTACAACCATGAGCGGCGACATCAGAGCCTGAAAAAATGCACCCCGGCTCAAGCTCTAGTTGCGGCTAAGTGAGAGGTGAAAAGAAGCGGTGACACGTCCATAATTACGGTTGGAACAAAACTGTAAGGAGAGGTCATGTCACACGCTTCAGAGATAACTGAGGGGTGTGCATAATTCAGGTGAAGGCAGTGGCCATCGTCGAGATATTACGCAGCGGTAAACCCCAGATACTATTAACAATCATGGCAATCTGAACCGAAAAGGTGGCCAAAGCCAAACAAGTTTGCACATTAGCTTGCCGTTGGACAGGCAGTTGCTTGGGCTTACCTGTAGCGCCGAGGACTTTGGCAATCAAATCAAAAAGGGGCTCGACGGATGTGCGACGCTGGCTTAAGTAAATTACAAAAATATCTTAAATTTAGATAATAGTGTGGCATGATTAGGGGATGCCTAAAAGAATCAATTACACCTTAACAGAAAACGAACTCTTAACAATAGAACAAGCGATAAAGAACCACGAAGAACACCCTGTCCGTGAACGAGCGCGCGTCATTCGTTTGCTACACAAAGGCCATAAGTATGAAGAGGTTGCAGAACTGTTGGCCATTTCTCGCGGTCAAGTGTCCTGGTGGCATAAGCGTTGGCGGGAAGAAGGCTTAGCCGGCTTAGCTGACCGGCCCCGCTCAGGGTGCCCGCCGGTCAGCAATGCCGAACTCGAAGCCGTGATTGAGCAGCTTCTGGAAACAGACCCGCAGACGATGGGCTATGCCTTCACGGTGTGGAACGCCCCGCGGGTGCTGGCGTATCTGCGGGAAAAGTATCAACTCACGATGCACAGCAACACCTTACGAAACTTGTTAGCCAAAATGGACTATGGGTAGCGGCGGCCGAAGCACGATTGAGCCTCTTTACAAGATGAAGCGGCCAAGGCCGTGGCTCAGGCAAATCGCGACGAGCTAAAAAAGCCGAAGCCGGAGAAATCGAACTTTTCTGTCTGGACGAAACGGCCCTAACCTTGCTCTGCTATCTGGTGCGCTGCTGGATGCGCAAAGGGCAACAGAAACGCATCCCAACGCCGGGCCAACCACCATGGCATCATCTCTTTGGCGCTTACAACTGGCGCACCGGTGCAATTAGCACCATAGGCGCGGCCAAAAAGAACTCAGCCAACTTTTTGCCTGTTCATTGAGTACTTAATGGCCACTGTACCCGATGACCGCCCGCTTGTCCTCCTGTTAGACAATGCTTCTTTTCATCATAGTGCTGTTTCTGAAGGCACCTTAGCCTTTTCCAAGACCGTTCCCTGCTTTTCTGGTTACCGCCTTATTGTTCAGATATGAATCCCATTGAGCGTTTCTGGCGCCACCTCAAAGAGACAGCTTGTGCCAATCGCTTGTTTTTAACTATTCAAGAGAGCATTGATTCTGTTGGTAAAGGACTGGTTATTCAGAATGATTTAACTCATCCTGATAGATTTCTATTTTCAAAAACTTATTGTTAACTACAGGGCGTTCGCTCAAATGAGAGAGCAAAAGCCAAAAAGAGGGAACTTTGTCAGGGAAGCAAGTGAGACAAACAGCTAAACAGACAAAATAACCTCGAAAAACAGCACCTTACCAATCAAATATCGTCA
>DAOTXO010000058.1:0-9323 GCA_034435495.1 Anaerolineae bacterium
CCAGCGCCTCCCCATAGGCGTGGGGCTTAAGCCTATCTTGCCCGGCGCTGACGATGCAGGTGGGCAACCGAATCTCTCCCAGGCGAGATCGGGCATCGAAGCGTTGAAAACTTTCAATCAGCTGCACAGCCGCCGCCAGGTCGAGGGTGGTGTAGCGCTCCTCCGCCATAGGCAGGAGGTCAGGCCGCCCGCTCAGAAAGCCCTCTGAGTAAACATCGGCATAAATCAGACGGAAAAACTGCCCCCCATCCCCTAACTGGGCGGCGATGCGCCAGCGTTCAATCATGGCAGCTGTCAGGGCATCACTGTGAGAGGCGGAGGCGATGATGGTCAGGCTGCGGCAACGGGTCGGGTAACGCCAACCCATGACCAGGTTAAGTTCGCCACCGTAGGAAGTTCCCACCAGGTGAGCGTCGAGCAGGTCGAGGGCATCCATCAGGCCGACCAGATCGTCGGCGTGTTGTTCCAGGGAGTAGGGGCCGGCCGGGTGGTCGCTCTGTCCCTGACCGCGCATGTCGTAGGTCAAAACGCGGTAGCGCCGACTGAGGGCCGGCCGCTGAAAGACCCAACTGGTGGTGTTCATAAAGACGCCATTGTTGAGAATGACCAGCGGAGCATCGGCCGGGCCGTGCCATTCGTAGTACAGGCGGAGGCCGTTGACAGGTTGATAGGGCATGGGTCTTCTCCTGCATCGATGAGCGGCCGGCCCAGACTGAACCGGCGGGCTGTCAGGTGGGAGATGGTGATGGATGACATGGGGTGATTCTACTCTGGATTGGGCAGAACGCGAAGCCTGGGGGCGTTCTATCATAGGGAGTGCAAATTACGACAAATATATAGACAAAATATAGACATGGCTGTACAATACCCTCGAATACACCAGCAGCCTTTTGAGCGTCGCTCACAGGAAGGAAACATGGAACTCAAGGTGAATGATGTATGGCACGCAGTCGAACCAGACTATACAGCTGATGTTTTGCTGTGGTTCCTGCGCGATCAGCTGGGATTGACAGGAACAAAATTTGGTTGCGGCATGGGCATCTGTGGCGCGTGCACAGTGCTGGTCGAGGGTGAGCCGGTGCGTGCCTGTGTCACGCCGCTGGCCATGGTCACCGGCCGGGCCATTCGCACCATTGAGGGGCTGGCGAACGAGGCCGGGTTACATCCCGTGCAGCAGGCCTTTTTAGATGAACAGGTTCCCCAATGCGGTTGGTGCATGAGTGGTCAGATGATGACGACCGCGGCCTTGCTGGCGCACAATCCCAATCCCTCGCCGGCCGAAATTGAAGCCGCTCTCAACCGTAACTACTGCCGCTGTGGCTGCTATGTGCGCATTCGCGCCGCCGTGAGCCGGGCCGCGCAGGCCATGCGTTCCACACCGGAGGTCAGCTTATGAACCCCAGCACCCCACCAGGCAAGTCATGGCGCATCTCGCGGCGCGGCTTTCTCATCGGGCTGGGAAGTGCGTCCCTGGCGGTGGGCGTGGGGGTGGTGGCGGGCCTGCCCGCCCTGCGCCTGTTCATCGCCGACACCCTGGATGCTGGCGGCGGCCCGCCGGGCGCAGCCAGTCAGGACCCTCTGGCCTGGTTTGAGATCACCCCCGATAACCGCGTGCGCCTGTTCATCAGCAAGGTGGAAATGGGGCAGGGCATCCACACCGCCCTGGCGCAAATTGGGGCCGAAGAACTGGAGGTGGCCTGGGAACAGATTGAAGTTGTCCAGGGCACAACCCACGTGGGGCGCACCGATACAGGCGTCACCAGCGCCAGCAACTCCGTCTCCACCACGTATACCCGTTTGCGCCAGGCAGCGGCGACGCTGCGTGAAATGTTGCGCCTGGAAGCGGCGCGCCGGCTGCAAGTCGCGCCGGCCGCCCTGTTGGCCCAGGCGGGCACGTTTGCGGTACGTGACGATCCCGACCGGCGCATCCTCTACGGCGAGTTGGTAGGGCTAGATGTGGTGTGGCAAGAGCCAGAAGCCGAACCCACGCTTAAAGCCCCGCAGGATTTTCGCCTCATTGGCCAACCGCTGGCGCGTCTCGACTTGCCGGCCAAGATCATCGGTCAGGCTGTCTATGGCTATGATGTGCGCCTGCCTGACATGCTCTATGGCGCGGTGGCCCATCCCCCTACTCTGACAGCGCGCCTGCGCTCGGCCGGGGCTGGGGATGCCGCCGGCCGGCCGGGCGTAGCCCACATCATGTTAACCCCAGATGTCGCCGGTGTAGCCGCCCACACCCGGGCCCAGGCGCGGGGAGCGCTGGCAGCGCTGGACCTGACCTGGGAGGAAGGGCATCCATGGCAGCAGGCGGAGCTTGACGCCCTGGTGCAGGTGGGGGAACGGGGTGGCGTGACAATTCAACATGAAGGCAACGCCGCTGACCTGTTGGCGCACAGCGCTACCCATCGGGCAACCTATCGCACCCCCCTGGCGGCCCATGCCCAGCTGGAGCCGCAGGCCGCTCTGGCCGATGTACAGGCGGACCGGACGCGCATCTGGGTTTCCACGCAGGGGCAGGAATCGGTGCGCCGTGCTGTGGCGCAGGCGTTGAAGCTGGACGATGCGGCCGTGGAAGTCATTCCCACCTATTTGGGAGGGGGCTTCGGGCGCAAAATCGGAACCGAAGCCGCAGTCGAGGCTGCTTTGCTGTCGCAGGCGGCCGGCCGGCCGGTACACGTGGGATGGGATCGGCGCGAGGAGATGCACCATGGTTATTTGCGCCCGCCGACACAGCACCAACTGGCAGCCCGTTTGCAGGAAGGGCGTATCGTTGCCCTGGAACACCAGCAAGCCAGCGGGGATGTCGCCTTTGACTTTTTGCCCGACGTGGCTGCAGCTGTGTTGGGGGCGGATTTTGGGGCCTGGCGTGGGGCGCGCCTCTTTTACACCAACATCCTGCACCGCAGCACGGAAGTGTGGCGCATCGCGTTGCCGGTGCGCACCGGCTGGTGGCGCGGGTTAGGGCTGTTAGCCAACACCTTTGCCGTAGAAAGTTTCATGGATGAAATGGCCCATCTGGCCGGGGCCGATCCGCTGGCCTTCCGCCTGGCGCATCTGGGTAACGATGCCATCAGCACCCGCCTCAAGGGCGTCTTGAACCTGGCGGCCGAAAAGGCGGGTTGGGGCCGCGCCCCGGCCGAGGGGCACGCCCTGGGGCTGGCGTGTTGTGTGGATGTGGGCACAGTCGTGGCACAAGTGGCGGAGATTTCGTTGGAGCGCGCCACCGGTCAGGTACGGGTACATCGGGTGACGGCCGCCGTTGACCCCGGTCTGGTGATCAACCCCGATGGGGCGGCCGCGCAAACCCAGGGAGCCATCATCATGGGTCTGAGCTCCACACTTAAAGAAGAAGTGACCATCCAGGATGGTCAAATCCGCGTCAATAACTTCGACGCCTACCCGTTGTTGACGATTCAGGAAGCGCCAGCCATTCAGGTGGAGATGGTCAGCTCAGGCAATCAGCCATTCGGCATGGGAGAGCCACCCATTGGCCCTATTGCAGCTGCGGTAGGCAACGCGTTCTTCCGCCTGACGGGCGTGCGCCTGCGGCAGCTGCCGTTCCAACCGGAGCGTGTCCTGGCAGCGCTGGCGTGAGGCGTGAGCCAGACACCTGATCGGCGCTCTGCCCGCCGTCTCACCAGTAATGGTGCACCAGGGGGCGGATGCGGCTTTGGTAGAGCGCGGCAATCTCGTTCATGGCGGCTTCGGAGAGCGCAGGGAGATCGGCCGCCTGGGCGTTGGCCGTCGCCTGCTCGACCGTTCTGGCTCCTGGAATGGCGCAGGTCACGGCCGGGAACATCAAAATCCAGCGCAATGCCAGTTGGGCCAGAGTAACCCCTGGGGGTAGCAAGGCGTGCAAGGCTTCTGCGGCCTCTAATCCAACCGCGTAATCGACGCCGGCAAAGGTTTCACCGCGGTCGAATGCCTCACCGTGGCGGTTGAAGGCGCGATGATCGTTTGGGGCGAAGGGGGTATCGGGGCGCAGCTTGCCGGTCAACAGGCCGGAGGCCAGCGGGACACGCGCCAGAATGCCCACCTGTCGGCGTTGGGCCTGCTCGAAGAAGAGATCGGCCGGCCGCTGGCGGAAAATGTTAAAAACGATCTGCACCGACTGCACGCCTGGGTATTCTATCGCCTTCAAGGCTTCTTCCACCTTTTCCACGCTCACCCCGTAGGCGCGCAGCTTGCCTTGCTGCTGCAAATCATCCAGCACCCCAAACACCTCTGGGCGGTAGTAGACTTCCGTAGGCGGACAGTGCAGCTGCAACAGATCAAGAGCCTCAACAGCCAGATAGCGCAGGCTGCGTTCGACAAAGGTGGTCAAATTTTCGCGGGTGTAGCCATCGGCAGTGTGAGGCTTCAGGCGTCGGCCGGCTTTGGTGGCGATATAAAAAGGAACGTCGGGGCGCTGGCGGCGCAAGGTTGCCAAGAGACGCTCGCTGCGCCCATCCCCATAGACATCAGCGGTATCGAAAAAGTTGACGCCCAGGTCAAGCGCTCGCTGCAAGGCGGCCAGGGAAGCCTCGTCGGCCACTTCGCCCCAGTCACCGCCGATGGCCCAGGCCCCAAAACTGATGGTGGAAATTTGCCAGCCGGTGCGGCCCAATGTGCGATACTCCATGTGATGATACCTCCAGCGTCGCTGCTCTGCTGCATAGATTGTGTGCATGGGTGGGATGGCCCCACCCGCCTCATTCTACCACACGGCGGCACCGGGCGTCTGGCGCGGGCGTTCGCTTTTGGGGTACAATGAAGGTGCGGCACAAGGCACGGGAGCGGTCGGTGACGCGCCCCAGGCGAGGCGCACCCCGGCCCCTAAGGTTCATCTTTCCTATATGATACATTCTTCCCAAGAGCGTGTCCTGCGACAGCTTTTCAAATATGGCAACCGCTGGCTGCTGCTATTGTGGCGCTTGGGGCTGGGAACGTATGGCAACAGCCCGGCCACCAGCCAGGTGATGGTCTTGACCCACATCGGGCGCAAGAGCGGCCGGCGCTATCGCACGCCGGTCAATTACGCCATCGTGGATGGGGCAATCTACTGTACGGCCGGCTTTGGCCGGCGCGCTGACTGGTATCGCAACCTGCGCGCTCATCCCCAGGTGGAGGTATGGTTGCGGGAAGGGTGGTGGGCCGGCGTGGCGCAGGAAGTGACGCCCGACGATCCCGGCTTTCTGCCCCGGATGCGCCAGGTATTGATCGCCAGCGGTTTTGCTGCCCCACTTTTTGCCGGCATCCGGCCGACCGTCGCCTCCGACGCCGACCTGGCGCAGGCCGTAGCCGACTATCCCCTCATGCGTATCCAACCCACCCAGGCGCGCACCGGCCCCGGCGGCCCCGGCGATCTGGCCTGGGTGTGGCCGGCCGCGACAGGTTTCCTGTTGGCCCGGCAATGGCGCCGCCGGAGCGCCCGACAGTAGAACAGACGCTTTCAGCGGCCGAAAGGGCGTGGGTGGTTGCTATGCAACATCCACCTGCTGCCAGGCCAGCACTCATGTCAACAGAATTTCTCAACTTCATCCTGGCCCTGGCTCTGCTGATTGCAGTAGCCAAAGTCAGCGGCTATCTGAGTGTGCGGCTGGGCCAGCCATCGGTGCTGGGGGAACTGCTGGCCGGCTTGATCCTCGGCCCCACCTTGCTGGACTTCTTTCACACCTTACCCTACCTCAATCGGGATGAACACCTGTTGGCATCCATCAAGCTCATCGCTGAGCTGGGGGTACTGTTGCTCATGTTTCTGGCCGGGTTGCAACTGGAGCTTGATGAGCTCCTGCGGGCCGGCAAAGTGTCCGTTCTGGCGGGAAGCCTGGGTGTCGCCGCCCCGCTGATGTTGGGGGGCGGCGTGGCCCGGCTGCTGGGGGCCAGCCTGACGGAGGCCCTCTTCATCGGCCTGGCCCTCTCCGCCACCAGCGTCAGCATCTCGGCCCAAACGTTAATGGAGTTGGGGGTGCTGCGCAGCCAGGTGGGGTTGGCGCTGTTGGGCAGCGCCGTCTTCGACGATGTGTTGGTGATTGTGCTGCTCTCCGTAGCCACCGTGCTGGTGGGGCAGACGCCCGGCGGCGGCGGGGTCATCGTGTGGACGCTGGCACGCATGGCGGTCTACCTGACAGTCGCCTCTGTGGTGGGCCTGTGGCTTTTGCCTCCGTTGGCGCGCCTGGTGCGGCGACTGCCCATCAGTCAGGGGACACTGGCTTTTGCCCTGTGTCTGAGCCTGCTTTACGCCTGGGCAGCGGAAGTGGCCGGGGGCATGGCGGCCATCACGGGAGCATTTCTGGCCGGCCTCTTTCTGGCGCGTTTGCCCTTCAAAGAGCAAATTGGAGCTGGCGTCAGCGCCCTGGCCTACGGTTTTTGCGTGCCGATCTTTTTTGTCGATATTGGTCTGGAGGTCAATCTGGGCCTGCTGAGCGGCAACGCCTGGTGGGTAGCGTTGGCTCTGACCGTGGTCGCAATTGTCAGCAAAGTCGGTGGTTCTGGTCTGGGCGGGTGGCTGGGTGGTTTGACGCGGATCGAGGCCCTACGCCTGGGCATCGGTATGGTGTCGCGGGGTGAGGTGGGCCTGATCGTGGCCGCGTTGGCGCTGGAAAACGGCCAGCTCTCCGGGGACAGCTTTGCCACAGTGATTTTTATGGTGATTATCGCCACGCTGGTAACGCCGCCCCTTTTGCGCCTGGCGTATGCCGGACGGCGGCACACCCTGAATGCGACCTGACAGGTGTGGGCTGCCTCAGGTGTGAGAAAGGAGACCAGGATGGCTTATCTGATCCTACTCGTTTTAGACAATGTGGATGACTGCCCCATCGTCCTGGATGCCTGGGAAGCGTTGGGCGTGTCGGGCGTAACGATTGTGGAAAGCACCGGTCTGGGGCGCATCCGCGCCCGCGAGGCCATGCGAGATGATTTGCCGCTGATGCCCTCTTTGCGCACCCTGTTGCAAAGCCGGGAGGAAAATCACCGCACCCTGTTCACCGTGGTGGAAAGCGAGGAGCAAGTGGAGGCGCTGATCGCCGCCGTGCAACACACTGTTGGCAGTCTGGCGGAGCCAAATCAAGGCGTGCTGTTTGTCCTCCCCGTGGTGCGCGCTGTGGGGCTGCGTCCGGTTCCAGGCGACAGTTGAAAGAGGAAACCGCCCCTTAGCCGGCATCCAGCGCCTGGGCCAGATCGGCCAGCAAATCCTGCACATGCTCCAGCCCCACGGAGAGGCGCAGCAGCCCGGCCGGGGTGGGGCTGTCGGGGCCTTCCACGCTGGCGCGATGCTCGATCAGGCTTTCGACACCACCCAAACTGGTGGCGCGTGTCCACAGGCCCACCCGCCCGGCCACAGCCAGAGCGGCCGGCGCGCCCCCTTCCACCTCAAACGATAGCATGGCCCCAAACCCCTGCATCTGACGGCGCGCCAGGGCGTGGCCGGGGTGGGTGGGCAGGCCGGGGTAGTTCACGCGGTGCACACGGGGGTGATGGTGCAAAAAGACCGCCAGACGGCCGGCGCTCTCCGTTTGTGCTCGCACCCGCACAGGCAGGGTGGGCAGGCTGCGCAACAACAGCCAGCAATCGAAGGGAGAGGGGACGGCGCCGCTTAAGCTTTGCACCGCCCGCAACTGCTGCGTCAGGGGGCTGTCGGGGCCGTCACGTAACACCAACGCCCCACCCAACACATCGCTGTGTCCACCCAGGTATTTGGTGGCGCTGTGCATGACCACATCTGCCCCCAGGGCCAGGGGGCGCTGCCAGATGGGAGTGGCCCAGGTGTTGTCCACGGCGCACAGCGCGCCGGCCGCCTGCGCCAGTTGGGCCAGAGCCTGGATGTCGAGGATGTCGAGTTGCGGGTTGGAGGGGGTCTCCAACCACAGCAGGCGGGTGGTGGGACGCAGCGCCGCGGCCACCTGCTCCAGGGAGCGCATGTCCACCAGATCGACGGCCAGCCCCCAACGCTGCCAAATGTCCAGCGCCAGGTGGCGCGTGCCGTGGTAAAGATCGGCCGGCAGCAGGACATGCGCCCCGGCCGAGAGCGTTTGCAGCAGCGCGCCAATGGCAGCCAGCCCGGAAGCAAAGGCCAGCCCCGTTTTCCCCCCTTCCAACACCGCCAGCGCCTCCTCCCAGGCGCGACGGTTGGGGTTGTCGCTGCGAGTGTAGGTGTAGCCATGGGACTCGCTGCCATCGGCGGCGCGTTCAAAGGTGGTGGACAGGCTAATGGCCGGGGTGATGGCTCCAGTGTGCGGTTCCGGCGGCCGGCCGGCGTGAACGGCTAACGTCTCCAATTGCATGATGACTCCTGGGTGGGAATAACCACGGAAAACTACGCGCTCCAGGCGGGCGACGGGTTGGGCAGCGACCCGCTACGCGGGGCCGGGTGGGGGACACCCCCACACCCCCGCAGAAAACAGCCAGAGCAGAAAACAGCAATCCAGATCGCAGCAGGTCAGAAAGGAGTGCTCGCGCACCGAAAACCCACATCGATGCCCCTATCATGGGGGGCGTACCTGCTGCGGCAGGCGCAGCGCGCGCAGTTACGATAGTTGTTCCACGCGCCGCCCCGCACCACGCGGTATTTGCGACCAAAGTCGTCATGTCGGGCCTGGCTGCCAGGGTAAGCGGCATACCAGGCGTCGCACCACTCCCAGACATTGCCGGCCATATCCACCAGGCCATAGGGCGAAGCCCCGCTGTAATAGCGGCCCACCGGTGTGGTGTTCACCTGTTTCCACAATGCTTCTTGCTCCTTATCCCACCACTTGCGCCACTCAGTCGCATTGGGCAGTTCACGCCCGGCCAACCGTTCAGCCGAATTGAGACAGCTGCTATCCCAGGTATGGCTCCAGGGATAGGTGCGCCCATCGTTGCCTCGCGCCCCTTTTTCCCACTGTTCCTCCGTCGGCAGCGCCTTGCCCGCCCACCGCGCATAGGCGGCGGCGTCCTCCCAACTGACCAACACCACCGGGTGGTCGAGCAGCTCTTCGGGCGGCCGGCGGCTTTTCTCATTCCAGTTGTATAGGCTGGCCCACGTTTCTGTCAGGTGGGGGATGCGGTGAGTTGGGTTATCGGCCAGGAAGCGAGCGTAGTCAGCGTGTGTGACGGGTGCCACATCCAGGTAGAAGTTAGCCAGAGTCACCTGGCGTTGCGGCGTCTCTGCCAGCGTCCACCGAACATCCCAGGCAAAGGTTTTCGCCAGTTGGCGCGCCTCCTCTTCGCCGGTGCCCATGATGAAGGGGCCGGCCGGTATCAGGGCCATCTCTTTGTGGTCTTTGACCCACACAATCCGTTCCGGCAGGTTTTCCACCCCCTGCAACTGCTCCCAGGCCTCGATCAGCGGCCGGCCGCGCCCGTCC
>DAOTXO010000059.1:0-59169 GCA_034435495.1 Anaerolineae bacterium
GCCGGCTATGGCGCCGGCCGCTCCCATCCCATGAAATTCATCCCCATCACAACCCAAAGGGAGTCTTATGTTACCACTCACCTCGCGCCGGTTTACGTTTCGCTTCGCTCTTGTCGTGGTCGCGGCCATGCTCTCCCTGCTGGGGGTGTGGGGGGTGTTCACTCTGCTCCAGCGACCGGGCAACCAGCCGACCACCGCGACAGCCCAACCCCAGTCGTATCAGGCGACTGTTTTCGAGCACACCCCACCCATGCACCTGCCAGGAGCAGACGTGGTAGCCTCGGAAATACATGGTGCGCTGCATGGTGTGGTCGGCGTCACCGATGTCTCTCGCGCTCAGGCCAACATCCAACAACTGCGCCGACAGGGGTTATTGCTGACGCCCACCCTCACCCCAACCCTGTTTGTCTCCTACACCTGGCCGGTGCAGCCGGCGGCCGGCTACGACGACCCCGGCTTCTATGCGATTGGCAACCTGGTAGATCACAACGTGAATTATCCAGGCTTCGTTCTCGATTACCAGTGCGGCGACCGCACCTGGGATATGCCTCTCTACAACCATACCGGGACAGATATTTTACCCTGGCCTTTTCCCTGGAATCAGATGTATGACAACGCCATCGAAGTAGTGGCCGCGGCCGATGGTTATATTGTGGAAAAGCGGGATGATGACCCCAACGATCAAAACTGCTTTATCCTGGGCGATCTTTTTGTACGCGGCAACTACATTGCGATTGCCCATGCCGATGGAGCCGTCTCCTGGTATGCCCACATGAAGCATGGCTCTTTAACCACCAAAGGCGAGATGGAATCCGTAGTCGCGGGGGAATATCTGGGAATTGTAGGCAGCTCTGGCACCTCGACCGGCCCCCATCTTCATTTTGAACTCCATGGCGCTTATGATCCCTTTTTCTTCAATGCGCCCCGCTTAGACCCTTTTGCCGGGCAATGTAATCTGCTCAATCCCGACACAGGCTCCTTATGGGTCGAACAACTCCCTTACTATGACTCCGGCATCAACAAGCTGACCGTTGGTTCCAAACCTCCCATCTTTCAACTTTGCCCTGAGCCGTCGGAGCCTAACGATGAGGCGGTGGTCAATGCTGGCCAGATTCTCTATTTCTCGGCCTACCATCGGGCGCTTCTGGCAAGTCAGACCACCACCTACACCGTCTACCAACCCGACGGCGCGCCGTACACCAGCTGGATATGGCCGGCCCCCTGGTCACCGCCTGGCAGTGAGTTCGATCTTTTCGAGGCGCGCACCTGGTTTAAATACATTGAGCCCACCGCGCCGGTAGGTCTCTGGACATTTGAAGCCCTTTTCAATGGGACAACCTACACCCATACCTTTGAACTGTTGCCACCGCCCGGTGACAATAAGCTTTTCATCAGCCCCGACAGCGCCGGTGTGGTAGGAGACGTCGCTTTTGGCCCGGAGGATGTTCTCATTTACGATCTCAATAGTGAGACGTGGTCGATGTTCTTTGATGGCAGTGATGTGGGCGTCACAGCCAACATGGACGCCTTTGTGCGCTATGGGGGATACCTGATCTTGAGCTTCGCCGAGCGTACCCAACTCCCCGGCATCTTTCGCTTCATTGAGCCAGAAGACCTGGTCACCTTCCGTGGCCAGACATGGGGAGATGACACAGATGGGCGTTTTGTCTTTTACTTTGATGGCTCAGATGTGGGGCTGGACACAGCCGAGGAAAATATCGACGCCATCGCCTTCAACCCAGATAATCAAATGGTGATGAGTTTCGCCGGGGCCTACAGCATCTTAGACAGTTCCAACCAGATCATCACCGGCACAGGGGCTGACGTGGTCACCTTTGAAGCCGAGGCCTGGTATGGCAACACCGAGGGTGCGTGGTCGCCTTATCTGCACGGGCCTACCATGGGGCTGGAGGATGAAAGCGAAAACATTGATGGGGTGTGGATCAGCGCGCTGGATAATGAGAACTACATCAGCACCGCCGGCCCTTATGTGGTGCCCGGCCTGGTAGGCGATGATGACGACATCATTGTGTGTGTCATTGAGGAGGGAAGCGGCTGTTCCTGGGCGCCTTTCTTCGACGAGGTGAGTTTTGGCATAGATGGGCTCTATCTGGAACCAGCCCTGGAAGTGGAGGGCTACCCTTCAATAAATAACTGGCGCTGAGGCGGTGACGGGTCAAGCTGTTTTGTCAGGTCGGTTGGTAGCCGGCGCTCGTCGAAAGGCCGTCTATCAGGCCGGGACGACACTTTTAGGGTCAGATGGGGTATCATCGTGGCGATGATGTTGGATAACATCCCGGCCCACTATGTGAGCGAGATTTTTGCCGAGGCTGGCTTTGTGGTGTTGTTGCCCGGTGAGTTGCCGGCCGGCCGGGTTTTAGAAGTGACCGATGCCCTGCTGGCCGCCCCGGTAGCCGCGGTGGAGGTCATTCCCAATGGGCCGCACGCCCTAGAAACAGTGGCCACCATCCGTCAGCGCGCCGGCCGGCACATGGTGGTGGGCGCCGGCCGGGTTGAGTCAGTCGCCGGTTTGGAAGCAGTTATCCAGGCCGGCGCGCAATTTGCCTCCTCCGCCAGCGAGTTTCGTCTGCCCCTAATGGCCTGGGCCAAACGGGCTGATTTCCTTTACCTGCCGACCGTCCACGCCCCAGGACAAACATTGGTAGCCCACAAAGCGGGTTGCATCTGGCAAAAAGTGCGAGACGATATTGATGTGGAAGGGCTGGAGGGGCTGCAAGCGCGCGCGCCGGCCGTGCGCTACATCATCAATCAAATATCCCTCACCCACACCGCTTCAGCCCTGGAAGCCGGGGCGCGTCTGGTATGCGTCAACGATATTTATCAAGACGAACAGCAACCCCAACGGGACATCATCCGGCGGGCCCGGACGGCGCGCCGCGCCTATCTCTCACTCCTGGCTACTTAAACGTCTCCAATACCGCCATCACCCCGGCCCAGTTAGCGGCCCATTCCGGGTCGTAGTCGGTCGCCAGCTCGACGGTGAAGGAGGGAATGCCGACCGTCGTCAAATAATCGGACGCCTCGCCGGTGATGACATACTCAGTAAAGCCCTCCAGCATCATCGGATAACCAGAGGCGGCCGCATACAACTCGCCCAGGACAACTGTCTCCGTCAGGCGCTCTCCCTGGCATGTGCCGGGGAAGATGCCGGGGAATTTGCTGTGCCAGAAAATGACCAGCGCCGGTTGCCGGGCCAACAAAAACTCCTGCAGATAGCGCGTTTCTGGCTCCGAAAAAGGGGCCCCTCCGCCACTGACGGTGCGTTGTCCCCAGGCGCTGGTGGGCATCCAGTTACAATCCCAGTTGCGATTGAGATCGACCTCGTTGGCGTTGAAACGTCCCGGAGCGGTGGGCTGACGCACATCGGCCGGCGTAAAGCGTCCGCGAAAACCTACCACCCGCGCCTGACCATCTGGGTTGGCGGCCGGAATAATGGTCAGGGTCACCTCTGGCGGAACAGCCTCTGGGAAGGCGTTAAAGTAATCCACCATCTGATACCCCAGTAGGATGGTGTTCCATTCATAACCGCCATGGATGCCCCCCACCAAAACCACCTGCGTGGGGCCGCCCCCAATTTCCCACGCTTCCAGCGCGTACCCCTGACTGGAGAAACCGACAATCTGGTAACGAGCTGCGCCGGCCGTCGGGGGCAACGGCGTCGTTGTTGGCGTCACGCTGGGAGTTGGGGGGAGCAAAACAGCCCCCGGCCCCGGCAGCTGCAAGGGCTGGGTGGGGACAGCCGGCAGCGACACAACCTCCGGCGTAGGGGTGAGGGTGGGATTGGGGGCAAGCGGCGTCGGGCTGAGGCTGGTGGTTGGGTCAGGGGTGGGCAGGTTAGCAACCGGCAAGGCGGCCGGCGCACAACCCCACAACCCACCGAGCAGCCACAACCACCCCAGCCAGCGCCACCGCATAGAGTTGTTCCTTATCCCCGCAGCCAGGCCAGCAAGGGCGGCCCCAAAACGAGAAGGCCGATCAACACAGCGCCACACGCGCCCACCAAAACAGCGCCGGCCGCTACATCTTTGGCCGCCTTAGCCAGTGGGTGCGGGTGTGGCATGGTCATATCCACCACCGCTTCCAGAGCGGTATTGATCAACTCAGCCACCCACACCGCCATGAAGGTCAAGATTAAAACAGCCCATTCCAACCGTGAGATGTGCAACAACTGGGCCACAATCACCACTGCGACCGTCAGACCGGCGTGCATCCAGGCATTGGGCTGAGTGCGCCACAGGTAACGCCAACCGTCCAGGGCGTAGCCGAAAGCGTTCAAGCGCCGACGCCAAAAGGAAGGAGGAGGAGAATCGAGCATGGAGGGATGAAAGGCGCCGCCGCACCTCAGGCAGGTTCTTCCGGCTCGTAGGGAAGGGTGATGGGAGCATTGAGGTGGGATAGCACAGTCGCCTGGAGCGCCCACATCTGCGCTTTGGCCTCTGGCTCCTCATGATCGTAGCCCAACAAATGGAGTACCCCATGCACTGTCAGCAGTTGCAACTCCGCCGCCAGGGGATGTTGTCCCTGAGCTGCCTGCCGGCGCGCCTGCGCCACAGAGATAGCGATGTCGCCCAGATAGCGCGGCTCGTCATTATTGAGCAGGTCTTCTTCGGGAAAGCTGAGGACATCGGTGGTCTTATCGATGCCCCGATAGCGTCGGTTGAGAGCGCGTAGGGTCTCGTCATCCGTTAACAACAGCGACAAGGCGGCCGGCGTCTCCAACCCAACATGCCGCAATGTCGCCTCAGCTGTTTCAGACAGCAAGCCTGTCAGGTCGGGCGCGATCTCCGTATCAATTTCCAGGCTAATTTGAAAAGGGGTCATCGGATAACCGTTGTGGACAAGGGGTTTTCATGGGTTTCCAGCGCGGCGTTGTCGCTGCCGGCCGGCCGGGGTGTCTCATTAGCAGCTATCAACTCCTCATTGCCTGGATACTCCACACGCGTATGAAACCGACCTTGCATCGTTTCAATGAAAGATTCACGCAGCAAACGAATATCGCCTACCGTCAGGCCAGAATCATCGAGCTGCCCTTCACGCAGCGACTCATCTACCAATTTATTGACCAGTTTTTCAATGGCGACTTCGTTGTTGGGTTGCACCGCTTTGGAAGTGGCCTCAATCATATCTGCCAGGTGGACAATGGCCGTTTCACGCGAGCGGGGACGTGGGCCTTCGTATCGAAAGAGGGCCAGGTCGACCATCTGTTCATCACCGCCCGCCTGAGTCACAGCCTTGCGGTAGAAGCTCCAGATGACGCGGTTGCCATGATGTTCAGCAATAAAATCCTGGATGCGACGCGGCAAGCGATTGGCACGCGCCAGCGCCAGCCCCTCCGCTACGTGGCTGCGGACGATGCTGGCGCTCACCAGGGGGTCCAGGTTGTCGTGCGGGTTTTCGCCTGGAGTTTGGTTCTCCGTGAAGAAGCGGGAGGCCTTCAATTTACCTACATCATGGTAAAAAGCGCCCACCCGCACCAACAAGCCGTTGGCACCCACCCGGCCGGCCGCCTGTTCCGCCAGATTAGCCACCATGATACTATGATGGTAGGTGCCGGGAGCGCGCCGCACCAACTCTTGTAACAGGGGTTGATCAAAGCGCCCCAGGTCTTGCAATTGAAAGATGGTCACAATGCCAAAGAGTGCGCCAATCACATAAAAAGCGATAATAGCAAAACTGGCCGACAGCACCCCATTCAAGACACTCAACAAAGCGAGTTGTCCCAGAGCCATCCAATCGGGAGCATCAGAAAGGTTAAAAAGAATCATGACCGCCAGGTTCGCGCCCACAGCGGCCAGGCCGGCGCGAAAGAAGGCGCTCATGCGAGCCGGGTCACGCAGGGTAAAAACGGCGACCAGAGAACCCATAGAAAGGTAAAAGACCAGCTCCAGGGAAGCGTTGGCGACATACCCCCCCAGCGCAGCCAACAGCAGGGTCATAAAGGCAGCCAGGCGCAGGTCGTAGAGCACCAGGATCACCATGGCTAACCCGGCCAGAGGAAGAAGATAATTCGTTGGGCCAGAGACGCGCAACATAAAGACGATGCCAGTCACACCCAGCAACCACAATACCATGAAGAGGACGAAATAACGGCGGCGCAAAACCAGACTTTGGTTAAAGCGCTCCCAGTAAATGGTCAATAGGCCCACTGTCAGAATGGCCAACAAAACATTTTGCCCCACCTCCAACCAGCTAATTGCCCCGCGCAACAGGCCCAAAACCTGGAGCTTTTCCAGGTGCTCTTCGTCCACCACCTGACCTTCCACCACAATAATCTCTCCCCGCGCAATCGTCTGATCCTGGGGGGGGACGGTCTGGCGCGCTTCTTGCTGCTTGCGCGCAGTCGCGGCCGCGTCGAAAGTTTGATTGGGGGTGATGAACTGAGACGCCAGATGGGTGATCAACTCTTCCTCCAGAGGTGGAAAGTTGAGGCCAATCTCCTCATGCACCATTTCACGGGCGTCGTAGGGGACATCGCTGCGAATGGCACTGCGCATGAGTCTGTCGATGATGCGCAACGTTTCCTGTTGAATCGAGTCGACCTGGGCGTTGCTGAGAGCTAAAAGCTGGCTGGCGACGGCATGGTCGATCTCCACCAGCTCAATCGCTTGCAAATAGGTCAGCCGTGTCTCGGTGTCTGCCTCTTGGTCGGCGCGCACGACGCTGAGAAACGCAAACAGCTCTGCGGCGTGGTTAGCCTGAGTGCGTCCGATATTGCGATCCAAAACGCCATAGACATTGGAAACTTGAGCGGCAGCCTGGTCTTGCAGCTGGCGAGTGCGCACCTGGCTGATGTAATAGTGAGCGCGGGGGGCGGTGATCGTTTCATGCGCCGGCTGACCCAATTCGACTTGCACTTGAGGCTGGGCGAGAAACTCCAAACATAGTATCAAGGCGGTGCCGGCCGCCAGCGCCACAGCATACAGCCACAGACGCACGCCGCGCCAGCCTCCTGCCAGACGGGCGGTCAGGCGGCGGTTGACGTCACGGCGCTGGCGTCTAAGTCGGGCAAGCACAACGGGCTCCTGCGGTCACGTTGTTAGCGACCAGCCAACAGCTCCCGCACCACCTGGTTGACCAGGCGGCCATCGGCCTTACCTTTGACCAAAGGCATCAGTCGTCCCATCACCTGACCCATGCCCCGCACATCCTGGACGCCGGTCGCTTCAATGACAGAAACGGCCAGTTGGCGCAACTCTTCGGCGCTCATCTGGTGGGGCAGGTACTGTTCAATCACAGCCAGTTCCTTTTGCTCCTCGGCCGCCAGATCGAGGCGACCTCCTTGCTCATATTGGTCAATGCTCTCGCGCCGTTGTTTGGCCTGCTTCATGAGCACCGACACAATGGCCTCATCATCCAGGCTGCGGCCCGAATCCACTTCTTCTTGCTTGATCGCGGCCAAAAGCAGGCGAAGTGTGTTGCGCCTCCCCACCTCACCGCTGTGCATCGCGCTTTTCAAATCCGCCATCAGTTGCTCACGCATCTGGCTCATAAGTCGCCTCCACAGGAGGATTGTAACATTGCCCTGAAAGGGGTGTCAACCGCTCTAGAATAGTATATAGATTTAAGTTACCTTCACGACCATCCCATTCAAATTGGGTCAGAATGCGACAGCCGGCCGCCAGGGCCAGTTCGGCCGTCTCGCCAGCGTCGATCAAACACACATAACGCCGGCCGGAGCCTCCCCGCTCCCAGCTGAGCAGATAATCCCCCGGCTCGACATCGGCTGGGCTCAACCCTACCTCTGACCAGGGGCGGATTTTGCGGCGCTGGCGGACGCTGCGGGTGAATTGCCAGTTGCTGAGGAAAAGCCGACCGCCGACCGCCAATCGCCCCCCCAGCTGCTCCATCAAACGCTGTCGATTAGCCCGCCCGGGGATATGGTGTAGCACCCCCAGACAGGCAATGACATCAAACGGCTCTGGCTCCCAATCAGCAGGCAAGGCGGTAATATCCTGTTGTTGCAAGGTGGGGGGTATCTCATAACCCGCCGTAAGCAGTTGGGCGCGCGCCGCTGCCAGCAATTCCGCGGCAAAGTCCACTCCTACATAGTGGGCCTGGGGGCGCTGCGCCAGGACAAAACGTCCCCATCGCCCCTCGCCGCACCCCACATCCAAAACCCGGCCGCAGACGGTGGGTAAATAAGCCGCCAGACGTTCAAAGCCGGTCGGCATGTGGGCGCGACTATGGGCGAAGGGGCCCGCCAACGTGGCATAAAAACGTTGGTTTAAGGCCATCAAGCGGCGCACTGTCGCCTCGTTCATGGCCAGCTCGTCCCCGGCAGCGGGCGAATATGGCGGGGGTTGGTGACAAAAAAACGCTGACCGCTGAGCAACATCACCCATAAGCCGGGCGGTTCCGGCTGCACCACCCGACCGGGCAGCCAGCGCTGTTGGGGATCATTGGCGAACTGAATCTCCACCAGGTCTCCGGCTTTGTATTGTTCCACCAGGCGTCTACTGGCGCGCCGCATGGCTACCTCTTCCCTTCCATATCTACGGACAAGAAAGCATCTTGCCCTACAGAGTTATAACCACCCTAATCACCAGGGGCTAGGGTTCACGCACAACAAGATTATCAAACGCCGCCTGAACGCCTCCCTGGCTAAAAGTGCCGGCGTCCAGCGCAATAGACCCTACAACATCCTGTTCCAGCGTCAGTTGGTGCAAAACCTGGCCGTTGACGCCGATTTCCACTCCGCGCCCGGTCACAGCCAGCCGCATACGGTTGGCAGCCGGCGGCCCCACTTGAATGGCCGGACTGTGTTCCCAACCGTTGGTCAGCCGCACCCATTGCCCGTCGGAGGTGCGCTCTTCCAAAATGTAATGCCCCTCACCGGTCAGATCAAAACGGTAGAGCGCGCCGTTTTCTTGCACGCCAAAGAACACCCCATAACTGCTGCGTGGACTGCCGGCCAGCAGAGCAGTGTCTACTTCCAAAACGAACTCCGTCAGGGACGGTTCTGCCAGGGTGACGTAATGCACTGTTTCCGGCGCGTTGACTTCGATCACCAATCGCCCGTCCGCCAGGTAGGTGCGCCCTTGTTCATCGCCCTCCAACGACCAGGGGTAGCGCCCCGGCGCAGAAAAATCTTCCAACACCAGGACGACGCCGCCGGTGCGACAGGCAACCAACCCCACCATCAGAGCAAACATGATCCAGCGCTGGCAGAGCGCGGTCATGGCCCGCTGACCTCAATGGACTCGAAAGCCACCACCAACCGGCCGGCCTCAAACACCCCGGCCGCTACGCCAATATCTCCGGCCGGCAACACATCATCTGTTACCTGGGCCACCTCTTGTCCATTGATAGCCAGACTGAGTTCCGACCCTACACAGCTTGCCGTCAGGTTGTTGGTCGCTGCTCCCTGATTGATGAAAGGAGATGCCACATAATAATCGGGCGGCTCGCCGGTCAGATAGGTGATTTGCGCCGAGTCGCCGCTGTAACGTCCGATGGCGTAGAAACCATCTCCGCTCACGATAAAAAGGTAGAAGTTGCTGGCATCCTGATAACGGCAGATCAATCCATAAGCATTGTTGTTGGGGCCGGAAAGCTGACGCACCTCGGCGTTGATGACCACATCCTCGAAACTGCGTCCGGGGTTGCTCCACGTCACCTGCCCGGTATGGCTGATGCTCAGCTCCAAAGCCTCTTCATTCAAAGCGACCGCTGCCCCAGGGGTGCGAAAAATGGCCCAGTTGCACGCATTCGCCCCATCCTCGTGATCAAAACGATCCACAAATAACCCTTCCTCTGTCAGGCAGGGGTCCGGGCGCTCCAGAAAAGGCAGCTGGGCGCAGCCGGCAACAGCCAAAACCAGGCTCCAGACCAACCAGCGGAGCCATCCAGGGAGTAGCGGCCGACCAGGAGCCGGCCCCCCGTCATAGCGGTCAGACACAGGCCACCACCTCATGGAGTGCGATCAAGTGATTGACTGCGGTCAGCCAGTTGGCGCAGCTTTTCGATCTCATCGCCCAGCTCTTTATGTTGACGTGACAAAAAAAGGTAATAGACCATAGCGCCCAACCAGATGACGCTGACGCCCAGGCCAATCCACACGACTTCTTGCATCACAGCCACCTCCTCCGTCTCGCCCTGGTTTCGTTGGGAGCAGACGGCGCACTCTACAGAAGTTTACCCCTTTACAAGCGGGAATTCCACAATGGTTCAGCCACGCCGCGCACGTGGTTTTCGTAGCGCGCCATCACGAACAAAGCATCTGACAGGCGGTTCAGGTAGGGGATGACCTGTGCGCCAACAGGTTCTTGCCGCCCTAGGGCAACCGCTTCGCGTTCGGCGCGCCGACAGATGGTGCGCGCCAGGTGCAGGTTGGCCGCGCCCACGCTGCCGCCGGGCAAGATGAAGTTTTGCAAGGGGCCAACAATAGCGGTCAACTCATCAATCAGGCTCTCCAATTGGGCCACATGGCGCGCCTCAATTTGGGGAATGGTGAAGGTCTGTTTATCCTCTTCCGTGAAACATAGATCGGAACCGAGGTGAAAAAGTTCGTTTTGGATAGCGGCCAGAGCGGTGGTCAACTGGGCATCTAAACCATGCGCCAGGGCTACACCTAGAGCAGAGTTGAGTTCATCTACTGTTCCATAGACGGCTACACGCAACGCCTCTTTAGGCACGCGCCGGCCGCTGCCCAGAGCTGTGCTGCCATCATCCCCTTTACGGGTGTACAATTTGGTCAATCTTGGCATGATCCGCTCCTTCCAGCATGCCGGCCGGTAGCCGGCGCGCTCACGTACTCCTCATACTTCAACAACCGGGCTGGGCCAACCCGCCAGCGCATCAGCTACCGTCAACCAACCCTGATGGGGGAAAAGGCGCGCCATCTGTGGCGCGAACAGAGGGGAAGCAGGCAAAATTTCCCGCGCCGGCCCGGCCGCCAACACCTCGCCCGCCTGCAAAATCACCACCCGATCGGCCACCTGAGCGGCCAACTCCACATCGTGGGTCGCCAGGAGAACGCCGCGCCCTTCAGCGCGCCAGGCGCGCCACAACGCCGCCAACGTCTCTTTGGCCCCATAATCCAGGCCGCGGGTGGGTTCATCTAACAATACCAGGCCAGGTCGAGCCACCAGAACGGCCCCCAGCGCCACCCGCTGTCGCTCTCCCACCGCCAGGTCGCGTGGGTACTGTTCCGTGACCGCTGTCAAATTGAGCTCCGTCAACAAGGGCATCACATACGCCTCATGAGCGCCGCTGAGCCGATGGTTGCGTAGAGTGATCAATAATTCGTCGCGCACGCTGTCAGCGAAAAGCAAATCGTCGGGGTTTTGCGGCAAATAACCCACCGTTCGACTGATCGTCGCCGCCGGCCGACCGGCCAGATTCTCGCCACGCAACAGGATAGCACCTCGGGTTGGTTGGAGCAAGCCCATGATCAGCCTGAGTAGGGTGGTTTTGCCAACCCCATTAGGCCCTAACAAGGCCACCACCTCGCCGGCGTGAACGGTCAAATCTACGCCGCGCAGCGCCGGCCGACCGCGATAAGCAAAGTGTACCTGGCGCACTTCCAGCCAGGGCGGTTGAGGGAGGGAGCGGGTCGGGACGGCCGACGCAGGCGGATCATCTGGGGTCTCCGGTTGGAGAGGCAACCCCGTTCGTTGCGCCATCTGTTGCGCCTCCTTCACTGTCAGCGGCAACGGCGACCAACCCAGGGCGCGCCCCAGGGCTGCCACCGGTGGCAGGTGGGGCAGGCGAGGCAAAACCTGGCGCACTGGGCCATCGGCCGCCACTTGCCCCTCTTCCAGATAGAGCAACCGGTCGGCATAGGTCGCCACTCGCTCTAGCCGATGCTCCGCCAGCACAATGGTCAAGCCGTAGTCGTGGTTCAGGCGTAGCAACCCATTGAGCAACACCTCAGCCGCCTGGGGGTCCAGCTGGCTCGTCGGCTCGTCCAACACCAGGACGCCAGGGCGCAACGCCAGCGCGCTGGCAATCGCCACGCGCTGCCGTTCACCGCCTGATAGCTGGCTCAACGGCCGGTCGCGCACCGCTTGCAGATCGAGCAGCGTTAGCGCTTCCTCGACACGCAGGCGCATGGCGGTCGGTGATAATCCAGCCTGCTCCAGACCGAAGGCGATCTCATCTTCTACCCGGCTTACAATAGCCTGCGCTTCTGGATTTTGAAACACCATTCCCACCCATTGGCTCATCTTCTGAGGGCCAAGGGCCACCGGGTCCTGGCCGGCAACACGAATATGCCCGCTGACCTCGCCGCCGCTGAAGTGGGGGGTCAAGCCGTTCAGCGCACGCAGCAAGGTGGATTTGCCTGCCCCAGACGCCCCGGCCACCACCACCCATTCGCCGGCATGGATGCGCCAGCTGACCGCCCGCAAAGCGGGTTGCGCCGCCTGGGGATAGTAGAAGGTGAAGCTATCGAGCTCAATCACGCGCCACTTCCGTATGTTTTGTGGGTGGTGGGGGTTCGTCGAAATGCTGGCTGGCAACCGGCGCTCCGTGTGAAGGAGCTGCATCAAGATGCCGGCCGGGTGGAGAGCGTCGCCACAAGGGAGCGGTCAAAGCCAGCAGGGCCAGCCCCAGGCCGGGGGCGAAGGGGGGCAGGCTCAAGCGGGGATAAGGGGAATAAAAGGCTGCCTCACGCCCCAGGTAACTGGCAACGGCCACTCCGACGCTTACAACCACCAGCCATGTGCTGGGCCGCTGCCAGGGGCGCGGACGGTAGCGGGTGGTTGTGGTCTCACGGCCAGCCAACCAGATAGCTGTCCCTACCAACGCCAAACCCCCTGCCAGCCCCAACCAACCCCAACCCGGCAACCACCACCTAACCACCCATCCGCTCAAACTGAGGCCCAGGGCGGCCACCAGAAGCAAACGCAAGCGGCGGCCGTGGCTGGCGACCGCTGGCCGCCCATACCCCCGTGCCATCAGCGCCTCCGCCAGATTTAAGGCTCGTTCCAGCCCCCCCACCAGCAGGGGAATGACCAGTGGACGCCAATCACGCCAGCCGCGCAGCCGATGGCCGCGAATAGCCTGCGCCTCACGAATACGTTCCATGTGGCGCATCGTCTCTGGAACATAGGTGAGGGCGATCACAAGCACCACGCTTACATCTCGCCAGGCGGGTGGGGCCAGCCGAATCAGCTCTTCCGGGGCCACCATCCGATTGAACACGACAAACAGCGCCAGCAGCGCCCACAACATCAAGCCGTTGATCGCCCCCTGAGCAGCTGCTTCCAGCGTCAGGGGGCCGCCCACCAACGGCCAGGCGTCGGGTATATATCCGATGATGCTCTCTCCCTGGTGCACCAACAACACATTCCAAAGCGTGGTCAGGCTGAGCATCACTCCTCCGACCCGGCCCAATGGCAGGGGCGGCGTCTGCGTCTCGGCCGGCCAATACAGCGTCAGCGTCCACGCCGCCAGCAAGATCAACCCGGTGTACAGGGGGTTGCGCAACCAAAAGAGCGATAGCACGCCGGCCAGCAACCACACCATCCAGGCGCGCCCATCCAGCACCGGGTGGGCCACTAACCCACCTCCTGCGTCGTCAGCGGCCGGCGTATGAACTGAAAACGCCGGTGACACCGCTCCAGGGCACGCAACGCCGGCCAGCCAAACGCCAAAATTAAGGCGGCGTTACCGGCGCTGCGGAAGATGTCCCACACCAGAGATGAGATAACATAGAAAGCCAGATAGTGCGTCAGACCGTCCCCCAGAGTGCTGCCCGGCTGCCAGCTGAGACCGGGTTCGCCCACCACAAAAGGCCAAAAGTACAGGTTGATCAAGAAGCCATATAACAGCCCCCAGCCTGCCCCCCAGGCCGCCAGCCACTTGACGGCGTGCGGCCGGGGCGCCCGGCCGGCGCCGGGCAACCAGCCGCTTGTTAGACCCACCCACCCCGTGACCAACATCTGATAGGGCAACCACGGCCCCAGACCGCCGGTGATCAAGGCCGAGGTCAACAGCCCCATCACACCCAACAGGAACCCGAAGCGCGCGCCCAAGACATAACCTGCCAGAATGACCGGCGCAAAGATTGGGGAAAAACCACCCGGCGCCGGAATGGCCGTCTCCACAAAGCGTAAGACCGCCACCATCGCCGCCAGCACGCCCAGCAAGGCTACCACCCGCGTATTGGTGACGCCCTGCTGCATATCCAACACCAGGGCCGCCAGGCACACCCCCACCAGCCATACACTTAACACAGGCGCATCAAGGCGTTGCAAGGCGCTTTCAGAAGCCGGCTGGGTGATGTGCCCCAGAAAGGGATAGGTGAAAGCGAGCAGACCGGCCAGACTGCTGAACAGATAGAGCAGGCCGCTCAAGAGGCGATTCACCCCCGCCTCCATTGAGCCAGCCCCACCAGCGCCGCCAGACTAGCCGCCGCCAACAGAAACACGCCATAGGGACGCAGGTCAAGAGGGGGAGGGGAGCCATCAGATTGAGCGGTAGTCGGGGCATCATCAGGCTGGGGCGTGTCGGTTACTGTCTCCCCGGCGGCGCAGATCGTCTCAAAACTTATGGCTGGGGGTGGGACGGCAGCCGTAACATCTCCCACCCCCCAACGCCAACCATCCACCGCCCCCGGCCGCACCCGATATTGGGCCGCTCCGGCCGACGCATAGCGCCACGCCCCCTCTTGCCAATGCCAGTACGACCAGTAAATACACTCGCCACCCCCGCGACAGGCGCAAAAGCAATCTTGTTCCGGGCAGCCCACGCCATCCAGGCGGCAGACGGCCACACCGACCCCGCCGGATTGCAGCGTCAACGGCTGGCCGCTGCGCTGCAACAGCTCCAGCCCACTGATCTCTGGCGTATCGAACGGGATGCAATAGGTTGCCACCTCGCCTGTTCCGTCGTCAATCACCAGGCCCGCCTGATTGGCAACCCCGGTTTGCGCCCTGGCAGTCCCCACCTCCAGACGCCACACCATAGCGTTCAGGAGAAGCAGAACTGACCACCAACCGCGCCAGAAGAAGCGAGGCATCTCAACGTTGGCCCAATCGCCATCCCACCCAGTAGATCACGCCGGCTAACACAACCAGAGCCACCACCGCGCCCACAAAAAGGCGACCGCTGTCAGCCGCTTCGGTTGTGGCGGCTGGCACGGGCGTGGGGGCCGGGGTGGCCGCTACAGTTGGTTCAACCGTTGGGATAGGGGTAGGGTCTGGTTGGGGGGGCAACGGCAAGGTGCGGCCGGCCAGGGCCGGAATCGTCTGGACAGTGGTGAAGAAATCATCCGCCAGGCCGTTGCCAAAATCGACCTGAAAGGCGCCTGATGCCGCCTGCTGGGCGCGCAACACCGCTCGTGGACTCTGACCTTCACGCGCTAGAGGGGCATCAGCGGCATCCACATCCACCCCGGCCGCTTGCAAGGCCTGCAACACCAGGGCTGTGCTGTTGACGCTGCCTGTCATCCCCGGCCCATAGGCCCATAGACCGTCCTCTAGCTGACTGCCTTGTAAATAAGCCACACCGGCAGCGGCCGCTTCCGCTCCAGCTGGCCCGACGCCCAGCAGCGCCATCACGGCCAGAGCTGTAGCGTCCGCGTTCCCCACCGTTCCGAAACCATCATCCCACGAGCCGGCCGTATCCCCTTCTGTTGCCTGTTGGTCGATCAACCATGTCACGGCCGAGGGATCGGGCGTCTCGCCGGCCGCCTGTAACCCCAACAAAGCTAACGACTGGCCAAAAGCGGTGGATACGTTGTACTGTCCGGTAGGCGACAGTTGCCCGGTCACTTTCAAGACGTAATCCACTCCGCCAAAATCACGCGGGTTTTCGCCGGCCGCCGTTAATGCCAGCACAACCTTGCCGGCCGAGCCGCCGTCGAGAGTGGCATAGGCTTCCAGCGCCTCACCTTGCTGGCTGAGGAAATCCAGCGGCGACGCGCTCTGGCCGAAAATCGGCTCGTCGACACGGTAGTCGGCGCTGACCAGGGCCAGTATGGCATCCAACGTACCACTAACGCCGGAAGCCGCCTGGTTCGCCCCCGCGCTAAAATCACTGTAGCCGCCATCACTGTTCTGGTGGGTTGTGACCAGCCAGGTCACCGCCCGCACCACCACGGCATCCGTCCCTTGCTGCGCCAGCGCCGACTCTAGGCGTCCGAAAACGAGCCAGCCCACCAGCAGTAACATTCCTACCCAACCGATACGTCGCATGTGTGTAGCCTCCTTACACGTCATCATGATGGTTATGGTTGATCCACCACGCCAGATCGGCCGGCCGCCGACGCTCCGATTGAGCCGGGTTGGGGAAAGCAAAAAACCCGATGTGGACAGACATCGGGTCGGTGGAATGCGCCTATGAGAGGCTGTATGCCCTTCCTCAACCCTTGCCCACGCGGATCTGGAATCTGTTGCTGGCGGGCGACCTGGCTCAGGCTTCAAGCCTTCACAGTTGCGGGGACAGCGCCGGACTCGCACCGGCTTCGCCATTGTGTCCCGCCATCCGGGGCAAAGGACACCAACAACAGTTCATCGTATGGATCGTTGGCTGAAGTTTAGCAGAGTTTACGCCATCGGGCAAAAAGGTCGCGCTGCTGTGGTTGATTTACAGTCGGGAGGGTTAAATTCGACACATGGGTTGACAGGCTTCTATGCTACAATAGAAATAAATTACGACGCGAACAATCCATCAAGGTGATAAACGTCGGGCGAGGTGTGCGTCGTCTGATCCGATCCCAAGACGTTTAACATCTCAGATTCCCGTCATGTCAGGAGATCTGCCATGCCCAACATTCTGGACAGATTAGAACAATTGTGGAGCTCCATCAAGGTGGGCAAGAGCAAAGAGCGCGCTTGCTTTACCCTCATGGAAGCCGGCCCGGCCCCTTTTACCAAACAACAACATTATTTCCAAATCGTGTTGAATGAGATGTATCTGGCGGCCGGCCGCAAATGGTTTGTCGAGTACGACCCGGTGGCCGTGGTAGCCACCACCTACAAATATGGCTCTGAGTATCAAACTGCGCCGGCCGTCGTGGGGCCGGCCCTGCTGCAACAACATGTTGAGCAGCTGCCCAACGGAGCCATCATCCGCGACGCGCCTGTCACCAACCTCAGCGCTTACACAGGCGGCGCGCTGACTTTCACCATCTTTCTCAACGCTGTGCAGCGCGTCAACAACGCCGAAAAAATGCTCTCTATGTTGGAAAGCATCAGCAGCGTCGCCAGTCCGGTCGCGCCCGCCATTCCCTTCGACAGCTACTTGAAAATTGCCGGCAGCGTCATGGACAGCGTCAAAACGCTGCTGGGGCTGGACGCGACCGAACCCTTGTTGGCCTATCGCGTGACCATCAACCCGGATATTGGGCAAACCTTTGCCCCCAGCTACATCGTGATGATCGATGCCGACCCCGCCGAGCTGCACAACAAGCAGTTCCGTGTAGAGAACCGGCGACTGGTGGAAGGAGCGGCCGGCCAACCCTACCGCGACCACAGTTTCCTGTTGCTGCAGATCGCCCAGGGAGTTCAACGCACCGATGAGGAGACGTTGACTTTCTACCCTCTGTGGCAACGCACACGTGATTTCGCCGCCCAGGCCGCCACAGCCGCCATTTGGAACGACGCCAAAGCACATTTCAACACCCTGAAACGCGCCCTATTGGACAGCCCCGACCTGACTCGCCCCGACTATACCCGCCTGCTCAACCATTATCTGGTCGAGATCAAAGCCCTACGCGAAGAGGCCGTGCTGCTCAGCGATCTGCACGGTTCAGGGGGCGAAGAACCAGCCACGCCGGAAGCGCAACAGCGCCATGCCGACGAGCAAACCTTACAACAGGTAGCCCAGGAGTTAGACGCCCTCGACAACCTCTAGTCACCCTGCTGACTGGCCATGACCACCTCCACTCCCAGGCGTTATGAACTGACCCTGACGGTGCGAACCGCGCACGAAAAGGGAATTGAAGCCAACACGGACGCGGCCGCCACCGCCGTGGGTCAGTTAACCCTGGACCCTCTGACGCGCATGACCATTGAGGTCTTTGAAGACCTGTTGCGGCGGGATCGTATCGAGCGCAACGAGGAGTTGGTGGTGTTGGGCAGCTATCTGTACAAGGCGCTCTTCACCGGCGCAGTGGAAAAACTTTTCCTGGAGGAGTTGAAAGCAGCCCGCGACGCCCAAAAGCGCTTGCGGCTGCAGCTGACCTTCACCGGTGAACAAGAACACCTCATCCATCTGCCCTGGGAGTTTCTCTACTCATCTGACCCGCAAATGGGGGACTTTCTGGCAACGCGCGTCGACCTGGTGCTATCCCGCTACATGCCCATCCCAGGGGGGCGCACCACACTGGCTCCCGATGTCGGCCCCCTGAAAGTGCTGATTGCTGTCTCGCGCGCCCAGGGGCCAGGGTTAGGCGACATCATCGCCAAACCGGTGATTCAGGCCATCGAGCAACTAGGGCAGGAGGAACAAACGCGCCCCAAACAAGCCGGCGTATTGGTGCGTGTCCTGGAACAACCCAACACCACGAATCTTCAAGCCGAACTGACGGACTTTAAGCCCCACATTTTTCATTTCATCGGTCATGGCCGCTTTGAAAACAAAAAGGCGGAGATCGCTCTCACCCAGGTTGGCAGCCCAGCCGTCTTCTGGTGCGATGACGCCATGCTCCTCAAATGTTTCCAACGCGCTCAGGCCTTTCCCCGCCTTGTCTTTTTACAAATGTGTGAAGGGGGAGAGATTGGCTACAATCAGCTGGCGCTGACCAGCTTCACCGGCTTCGCACCCCGTCTGCTGTCGGCGCAAATTCCGGCCGTGGTCGCTATGAAATACATCATCAGCAACCAGGACGCTATCAAACTGAGCAAGATGTTTTATCAGGCTCTGGCGCAGGGCAAGGGGGTCGATGAAGCTATCCAGCTGGGGCGGGACCAGATTGGCTTTGAGCATGGATATCGTAACCGGGTTTTTGGCACCCCCATTCTGTTCCTGCACAGTTATGATGGCATCATCCGGCCGCTGCCCACCTTGCCAGCCGACGCCAACGCCACCCCTTTAGGGAATAAGCCCGAAGAAACGACCACACCAGAGGGCCAACAACCAGGCGGCATGATGCCCCTGGGCGCAGAAGCTGCGCTGACCGTTGCGAGCGGCGTGGGCGCAGCGCCCCCGACCGGCGTAGCCGGGGCGAGCTTGCAAACTGCCCCCACCCTGATAGATGCCATCATCGCGGCCGGCAAAAAGCGCCTGCAAGAGCTGAAGCTGAACCCGCTTGACAATCTGCAAATCCTGAAAAGGCTGACGGAGGTTAAACAGGCCTTACACAATGTGCCGGCCGACGAGGTTCCAACCCAGCTACTGAACCTGGCCCGACATGAAAACCCCCAATCGACGCCAGGCGCAGCCATGCTTCAGATTTTAGAAGCAATGGGCCTGGTCGCCCTTGAATGGAGCTGAGAGGGCAGACACTTCCAGCGGAAATGTTGACGCATGACCACCACACCCATCCCGCCCACTCTAGAACAACAGCTGGACGACCTGCTGCAGAAATGGGCTAAAACGCCGGCCGGAACCGTGGGGGAGGGATTGGACCCCACTAGGGCGGACTGGGCGGCGGCTATCCGCATCGCTCTGTTGCAGGCGGCCCAACCGCCGGCCAACGAGGAAGATGTAGCCCGCTTCATTCAGCGCCAGTTGGGGCAGATCGAGCAGTGGCGCGCCTGGTTGGAAGGGGTGCGCCATGCACTGCCCGACCTGGCGGCAGTGCGACGACGCCACGCCCGACGGCAACCCGGCTGGTGGGAAGAACAACGTCAGGCATTGCAAGAGGCTTTTGTCCACGATCCCACCCGCGCCGGGCGTCAATGGTTCCGCCTCTTCGCCGAAGCCCTGGTGGATGGGCAACTTGACATCTGTCGGCGTCTGACACGCGAACGCTTCCCCTTTCCGTCAGGCATGAGCGCCACCATCCTCTCCTATTTGGTGCGCATTGAAGATTTGGAAACCGGCCGCTACGAGCGCGCCCTGGAAATGTTGCTCGACCTCGCAACACGGCAACTGGAAACGCCGGTTGCCACCCAGGAAATAGAGGGAGCTGCCGCTGCGCCGGCCGGCTTGGCCACCGAACCCGCCACCCGTCCCGAAACACGCGCCTTGCTCCACATTTTGATCGGGCGCATTCAGTTGCAGCAACGAGGAGATCGGCCGGCGGCGCAACAATCCTTCGAGCGCGCTGTCCAGATCGCGCCGGACTTTGGCCCCGGCCAGGCGGCTCTAGGCCATTTCTTTCACCACCAGAACCAGGAGCGTAAAGCAGCTGCCCACTTCAACCGCGCCATTGAACTTTCCCCGGGTGAACCAGATGGGTATGTGGGCATGGCGCTGCTGGCAGAAGGCCAACAGTGGTGGCAGGAAGCCAACAACTGGTACATCCGCGCCATCGAAGCTGTTGCCGACGAGGTGGAGCCGGCCGCCTATCTGGCGCGCCTGCAAGCCCCGGTCAGTGGTAACCTCTACCTCCACCTGGCGCGCCATCTGCTGCAACAACACGCCTATCAAGCGACCCTGACAGCCCTGGAGCAGGCAACTGCTCTGGGTGTTCACGACGGCACCGATTACCCCAGTCGGATTCTTCAGGAGTTAAAGGGGCGGGCGTGGCGCGCCCTGGGGCAACGCCCAGAAGCTGCAGCCGCTTTCTACGAGGCCGGCCGACGTTACTACTGGCTATCGGATTATGAGGCGGCCATCCGTTGTCTGCGCTACGCCCGTCGTCTTCAACCAGAACGAGCCAACACCTATTGGTATCTGGCCGATGCGTGGCGCATTCTGAGCTACCGCCCCGAACCCCCCTATGTACACCTGCCATCCGCCCGGCGGGGATGTGTTATCTGGGAGGCCGGCGCGCAGCGCCACAGTATCGACCGCGACAATGCGTGGGCCTATATCGTGCGCGCCCGGCTGGCCGACCGTCTGGCCCGCGCCCCAGGCGCAACGCCCCGGCAAGCATGGTGGTTGGCAGCGGCCTTGTGTGAACGCGCCCTGCTATGGGAAGCCAGCAGTTCCCGTTGGGCCGCCCTGGCCACCTTCTACCGTTTTCTGAGCCTGGAAGCCAACGGTCTGGAGGCAGCGCGCCAGGCCCTGGCTCTGGACCCCAACGAACGCACCGCCCTGGAAGAGCAGGCGGCCATCACCGTCAACCAGGGGTACTTCGCCGAGGCGCTGCCCGTTTTGGATCGCCTGATCGACGAAACCGCTGGCCAAGACCGCCTCTTATATCTCGGCTGGAAAGCGATTGCCGTCTACTTCTTAGAAGCGTGGGAAGAGGCCGTCCGCCTGATTGAGGCAGCCACCCAACCCGACACCAAAGACATCTGGGATCGTACTGTGCGCGCCAATATCTATCGTCTGGCGGGGCAGACAGACAAAGCCCAGGCGGACTACGCCTGGGTCTGGCAACAGCGTCTCGATCCTATCTACGCCCACGCCGGCCTGGAAATTGGTTGGGCGGCCTATCAACTGGGGCATTTCCAGGCAGCACAAATGTATCTGACGGCTCAGCTGCCCAATCGCGACCACACTTTCGATGCCGCCCTCTACCTGAGTCTATGCTATCTGGCGGTGGATGACGTGGCGGCTGCTGATGGGATGGCGGAAAAGGCATTCCAGGAACTTATCTGGCTGCGTCAGGCAGAAGATGCCCGTATCTTGTGGGAGGAACAGCTGCGACGCCCCGATCTTTTGCCCACCCACCAGCAGGCGCTCCAGGGGGATCTGGCCCGTCTGGCCCATCAACGGGAGGCATTGCGTGAACCAGATCAATTGAAGGAGCTGGCGCAGGCGCGCCAGGAGGGCAGCGAGATGGGCGCGCCCGCCTGGCAGGCGCTGCAAGCGGCCGCCGGCCGTCTGCATCTCAGTCAGGGCAACTGGGCTGCGGCCGCCGACAGCTATCAGCGCCTGGCCGGGCCTGGGGCCAACTTCCCTGAAGCCCAGCTGGGGCTGGAAAAGATTGCCGCCGCGCTACAAAGCGCTGTGCGCCAAGCGCTGCAAGCCGAGCACCCCGTTCAGGCGCTATCCATCCTCGACCAGGCCGCGACTCTACCGCTGCCCAGCCGTCAGGCAAGTGATTTCAGCGCCTGGCGTGGGCTGGCGCAGGTGATGCAGGGTGATCTGGCGGAGGGGATGCGGGCCTTTCAAACAGCCCTGCTTCAATATCAGGCGGCCGGCCTTGAAGCCGGATCAACCCTGGGGATGTGGTGCGCCGCTAACCTCAACGCCCCCGTCCATTACTGGCAGCTGGCGCATAGCTTCCAGGCGCAAGAGGGGGCTGAATGGGAAGCGGCCGGCCGCACCCTGAGTCGTTATCTTGATGACGCTTTCCACCTGTCGGTCGGGGCCGACGACGAACCACCCCCGGCCATCACCCCCATTGCTGTGACCATCCAACCGACGCTGTTGCCGGCCGACACCAGCTCAGCGTGGGTGCTTTTCAAGCGCCACCTGCCCGACATGCGCCAGCGCATCTGGCAGCGTATGGGCGTGCGGTTGCCGGGGGTGCGCATTCGAGAAGGGGATGACGATTTCGAGACGGGGAGCTATTTCATTCTACTCGATGAGGTTCCGCAGGCGGTGGGGCAGCTTCATGCCAACCATTTCTTCATCCTCCATCCCCTTGAGGAGGTAGCCACCCGGCTTCAGGCGGCAACAACGGAGTGGCGGACTGCGCCCATTCCAGGCCAGTCAGGCTCAGGGTGTTGGGCCCCCATGGAATATCTGAAGACGGCTGAAGCGGCCAACCTGCCCCTGTGGTCTGATCCGTGGGAATATCTGACCTACCATCTGGAGAGCGTGCTGACACAGCAGCTGGCTCTTTTCCTGCACACCCAGGCAGTGCAAGAGCTGCTTGAAGAGTGGCCGCAAACGCCGGACGATCACACTTTGATTATCAGCGCGTTGCCCGACGCCCCGACGCGCCTGCGGTTCGGGCGTCTGCTGCGAGCGTTGGTCAGTGAAGGGGTCTCCATCAGCAACTGGCGCGCCATCTTGCGCCAGCTGCAAGCGACTGGTCTTCCCAACGAGGACATAACCGACGCCCTCCAGGCCGTCCGGTTTGTTCTGTCAGCCGACCTGCCCGGCAACCAGCCCCAGGACGCGCCTATTTTGTTGCCGGCTACAGTCGAAGAGGCCATCGCGCCCTGGATCATCGACCAGGGCAAACAACGCTACCTGGCGCTGCCTCCTCAGGTCACCCAGACTATTTTGGCTGAGGTGCGCGCCGGGGTTGGTCAACGCCCAGCCCAGGCGCCCCCCATCACGGTGGTCGAAGTGCGTGACAGCGCCATCCGTCTCTTTGTGCACCATCTGTTGCGTCTGGAGCAGCCCCATTGGCGCGTCATCGCCACGCCAGAGCGTCTCACCGCCGGCCGCCAGGAGGATCACCATGCCGCCTGAGTTACCGGTGCATATCCAACTGCCCCCCCTTGTGGCTCACCGCCTCGATCTATCGCGCTGGGAAAAAGCGGCGACACGCCGGCTGGAGCAGTTGCTGGCTGATTATAGGCTGGAGGCAGCGCTCGACCTACGGGTTACGCCCGATTCGGCGACCGAGGCGCTGACCTTGACCATCGCCGGCCAGGCCTGTTTTTATCCTGAAACCTGGTTGGCAGAAGCAGCCACCCTGGCGCTGGGTCGGCCGCTGGCCGGGTGGGCTGCACCGGATTGGCGCGACTGGGCTTCCGATGTGCTGGCAATCGCTTTTCTTTGGCTATGCGAAGCGGCCGGCCGCAACCAACCGGCTCTGTTCTTCACACCGTCTGTGGCCGAGGCCTGGCTGGCCCAAACTCCCGCGGCTTCCCTGGCCGGGCTGACCGATTGGCGCATCGCGGCGCAGCAGACGTTGGCCTGGCAAGCTCCGCTGCCCGACGACTCCACCCTGCGCCAGACAGCCTTAGACACCGACGCCCAAACTCTATTCCCCTGGGGAACCACGGAAAAGTGGCTCAACCAAACCGCAACAACCCCGCTGACCATTGAAATCAACCCCGCTTACCTGGAAGGGTTGACTTCCCACGCCTCGCCCCAGGAACGGGAGCAGTTCACCCTCTTACGCGATGGCATCATGTATGAATTGGGCCTGCGCCTGCCGTCGGCGCGTTGGCAACCAGACCCGACTCTGCCGCCAGCCGTTTTTCGCTTCCACTACCAGGCGTGGCGCAGCCTACCTCAAGTGGGGCTGTTACCCAACCAGGTGTTGGTCAACGCTGAGATAGCCCATCTGGGTTGGCTGGCCAGCTCGGCCCGGCCGGCCGTCAACCCGGCCAGCCAGCTCCCCGCCTCTATCGTGGAAGCCGCTTACGCCCCTTTCTTGCAAGCGGCCGGCTATACCACCTGGGGGCCATTGGGCTATCTGATCCTGTGCCTGACACGCCATCTGCGCGAACAGGCCGGCATTCTGCTCTCGCTCAACCAGGTGGATAACAGCTGCCAGCGCCTGCGCGACACCCATCCGGCCCTGGTTGAAGCGGCTTTGAGCCGGGCACCGCTGCCGTTGTTGGCGTCGGCCCTACGTCAGCTCCTGGCCGGGGGGGGTTCCATTCGCAACTTGCGGCTATGTTTACAGGCGGTGGTGGATTTTGCAACGCTCATCCTCCCCACGCCAGACGCCATCGTTTTGGATGATTGCCTGGCCTTACCCTACCGGCCGACAGCTGACGCCCTGCTCGATCCCCCGCTGCTCGCCGCCTCTATGCGCGCCGCCTTGCGAGAAGCCATTTCCTATAAGTTAAGTGGGGGAGACCTATCGCTGGTCGTCTATCTTTTCGATTCGGAACTGGAAAGAACCTTAGCCAACACCAGTGGTTTGCCGTTGTACGCCCATCTGGCTGCCCTTTCTCCTGCCCTGCGGCGCGCTGTGGTGGAAGCTGTGCGCGCAACACTGGCTGATGTGGTTTTTCCCTACACCGGATTGGCCCTGCTCACCACTGCCGATTTGCAGCCTGTTGTCCAGGCTCTGCTGAAACCGGTCTGGCCCAGTTTACCGGTGGTGGGCTATCCAGACCTCCACCCCAACACTCGTCTCGACGTTCAGGCCTACATTGGGCTTGATTCTGAACGGTTCACCTAACGGAGCGTCGGCCAGTGGCCGGCATCGAATATACAGAGGCAGGTTTCGCTACCTGCCTAAAGGAGTCAGACATGTTGCGTCGCTATTCTGCTGAGCCAACACACGCGTCTATCTCGCTTTCCTTCCCACGTTGGGTGCTGTTGTCAGGTCTGGCGTTGGTCTTGCTCCTGATGGGGTGTGATGTCATCCAACCGACGCCTGTGCTGACCCCGGATGGCGAGCAAACGCCTGGGGTAGTGTGTACACCGGTGAGTTGCGAGTCAGGGGCCGTACCTTTCTGCCCTGGTGATTGCCCCGGTGGTTGCGGCGCAACCTGCGCCACCGTCACGCCGCCGGCCCCTATCGTCAGCGCACCGGCCGATTGGGCCGGACTCGAAAGCTGGCTGGCGGAGGCGTGGCGCGAGGGTGTCAATCCGGCCGCTGTTCGCAACGCCCTGATAGCGGCCGGCCGCCAGAGCAGTTTGCAAGATTGGTCGGCGGCCGACCTGGATGGGGATCTGCAAGATGAGTGGATCGTGCGGCTCAACACCCTCCCCGGCGAACCCGACTATCAGGAGTTTGTCTTTGGGGCCTCCAATCAAATATGGATCGTCAATCACCAGGGAGTGGTATACCGCACCGATACCCTACCCGCTCCCTCTGGCGTTGTTGGATTTGGCGACCTTACAGGAGACGGCCGGCCGGAAGCGTGGCTGCGAGCGGCTGATTGCGGCGCTTCCACCTGCCACGCCAGCTTCCGCATTGTCAGCGTCGCCGGGGGCACATGGGGCAACATCATCGCTCCTGACCCGGCCACCGGCGCGACTGTCATCGGCATGATCAATCCTGATGCGCCCGTGGTGTACGATTACACCGGCGATGGCGTGGCCGATTTCAGTCTACATGGCGGCACACTAGGCTCGGCCGGGGCTGGCGTCATGCGCGCCTACACTGACATTTGGGCCTGGGATGGCAGCGCATTGACCAAAGTGGACACCTTGCTGGACGGAACCAATTGGCGCCATCACATCCTCTACGAAGCCAACGATCTCCTGGCCCAGGGGGATTACGCGGCCGCGATTGTGGCTTACGAAGCGGTCATCAACGATGCCAACCTGCAAACCTATGCCCATTTCAACGCCAGCCAGGAGCAAGCCTACGCCGATCTGAGCCTGTTTGCCGCCTTTCGTTTGATCATGGCGGACATCCAACTAGGCGACAGTGCGCGAGCCGCGGCGCGACTGGCCTGGCTGCAAACCACCTACCCCGGCGCGGCCATAACCATTGGAGCCGACCGTTTTCTGTCCACCTGGAGCGCCACCAATTCCCTGGTCGATGCCTGCCAGAGCGCCACGCAAGAGATGAGCGCCTACCCCTCTGTAACTGGCGTTCTGACCGATATGGGATATGGCAACCCCAGCCTGACGCTCAATGATGTCTGTCCGCTGGAGGGCGCGGCCGGTCTAAACCCTCCCCCGGCCACCTGGGAAGGGTTGGCCCAATGGTTGACTCGGGCTTATCAAACAGGCCTGCCTGATAACGAAGTTGCTGCCCAGTTGCTGGCGGCGCAATGGTTGAAACGAGCTGAAGATTGGGCCACTCTGGACAGTGACGGCGATGGCGTGCTGGAATGGGTAGCGGCCCTCTCAGCGCCAGATGCTGTTCCTTACAGTCCCGATGCTTATCCAGGCGATCTGTGGGTTATCGGGCCGGGGGGCATTCTCTACCAATACGCGGCCGCCACGGGGGCGGTTGAAACCCAGGCTCCCCAGATCGTGGCCGTCATCGATATGACCGGAGACGGCCGGCCCGATCTGATGGTGGATGAACATTTCTGCGGTGCGCACACCTGTTTTGGCAACTACCGCTTGCTCAGCGCCCACGACGGCGCTTTGCGCAATGTGGTTAGCGCCGATCTCCCCGACCCGGTCATCAGCATGAGCTACCCCACCGTGGAGGTGCGCGATGCCACAGGTGATGGGATTCTCGATTTTGTGGTGCATGGGGGCAACATTGGCTCGGTGGGGGCAGGCACGGTGCGCACCTACACCGAGATTTGGGCCTGGAACGATGGAGCATTCACCCGTCAGCAAACAGTGCTAGACCCCACCACCTGGCGACATCACATCTTGTATGAAGCCAACGCCGAGGCGGCGGCCGGACAGTTGGAACGGGCAGCACAGCTCTATGAGCAGGTCATCAACGACCCCAACCTGGAGAACCCTTTTCCCTTTGAGGGGGAAGAAGCGGATGTTTATCCGGCGCTGGCGCAACTGGCTGCTTTCCGGTTGGTGGTGGTGCAGCTGCAATTGGAGCAACCAGATGGGGCGCAGGTCTGGCGTGACTGGCTGGCAACCAACCACCCTGAGGGTCTCATCGCCCAGGCGGCCAACGCTTTTTACGAAACCTGGGTGGGCAGCAATGCGCTCGATCAGGCGTGCGGCGCTGCCCAGGCCATTTTGGGTAGCGTTGAGAACCCGGCCGGCGTCATCACCAATCTGGGGTATGGCAACCCCGGCCTGACAAGCGCCGACTTTTGTCCGTAGCCGGGGTTTCCCAGTTTTCACTCCCGTTTTCACGGGAGCTTCGCGGGGGCGAACACACAGGTTCGCCCCGACACGTGAAAACAGGAGCATTTTGTTCTCACCGCAAAGCCCCCGTTTTCACAGGGGTGACAGGGCGCGTAGGGGTGAATCTGTGTGTTCACCCTTTCCCTTTCTTTGCGTTCTTAGCGCCTTCGCGGTTCGTCACTCCCGTGAAACGCGAAGGTTTTTCACACAGGGGCGAACACACAGAGCCTGCTCCCGTAAAAACGGGAGTTGGCCCCTACTTGGCGTTCTTAGCGCCTTTGCGGTTCGTCACTCCCATGCAAACGGGAGCACCTTACCGCCGCGGTTTCCCAACCGCGGGTCTAGCTGTCTCTACTGTTCGCCCAGGGTCAGGGAGAGTTGTAGCGGCTGGCCATCACGCAGCACATCCAGAACCACCGTATCCCCCACCTGGGTGTTGAGTTCCAGATATTCAGTCAGGGCCTCCCAGTCAGCGATGGGCTGGCCGTCAATAGCGGTGACGATGTCGCCGCCCACCAGAATGCGCCGATTACCTACACGCACCTGCTCTGTTGCGCCACGGATACCGGCGGCGACCGCCGGGCTGTCGCGGTAGAGCTGGGCCACCAGAATCCCCTGTTCCACCGGCAAGCTCAGTGTTTCTGCCAGTTCAGGCGTGATGCTATAACCGAGAAAGCCCGTCCAGGGATGGGGATAGTACCCTCGTTCAATCAGCACCGGCACAACCCGCTGCACGGTATCGACCGGCACGGCAAAGCCAATGCCCTCGGCATCCTGGCGTACAGCCGTGTTGACGCCGATCACCTCACCGCGTGAGTTGAGCAACGGGCCGCCGGAGTTGCCGGGGTTGATGGCAGCGTCAGTTTGGATGACGTTGAAGATAACATTTTCATCATCGATCTGCAACGGCCGGCCGAGAGCACTGATAACGCCGGTGGTCAGGGTGCGCTCCAGACCAAAGGGGTTGCCGATAGCGATGGCGCGTTGTCCCACACGCAAATTTTCCGAATCCCCTAGCAACACCGGCGTCAAAGCGTGATCGGGCAGCTCAATACGCAAAACGGCCAGATCATTGGCGGGATCAACCCCCAGCAGTTCGGCCGGCACCGTGGTTTCATCCGACAGGGTAACTTCAATGCTCTCCGCTCCTTCCACCACGTGGTAGTTGGTGACAATATGCCCTTCTTGATCGAGGATGAAACCCGACCCCGAGCCTTCGTTGGGAATCGGCCCGAAGAAAAAGCTCATGGTCACAGTGCGGGCGGTGATATTAACCACAGACGGGCTGACCCGCTCATACAAGTTAGCGATCAGCTGCTCCTCTACATCGATTGGCTCCAGCAGCATCTCCGGCAGGGGGGTGGGGGTAGCCACCACAATGATGGGCGTGGGGGCCGGAGGTGTTGGCTGCGCCCGACAACCTGCTACCCCCCACAGCACCAATCCAGCCCACAACCATCCCAACCAGCGCAAGTTACTCATCAGCTTCATCGTCTAGCCTCCCGGCAACCAGTTGGCGACGCCAGGTTGCCAGCCGCGGGATGACCACCCGCCAATCGTAGGCCTGCGCCAGCGCCCGGCTGGCCTGCCCCAGGCGGCGGCGCAGGTCTGGATCGTGCCACAATTGCACCACAGCAGCAGCAAAAGTTGCAGCGTCATCGGCTAACAGAAGATGCTCGCCCGCTACTACCGGATACCCTTCCGCTCCCAGCGCCGTGCTCACCACCCCTTTTCCGGCCGCCAGGGCCTCGATCAGCTTCAGGCGCGTTCCACTGCCCATCCGCAACGGCAAGATCACCACCCGCGCCCCGGCCAGATAGGGGCGTACATCATCCACCGCGCCGGTCAAGGTCAGGCCGGGTAAACGTTGCAAGCGAGCCAGGCGGGCATGGGGCTGTTGCCCCACAAAAGCGACGGTCGCCTCTGGGCAGGCGTGGCGGATGAGGGGCCAGATCGCCTCGCCAAACCACAATGCCGCATCCACGTTAGGCCGGAAGTCCATCTTACCGGTAAAAACGATGTCATAGGTCTGGCCTAAAGTTGGCGCAGGCTGTTGCAACGCTGTCACATCCAGACAGTTGGGCAAAACACGCACCGGCGGCAAGGGCGGCCCCACTATCTGCCGCAGCGCGGCTGCATCCGCCTGACTGACAACCACCACTAGATCGGCGGCACGGCAGGCCCAGGATTCAAAACGACGCAAACGCCCCACTTGAATCCAGGAATATAAGGCAGCCGGCCAGCGCATCGGAATTCGACGGTCGGTCTCCAAGACACGCTGCTGCAAAGCCGTCTCCACATTGTGATTGTCCAGGACGATTCGGCTTTGGGGACTGAGCCGTCGCACCTGGGGCAACAGCTGGGCCAGTTCCAGACCTTCAATCTGCACCACATCGTAGCGGCGGCGCGTCAGCAGCTGACTGAGGGCCGTTTCCAGAGCGGGTGTGTGCAAACGATGCGCCATGTCGGGCCGACGGCTGAAGAGCAGCTGCCCCAAACGCTGTCTGGTGGAACGCACAGAGGCCGGCGTGGTCACCACCTCGCGACACCAATCAGCCAGCGGCCCCCCATTCGTCTGCCCCGGCATGGTCAGGCTGAGCAATGTGACCTCTTCCTCAACCGCCAGACCCTGTACAATATGGTAATTACGCAGGCTGGTGCCCTGGTGCGGGGGGTAAGGCAACTGGGGCGTGACCATTAGGGCTTGCAGACGAGTCACCGGCCGGCCTCCTCATAGACAGCTTGCATCTGCCGGGCTGTCTGGGGCCAGGAAAAACGCTGGGCCTGCCTGTACCCCTGTTCACGCAGAGTCGCCCGCAGCGCCGTATCACCGGCTGCCTGCGCCAGGGCCACAGCCCAGGCGGCGGGATCATCTGGCTCCACCAACAAGCCGGCCGGCCCGACCACTTCCGGCAAAGAAGATCGGTTGCTGCACACCACCGGACAACCACAATGCAAGGCCTCTAAAGCGGGCAGGCCAAAACCTTCATACACCGAGGGCAAAGCCAGGGCGGCCGCGGCATGATAAAGATGTGCCAGCCGCTGATCCTCTACCCCTTCCAGATGGCGCACCCATCCCTGGCGGTGAGGGGCGTGGAGAGCAGCCACGATCTCCTCAGACAACCAGCCCCGCCGCCCCACCAACACCAGAGGGCGGTCAAACCCCCAATCAGCCCGCAGCCGGTCATAAGCCTCCAGCAGCATGGCAACATTTTTGCGCGGCTCCAGCGTGCCCACAAACAAAATGTAACCGGCCGGCAAATCATAAGTTGCCAGTGTCTGAGCGATCTGCGTCGGTGTCACCGGTCGGCTGTAGAGGGGATTGGCTGCCAGATAAACGGTGTGGACTTTGTCCAGCGCCACGCCCAGGCGCTGAATGATATCCTGGCGTGTGTGCTCCGAATCGGCCACGACCACGTCAGCCCGGTGGACTGCCCAGGTGATTTGTTCCAGGTAGTAACGCTGGCTCTGGCGGGTGAGGTAGTGGGGATAGTAGAGAAAGTTCAGGTCATGCACCGTGATGACCTGCCGACGTGCACCACGTTGCGGCGGAATGAAGTCGGGCGAGTGCCAGACATCCAAACGCCGCGGCAACAGCTCCAGCGTCAGCGTCCAACGCTCCAACCGATGGTGGCACGGCGTCCAGAGTCGCCGACGCATAAATTGGGGGGCGGCCGGGGTGTAGTTGCGCCGGTCTCGCCCTAGATGGAAAATCAGATAGTCGTGGCGGCTGTCAAGCGCCGCCAGCGCTGGCAGCAAATGCAGGGTGGATTGGCTGATCCCGCCCATCTGGTAAAACGGTAGTCGGACGTCAATTCCAATACGCATTCGTCGACAGCGTGTGAACGGAGCGCGGGCCGCCGGCCGGCACAGACGAACTTATGACCCGTCCTTCTGTACCCCGGCCGCCTCAGCCGCCACCTGCCTCAAACCACAAACGGTTGAGGTGACTTGCTTTCTGTTGTTTTCAACATAAATGGCGTCCTGGCCGTCAGTCTTAACTGGTTTGTACCAGCTTGTCCACTGGCATTCTGGGTAGCGAGCGCAACCATAGAAGGTGCGCCCCCGGCGCGTCCGCTTCACAATCAGATCACTGCCGCTGACAGGACAAGTCACGCCGGTGGGAACCACAATTTGCTCGGTGTAGCGGCAAGTAGGAAAGTTGCTGCATCCAATGAAGCGACCAAAACGTCCATCACGGTAGATCAACGGTCGGCCGCATTGCGGACAGTCGCGCCCCACCGGCTCTACCTCAGGCCTGGCCACCGTTATTTTACCAATGGCCTGATCGGCCACGGCCAGTTGGCGTGCAAAGGCCTGATAGAACTCATCTACCACTGGCGTCCATGGTTTACCGTCGGCGATTTCATCCAGATGATCTTCCAGTTGGGCGGTGAAATCCACTGACAGAACATCGGGGAAATGGGCCACCAGCAAGTCTGTTACCAGTCCCCCTATCTCTGTGGGCACAAGGCGCTTTTCTTCCCGCGCCACATAGCCCCGATCCAAAATGGTGGAAATGATCGAAGCATAGGTACTGGGCCGGCCGATGCCGTTTTCCTCCAGCTCTTTGACCAGCGTCGCCTCTGAGTAGCGGGGCGGCGGTTGGGTGAAATGTTGCTCTGGCAGCAAGGCGATCAAATCCAGCCGCTCCTCAGCGACCAGATCGGCAGGGACTTGATTCTCCCCGTCATCGGGGCGGTCGCTGGGGGCGGTCTCTTCGTACAGGGCCAGAAAGCCGGGGAAGCGCAGGGTGGAGCCGGTGGCGCGGAAGAGATAGGGGCGGCGGGTGACCGGCGTTTGAGCATCGCCAGCGTAAATATCGGCCGTGACAGTGTCGTAGACGGCCGGAGCCATCTGGCTGGCAACAAAACGCGCCCAAATGAGCTGATAGAGCCGGAATTGGTCGGGTCTCAGGTGGGCCTTCATGGCCTGAGGGATGCGCTCCACGGCGGTGGGGCGAATCGCTTCGTGGGCTTCCTGGGCCGTCTTGGAGCGCGTCTTGTAAAAAGGCGGCCGCTCTGGCAGGTAATCGGGGCCATAGCTGGCCCCAATATAGGCGCGGGCCTGCGCCTGCGCTTCTTGCGCAACCTGCACGCTATCGGTGCGCATGTAGGTGATCAAACCCACTGTACCCGCCTGACCCAGGTCAACTCCTTCGTACAGCTGTTGCGCCAGCCGCATGGTCTTGCCGGTATCGAAGTTGAGTCGGCGCGAGGCTTCCTGTTGCAAGGTGCTGGTGGTGAACGGGGCCTGCGGCCGGCGCTGGCGCTGCCCCAATCGCACATGCCCCACTCCCCAGGCGGCCTGTTGCAGCGTCGCCACGTGGGGGCGCACCTTTTCCTCAGAAGTCAGGTCTGGCTCTTCTCCACCGAAACGATGCAGACGCGCCTTGAACACCGGGCGTGAACGTTGAGCGCGGAACTTCTCCTGGCTCAGGTTAGCGTGGATAGTCCAATACTCCTGTGGGTCAAAAGCCTCGATCTCCCGTTCCCGCTCGACGACCAGCCGCACCGCCACCGATTGCACCCGGCCGGCCGAGAGCCGGCCACGCACCTTGCGCCACAACAACGGGCTGAGCTGATACCCCACCAGGCGATCCAGGATGCGCCGCGCCTGTTGGGCATGGACACGGTGCATATCGATGGCGCGGGGGTTTTCAAAGGCAGCTTTGACAGCCGATTGGGTAATCTCCTGGAAAACGACGCGGCGTGTGCGGGTCGGGTCCATTTCGGCCGCTTCCAACACGTGCCAGGCAATGGCTTCTCCCTCGCGGTCAGGGTCGGTCGCCAGGTAAATCTCACGTGCCCGACCGGCAGCTTCCTTGAGCTCCTGCACCACCTTACGTTTTTCATTGGGCACACGGTACTCCGGTTCATAACCGTGTTCCACATCCACGCTTAAACGAGATTTCAACAGATCACGCACGTGCCCAATGCTCGATTTAACGATGTAGCCCCGCCCCAGATATTTGCCGATGGTCTTAGCTTTAGCCGGCGACTCCACCACCACCAGCCGTCCGCTGCGGGCGGCGCTGCCATCCTGACGCGACGCCGGACGGGTGCGCTGGGTGCGGGCAGCAGCGCGTTGGCCTCCTTGCGTCTTGCCCTCCGCTTTGGAAGCCCGGGGCGATTTGCGCCCCGCTACCTGAGCGCTCTTCTGGTCGGCCGCCTGTTTAGCCGGTCTGGCTGGCGTTGGGGCTTTCCTACCGTTGATCGAGGGGGCGCTCTCCGGCTTGGGTAAGGTATCATGGGCCGGGGTGCGTCCCTGGCGATACAGGGCCCCACCACACACAGGGCATTGGCCGCGAGTCCCCGGCCGGCCGGCGGCCGACCATTCCGGCTGCGGTTGCAGCAACACACGTTGTTCCTTACATTTCAGACAATACGTCTTTAATTCTTCCGACATACTTTTCAAGTGTAGTGACGCCATTGGCTATCCGCCAGGCGATCCACCAATTTTTTTACCAATGGGATATGATCCTTATGCACCACCAATATGGTCTGACCTGTGTTGACCACAATCATACCTTCCAGGCCAATAGCTGCCAGCAGTTTGTCAGGTTCATAATTGTAGAGCAAACAGTCACGGGAGGCGTCATCCATCACCAGGCCATGTGTCACATTGGCCTGGGGGTCGGGGTTGAGCGCTTCCTTCAAAGCATAGAGGGTGCCGGGGTCGCTCCACCCCATAGGGGCGTGCAACACCACTGCGCTTTCGGGCGCAATATGGCGCAAAATGGCGTCGTCAAAGCTGGCCTCCGGCAACTGCGGATAGATCGCTTGCAACATCGCCTCGTAGGCAGGTGTGCCGATGCTCTCCGCCAGACGGCTCAGGTCAGCCCACAACGCTGGCTGATGGCCGGCATATTCGGCCTGCAGAAAAGCCGGGGTGGTGACAAAGTAGCCGGTGTTCCATACGTAACGCCCTGAGGCATACATGCGCTGACACTCCTCCAGTTCCGGCCGGTAGCGCAGCGATTCAAAGCGGTGATAAGCCAACGTCTGGGCCTCACCCAAACGTTCGCCCAGTCCAATCCAGCCCAGGTTGTGGTTGGCAAAGCGTGGCGTTTCGCCCATGAAAACAATCCTGGCTTTGTGCTCTCGCACTAACGTGGCCGCTGTCCCCAGCAGGGCTTGAAAGGCGGCGACGTCCTCCATATAGTTATCGCCCCACAAGATGGCCGCCGGTTCGTCAGGGGCCGCCAGGCGACTGAGATGGATCGTCGCCAGGCCCACGGCCGCCGCCAGATCGCGCCGCACCGGTTCGCCGATCAAGTTGGCGGCCGGCAACTGGGGTAGCTGGGCCGTTATCAGAGGCAGGTAGCTCTGATTGGTCGAGATCAAGATGTTCTCCAGCCCCACGACCTCTTGCACTCGCGCCACAGCCAGCTGCAGGGTGGATTGATCCCCCAGGATGGGCTCAAACTGTTTGGGGGAATTTTTCAGGCTGATCGGCCACAATCGACGACCGCTGCCGCCAGCAAAAATGATAACTTTCACACCTCACTCCTCACCCATAAAGGCAAAAGGTTCGTAGCCGCGCTCCCGTTTTCACAGAAGTGACGAACTGCACACTGCAAGATCGCGCCAGCTGGCAGCCGGCTAACGGCTAAAGCCGTTACTACGAACCAATCGCGCCCATACCCGCTCATCGTTGTTGTAGGGGCGAACCTGTGTGTTCGCCCCCGATTTCCTAACCGCGCCCCTACCATCACACCCGTAAAAGCAAAAGACACCTGTTCACTCTGCCTCTACGGGTTGTAGTCGGCCGGCGCTTCGTGCACCAACACATACTGCATCCGGCCCACTTGCAGCGCCATACCTTTCAACTCCATCAGGGTCAGGGTGCTGCTGACCAGAGCGGCCGGCAGCCCCGTCAGGTGGCTCAATTCATCGATGTGAACAGGCTGGGATGAGAGGTTAGCCAACAACAACGCTTCTTCGGCTGATTCGGGCAACGCTATCTGGATCGCCTGTTGCTCGGCCGCCATTTGCAAGTTCAGCTCTTCCAACACATCCTGCACTGACATAACCAGTTTGGCCCCCTGTTGGATCAGGCGATTCGTCCCCTGGCTGGTTGGGCTGGTGATATTGCCGGGCACCGCAAACACCTCACGCCCCTGCTCCACGGCAAAGCGAGCCGTGATTAGCGCGCCGCTATCCTGGCCCGCCTCAATCACAATGACACCCAACGACAACCCGCTGATGATGCGGTTGCGGGGCGGAAAGTTGCGCGCCTCTGGCTGAACGCTCAGGGGGTAATCGGATATCAACGCGCCCTGGCCGGCCGCAATTTGGGCCGCCAATCCCCGATTCTCCGGTGGGTAGATGTGAGCCAGGCCCGCACCTAGAACAGCCAAAGTGCGGCCACCATTTTCCAACGCTGTCTTGTGCGCCAGGGCATCCACCCCACGCGCCAACCCACTAACAACCGTGATATGGCTGCGGGCCAGCCCGGCCGCCAGGTCTCGCGTCACCTGCCGTCCGTAAGCAGTCATCCGCCGCGTACCAACAATAGCCACTGCCCAGCGATCCTCTTCGCGCAACTCCCCACGCAGATACAACAGCGGGGGTGAGTTGGGCGCTTCGCGCAAAGAGCGAGGGTAGGTGGGCGAATCCCAACACAGTAGCTGCACGCCGGCCGCTTCGACCCTTGCCAGCTCCTGATCCAGGTTCAAGGTGGCGCGCATCTGGAGCAAACTGGCAATGGCCCGCTGATCCAAACCCAAACGTCCCCACTCTGCTTGAGGGGCGAGCCAGGCTGCTTCCAGGCTGCCAAAGCCGTCCAGCAAAGCCTGAACTTTGGCCGGCCCAATGCCCCGCGCCAGACTGAACCCCAACCAATATTTCAGATCCGACATACGCCACCGGTGGACCGAGCGCCGGCCGGCGGCCGGCATTGAAGGTTGTTCACTTACTCCGGCAACAAACCCGGCAAAAGCTGAATCGTCATCAGGTGGGTAGTAAAATCAATCACCTGCACCACCTCTGGAATATCGGGCAGCAAAAGCTCGCCCCGGTCACCCTGCACCACAAACACATGGTTGGCGCCGGTCTCCAAAATATCGACCAACTGTCCCAGCGTTTCGCCTTGGGTCGTGACAACTGTCAACCCCATCAACTGGTACAGGTAATACTCCCCTTCTTCCAGGGGGACGGCCGCGGCCCGCGGCACCAACACCCACAGGCCACGCAAGGCTTCGGCCGCTGTCCGGTCGGGGTAATCCACCAGCTTCAGCAACACCAGCTCTCGATGATAACGGACGTGTTCGACTTGGGCCAACACGGGATCAGAATCGTCCACATCCGAACTGACATACACCTCCGTTAACCACTCGAAGCGTTCAGGTGTATCGGTGTAAACCGCTACGCCCACTTCACCTCGCACCCCATGCGGGCGTGTAATGCGACCGATCACCAAAAAATCAGGCTCGGTGGGGTTTGCCGCCGAGCCTTGTTGATCCAACCGTTTTACAGGGCGACCAAAGCGTTTGGAATCCAAGTGTTGATGCTCTCCTGCTACAACAGTTCCAGGCTCACTTGTTGCCCATGACTGGTCGCTAACGCCTCAAGGAGGGCACGAATAGCATTGATGATGCGCCCTTCGCGGCCAATCACACGCCCGATGTCGCTTTGGGCAACGGTGACTTCCAACACAACGCCTCGGCTGCCTTGCGCTTCACGCACAGAGACCATCTCGGCTTGTTCGACCAACGCTTTGACAATGTATTCAACCAGCTCGGCGTACATGGAGCCTCCAGGGAACCTCAGACAGGCCAGAGGAACAGATTGGGTAGGCCAATGGCAGGTCTGCCCGGCAGCCTAACCATCCGTTTATGCTTCCTCTGGCGTCGCGTCGGCGGGCAAATCCGCTTCGGCGACGGCCGCTTCTGGCCCGGCGAGAGCTGGCTGAGGCTCATGTGTATCTTCAGCTGCAACTGCTGGCAACTCGGCCGGGGCCGCTTCGGGTTGGGCCGGCGCCGGCCAGGGTTCCCCTTTGTACTCGGCAATAACCGCTTCCAGGGGTTCACCAGCGCGCACTCGCGCCAGGCGCCCATACGTGCCATTTTTCTCCAACAGCCGCCGCACCGCCTCAGAGGGCTGCGCCCCTACGCTCACCCAGTAGAGAGCGCGTTCTTCTTGAATTTTGAAGGCGGGGGGATTGACCAAAGGGTTGTAATGGCCTACGATTTCCACGAAGCGCCCATCCCGTTTGGCTTCAATATCGGCCACCACAATACGGTAGCTCGGCTGTCTTTTCTTACCCATACGCGCCAGACGAATCTTTAGCATAGATAAAGCTCTCCAGTGTGCTTGTGAATGTTATGGTATTATCGCCCGTCAAGCCCGGCGCTCGCGCCCATTGACAGCGCTACGCTGATTACCCTCACTTGTGTCACACAATGCGGGGGCCGGCCGCCAACCTGGCCGCAAGGCGGTTTATTATTGTAAAGCGAATTGACGGAATCGTCAACGCTTGCGCGCCATTCGCGCCATTCCGTGCAATGGCCGGGGCTACATGCCGGGCAATCGCCCGCCGAACAGGCCGCCCAACCCACGACCACGCGGGTTTTTCATCTGCTTCATCATATCCTGCATCTCACGGAACTGACTCAGCAACTGGTTGATGTCCTGCACCGTCGTCCCTGAACCAAGGGCGATACGCCGCTTGCGACTGGCTTTGATGATGCGCGGGTTGCGGCGCTCTTCGGGGGTCATGGATAAAATCATGGCCTCAATGCGCTTCAATTCCCCCTCCGCTGTGCTCAAATCTGCATCCCCCAACATCTGGCTGACGCCGGGAATCAACTCCAACAGCTTGCCGATAGGTCCCAGGCGGCGTAGCTGGCGCATCTGGTTGAGAAAATCTTCCAGATCGAATTTGCCAGCCATCAACTTCTCACCCGCCTTACGCGCCTCCTCCTGATCCAACTCCTGGGAGGCTTTCTCCACCAGGGTCAAGACATCCCCCATGCCCAGGATACGGCTGGCCAGGCGGTCGGGGTGGAACAGCTCCAGACCATCCATTTTTTCGCTGGTGCCGAGGAATTTGATGGGAACACCGGTCACTTCGCGAATGGAGATGGCCGCGCCACCGCGTGCATCACCGTCAATCTTGGTCATGATGAGGCCGGTGAGCTGCACGGCCTCGTGAAAAGCCGAAGCCACACGCACCGCTTCCTGACCGGTCATGGCGTCGGCCACCAACAACACCTCGATAGGATTGAGGCGGCTCTTGATAGCCCGCAGCTCGTCCATCATCATCTGGTCAACCTGGGTGCGGCCGGCCGTGTCGAGCAAGACCGCTGTCAAACCCATATCACGCGCCTGGCGGACGCCATTCAGACAGACCTGTAAGGGCTGGCTGTTTAAAGTTTCACGGTAAACGGGGATGTCAAGTTGACGCCCCAACGTTTCCAACTGGTCGATAGCCGCCGGCCGATACAAGTCGGCGGCCACCAGTAAGGGACGCGAGCCGCGCCGGCGCAAATGCAAGGCCAGCTTGGCGGCGGTGGTTGTCTTGCCAGAGCCTTGTAGCCCTACGAGCATGATGAGGGTGGGGGATTGCATTCCCAGGTTGAGACGGCCGGCTTCGCCCAGGGTCTCAATCAATTCCTCGTGGACGATCTTGACCACCATCTGGCCAGGGGTGATGGTGCGCATCACCTCTTCCCCCACAGCCCGGGCACGCACGCGCTCCACAAAGCTTTTGACAACTTTGTAGTTGACGTCCGCTTCCAGTAGAGCCAGGCGCACTTCCCGCATGGCCTTATCCACATCCGCTTCGCTCAGCTTGCCCTGCCGCTGCAAGCCATCAAAAACGGTGCGTAAACGATTGCCTAAGGATTCAAACATAGTTCACGTAGGTCTAAGCTAATTGGCAGCCAGAGATCAAACTGCCAGAGCGCCGACTGCCTGGCGCAACTGCTCCACGCGGTTGGTGCGCTCCCAGGGCAGGTCGAGGTCTAACCGGCCAAAGTGACCGTAGGTAGCGGTCTGGCGATAAATCGGCCGGCGCAAATCCAGATCACGAATAATCGCGCCGGGGCGCAGATCGAAATGCTCTTGAATTAAAGCCACCAATGTTTCTGATGACAAAGGGCTGGTGCCAAACGTCTCCACATTGATGCTCAGCGGGCGCGCCACGCCAATGGCATAAGCTACCTGGACTTCACACCGCTCGGCCAGGCCGGCCGCCACAATGTTCTTGGCTACCCAGCGCGCAGCATAAGCGGCGCTGCGATCCACTTTGGTGCAATCTTTGCCGCTAAACGCGCCGCCGCCATGCCGTCCCATACCGCCATAGGTATCGACGATAATTTTCCGGCCGGTGACGCCAGCATCCCCCATAGGGCCGCCAATGACGAAGCGCCCGGTAGGGTTAATGTAAATTAACAGATCATCATCCACCATGTGGGGAGGCAAAACAGGTTTGATGACATGCTCAATCACATCGTGACGGATCTCATGTTGGTCGATTTCCGGCGCATGTTGGGTGCTAACCAGAACGGTATGCACCCGCTTGGGCTTGCCATAGCTGTACTCAACCGTCACCTGCGCTTTGCCATCGGGGCGCAGCCAGGGGAGAAGGCCTTTTTTCCGCACCTCGGCCAGACGGCGTGTCAAATTATGGGCCAGAAAGATGGGCATGGGTATCAGACTGTCGGTTTCGTTGCAGGCAAAGCCAAACATCATTCCCTGATCGCCCGCCCCAATCGCTTCGATAGCGGCTTCCTCATCTCCATTGCGACGATATTCCAACGCCTTGTCCACCCCCTGGGCGATATCTGGGCTCTGGCTGGCAATGGCTGACAGGACGCCGCAGGTGGCGCTATCAAACCCTTTGTCGCTACTATCGTAGCCGATCTCTTTGACCACCTGGCGCACCAAATCGTCGAAATTGACAAAAGCATGGGTGGTGATCTCCCCTAACAACAAGACGAAACCCGTCTTGACAGCGGTTTCACAAGCGACGCGGCTCAGGGGGTCTTGAGCCAGGCACGCATCCAGAACAGCATCGCTGATCTGATCGCATAGCTTATCAGGGTGCCCCTCCGTCACAGATTCCGATGTGAACAGAAGATGAGGGGATGTCATGAAACTGGTGCTCATTGCGTGTACCTCCACATAAAAATAGACGCTTTGCCAGCCAAACCCCCACGCACAAAAAAGCCTCTTGCTAAAAGGCAAGAGGCAAACGACAACTCGTCTCGTCTCTTATCTTTCAGCTTACCGCGCTGTCCAGAATTAGCACCTTCCCGCCGGGCGGGGGTTGCTGCAGCGTCATCGGGCTGGTCCCTCAGCTGCTCTGGATAAGAGGTCTGGCCTGCATTTGTTAAAGTTATCACAAGTATAACGAATCTATCTGGAATGTCAAAAGGTGATGATTCTACTTCTTATCAGAGTTTTACATGCGGAGCTTCAAACTCGCTATTCCCATTTTTCTGGTGGTTCGGGCATACCCAACACATGGTAGCCAGCGTCCACGTGGATAATATCTCCGGTGACTCCCCCGGCCATATCGCTGGATAACCACACCGCCAGCTGGGCGACATCTTCCTGAGTGACATTGCGCCGCAGGGGGGCGCGCTCCTCAACATAGCGCAACATGAGCCGAAAACCAGCAATGCCCCCGGCCGACAGCGTTTTGATCGGCCCGGCCGATATGGCATTGACACGAATACCATGTGGCCCCAAGTCAGCCGCCAGATAACGCACACTGGCCTCCAACCCGGCCTTAGCTACCCCCATGACATTGTAATGGGGAACGACCTTCTCCGCTCCATAATAGGTAAGGGTCAAAATGCTGCCGCCGGGGTTCATCAGGGGTAAAGCGGCGCGAGTCAAAGCCACCAGACTGTAGACGCTAATATCCATAGCCACTGCGAAGCCGCGCCGGCTGGTATCATAAAAACGGCCCGTCAGTTCGTCGCGGTCAGCAAAAGCAATGGCATGAACCAAGATATCCAGTTTGCCCAGACGGGCGGCGGCCTGCTCAAAGAGATGGGCAATGGCTTCATCTGATCCGACGTCGCAAGGTTCCACAAAATCCGCCTGGATTTCGGTCGCCAGCGGGGCGACGCGGCGCTCCAGAATAGGTCCGGCATAGCTGAGACCCACACTCGCTCCCTGGGCATGGAAATGTTGGGCAATCGCCCAGGCAATGGAGTATTTATTAGCGACGCCGAAAATGAGCGCCTTTTTACCTTCGAGCAATCCCATGGAGCCTCACACAGTTGAACGGTTACGACGCGAAACAAAGACGCTGTCGCGCAGCCAGTAGCGCCAGGGAAGGGAGAGCCACGGTTCTGGGGTGCGCCCCAAGCCGATGCGCGGCCCACAGGCTATGGCGTCGGGCGGCGGTGACTCCCAGGCCTCGATAGCGACCTCTCCCTCTGGATAGTAGAGGCAGACGCCGTTGAGACGCCCCTCAATCCCCAGGGCCTGACATAGACGGGCTGGCCCATTTGTCCATTCGGTGCGCGACCGGCCGGCGCGTCGCTGGGCCATCCAGGCTTCCCCCTCCAACGGTTCCAAAGACCGCACCAAAACGGCATTGGCCCGGCCGGCTTCACCGGTCACCACATTGAACATCCAATGCATTCCGTAGGTAAAGTAGACGTAAGCGTAACCCGGCGGGCCAAACATCACCTGAGTGCGCAACGTCGGTCGGCCCTGGTTACGGCTGCCATGACAGGCCAGGTCTAGCTCTTCCGCATCGCAATACGCCTCTGTCTCCACGATCAGGCCGCTGACGCGCTGCCCGTCCACCACGCGCACCAGACGTTGGCCCAACAACGCCTGGGCCACCACTTGCGCCGGCCGGGCATAGAAGCTGGACGGCAAAGGCGTCAGATGACCCATCGCACACCTGAGCGACGCACAGCTTGATCCGGCCGGAGCTGCCTCAAGCGCGCCGGCCGCCTTTTAAGGAAGCCTGAAACGCTTCCAACCCCTCCCAGTCCTCGCGCGCGGCCAATTCTGCCTGCTGCGCCCACGTATCGGGAGACGCCAGCCGGGCCAGACCGGCCTCTTGCAGGATGTCGCGCAGGCGATCTACCGGCGTTTGGGCCAGACGGCGGAAGGTGCGAATACCGGCCGCGTTGAGAATGGTCTCTATTTTAGGCCCAATGCCCTCAATGCGTTCCAAATCATCAGGTTCGCCTGGGTCGGCTGTCTCATGCGCCAGGGTGGTGCGCACCTCAGCCAGTTCAACCTCCAGCTCCGCCAGTCGTTGACGCGCCTGGGCGCAATCGGTCGTCTCTGCTTGCAAGGCGGCATTCGCCGCCTCCAAATCCGCCAGGCGCGCCTTCATGGCCCCCAACTCCGCCTCCGCCGTTGCCAGCGCCTCTTGCAGCTGCTGGGCGTTGGCGTTTTGCGCCTCCACCTGGCTTTGCCAATGCGCCCCATCCGCCTGGGCTGCTGTCAGACTGGCCTGTAACGAACTGTTGGCCTCAGCGTGCCTATCCACATCTCGCTGTAATTCATGCAGCCTGTCGCGCCCCCGATTGAGTTGCTCACGCAGAGCATCCGCCTCGGCGCTGTAGCGCTGGCGGAGCAAAAACATGTCGGCGAAGAAGCCAAGAATGGCGCCAACCACCAAACCACCGATAAAGTAAAACATCCGCTTTTTCTCCACGTGCATCTGGTCTCATCCCATTCTAACGAAGGGTCACAAAAATGCAATTGCCACGCCAGTTTCATGCCTCTCAACTGGAGACATCGGGTTGTTCGGATGAGAGCGCTGTCTGGGCCAGAATCAAGCGATTCAGCGCCTCCCGCGCGGCCGGTAAGGTTTGCATCGCTTCCCAATCGGTCACAAAAGCAGCCACACTCTCCGGCGCGATCAGCCGTTGAAAAGGGTCATGATCGGCCGGCCGCCCTCCCACCTGCGCTTTCTGCCAGTGCGGGCGCAACGCCTCTTCCCAGGTTGGGTAGTAGCGTTGCAGCCAGGCCCGTACTCGGCGATAGTCCGCCTCATCGGCAGCCGTCGCGCTGTGCGTTTTATAAACCTGAATGATCAGCGCCTCCAGCGTGTCCCAATAGTCAATGAGGGCCTGAAGCTGACGGGGACGCAATTGGCGGGCGAGAAAATGGGTGAATGGGTTCATATAGATACACCGTCCTGGCCGGCCGGGCATAACAATCGCACACGCCGAACATTATACCACCAGCCCGGCTTAAGGTATAATCGGCCCTATCTTTCCGCCTTAGAATCAATGTGGATTGTTAACCATGACCCCCTACACCCCTTCAGAATTGATGATCGTCGCCGCCGCCCGCGCCCTGCAAGGCAATCGGGTAATCTTTGTCGGCGTGGGAATGCCCAACATTGCCTGCAATCTGGCGCGCCGGAGCCATTCGCCCGATATGGAACTGGTGTACGAAAGCGGCATCTTTGGCGCTCACCCGGCCCGTCTGCCGCTCTCCATTGGTGACCCCACCCTGGTCAGCGACGCCACCTCGGTGGTCAGCATGAGCGACCTCTTCATGCTCTACCTGCAACGCGGCCTAGTGGATGTGGCCCTGCTGGGCGGCGCACAAATTGACCGTTATGGCAACCTCAATACGACTGTTATTGGTGACTATGCGAATCCCAAGATCCGCCTGCCCGGCTCAGGTGGTGCGTGCGAGATCGCCATCAACGCTCGTCAGGTGTTCATGATCATGCGTCTTGGCCGGCGCGCCTTTGTGCCCCGCCTCGACTTTGTCACCAGCCCCGGCCACCTGACCGGCGGCAACGCTCGCGCAACCTACGGAATGCCGGGCCGGGGGCCACAGCTGGTCATCACCGACAAGGCCATTTTGACTTTCGACAACCCGGAGCGGGAAATGATGCTCAGCGAGATAGCTGAGGGGGAAACAGTGGAGAGCATTCAAGACCAGATTGGCTGGCCCCTGCGCCTGGCCCCCCAGATACGCCCTATGCTCCCCCCTACAGCTGAGGAATTACATCTGATTCTCGCAGAACTAGACCCTGAAGGTCTTTACCGGCGCTAATCAATCGCCAGCCCCGAATAAAAAACGGATCATGCGGCGGTACATAGCCGAATAGGGGGGTAGGCTGATGCGCGAGAAATCGCGCCAGCCTGTCGGTTGGCGCACCACCGAACGGGCGTTGGCAAAGCTCTCAAAGGTGGCCTTGCCCACTGAGCGCCCCATGCCGCTGTTCCCCACCCCACCAAAAGGCAAATGGGGATTGACGCCAGCCTGGATCATGTTGTGGTTGATGACTGTGCTACCGGCACTGGTGTGACGCAAAAAGTAAGCAATGTTGGCTTCATCCTGGCTATAAATGTACAGGGCCAACGGTTTGGGCAGGCGCTGAATGACGGCCGGCGCCTCTTCACGGCTCTCATAGGTCAGGATGGGCAGCACGGGGCCAAAAATCTCTTCCTGCATCACGGCCATCTCCAACGTCACGCCGGTGAGCAGGGTGGGCGCAATGTAACAATCATTCCGATCCATCTCGCCCCCCAGGGCAATGGTGGCTCCTTTCTCCACCGCATCCTGCACCAGGCCCTGGATGCGGTCAAAGTGGCGCTGGTTGATGATGCGACAATAGGCTGGGGAGGCCTGAATGCCGCGCCCATCAGCGTTGTACATCGCCTGCACCGCTGCGCCGATGGCCTCCACCAAAGGGCGCTCTTGCTGCCGCTGCACCAACACATAGTCCGGCGCGACACAGGCCTGACCGTTGTTGGCGCATTTGCCCCAGCCTATCTTGTAAGCCGTCGTGACAAGATCGGCCGACTCATCCACAATGGTGGGGGATTTGCCCCCCAGTTCCAACGTCACCGAAGTCAGATGGCGGGCAGCAGCAGCCATCACCAACCGGCCGACCGTCGGGTTACCAGTGAAGTAGATATGGTTGAAGGGAAGGGCCAGCAAGGCCTCGGCCACCGTTGCGTCTCCCTCCACCACAGCCACCTCCTGAGGTGGGAACAGGTCGGCTATCATGGTGCGCAAAAAGGTGGCTGAGGCCGGGGCAAACTCCGAGGGTTTCAAGATGGCGGTGTTGCCGGCCGCCAGCGCCCCGATCAAGGGCACAAGGATGCAGGCATAGGGAGCGTTCCAGGGAGCGATGATCAGCGTCACCCCTTTGGCTTCATATTGCACCCAGGCAGTTGTACCCCGGCTCATCAAGCTGTTCTTGACGGGCTGTGGTTTGAGCCAGGTCGGTAGATGGCGGATGGCAAAGTCAGCCTCATTCTTCACCAACAACAGCTCGGCTGTGGTATCAAGCGGAGCGCGCCGCATATCGGCGTGTAGGGCCGTCTGGGCCGCGCTCAAATGTTGCTGTAAATAGGTCACCAGACGGCGCAAGCGGGCTTGACGCTCAGTGGCCGGGGTGCGCGCCATCGTGGGGGCATGCACCTGTTGGTGTTGAAAAAGCTGGGTGATCGCCTCGGGGTTGAACGCAGGCATCATCCACTCCTGACCTTGGGGGCGGCCGAACCTGGCTTGAGACCAAACTGGCCCATCAGCACGCGCTCGAAAAACAACTCCGATAGCAGGCGTTGCAACATCGGCAGCAAGGTTACTTCATTTCCAACCGTGTAGCGCGGCCGGGGCCGGGGCGCATCCAGAGCGCGGATAATCCCGGCTGCAATGGTTTCCGGTTCGTTGGCCTTCTCCAGCTGCCGCACCAGGTTAACATTCGCCGGCCGCAAAACCGCCTCATACCGCGCCCGCACGGCTGCCGACATGCTCTCCCACACTTTTTGGATATTGGCCTCGGCATTATGCGTCATCGGGGTGCGCACGCCGCCTGGTTCAATGGCAATCACTGATATGCCAAAGGGGGCCAGCTCATAACGCAAGGTCTTGGTGAATCCCTCAATGGCGAATTTGGACATGTTGTAGATGCCGGCCGTCGGCACAGGCACCCGCACCGCGCCCGAACTCAAGTTGATGATGCGCGCCGGGCCATATTGGTGCAACAGAGGCAAAAAAGCCTGGGTGACGCGCACCGTGCCCAGGACGTTGATCTCCAACAACTGACGCGCCTCTGTCAGGTCGACGCCGGCCAGCACCCCACTGGCGATATGGGCCACACCGGCGTTGTTGATCAAGGCTGCCAGACCCACTTCCCCAACCTGTTCGGCCACCAGCCGGGCCGCCGCCATCACCCAATCGTCCTGGGTGATGTCGATCTCGACAGGGGTGATGCGGCTGTTGTTGGTTAGGGAGTGGGTTGCCTGCCCAGGCAGGACGCCAGCCCACACCCGCCAACCCAGGCTATCCAGTTGACGCGCCGTCGCCAGACCAATGCCGGTGGCTGCGCCGGTGATGAAAACAGTCCGTTGACCCATTGGCTCATCCCCTCGTGCGTTCACCCAGAACACGTACCCGAAAGCCCATCTCCGGGCCGGGGGTGGGGGCCACCTTTAACTTCAAGGTGTAATCAGGGGGTGTCAGTGCCAATCGTCGGCGGTGCAACACACGCGCCATGGTGAGCATGATCTCCACCTCCGCCAGACCAGCCCCCAGACAGGTATGTTCGCCCAGGCTAAAGGGCGCAAACGCGCCAGGCTGGCGGTGCTCCATACGCGGCTTCTGAAAACGGGTGATGTCAAAGCGATACGGTTCGGGGTAAAAACTTTCCAGGTAATGGGAGACGGTGATACCCATGTACAACGGCTCCCCTTCCAAGACCTGGTAGCCGGCAAACTCAAAATCTTGGGTGGCGTTGCGCATGGCAGCGGCCGCAATGGGGTACATGCGCAACGTTTCCATCACCACCCCATGTAAAATGGGCATGTTGTGTAGAGAGGCCGGGGTCAGGGGGCCGGCCGCAAACGCTGCGTCTATCTCCTCCATCAAGGGTGTGTACACATCTGGGTATTTCAACACCGCGTACAACATGGCAGCTGTTGTGTTCGCCACCGTATCCAGACCGGCGAAATAGGGCCCCAGAACGGCCAGCATCAACTCCCCATCCACAAACAAGGTGGGGTCTTCGGCGTGAGCCGCCATAATGTCATCCACCACTGTGGGACGATCCGGGTCGATCCGTGTCGGATCATATTGGTCAATCATGCGCTGACCCAGCTCAAACACACGCCGCCGCGCCCGGCGATAGGCCGGCCGGTAGAACAGCAAACGGGGAGCCTGGCGAGTGACCAAAACCTGCAATAGGGTACGGATGAAAATCCGCAAATCCTCCACATAGTCACCGGGGGGCTGACCGGCCGCCATCACGCCCAGCTGTTCGGCCGCCATGCGCTGCATCGCCCGCACCACAGGCACTTCCGCCCCCACCGGCCAATCCCGCTTCAGCATAGCATCGGTGATGTCCAACAGCTCCTGGTAGCGCTTCTGAATAGCGGAGCGCGCAAAGCCCCGCTTCATCACCTTGCGCAAGGCGGCGTGAATCTCGCCATCAGTGTTGCCCAGGCTCTTGTGGCCGCCAAACTCCTCCACGAAATCCTGCCAAAATTCACGCGAGCGCAGGTGAGTGGAGCCCTCTCGCATCATGAAGAGATTAGCTTCTGGCCCGGCCATCACTGTGATCACCCGATTGAACAGGCGGATACGAAAAATGGGGCCGTAGGCGCGATAGCAACGCAAGAAAAATTGATTGGGATCTGAGGCCATGTCCAATACATTGCCCAGAATGGGCAACCCCTTCACCAGGGGAGGGCGTGGCGCAGGAGAGAGCATAACTGTTGAGGAGGTCATCGTTCACCATCAAGACACAGCACCTGATGCCAGGCATCGTGGCGCATATCGGTTAAAATACAGGCCGGGGCCAGCGAAATCAGCTTTTTCTGTGCCCTCACAACCAGGCATGATTATATCCATTTTCCGCCTGATTGACCTTCAGGATATACTTCTGACCTATGACAGCACGACGGCATCATCACCCTGACGGACACGTCTTTTATCGCAAAATGGAACATCCCCGCCCTCAGATAGCTTATGGGGAGGGGGTTTATCTCTACGACGACACGGGTAAGCGTTATCTGGATGGCTCCGGCGGCCCACTGGTGGTCAACGTGGGGCATGGGCGCGCCGAAGTGGTGGAAGCCATACGCCATCAGGCCGCCACAGCGGCCTATGTTCATGCCCTCATGTTCACCAGTGAACCGATGGAGCGTTATGCCGCTGCCATAGCGCCCCTGTTACCCCTGGAACACCCCCGCCTCTTTCCCCTGAGCAGTGGCTCGGAGGTGGTGGAAGGGAGCATTAAGCTGGCGCGGCAGATTCAACAGGCGCGGGGCTATCCTCAGCGCCATCTAATTATCGGGCGCTGGCAGAGCTATCACGGCATGACGCTGGGGGCGCTGGCAGTGAGCGGCCGGCCGGGTTTGCGCGCCCCTTATCTGGAAATGTTGCACGATATGCCCCATATCTCGGCCGCCTACCCCTATCGCGACTCGCGCAGCGGGGAGGAGATGGCAGAGGAGTTGGAAGCGACCATCTTGCACCACGGTCCAGAGCAGGTCGCTGCCTTTCTGGCGGAACCGATCAGCGGCGCTTCCCTGGGAGCGGCGTTGCCGCCCGATGACTACTGGCCCAGCATCCGCGCCATCTGCGACCGCTACGGCGTATTGCTGATTGCGGATGAGGTTCTGGTGGGGATGGGACGCACAGGAACCTGGTGGGGGTTGGATCATTGGGGGGTGCGGCCGGACATTCTGGTCGCCTCGAAGGGCGCGGCCGGGGGCTATGTGCCTTTTGGCTTCATCGCTGCGGCCCACGCAGACGTGGAGTGTATTCGGCAAAGGCTGGGGGATTTCAACCATGGGGGGACGTTCAGTCACCACGCGGTGGCCAGCGCGGCAGCGCTGGCGGTGTTGGAAATTTACCAGCGCGAGCAGCTGGTGGAAAACGCCGCCACGACAGGCGCTTATCTCGGCCACCAGCTGCACGCGACGCTGGGAGGCCATCCCCATGTGGGTGAGATTCGAGGGCGTGGGCTTTTCTGGGGCCTTGAGCTGGTGCAAGATCGCGCCGGCCGCACACCCTTTCCTGCCCAACGTCATCTGGCGACGGAGCTGCAAAATGCCGCCTTCGAGCGTGGCCTGATTGTCTACTACTCTCAGGGTTGCGCCGACGGCATTCAGGGGGATGTGATCATGATCGGCCCCCCCTTGATCATCACGCGCAGCCAGGTGGACGAGTTGGTCGAGTTGCTGACGGCAAGCGTTGCAGCCGTCTTGCCCGCCTGAAACGGCCGGCCAGACGACGGCGTGGATGTTCCAGGCTCAGAGGGTGGTCTAGCGCCCCAACAGAGCAGCCGCCTGATTGATGGCTGGTTCCAAAACGCTCAAGGTTTCGTCAATCGTCTGTTTCGCCAGGTTGTAATTGAAGTCATCTACTCGGCCGGCGTTGACACATGACAAATAGGCCGGCCGGGTGCGGTCGAGAGCGTAAACAAAGGACAAAAAGTAGGCCAGATCGATGTCCTCCCATTCGGCCGGCAGCTCCTGATAGAACACCCCCGAAGCAAGGATCGTTTCATAAGCGCCAATATATGCGCCGCAGGCGGCCGCATCGCTGGCCTTGGCCCCATCCAGCGAGCTTTTCATGGTGAATAACGATTGGCGCATCCCCAACATGAAGTTGTACATCGCTTCGCCATCAAAGGGGCGCACCGGAAAAACACCTAAAATATCGTTAGGGTTGGAAATGTAGTATAGGGTGATGAAATCCGGCGTCTCGTCAGTTGCCGTCGGTACGGGCGTCGGGGTCACGGCCGGCCGGGTGGGTGAGGGCGTGTCGGTCGGCAGCGAGGTGGGCGTCGCTGTTGCCGTTGGCGAGGGGGATGGTGTAGGGGTCAGCGTGGGGCTAGGGGTGGGGGTTTCAGTAAGCGTCGGGGTGGCGGTGGGGATGAGAGTGGGCGTGGCGCTAGGGGTAGGGGTGGCCGGGGGGGCAGTGGTGGGGACTGCCAGAGTAGCGGCAGCCAGCGTTGCCCGCACAGCCTGAGCAACGGCGGTCGCTTGCTGTCCCGCGCTCTGACAGGCAGCCAGAGGGAAGAGGACAAGCATGAAGCTGACCCGAACTTTCCAACGGGTAGCAGGCAAGAGAGAAAGCATCAGAAACCTCCAGGTCCTAAAAGGCTGAGGTTATTATAGCTTTGCCTACCTTTCTGGCGAATTTTTAGCTGCTACGCTAACCGACAAACACCGAGCTAACAAACCCAAGGAGTTAGCACCCTCAGGGGCGTTTGGGGATGTGCCCTCCTTAAGAACGCTTCCTCTGGACACCTCGCGCACTATGGCCTCCGATCAACTCTTCCCCGCTTGACCTTAATCAAAATGCTGGCATCGATTAAAGTAACGATGGGGTGTGCATCTCTGGACGTATGAGTGTTGCTTGGGTACTTCTCAGCGAATCTGAAGATCAGATTATCTGATACTATGGAGCCGGCAAATGATGGGACATCAGGCTAAAGCTTGATGGGAGGGGGTGGAACAGGGCCGCTGTGTGGCGTATAATGGGATATAGGTCGGCGCTACGCTGGCCCATATTCCGGCCCTGTGAGGAGGTAGCTGCATGTCGATCAACGAAACCCAGGCGCGCCTGAAAGCTCGCATCTGGCAAGCCATTGCCCAATCCAAACTCGATCTCTCCCCATTGCCTCATGCCACCGCCGAGGCCCTGGTCAACACCGCTGTCGAAGCCGCCCTGTTGGAGATAGACGAAGCGCTGACTCAGGCGATGGAGGAAGCCAACACCCAAGAGCAGGCTAACGCACCGGCCGCCCACTCAGAACCAGTAACCGACGACACCCCCGCCTCCACATCCCTCGCCAACAACATCGATAGCGCGTCAACCGCTCAGGCCAAGGGTGAAAAAGTGTTGTGGGAAGGGCGCTCTTTTCTCTCTTTAACTCAACATTATCGCATCACCACAGAACGCATCCGATTTAGCCAGGGGTTGTTCAACAAAGAGCGTGAAGACATTGAACTGGTCAAGATTCAAGATATTGACCAGACGCAAACCTTTGGCGAGCGCCTCATCAATGTCGGCGACATCATCATCCACAGTCACGACTCTTCTAACCCCACCCTGATGATGGAAAACATAGGGGACGTGCAGCGGGTGCATGAAATCTTGCGCCGTGCCATGCTGGATGCGCGGGCGCGGGCGAACTTTACCTATCGGGAAGAGATGTAACCACGCGTTGGGATACGGCCGGCCGCTTCTCCGGCCGGCTCAACTTTCCGCCAAAACTCGCAAGGCGTCCTTATCCAGAATCGTGAGCCGTTTTCGCCCAATCTCAATCAGGCCGTGAAGCCTAAACTCATTGAGCGTCTGGGTGGTGGTTTCACGATACGTTCCCAAGATTTCTCCCAGGTCCTGGTGGGTGTAGCCTCGAATAAGCGTTCCGTCTCCCTGCTCACGGGCCAGACGTAAGATCAAGTCCGCCAGGCGCGCCGGGATACTCTTGAAGGCAATGTTTTCCAGGCGCGTCTCCAGTTCAGTCACGCGCTGGCCCAAGATTTGCACCAGGCGAAAGGCGACATCGGGTTTTTCCTGCACCAACCTCTCCACATCGGCGCGCCCCATAACACACAGCGTGCATTCGTCCAGCGCCTGGGCAAAGGTGCTGTGCATTCGCTGGCCAAAGAGCGCCATTTCTCCAAAAATGGCGCCTGGCCCCAGCGTGGCCACCACAATCTTTTTGCCCGATGACGACAGGCGATACAGTTGCACCCGCCCTTTCTTCAACAGGAACAACACCTCAGCTGTGTCCTCAGGCGCATAGAAGATTTTGCCCGGCTGACAGGTAGACATCACTGTCTGGCGATCCATCTGCTGCAGATCCGTCTGGCTGAGGTCGCGAAAGATTTGAATGGTGGAGAGGTAGTCAATCTTGTTGGCAGATGTATGTTCGAGCATGGCGGGTCTGTTCGTTGGCCCCATTTTGAGACGCCTGGAGCGTCGCTTGTAACGTTTCTTCAGTGGGGTTGCCCAGTGAGATAAGCTTGCCATCCAAAATATAGGTCGGGACGGCGAAGACGTGCTGCGGCCAATTATCGCGATCCAGATCGAAAACGGCAATATCGATATACGGGAAGTGCTCGCGCATACACGCCACCAGGCGTCGGGTTTCGCGGCAACTCCAACACTCATCACTGACATAAACGTCTAATTTTGGCATCTCCAGCCTCTGTGTGCGCCTGATAGAGGGGGCGGCGCGCCCCATTTTTGTGGCGATAGGCGGCGCAGGCAAGTAAACCTCAAACGGCCTGTGATACCCATTATCGCACGTCGTCTGGGAATAACTGTCAGCCCGCCTACACTCATTCCTTTTCGGCCGGGGCCTGAAGTGCGGTGGGCCAGGATTGGGTTGCTGTGGTCGGGAGCGGCAGGATGAACCGGACACACGCTCCCCAGACGTAACTCCTGACCACTATTTTGTCAAGAACTCGTCGGGAGCGGCAGGATGAACCGGACACACGCTCCCCCCTCCGGCGCGTTGTAGGCCCAAATGCGCCCACCATGCGCCTCTACCACACCACGCGCAATCGCCAGACCCAGACCGGCGCTGTTACCCATGGTGCGGCTGCGCGCTCCCTCACCCCGATAGAACTTTTCGAAAACACGGGGCAGATCGACTTCGTTGAAGCCGGGGCCGCTGTCCTGGACAGTGACCGACACGCCGTCAGGGTGGCGGTCTGCCAGCACCGATACCTGGCCGCCGGCCGACGTATATTTCAAAGCATTGCTGATCAAATTGGCCAGGACGCGTCCCATTTTTTCAGCATTCATCGTCACCGTGTCCACCTCATGACGCATTTCCCCCGACAGGGTGATGTGGCGTTGTTCTGCCAGAATGCGAAAACTTTCCAGGGAGTCTGAAATCAGGTCTCGCAGAGAAGCTGGAGCCATGTCCAATGTCAGGCGGCCGGCATCCAGCTGGGCCAGCTCGAAGAGATCGTCAATCAGTCGGTTGAGGCCAATGATGTCGGCGCGCATGGTGCGGTAATAGCGCTGAATGGTGGCCGGGTCATCCACCAGGCCATCGTGCAACGCCTCGGTCATGGCGCGAATGCTAGTTAGGGGGGTGCGCAGGTCGTGCGAGACCCAGGCGATCAGATCGCGGCGCAGCTTTTCCACCTCCTCGCGTTCACGGGCGGCGGTTTGCAAATGGTCGATCATAGCGTTGAAGGCTGCCCCCAACTGCGCCACTTCATCCCGACCGACGACCTGGGCGCGCATGTTCAGATCCCCATCCGCCACGCGCTGCGCTACGCCCGCCATCTGGCGTAGAGTACGCCCAATTTGGGAAAAGCCAAAAGCGCCAAAGGCCATGCCAATGATGGTGGCGAAGAGCAACATAATGGCAGCCACCACCACATGCTCCTGATTGACGAACATCAAGCGGGCGGCCATCCAGCCATTGAAAAGCGTCGCCGCTCCACCCAGCAACGTGGTCAAAAGCAGTTTGCCGTTGAGAGAACCAATATAGGTCCAGGCCAGCCAGTAGATGACAAAGACAACCAGAATGGAGCTGATGGAGTATACGCCCAGCTCCAACTCCATGAGCATCACATCGGAGAGAGGCGGGCCCAGCAGCCAGGTTGCCAGAACAGCAGAGGTCGTCAGCGCCAGTAAAACGCCGGCCAGGGGAACCAGCCACAACAGCAAGTTCCGCCAACGGTGATGGTCGCGTTCAAGATTGGTGGTCGCCTGCACGGGAATCATCCTGGCTCGAATTTATACCCCACACCCCAGACTGTCAGCAACCAGTGGGGCTGGCTGGGGTCTTGTTCGATTTTTTCGCGCAGGCGGCGGATGTGAACCGTCACCGTACCGGGGTCGACGTAGTCGGAGAAACCCCACACATTTTCCAGCAACTGGCTGCGGCTAAAAACCTGACGGGGGTGGCTCATGAGGAACCATAGGAGGTTGAATTCGGTGGCGGTCAAATCTACTGTTGCGCCGGCGACTTCCAGGGTTCGGGCAGTGGGATCAATGACCAGATTGGTGTAGTGTAACGGCTGTTCATCGCGGCTGCCCCCGGCCGCCCCCTTAACACGCCGCAAAACCGCCTTGACCCGCGCCACCAGCTCAATAGGTGAAAAGGGTTTGGTCACGTAGTCATCGGCCCCCATTTCCAGACCGTAGACCCGATCTACCTCCTGGCCGCGGGCGGTCAGCATGATGACGGGTATATCGCTGCTAATTTCCTGGCGTAGTCGGCGCATGATCTCCAATCCATCCATCTCTGGCAGCATCAGATCCAACACCACCAGGGTGGGCAACTTCTCTTGCAACGCCCGCCACGCCTCGCGGCCGGTGCGCGCCTGACGCACCCGATAGCCTTCGCGTTTTAAGTATAGCGTCACGACCTCCACCACGGAAGCTTCATCATCGACAATTAAAACTTCGTCCATAGCATCTTGGGGCGTGCGCCCCCGGCGCAACGCTTATGGGTCTCACTCGTTCAAATAAGACCAGTATAACATGCCGGCCGGCCGTCACCTGGCTGATTAACGCTTTTGTAAGGAATGCCCAACGCCCCACCAGAATAAAAAAGGTGGGCGCAGGCCCACCTTTGACAACCACCCTGGTCTGCCTCTAACCTAACAGGCCCGCCTGGGCTACGACAGCACGCTCGGCTTGCAATTCCTCTTCGGTCACCGCCAGTCTGGCGCGGGCGAAATCGCTCAGGGAGAGGCCAGATACGATTTGATACCCACCCTGCCCGTCACTCCAGATGGGAAAGGAGAAGATCAAGCCTTCGGTAATGCCGTAGCTCCCATCTGAGCGCACAGCGGCCGAAAACCATTGCCCATCAGGCGTTCGCGCCTCAAAGCTCTTGATGTGGTCGATGGAGGCGTTAGCCGCCGACAAAGCGGAGGATTTGCCACGTGCATTAATGACGGCCGCGCCACGCTGTTGCACCATTTTGATGAAATCGCCGCGCAACCAGGCCTGATCGTTGATCACTTCCGTGGCCGGCCGGCCGGCGATGGTGGCGTTCTCGCTGTCGGGGTATTGGGTGGCGCTGTGGTTACCCCAGATGGTCACATTGCGCACCTGAGAGACCAGCACGCCGGCGCGCTGCGCCAGTTGCGCCTGGGCGCGGTTTTGATCCAGTCGCGTCAGCGCCGTAAAACGCGCTGGGGGCACATCAGCGGCATTGTGCATGGCAATCAGGGCGTTGGTGTTGGCCGGGTTGCCCACCACCAGCACCCGCACATCATCGGCGGCCCGGTTCAAGGCGTTGCCCTGATTGGTGAAAATGGGGCCGTTGGCCAGCAGCAAATCCCCCCGCTCCATGCCTTTGGAACGCGGGCGCGCCCCCACCAATACCGCCCAGTTGACGCCATCAAACGCCACCTGCGCGTCGTCGGTGATGACCACATTGGTCAGCAAAGGGAAGGCGCAGTCATCCAGCTCCATCACCACCCCTTCCAGCGCCCCGATGGCCTCTGGAATCTCCAGCAAACGTAACTCAACCTGGGTGTCCGGGCCAAAGGTATACCCACACGCCAGTTGGGGTAAAATCGAGTAGCCAATCTGACCGGCCGCGCCGGTCACGGCAACTTTGATAACACGGGACATGATCAAACTCCTCGTTGATAATAAGCAGGTCATTCCCACCTTGGTGGGGCCTATCCATTATCCGTCATCTCGAAGCAGGGCGCAATTGCGCCCCGCCAACCAATGCCACTCAACCTAACAACCATCCCGGAGGTCTAGTTTAGCAGTCCTGATCACATGATCAGACAGAGCAAGATTAGATTAAGGAAAGGAACAACATGGGTATTGCAGCCGATATTGCCATCATTGTCACGGCCGGCTTAATTGGCGGCTTAATCGCGCAACAGCTCAGGCAGCCTTTGATCCTGGGGTATATTCTGGCCGGGGTGATCGTTGGTCCCTTCACAGGCGGCATCACCGTCTCTGAAATCCATGACATTGAGCTGCTAGCCGAAATAGGCGTCGCGCTCCTACTCTTTGCTCTGGGGCTAGAGTTTTCGTTGAAAGAACTCCGGCCCGTGCGCCACATCGCCCTCATCGGCACACCTGTTCAAATATTGCTCTCCATAGCCCTCGGCTTTGGCATTGGTCAGGCGTTAGGCTGGCCATGGAACACATCTGTGTGGTTCGGTGGGATGATCGCCCTGTCCAGCACAATGGTTATTCTGAAAACTCTGATGAGTCAGGGGCGAATGGGAACGCTTTCCAGCCGGGTGATGATTGGCATGTTGATCGTTCAGGATTTAGCTGTCGTGCCTCTGATGATCATTTTACCGCAGCTCGACCAGCCAGAAGTTGGCCTATCTGTGTTAGGTTTAGCTGCGCTCAAAGCCGCCTTTTTCCTATTCTTGATGATCTTTGCCGGCACACGCGTCATTCCGCGTATGATGATGTACATTGCAGATTGGAACTCACGGGAACTGTTTTTGTTAGCCATTACAGCTATCGGATTGGGCATTGGCTACATTACCTATCTGTTCGGCCTGTCGTTCGCTTTTGGCGCTTTTGTGGCCGGCATGGTGTTGAGCGAATCTGACTATAGCCATCAAGCCCTGAGCGACATCATTCCCCTGCGAGACATCTTTGGGCTGCTCTTTTTTGCCTCAGTCGGAATGCTGTTAGACCCGGCCTTTCTGCTGGACAATCTGGGAACCATCGTGCTGGTCGTGTTGCTGGTGGCGGTAGGTAAAGGTCTCCTATTTAGCCTGTTAAGCCGGGTGTTTGGCTACGGCAACGTGGTGCCCCTGGCCGTTGGTTTGGGGCTATTCCAGGTGGGGGAGTTTGCTTTTGTTCTGGCGCGGGTCGGGTTAAACACCGGTTCCATCGACCGCGAGTTATACGCTCTAACCTTGACAGTGGCCGTCATGACGATGGTTCTGACCCCCTTTGTCTCAGGCTTGACAGCTCCTTTGTATGCCCTGCGCAAGCGGTGGTTCAAGCACGAGTTGTTGCAAACCTTGAATCTTCCCGCGGCGGGTTTGCGAGATCACGTCGTCATTGCCGGCGGCGGTCGGATTGGGCAATACGTCGCCCAGCTGTTACAGCAGTTGGGTTTAAGCTGTGTGGTTATTGAGCTGGATTACCGTCGCGTCAGACAGGCCAAACAGGCGGGGTTTCCAACCATTTACGGAGACGCAGCACAGGCCATCGTGTTGGAGGTGGCTCAGGTCGAACAGGCCCGGCTGGTGATTGTAACCACACCCGTCGTCACCATCACCCAATCCATCGTGGCGCAAGTGCGTCGGCTGAATGCAACCATCCACATCGTGGCTCGAGCCGAAGGGGTGGAGCACATGCAGGCCTTGTACGCCCAAGGGGTCTATGAAGTGGTTCTGCCAGAGTTTGAAGCTGGCCTGGAGATGACGCGCCAGGCCCTGTTACATTTGGAGGTCCCCTCCGCTGAGATTCAACAGCTGGCAGATGCCACACGGCACGACCTGTATGCCCCTTTGCGCGCCCAAACGTGAGCCGCAATCCAAACAGGCGGGTTGGCTGCGTTCTTGCCCTGAGGTGTGGGCCATACGCCGGGACCCGTCAGGGAGTCCATTCATCGTTGACAATACCCACCAGATACCAGCCCTCGCCCCAGGGTTCCAGGATCAGGCGCAAGCTACGCCAATCCATGCCGCCATACATGGGATCGAAACCATCGAAATGGTACTCGAAAACAGTCGCGCCGGGAAAAAAGGCCTGGCTGTTGTCCAGGGTGCTCCCCAGGGAGATACGTTGGTTCAACCCGATGGTCTGACACTGGAAGAAATTGTGCGAGTAGACAAACCGGTCGTAGTAGTCCGCAAAGGTAAGCAGGATCGGTTCGCCGCTGCCGGCGTGAAAGCCCCACTCCCACAGGGTGGGATCATCAAACCGGCCGGGCAATTGCTCAGCCGTGAACACCAGATCCCCTTCGTCAATGTAGCCAAAGGGGGTCAAGCGTACACCCCGCTCAGGATGTACCCATTCGGCCAGTTGCTCCAGGTCGCGGTCGCGCAGCAGGATGAGGATATTGAAGGCGGCGAGCATAGCGTTAGGATCAGCCTCGCCCACCTGCTCGGCCAGGTAATGGCTGTTGACCCAGCCTTGTAGATCACCATAGGTGATGGGCAGCCACAGCGAGCCGGCCACGTCACGCGCCTCACCGGTGACGGAGATGTTGAAGCCGTAGGGTGGAATGACACCGATAATGGGTTGATCCGCCCCCGGCTGGGCGCGGACATTCAGAACATCGTTGGCTTCAACCCCCACCACACAATGGGCGTTCTCTACGCCGGCCGCGGGAATGGTCGGCGCGACCTCTGGCGTGACAGTGACAGTGGGATAGGTGGTGGGCGAAACAACCGGCGTTGGCTCCAGCGTAGGAATCGGCGTGCTTGCCGGCAGCGTCGGAGTGAGTGTCAGTGTGGGTGTGATGACTACTGTCGGCAGTGACGCGGTGGGGGTCTCCACCGGCAATAAAGGCGTGGCAGCGCCCGGCGTCGTCTGCGCCACCTCGGAACCCCCGACGCACGCTGGCAACCATAGGCCCGACAGCGACAGCAGTAGAAGTAGAAGCAAGGTTTTTAGTTTGTGGGACATCATTCTCTGTCCTGGGCGGCCGGCCCGGTAT
>DAOTXO010000060.1:0-20046 GCA_034435495.1 Anaerolineae bacterium
CGCCCCCCCCCCCCCCCCGCGGCCGGGGTGGAACGGATAGTGCATGTCAGCTCCATCGCCGCCTATGGCGCTCCCAGTGTGCCTGTGATGGACGAGAGCCAGCCTGTTGATACCAGCCCCGGCAACGACCTCTATGGACGCACCAAAGCGGCCGGCGAGTTAGCCCTATTCGAGGTGGGACGCATCACCGGGTTGCCGGTGACCGTAGGACGGCCGGCCATGGTCTACGGCCCGCGTTCCATGACCTGGTCGGTGGGCATGTTGCGTCTGGTCAAACGACGCATCCCCACCCTGGTGGGCGATGGCAGCGGCCACGCCCTGCCGGTGTACATTGACAATTTGATAGATGGCTTGCTGCTGGCGGCGGTGCGGCCGGAAGCAGTGGGGGAAGCCTTCAACTTCTGCGACCCGCCCGTGCCCTGGCGCACCTTCTTCGGCTACTACGGAGCCATGTGCGGTCGTCGCCCCATTTCCATTCCCTACTGGGCGGCTCAGGGTCTGGTGTGGGCCAATCAGACCTTCCGCCTGAGAATGCGCCTGACGCCGGAGCGGGTGCGCTTTTTAACCGCCCGCACCGTCTACCCCACAGACAAAGCGCGGCGCTTGCTGGGGTATGAGCCACGCATCGACATGGCGACGGGTATGCGCCACACCGAGGCCTGGTTGCGACAGGCCGGTTATCTTTAGGTCGGTTGCGCCGGCCGCCGGGGCCCGTCTCAATGGTGGAACAGACGCACCCCGGTGAAGGTCATCACCATCCCATAGGCATCGGCCGCCTGGATGACCGCCTCATCCCGCAGCGATCCCCCTGGCTGAGCCACATAGCGCACGCCACTCTGGTGGGCGCGATCCAGGCTGTCGCGAAAGGGGAAAAAGGCGTCAGAGGCCAGGGCAACATCGGTCAGGCCCGCCAACCAGGCGCGTTTTTCTTCTGCTGTCAGGCGCAGCGGCGGCACGCTGAAGTTTTCCAACCAGTTTTTCTCCTCGGCCGGTGTGAGTGTCTCCAACAGGTATTGATCGATGGCGTTGTCGCGTTCCGGCCGGCCGATCTTGGGGCGAAAAGGTAGAGCCAACACACGCGGATGCTGGCGCAAATACCAGGTCTCTGCCTTGCCGGCCGCCAGCCGCGTGCAATGGATACGGGATTGCTGACCCGCCCCAATGCCGATAGCCTGGCCGTCGTAAGCCAGACAAATGGAGTTGGATTGAGTGTATTTGAGCGTCGTCAGGGCCACCACCAAATCCCGCCGGGCGGACACGGGCAAGTGTTGGTTCTGAGTCACTACGCGCCCCAGGTCGGCCGGGGCCTGGTTGCGCGCCTGTTCAAAGACCAGGCCAAACAGTTGCCGCTGCTCCAGCAGGGGCGGCTCGTAATCGGGGTCTATCGCCACCACGCCATAGGTTCCTTCCTTTTTGCGTCGCAAGATCGCCAGCGCTTCTGGTTCGTAGTCGGGGGCGATCACCCCATCCGAAACCTCACGCCGCAGCAGGTGGGCGGTGGGCACATCCACCACATCACTCAGGGCGGCCCAGTCACCGAAGGAGGAAACGCGATCTGCCCCTCGCGCCCGCGCATAGGCGGCCGCCAGGGGGGAAAGCTCCCTCTCACCCACCAGGTAGGCAGCGCGCAGAGTATCGTCGAGGGGCAAACCGACGGCGGCCCCGGCCGGGCTGACATGTTTGAACGAGGCGGCGGCCGGCAAATCCAACAGCTGGCGCAGTTCTCGCACCAGTTGCCAGCTGTTGAGCGCATCAAGCAGGTTGATGTAGCCTGGCCGGCCATTCAGGATTTGCAGGGGTAGGCTGCCCTGCGGCGCAAAAATCCGCGCCGGTGTCTGGTGGGGGTTCATGCCGTAACGTAAAAGGAGTTCTGCATTCATAGCAAGTTTGTAGCCAAGAAACAGCCTGGAGGTCTTTAGCGTCTTAACTTCTCCAGCAGCGCCCATTCATCCTCTGCGCTGCGCACCTCCCCATTTAACCGCGCTGCCAGCAAAGCATCCAACAACTCCTGGTAAATAGGACCGGGTTTCAGACCCAGGCGCTTCAGGGCGTGGCCGTCGATGACGGTGCGCACATGTCGCCACTCGCGCCAATATCGTTCCAGGTGTTCCATGGTGATAGGATCGGCCGCCAGGGCGCGCGCTGCCAAAAGGGCGCGGGGATGGGGCGCGTAGGGGCGTAGCTGCTTTTCAACTGTCGCCGGCGTCGCTTCGGCCGGCAGGTGGGGCAACACAGCGCGCAGCTCTCGCACATGCTGGAGATCAGAGCGCGTGGTTTTGCGCACACGCAGGCGATCCATAACTGTTTCCTGCACGGCCGGGGGGTGGGGGGCCATCCAGATGAAAAAGTAAATGGCGTCCAACTCATCGGGGCGGTAAATCTCCGCCCAGGCTGGATCCGCCAGAAGTAGGGGCAGACGAGCAAAACCGGCCCGCGCTTCATCGCTCCACCCTAAACCCTCGGCAATGTAGCTCAAAATGCCCAACTCGTCTAAACGCTGCATAATGTCGGCCGGCCGCTCATCAAATAGAGCCAGTTCCAGCTCGTGCCGAATGCGCGGGCCGGTGACCTGGCGTAACAGGTCACGTGAGTCCAGCAGCAGCTCCAGGGTGCGGGGTTCGATGGCGAAGCCCAGCCTCTGCTCAAAGCGCACCGCCCGCAAGATGCGGGTGGGGTCGTCAATGAAGCTCAGGCTGTGCAGGACACGAATGAGCTTCTCTTCCAGATCGCGCCGGCCGCCATAGAAGTCGAGCAGTTCGCCCAGATGGGCGCCATCCAACCGCACCGCCAGGGTGTTGATGGTGAAGTCGCGGCGGTGCAAGTCGAGCTTAATCGAACCCTGTTGCACCGTGGGCAGAACGGTCGGCTGGGTGTAAAACTCGGTGCGGGCGGTGACAAAGTCAATCGCTTCCGGCAGGGGGGCGGTGTCTGGGTCAGTAGGCGCGGCTGAAACGGCCGGCCACACCGTCGGGTGCAGCAACCATTTGGCCGTGCCAAAGCGGGCATGGGTGCGCGTTTCGCCGCCCAGGCGCTGGGCCAGCGTGCGCGCCAGCAGAATGGCGTCCCCCTCCACCACCATATCCAGGTCGGTCGGCTTCTGGCCTAGCAACAGATCGCGCACCAGCCCACCGACAAAGTACAGGGGCATCCCCAACTCATCCGCCACGCCGCCAATGACCTTGACCATGCGCCAGAGGGGGTCGGGCAAAGCCTGCGCCAGCAAGGGGCGCAAATTGCTATCCACAGCCGCCTGGGCCGGCTGCCCCAGGGCGCGCAAGACATCGGTGCGGGTCACAATGCCGAGCAGACGGCCGGCGTCATCCACCACCGGAACCTGTCCCCAACCTTCATTTAACATCAGGCTCTGCAAATGCCAGACTGAGTCGCTGGGGCGCACTGTCACCTGGCCCGGCTTCATCACCTGGCGCACGCTGGCCTGACCTAAACGATGGTTCAAGGTACGATCCACCACCTGACGTGTCAACAAGCCAACGATTTGCCCGGCTTCATCCACCACCGGATACCCCTCATGGCCGTAGCGCTGCATCTCCAGCGCCGCTTCCTGGACGGCCGTGGAGGTGGGGATGGTCTTAATGTGGTGGGACATGATGTCCACCACGCGGACGGCGGGTTGAATCGCTCGGGGCAAAATGGCAAGCACCTGTTGGCGCAAACTGGCGAGATCGTCGCTGTGAACGGTAGCCGCGGCGGCGCGCGCATGGCCGCCGCCGCCTAGTTCCCTGGCGACCACCGCCACATCAATCCCATCGCTGCTGCTGCGCGCTACCAGATGAATGCGATAGGGTAACTGCACCAACAAGAACATGGCAGAGGGAACCAGGGCATCACGCAGACGCATCGCCACGGCCGAAATCTCGTCTTCAAAGTCATCAGCGGCGCGGGTGGCAGCCAGGAGGATAGCATGTCCTTCCAGATGAAGCCACTCGGCGGCGCTCTGCAACTGGTGGTATAGCTGCTGTTGGGCCGGGGTCAGGGGAATCTGTAAAAAGCGGCGCACCGTCGCCAGATCAGCCCCCTGTTCCAGCAACCACCCGGCCGCCTGAATGTCTCGCGGCGTGGTTGTGTCGTAGGTCAGGCTTCCCGAATCTTCGTAAATCCCCAGTAGAAAGAGGGTCACTTCTTGCACAGAAAGCGCCAACCCCTGGGCGCGAATTTGCTCCACCAGCAAGGTTGTGGCTGCGCCCACCGGTTCAATGTAATACTCCCAATCCGGCCGGCGCTCCTGTCCGGTGTGGTGGTCGATCACCTGCACCGGCGTCCCCACTTTCAACCCCCTTAAACTGGGCAAAGATTGGGAGTCCACCAGCAAGACCCTGTCCACCCGTCGCCGCTCCCAATCTTCGGCCGCCATGTAGTTAAAGGCGGTCCAATACAACGTCAGGTATTGGTGGACGTTGCGATTCACCCGGCGCGCCAGCAACGGCGTCGCTTCGGGCTGCAGGCGATGAGCGGCCCACTGCGAGGCCACAGCGTCGAAATCGCTGTTTTCATGCGTCAAAATCAGAATCATAAGCTGAATTATACCTGGAGTGGGGCCAGCCGTGTTGCGAATGGCCGGGGGGTGAGGCGGTCGGAGCGCACCGACAAAAAAAGAGCGTGATGCGCCTGGGGGGAAGACACATCACGCCAATGAAGGGGGGAGGTATATATCCAGCGCTACAATGGGCGCTGTGATGAAGGAAATGTCAGGCGGGGAGCCTGACTTCTGCCAGAAAGGTCCCGGCAGAAAAGAAGGTGAACGCTTCACTATCAACTTTAGTCGAACAAGCTTACGAATTGTCTTACACAAGATCACATTTCGGGCAACTGAGAGGAAACATCAGAAGCGGCGAGGTAGGGGCCGGCCGGCACCCGCTTGATCAAGATGGGGCCAAACAACACCTCCTGCCGCGCCGTTGCCTCACGCCGCTTGATCATCTCCAACACAGCCAACAGGGTGACTGCGACCTCCACATGGTTGACCTGGGGGGACAACACATCGGTCAGATAGACCTGGGGCCGGGCGCTGAGGGCCAGGCGCACCCGTTCCATCTGGCTCTCCACCGTAACGGAGCGGGGTTGGGCCACCTCCACGCTGGCCTCCCGTTGCTGCAAGCGTTCCAAAACTTCCAACATCGCCTTGAGCAACATGCCGGGGGTGACGCCAGTCAGGTCCAATTTACTGGCTACCCGCGGCGGCGGAGCGACGCGCAGATGGGTGCGCCGGCCGGCCGCTTCTCGCTGCTTCAAAAATTCGGCCGACTGCTTGAATTGCCGATACACCTTCAACTGACGGACTAAGAGCTCGGCCGGGTCTTCGCTCTCGCTTCCCTCCAACGGAACCACCGGCAAGCGGGGCAAAAGCGCGTGACTCTTGATCCACGCCAGCCGGGCCCCCACCACCACAAAATCGATCAGGTGGGGCAGACGGTTCTCCTTCAACGCCTCGATCTGTTGCAAATATTGATCAGTCACCTGCGCCAGAGAGATAACCGTGATGTCCAGCTCCCGTCGCTCGATGAGATGCAACAACAGATCCAGCGGTCCTTCAAAAGCTGGCACAGAGATAGTGTATCCCATCAGCCCTGCCCCCCGGCCGGCTCAATCTGACCCATAGCAGCTACTCCCCCTGCCCATTGACATACGCTTCCGGGCGCATGGAGATCACCTGGCTGACGCCATCCGCGCCCATGCTAACGCCATATAACGTGCTGGCCGCCTGCACCGTGCCCCGGTTATGGGTGATGACAATAAACTGAGTTTGGGCGCTCAACTCGCGCAACATATCGGTGAAGCGATTGACATTCGCCTCATCCAGCATGGCATCTACTTCATCCAGCACACAAAACGGGGTGGGCGAAACTTTCAACAGGGCAAAGATCAAAGCCGCCGCCGTTAACGAACGCTCACCGCCCGAAAGCAACCCTAACCCCTGGGCTCGTTTGCCCGGCAAGCGAGCGATGATGTCCACGCCGCTAACGGTCAAATTTTCCGGATCGGTCAACACCAGCTGCGCCGAACCACCCCCAAACAAGCGCCGGAAGGTTTCGGTAAACACCGCGTCTACCCGGGTCACCGTTTCAGCAAACGAGCGGGAGGTCAACTCATCCAGCTCACGGATCACCCGCCGCAGCTGTTCTTCTGTGCGCGTCAGGTCGGCGATCTGCTGGTTCAGAAAGTCAAAGCGTGTCTGGGTCTCTTGATATTCCTGCGGGGCGGTGGGGTTGACCGGCCCCATGCGTTGCAACTGATTGCGCCGGCGCTGGATGCTCTCCTCAATTCCTTCCGGCACCGTTTCCACCAGCGGCAATCGCTCCACCACCTCGGTCAAAGGTAAAAGGGTCTGGGCCGTTTCGTCACCCTCATAGCCCAAATCCACCAAACCCAAATCGGCGTGAATGCGCTCTCGCACCTGCTCCAGTTTATGCTCCTGCTGCGTCAGGTTCACCCGGCCCTGGGCGTAGGCGGCTTCCAGGGTGTGAACCGCTTTTTGCTCCCGCCCCAACCTCTCCTCTAAGGCTTGCAACTCACGGCGTGCCTGCTCCGCCTGTTGACGCAGAGGTTGCCAGGCCGCCTCCAATGCCTCCAGGTGGGTCTGGGCGTGGGTCAGCGCCTGTTGGGTCTGGTGTAGAGTCAGCGCGTTCTGTTGGGCCGTCAGGCGGGTGCGGCGCTCCTCCAGGCGGCGCAGACGCGCTTCGGCCTGGCGCCAGGCAGCACGCCGCCCTTCCAGCGCCTCCAGCCGGCTGGCGGCCAGCGCCTGGGCGGCGGCCACCACCTGCTGGCGACGACTGAACTGTTGTTGCCAATCGGCGGCCGGCAGCGCCTCTTCCTCGCTGCGGGCCTCCATCAGGGCTTGCTCCGCCTCAGCCAGCGCCTGCTGTTGCCGAACGATCTGCTGCTCCATCTGCTGAATGCGCTGTGCCAGGCGGGTTTCTTCAGCCGCCTGCTCAGCCTGCTGCTTGCGCCAGAGCGCCGCCTGTTGCTGCGCCTGTTCGATGTGGCGCAGCAGGTCGGCGCGCTGCCGGCTAAGTTGTTGCTCCTGTACCATCTCCCGCCGGTCGCTCTCCTGGCTGGCCTCCAGAGCGGTCTGTTCCAGCTGGAGGGCGCTTTCCAGGCTTTGGAGCTGCGCCTGCACCTCGTTTAACTCGGCCTGACGACTCGCCACCGCCGCCTGAGCGGCGCGCCACGCCTGCTCCTGGGCCAGCCAGGTATCGGTCGTCGGTGGGCTGGTTTCGACCAGTCCGTTAGGGTAGGCGATGAAGCCATCGGAGGCCACAGCCAGCGCGCCGGGGGGTAAACGCCGGGCTATGGCGTAGGCTTGCTGGGGGGTGGCGACCAACAAGATGGGGCCTAAAATCGCTTCCACCAGGGGGCGATAGGCCGGGGCGCAGGTGACAACGTCCACCGCCCAACCCAGCACGCCGGGGTGATCCAGTTGGGGGCGCGGCGGCGAGGGAACGTTCGCCAAAGCGGTCTGGGCCACGGCCGGCCAGGTCGGCCCCCGGTAGGCTGTCGTTAGACGCCACAAGGCGGCCTCGTCGCTGACCAGAACGGTCTTCAGGCGGCCGGCCAACGCCGCCCCCAGGGCTGTTTCATGCTCCGGTGGGATGTGTACCCACTGCGCCAGATGGCCTAAAATATCCCCCCCAACCGGCTGCCCATTCATCATAACGCCCGTAGCCGCGGTTTCCCAACCGCGCTCCTGCTCCAGCATATCCCGACGCGTCTCCAGACGCGCCAGGTCCTTGCTCAGGCGGTTGAGCTGCTGCGTCGTTTCATCCAGTTCGCGCCGCAGCTTCTTCAAACTTTGGGTGCGAGCGCGCTGCTCTTGTTGCAGGTCGGCGCGCACCCGTCGGCGCTGCTCGATCTGTTGCTCCAGCCCGGCCACCTGCTGCGCCAATGTCTGGCGGCGCGTTTCCAGGGCCGTCACTTCCTCTGCGCGTCGGACACGCCTGCTTTGCTCCTGCCAGCGCTCACGCAGCTGGCTCAGCTGCCCCTGAGATTGCGCCAGGGCCGTCTGGGCGGCGCGGCGGTTCTCTTCCGCCTGGTGTGTACGCTTGTGCGCCGCCTGCATGACCGCCTGATGGCTCTGGAAGGTGGCCTCCAGCGCGGCCATAGCCTGTTGTTCCGTCTGCCAGGCAGTGTCTGCTTCCTGCCACAGCGCCTCGGCTGCCGCCACTTCAACCCCGGCCGCCGCCTGTTGCGCCTCCCCATCAGGCCACTCTTGCGCCAGCTCCGCCAGTTGTTGGGTGATCAACAACGCTCGCTCTTGGAGGATCGCCCACTGCCGTTGGGCGCTTTCCACCTGGGCACGCAGCGCCTCCCGCTCTTGTTCACGCGCCGCCAGTTGAGATTGCAAGCGATAAAGTTGCTGACGCGCCTGATCCACCCCATCCTGCTGCGCCTGTAAGCGGCGATGCCCCTCGCGCCAGGCTGTCTCGGCTGCCTGGGCCGCCAGCCGCGTCTGGCGCAACGTCCGTCGGCTATCATGCAGCTGATAGCCATACCATTGGCGCAGGAGGTGTCGCAGGTCGGCTGCCACCTGGTCGTAATTGTGGGCGCGATCCGCCTGTCGCTTCAGGTTGGTCAGGCGGGGGCGAATCTCCGTCACGATGTCATGCAAACGCTCCAGGTTGTGGTGGGTTTCTTGCAGCCGGCGCAAGGTCTCCGCCCGCCGGTTTTTGTAATGGCTGATACCGGCCGCCTCCTCGAACAGAGCGCGGCGTTCCTCGGCATTCAGCGACAGAGCGCGGTCGATCATCCCCTGCCCCACCAGGGTGTAGTTGCGCTCCGATAGGCCACTGGTCACCAGCAAATCGGTGATGTCCCGCAGGCGCACCCGCTGGCCGTTGAGCAGGTACTCATTCTCTCCCGACCGGTACGATTTGCGCCCAATCTCCACTTCGGTGAAATCAATCGGCAACCAACCGCTGCTGTTATCCAGCGTCAGCGTCACCTGAGCCATGCCGGCGCGCGCCCGTTGCTGGCTGCCGGCAAAAATCATATCCTCGGTACGGCGCACTCGCATCTGGCTGTAGCTTTGTTCCCCCAGCACCCACCGGATGGCGTCGGCGATGTTACTTTTGCCGCTGCCATTGGGCCCAACAATAGCCGTGAGGCCCTCATCGAACACCAACAGAGTTCGGTTGGCAAATGTTTTATACCCTTGCAGGGATAACTGTTTCAGACGCATGCCGTCCCCACTGCCTCAAGGCTGACCGTCGCCCGGCGATTAGACAAACCAAAGCGCATCACCAGACGCGACATAACAACCCTTTCAGGTAAGCGGATTCGGGAAAGGTGAGCAACGTGGGATGGTCGGTCGCCTGGGTCAGGCTACGGATGATCTGGGCGTCGCGGCCGGCGTCAACAGCAGCGCTAAAGACGATCTTCTGAAAGAGATCGGCCGTCACCAACCCGGAGCAGGAAAAGGTTGCCAACCAGCCGCCGGGACGCAAAAGGCGAAAGGCAAGCCAGTTCAGGTCTTTGTAACCACGCGCCGCTTGCTGGATGTCTCGTTGACTATGCGCAAACTTGGGAGGATCGAGAATGACAACATCAAACTGACGCCCACTGTCCCGATAGCGCCGCAGGAGCTCAAAAGCATCGGCGGTGATGTATTCATCCTGACGCCGGTCGAGGCCGTTCAAGCGCATGTTGGCCTCGGCCTGGGCCAGCCAGGCAGCCGAACTATCCACATGCGTGACCTGGCTGGCCCCATGCGCCGCCGCCGCCACACCGAAGCTGCCGGTGTAGGCGAATACGTTTAATACACGACGGCCGGCCGCCACCCATGGCGCACTCACCACCGCCCGGTTGTCCCGTTGGTCGAGGTAGTAACCCGTTTTGTGCCCTGTCCAGACATTGACCGCCAACCGCAGATCATGCTCCTGGATGATCAACGTTTCCGGCGGCGGCTGGCCCCACACAACGCCCCCGGCCGGCCCCAACCCTTCTTTGCGCCGCACCTCAGCCTCGGAACGCTCCAGGATACCGGCCGGCTGCGCCAATTGCCCCAACAACTCCGCCAGCAAGCGCTTGCGCCGCTCGATGCCCTGAGTCAAACATTGCATCACCAGATAGTCGCCGTAACGATCTACGATCAGACCAGGCAGGCCATCCGCTTCAGCATAGATCAGCCGGTAGGCAGTGGTGTAGCTGGACAGCTGCAACGCCTGGCGCAAGGCCAGGGCCCGCTCGATGCGCCGTCGCCAGAAGTCGTCGTCGATGGCTTCCCCTTCATCCCACGTCACAATACGCCCGCGTATCTGGGAAGCAGGGTTGTAGTAAGCAGTCGCCAGGTACTCCCCGCCCTGAGTACGCACCGCTATCAGGTCGCCAGGAGCGGGCTGGCCCACCACATTCTGAATCGCGCCGGAAAAAATCCAGGGATGGCGATTGCGCACCGGTTTGTAGCGGTCGGGGCGCAGGAACAGGGAGGCGGTCACCGGTTCGGTAGTCACCATCATGCCACATCCAACTGCGCCAGAGCGACGTACACGTCCATATCCGGCCGGTAATGGATGGCGTGCATCCCCACTGCCTGGGCTCCGACCACATTGACCAGGAAATCATCGATAAAGACCGTCGCTTCCGGCCGGCTGGTCAGCCGGGTCAAAGCTCGCTGATAAATGACGGGATCAGGCTTCATACAATGTTCCTCAGCTGAAATGATGATGCTATCGAAAAGATCGCCGATGCCCCAACGGTGGGTGAGGTCATGCCGCAAACTGTCCATGGCGTTGCTGATCAACCCTATCTTATAACGAGGGCGTAGCTGGCGGATGAAGGCGATCAGGCGGTCATCCAGCTGGTCAGCGGCCCAAAAGTCGTGGCGCAAGCGTCGGGCGTCGGCCGGCGACAAACCCCAGGAACGAGCCAGCCAGGCCCAATGCGCCTCCTCGCTGGTCTCGCCGCGCTGAGCAGCGCGGCCCTCCGGGCTGTTGAAGAAGCGCTCCTCCACACTGCCGGCCGGCAATCCGAGCCGTTCATCCCAGGCTAACCGCAACGTGTGGTTGGTGGTGCGCACCAACACACCGCCAAAATCCCAAAACAGTGTTGTCAGCATTGTATCATCCTTCGCAACCCAGATTATCCTTCCAACTTCCTCTCTCGGCCAACGCCTCACCGTTTGAGTTGTGTCAGACACGTTAAGCCTCGATATGACCTCTGACTTCGCCCAACGGCGTCATGTAAGCGGTTCCATGGTAGCCTACAGCCTCTATCAAAGCGGTATTGTTGATCACGCCACCTGGCTTTGTCTCCGCCGGGAGTTTGAGAGGCTATGGGCTGAATTGGAGCCTCCATTCTATTCTCGAAAACAGGTTCGTTTGCGCCAAAATGCACAAATTGTCGCCGATTACACCCCTTTCTGATATACTCCCTGCTTCTGAGCGGCAAGCGCAAAGCTTGTCGCTTCAAAATATTTTTTACCTTTTCGCGGTAGTTGGAGTTTGAAATAGCGCCGTCGGTGTGGAGCCAGGCTGCCCAACTTGATCGGCCGGCCGTAATAGGCTGGTAAAATCGCCGGCCGGACTGATCAGCCCACTCACTCAGTTGTACCCAATCTGACCACCCACAATGACCTGTCTCGCCTGCGCCAGACAGGTCATTGTGTGCGCCCCACGCCTGGGATCACGCCAATAACGACGTCATGCGACACTGCTAGTTGGAAAGTTGTCCATCTCATGCTGAAGGAACACGACGAGGAGGATTTTCGTCATGCAAGGGTTAACAGGTTTTGAAAGGGCTGCCATCTGGAGCGTGCTGGTCATCTCCATCCTCGGCATCGGCTACGCCTTTTGGCTGCGCAATCAAATTTTGCGGCTGGACAAAGGCACGGCCAAAATGCAGGAGGTGTGGCGATTCATCAAGGATGGCGCTAACGCCTACCTCAGCCAGCAGTTTCGCACCATCGCCATTCTCATCGCCGTACTTACACTGGCCCTGGCCGCCAGCGTCGTGGTTGTGCCCCCCACCGCGGAAGCGGTCGAACGCTTTGGCAGCCAGCAAAGCGCCACCGTCGCCGTCGCCATCGGGCGCGCTGTGGCCTTCTTGATGGGATCGATTTTCTCCTACAGCGTTGGTTATGTGGGCATGAATGTGGCGGTGGAAGGCAACGTGCGCGTGGCAGCGGCCTCCATGAAAGGGTACAACCCGGCCATGCAAACCGCCTACCGCTCCGGCACAGTGACCGGTATGTTAACCGTCGGTCTGGGTCTGTTGGGTGGCACCTTGATTTTCATCATCTACGGCATCGCCGCGCCTGATGCTCTGCTCGGTTTTGGTTTCGGTGGTTCCCTCATCGCCCTATTCATGCGCGTGGGGGGTGGCATCTACACCAAGGCGGCCGATGTGGGCGCGGATCTGGTGGGCAAGGTGGAGGCCGGCATCCCAGAGGATGACCCGCGCAACGCCGCTGTCATTGCCGACCTGGTCGGCGACAACGTGGGCGACTGCGCCGGCATGGCAGCCGACGTTTTTGAAAGTTTTGAAGTGACCATCGTCTCCGCCCTGATTCTCGGTCTGGTGTTGGGGGATGTCTCGCGTGGAACGCTGGGAGACGGGGAATATGATTTGCGTTTCGTCATCTTCCCGTTGATCTTACGCGGCATCGGGGTGATTGCCTCGCTGATCGGCAACACCATTGTGCGCACCGACGAGAAACGACGTAACGCCATGGCCGCCATGAATCGAGGCTTTTACCTGGCGGCGATTGTCTCCGCCCTCGGCTTTGCCGCCACCACCATCTTCTACATGCAAGACCCCACCACCGGTGCGACCGACTGGCGCCCCTTTCTGGCAACGGTGTCTGGTCTGGCGCTGGCTGTCGTGTTGGATCGCCTGACAGAGTATTTCACCTCCACCCACTACAGCCCAGTGCGAGAGGTGAGCCAATCGGCCGTCAGCGGTTCCGCTCCCACTATCCTCTCCGGTCTGGCATTGGGCATGGAGTCCAGCGTTTGGGCCATCATTGTGATTGGTCTCTCTATTCTCAGCTCCGTTTTAATTTATGCCGGTGAGCCGGCCGCCACCCAATTCACCGCCATCCTGTACGGCGTTTCCCTGACCGGCATTGGCATGTTGACGCTGACCGGCAACACCATTTCGATGGATAGCTTCGGCCCCATCTCCGACAACGCCAACGGGATTGGCGAGATGGCCGGGTTGAACAAACAGGCGCGCGCCGTCATGAACGACCTGGATGCAGTGGGCAACACCACCAAAGCTGTTACCAAAGGTATCGCCATTGGTTCGGCCGTCATTGCGGCGGTGGCGCTCTTTGGCTCCTACCTGACAGATGTGGGCAAGGTACAACGGGAGATGGGAGTGGAGCCGTTGGCCGGCATCAACGTCGCCTCGCCGCTGGTCTTCATCGGGTTGCTGATTGGCGGGGCTATACCTTTCCTCTTCTCGTCGCTCACTCTTCGGGCCGTCTCGCGGGCAGCCGCGCAAATTGTGGCCGAAGTCCGGCGTCAGTTCCGCATCCCCGGCCTGATGGAGGGCAAAGTCAAGCCGGATTATGCGCGCGCCGTCAGCATCTCCACCACAGCCGCTCAGAAAGAGCTGGTCAGCCTCGGCCTCATCGGCGTCTTGACGCCGGTTGTGGTCGGTTTTTTGCTGGGGGTAGAAGCGCTGGGCGGCTTCCTGGCTGGCATCATTCTGGTCGGCCAGCTGATGGCCGTCTTTCAGGCCAACGCCGGTGGAGCCTGGGACAACGCCAAAAAGTATATCGAGGAAGGCAACCTGGGCGGTAAACACTCGGAGCCGCATAAGGCCGCGGTGGTGGGGGACACGGTGGGCGATCCGCTGAAAGACACGGCCGGCCCGGCGCTAAACCCCATGATCAAAGTCATCAACCTCGTCTCCCTGATCATCGCCCCGCTGGTGGTAGCTACCCGTGTGGGCGGGCGCGCCCCCGGTGTGGGGGTTATCCTCAGCATGGTGGGGTGTCTGGCTGTGTTAGCCTGGGCGTTGTGGCAAAGCAAGCGTCAGGTCGCCCCTCTGACCTGAAATCCTCAGCTGACGGGTCTTCAACCGTTTGACGCCCGGTACAGGATTGGTTAAACTTTGGGCGTGCTGTCAGTTCAGCACGTGAACGAGAAGGCGGGAGTATCCCGCCTTTTTGTTAGCCTGTAACCCTTGGGACCAGGCGTCGCGCAAACCACAGGCGGCTTCACCATTCTCACCTGCCTGAGCGGTCGAGGTGATCTAGCATCACCTGAAATGACCAGGTGGCGAGGCCCGCAAGCCTGTTCCGGCCGAATGCCTACGGCTGAAGCCGTTACTACGAACCTGAAATGACCAGGCGGCGAGGCCCGCAAACCTGTCCCGGCCGGATGCCCACGGCTGAAGCCGTTACGACGAACCTGAAATGACCAGGCGGCGAGGCTCGCAAGCCTGTCCCGGCCGGATGCCCACGGCTGAAGCCGTTACGACGAACCTGAAATGACCAGGTGGCGAGGCATGTAAGCCTGCCCCGGCCGGATGCCCACGGCTGAAGCCGTTACGACGAACCTGAAATGACCAGGCGGCGAGGCCCGCAAGCCTGCCTCGCCGGCGTAGGCCAACATTTTACATTTTGGAGGTTAGAATACAACCATGAACCTTGTGGCTTCCACTCAACTGGCAACGTTACTCCAGGCGCGAGAAGCTATCCCCGCTCTGTGGTGGCTGGGCCCCATTGGCGCGCTGGCGGCGCTGGCAGCCGCCTATTACTTTTACCGCAATGTCTCCCAGGAAGAAGAGGGAACCCAGGCGATGATCGAGATCGCCGCTGCCGTGCGCGTTGGGGCCATGGCCTATCTACGCGCCCAATACCGCGTTATCGGCATCGCCTTCGCCGCGCTGTTCGTGGTTTTTGTGGTGTTGGCTATTCTGGGGATACAAAATCCCATTATGCCGGTGGCGTTTTTGACGGCCGGCTTCTTCTCCGGTGTAGCCGGCTATGTGGGCATGCGCACAGCCACTAACGCCTCTGCCCGCACGGCCAACGCCGCACGCCGCAGTCTAAACAGCGGTCTACGGGTGGCGTTTCGCGCCGGCGCGGTTATGGGTCTGAGTGTGGTAGGGTTCCTGCTGTTGGACATGAGTCTGTGGTTCCTGCTGCTTTACTATGTCATTCCCCCTTCCTTCTACGGTGGGGAAGCCAACCTTTTGGCTACCATCACCTCGATCATGTTGAGCGCAGCAGTGGGCGCTTCCACCATGGCCCTCTTTGGGCGCGTCGGCGGCGGCATCTACACCAAAGCCGCTGATGTTGGCGCTGACCTGGTGGGCAAGGTGGAAGCCAACATCCCCGAAGATGACCCACGCAACCCGGCCACCATTGCCGACAATGTGGGAGATAATGTGGGAGATGTGGCCGGCATGGGGGCCGACCTGTACGAATCCTATCTCGCCTCCATCCTGGCAACCGCCTCGTTAGGTGTGGCCTACGCCCTGAGCACTGGTCAACCCCTGGCGGAACAGCTCAAATACATCGTCGCCCCTGTGATGTTGGCTGGCGTCGGCGTGTTGATCTCCATTGGCGGCGCTTTTCTGGTGCGCACCCACGAGAATGCCACCATGCACGAGCTGATTCGCAGCCTGGAGCGCGCCATTCAACTGGCGGGTGGGGTCATTGCCATCCTGGCTTTCGGGTTGCTGGCCGCCCTGGGCATTAGCAATTGGGTCAGCATTGGGGTCGCGGTCGCCGCCGGCATTGTATCCGGCATGGCCATCGGCCGGGCCACTGAACACTACACCTCGGCCGAATATGCGCCAACTCAGCGCATTATTGAACAGAGCAAAACCGGGCCGGCCACGGTGATCATCAGTGGACTGGCTGTCGGTATGGAGTCCGTTATCTGGCCGGTTATCATCATTGTGATTGGAACTGGCATCGCTTTCTTTGTCAACGGGGGGCAGGAAAATATTTTGAGTGGTCTCTTTGGTATCGGCATGGCAGCCGTGGGGATGCTTTCAACACTGGGGTTAACTCTGGCAACAGACGCTTACGGGCCGGTGGCGGATAACGCCGGTGGTAACGCCGAAATGGCCGGCTTACCCCCTGCGGTGCGCGAACGCACCGATCAACTTGACGCCTTGGGCAACACCACAGCCGCCACCGGCAAAGGATTCGCCATTGGGTCGGCGGCCCTGACTGGACTGGCGCTGATTGCCGCTTATATGCAGCAATTGCAAATCAGCTTCATGGCGCAGGGGGTGGAAACTCTGACCGGCGCAACCAAGCCTCTGGCGCAGATGAGCCTGACGGAGTTGGTCGTCCATTTCAATGTCACACCCCTCAACCCCACCTTCCTGCTGGGTACGTTTCTGGGAGGTATGATCACCTTTTACTTCTGCGCCCTGACCATGAGCGCCGTAGGCCGTTCCGCCAGCTCGATGGTGGAAGAAGTGCGCCGCCAATTCCGCGAAATGCCCGGCATTATGGAGCGCAAAACCCAACCTGACTATGCCCGCTGTGTGGCGATCAGCACCCAGGCGGCTTTGTCTGAAATGCGCCTTCCCTCCTTCCTGGCCATTGCGGCTCCGGCCGCAGTAGGAATTCTGTTGGGCGTGCCCGGCATTCTGGGCTTGCTGGCCGGGGCGTTGGGCAGCGGTTTCACCATGGCGGTGATGATGGCCAACGCCGGCGGGGCCTGGGACAACGCCAAGAAAGGTATTGAGGGGGGCCAACTGGGCGGCAAAGGATCACCAAGCCACAAAGCGGCTGTCGTGGGGGATACCGTGGGCGATCCGTTCAAGGATACCTCTGGCCCTTCCCTGAACATCTTGATCAAGCTGATGTCGATTGTGGCGGTGGTGCTGGCGGGCTTGACGGCGGCTATTGGGCAAGGGCACGGGCTGTTGGGTTTGCTGTTGCCATAGGCCGGCCGGGCTATTTGCCTTTGCGGTGAAAAGTTGGCAGCAATTGCTGGAAAGATAATCATGAAGGGCGTGGTCATGGCCACGCCCTGTGTTATGGTACGCCTGGCGGAGCTCCTATGGGGCCTGGTGTTATCATCATGTCGAGCGGTCGGCAGGATGCCAACGGCTAAAGCCGTTACTACGAACGGAAAAAGTCGTTACTATGAACGACAGCGAGCGCAATAGAAGGCGCCAACGGCTAAAGCCGTTATTACGAACGGAAGCGATGCCAACGGCTGAAGCTGTTACTACGAACGGAAGCGAAGGCAAGGGAAGGGATCGGTGTCCACAGGTTTGATCTACGTTCCCAGCCCGGAGCATACCCTCGAAGGTCACCCTGAACATGCCGGCCGGCTGCGCGCCGTTGAAAATCGGCTGCGCGAAGCGGGGGTATGGGACAAGATGATCCATCTGCCCCCCCGGCCGGCCACGGATGCGGAACTACACGCCACTCACGGCCGGGAACATATCGCCCTGGTAGCGTGGGCGACCAGCCACGCTCCAGGGTTGATTGGCGCTGACACCTACGTGACGCCGGAAAGCTACACCGCTGCTCGATTGGCGGCCGGCAGTTGTTGCGCTGCCGTGGATGCCCTGCTCGAAGGCCAGATGGCCAACGGCCTGGCGTTGGTGCGCCCCCCTGGGCATCACGCCGGCTGGAACGCGGTGGAAGGCTTCTGCCTCTTCAACAACATCGCCCTGGCGGCCTGGCAGGCGCGCCTGCGTCATGGCCTGGAACGGGTGCTGATCCTTGATTTCGACGTTCACCACGGCAACGGAACCCAACAAATTTTTGAGTGGGACGCAGAGGTTCTATTCGTCTCGCTGCACATGTTTGCCCCCTACTTTTACCCCGGCACAGGCGCCCTGGATGAAATTGGTTTTGGGGCCGGGCGACACCACACCCTGAATGTTCCCTTTCCCCCCGGCGTGGGCGACGAAGGGTATCAGCGAGCGCTGACGGAAGTGATCTACCCCAGGGTGGTCGCCTTCCAACCGCAGCTGATCCTCGTTTCGGCCGGCTTCGATGCTCACTGGCGCGACCCCCTGGCTGAGGCCGCCCTTTCACTCACCGGTTACGCCACGCTGACACGCCAGCTGATAACATGGGCCAACAGCTTGTGCCAGGGGCGTATCCTCTTTATCCTGGAAGGGGGGTACTATCTAAACGCCCTGGCTTATGGGGCGCTCAATCTCGTTTACGCCCTGTTGGGGCAGGCACAGGTGTTGGACCCACTAGGACCTTGCCCACGCCCAGAACGGGATATTAGCGCCTTGATCGGCCGGCTGAAGCAACGCCACTTGCCAGCTTAGATGAATGCCTGCATAATACCTTATGGCGGTTCTGTTTCAGTGGGCAGAAAGCGCGCCACACGAGCCAAGTATGAGCGTTGTTCACTCAGACTCAGATTCTACCCAGATCAGCGCCTCTTCCGGCCGGCCGAAAGCGCCGACGACGGTTTTGGCTCTGCCCCTCTGGTTCCAGCTCGACCTGGGGTATGAACCAGAAGCCACCCCCCCGGTCAGCGCTGAGGATAGTCTGAGCTGGCTGGACGAGATCACCTCCGGTTTTGGCGCACCCCTGGAGGAACTGCCGGCGACAACGTGGCAACCGTTGGAACCGCCCCCACCCGTTACCACCACCGAACCTCGCAAAGCGCCGTTGCCGCCCCCCCCGGCCACTGAACCGGCCGCCTCCCCCTTCCCATCACCATCACCATCTGTGTCGCCCGGCCCGGCGGTCGATGCCTCCGATGATGTTCTGGCTGCTCTGGATCGACCACCCAAAGAGCGTCTGGCGACCAAACCCGGTGACGCCACCCATATCGATGTGCTAGAAATTTTGGAAGGTGAACGGCGAGCCGATCACCCCGCCAACGTCAGCGATCTGCCGGCCGACACCAATATTGACATCCTGGCCGTGCTGGACGCCGAAACGCCCCAGCCGGTGGGGACAACAACCCCGCCCCCGGCCGATGCTGCGCCCGCGAGCCATTTGCCGGGACCAGAAACGGATACCGACCTGGCTTCAGACGCGGAGCAAATCGCTTCCATCCTGGCTGTGCTGGGCGCAGACCCAACCATTCTGCGGCCGGCCGGCGCGCCATCGGGGCCCGAGGCAACCCAATCGCCGACCGGGGCCGCTCCGCCAACCCAGTTGAGTCGCCGGTCGCCTGAAGCGTCGCCCCCATCTCCAGAGTCGCCGGCTGCGGTCGAGCCAGTTGAATCCCCCCTGCTGACCGATGAAAGCACCTCGGTTATCGTCTCCCATCTGGCGAATCAGATTCCCGACGACCCAGATGAGGCCATTGCCTGGCTGGAGCGGATGGCGCAGGAATCGGCTCGCCGGCCGGCTCGTAGCCCCCGCACACCCCCTAAACCGATAACATTGCCATTTGAGGCCGGCAATCGGCTAGAGCCAGCCCGGCCGGCCCGGCCCGTCGTCGAGAATGACATCCCCGACAATCTGGATGATGCGCTGGCCTGGTTAGATGAGTTGGTGGCCGATGATGCGCGGCGCGAGGCGCTGCAAGACCCCACCGACATCATTGAGCCCTTGACACCCCTCGTCGCTGCGGCGCTGCCGGAACCGCCCGAAGCGCTGCCACCTATCCCTTCTACCCCGCCTATCGCCCTGTCCGACGAGGTGAACGAAGCGTTGGCCTGGCTGGATCAGCTTGCCGCCCAAGATAGCGGGCCGATTCCCACCCTGGCCGACGATACCGAACCGGGGAGTACAGGCGAGGGTGCCTCGGTCGCTTTAAGCGCCACCCAGGCAGCTCTGACCAGCGGTGACATCGAGGCATTGGTAGCTGTTTACGACAGTCAGTTGCAAGAGGCAACCGCGCTAGACGATGTGATTCAACAAGTGCAAGGCGCGCTGGCCCAATATCCCCAGGCTATTCCACTTTACCGGGTGTTGGGGGATGCTCAACAGCGTCAGGGGGATGTCTCAGGCGCAGCCGCTACCTACCGCCAAGCTTTGCTCCAGGCTTTGGAGCAACTACTTTGACAATGTTAAATTAGACTCATGAGAGCCATTGTTAGTAAAATTTGAAAATGAAAAAGAAAAAACTTCACGATTAGCCCAATGGGGGCTAAATGAAACAGCAATCGATAAATTAGGTGAATGGC
>DAOTXO010000061.1:0-17310 GCA_034435495.1 Anaerolineae bacterium
CGCCCCCCCCCCCCCCCCGACCAACTAGCACCCCAGATCGGCTATGAATCAGGGTGTCGGGTTGTTGACCGCTATGAAAGCGGCGCGTAGGGCCTCCATGCGGCGACCATTGACACCCAGATCGCCCTGACCCACCCGCGAAGCCGAGCGGAAGTGAATCACAGACGCCTCGTCGTCAAAGAGGAATTCAACGTCGTCCACAAAACCCATGAAGCGTGAGGTGAAGGTGGCGTGAAGATAGCCGGCCGCCTGACGTTCAAGCTGAACGCGGGGCATGGCACCCAACAGGGCTGCCAGCTGCGCCTGGGCCTGGGTGGCGTCGCCAGTGTAAGGAATAGGTTCGGCCGGGGGATAGCCGCCGGCGCTCTGGGTGGCGACACAGTTGGGTGTGGCCGGGCAGGGCTGAAGCTGGCCGTTCTGCCAGCCCAGAGCGCCTGACGGCCAGGCGCTCCAGACGCCGCGCACCGCCAACCAGATCGCCAGCAGCAGCCCGCTAAGGAGCAGAAGGCGGTACGCCAGAGGAGAGAGCAGTCTCATTTGGCGGCTTCAATCAAAGCCAGCCACTGCTCATCCAGGCCATCCTCGGTGACGCCATAGTAAATATGCACCCCATCGGCCAGGCGCAAGGCAAGATCGTACCAGGTGTGGCCGTGCCGCCCCCGTTTGTTGAGCACAGCCACATCGCCACGCCACTCGATCTGGTTTGGGTCCGGGTCACCGGCTTCAGCTTGCTGGATGGCATAATGCCAGAGCTTACGCGCCGATTGACGGGTGACGTTTTTGATCAAATTATCGTTGCGCAAGTCGCGCAGCGTGTGGTAGGTCTGGCCTTCGCGGTGCTGGCTGCTGGCGATTTCAACCCCGGTGCGAGGTGGGGAGAGGGCGGGCATTACCGGCCGGGGCGGGTTGGTGATGACAGGTTCAGGTGGGGAGGGCGGCAACACAGGCGGACTCTCCGGCGCTTCGTTCAATTCCTGACGCAGGCCGCGCCGCGCCAGCCGGACAATTTCATCCCGCACTGCCAGACTGGTTTCATCCTCGTAACGGATGTAGAACTGATTGTCGTGGATGGCATAAGGCAGATCGCTCCCGGCCTGAACGCTGATACGCACAATGTCCACGCCCTGGGAACGCATGACGTCTACCGCATACTCTGGTTCCGGGCTGAAGCTGCTGGTCATCTCGTTGTTGAGACGTTCAATTGCCTTCAGAGGCTCACGCACGCCGACGGGTTTCTCTTTGGGATCGGCCGAACAGCCGATGTAGATCACGCCGCCATTGGTGTTGGCCATGGCGCACACATCCTGGAGAATCTGGGTCAGTTGCCCACCGCGCTTGGCCAGCCCGGCATGGAAGGCCTGAACAATGGAGGCCCCTTCTTCGCGAGCGGATTGAACAAAGTCCACCGGTTTGGCTTTGCCGCGAAAAGGGCGGGTGCGCGAGAGGTCGTTGCCCCGAATCACCTGAGAGAGGGCGGCAAAGGAAACTTCTTCCAATAAAATTTCGGTGATGCGCTCCCCCACGCCCAGATATTTGGGGTTGTCCGGGTCACGCTCCAGGCGGTGGGCGTCGGAACCCTGGATGCAGCGCATGGGGCGCGGGTATTCTGGTTTGGAGCCGTCGAAAAAGCGACGTGTGCCGCCGGCGCGCTTCTCCAGGTCGGTCACTTCCAGGGTGTGCAAATGGGGGTCCTGGGTGTAGGCAATGCGGGTCTGGCCGCCAAAATCGAAGCCACGCATGGCGACGCCGTTGCCGGAATTGGCATGGGCCGCGATGACCAGCCCGCCGGCGTTGTCGATGACGCGGTAGGCGGTCAGGACGTCAGCTGTTGCGCCCACCGTGGTGCTGCCATCGTACAGCTTCTCGATGGGCACATTCAGGGTCAGCAGCAGGTGTTCCAGGTAGTTGACGGGCGTATCGGGCGCAAAAATGCCCAAAATATGGAAGCCCAGCATGGCGGTAAATTCAAAGCCGGGCAAAACCAAAATCTTATTTAGCAGGCGGCGATATTCATCCAGCCGACGCTGCTCGTCGGGTTGGATGCGCCCCAATTTGTGCAAAAAGGTGAGTTGTTGCACCTCAGCCTGGAGCGCTTTGTAGCCGGCGACCGTGTTATGGTCGGTGAAGGCAATAATGTCCAGGCCGCGTAGTTCAGCCTGGCGCAAAATATCGAGAAAAGAGATGTGGCGTTCCTGGTAGTCGGCCGAGCCTGGGGTATGCAGGTGTAAATCAATGCGACGCCATTGTTGGGAAGATCCCCGGCGTTGCGTCGCGCTACGCCGTCCCGATTGTGGTGACAAGTACAAATCTCCTAAAAAAGGTTAACATGGTGATAAGGGGAGAGCGACAACCGCGTCTTTTACGCGGTCCGATTCCCCAGGGCGGCAATGCCGCGCATGGCGCCAATGACGCCCAGGGTGGCGCGAATGACATCCATGGTCCGAATGTCGGGCGGCCCATGACGCCCATCTTCTTCCGCCGCTCGCGCCATGAGAAAGGCGGTGGTGAAACCGAGCGCGGCCCCCACCAGCGCGCCGGTGATGAGAAATTGGCGTTTCCAGTTTTCGTTGGGTGGTGTGTTCACAGTTCCTCCAGATTATTCAGGGTGTATTTATTTCAAATCCCCCATTGCGCCAGCCAGGCGCGTAGTCGTCGCCAGACAATCACAACCAGCTGTTGGTAATAGGTCAGCCGGGCGCGCGCCCGAATAACGGGTTGGGCTGCCAGGGGGGCCAGGCGGTCGATGTGTTGCCGGCCGGCCGTCAGACCATCCTCGACACGCCACAGCAGGCGTTGCAGGGGTTGCCGCAGCCAGGAGCCGTGCTGGCGGCGGCGCATCAACAGGAAGACCGCACCCAGGGGAAACAAACTGCACACCAGAACGGTGGGGCAGAGCCACAGAATGAGGATGACATCTGCCAAACTTGAGGTCAGGCGGGGGAGCGAGGCATCTCGTTTTGGCAGGTCAGCTACAGCCAGGAGGGCTAAAATGACCAGAGCGGCTGCCACGCTGACGCCCATGGGGGCGTAAACATACAACCAGTTGAAGCGCCGTAGGACGCGGTCGCGCTGTTCCTGTTCCGAATTGGCGTAGACAGCCTGTTCCAGGGTGGGTTTACCTTCCATCATAATAGCCTGTATTTTACCACAGGCGCGGTTGCCAGGCGCGCCACACGGCCGGGATGTAGCGCGCGCTCATGGGGTGAGACATTGCCCAGCCTGCCAGATGCGGTCGACGCCGTCCGCGCAGGCGCAGCTGATGGCGTTGGCATTGGCCTCTCCCCCATCCCAGAAAAAGTAGCGCACACTGACTCTCTGGCACTGGGGTTGGGTGCGCACGGGACGGCTGCTTTGCAACCCCAGGCCGTCGGCTTTGTCGCTGATCACCAGAAAGAGGCGCGTGTTTCCAAGAGTCAACTCCTCCTGGCGTGACAGGTGGATGGCCACGACAGGTAGCGCCATGACCACCAGCCACACCAGGAGGATAAGGGCGTAGAGAAAGATACGCACGCCGCGCGACATAAGGCTGGGCCTGCTCAGATAGTTGGCGCGGGTTGTTGCAACGCCTGGATATATAACTGCTGGGTGTAATCTTTCACCATCCGGCAGGTACTGAACTGTGGGCTGACGGTACGGATGGCCTCGCGCATGATCGCCACCCAACCGCGCGGAATATCATCCCGATCACGCTCGTAGTAGAGGGGAACGACTTCCCGCTCCAACAGCTCGTACAGAGATTGGGCGTCGGCCGCGTCGGCCGCTTCCTCAGAGGCATAATCCTGGCCGGTTCCAATGGCCCAACCATTGGAACCGGTGTACCCTTCCACCCACCAGCCGTCGAGTACGCTCAGGTTGGGGACGCCATTGAGGGAGGCTTTCATGCCGCTGGTGCCGCTGGCTTCGCGTGGCCGGCGTGGCGTGTTGAGCCACACATCCACGCCTTGTTTCACCAACCGGGCAATGTGCATATCGTAATCTTCGATCAGGGCAATGCGGCCGGCCATGCCGTGGTATTTGGCGTAGTTGTAAATTTGCTGGATCAGCAGCTTGCCCGGATCATCGGCCGGGTGCGCTTTGCCCCCAAAGATGATCTGTACCGGCCGGTGAATGTCGTGCAGCAACCGGAGCAGGCGATCCAGATCGCGGAAGATGAGGGTGGCGCGTTTGTAAGTGGCGAAGCGGCGCGCAAAGCCAATTGTCAAGGCATCGGGGTCGAGCAGCGCTCCCCCCACCAATACATGGGTGGAATCGACATCACCGGCTTTCCACTGGCGTCGCAACCGTTCTTGCAGGTATTGGATCAGCTTGTGTTTGGCGGCCACATGCGCCTGCCACAGCTCCTGGTCGGGAATCTCAACCACACGCGCCCACAACAGTGGATCGTCCTGGCGCTCCAGCCAGTCGGGACTGAGGTATTTCCTGTACAGATGATCCATTTGCGAGGCGACCCAGGTGGGGAGGTGGATGCCATTGGTGATGTGGGTGATGGGGGTTTCAGCCTCGGAGCGTTCCGGCCATACATTGCGCCACATCTGACGTGAGACCTGACCGTGGAGCTTGCTGACGCCGTTGGCCTGGCCGGCCATTTTAAGCGCCAGAACGGTCATGTTAAAGGCGATGCCCCAGGGCTCATTATGGGAGGCCAGCTCCATGAACTGTTCTCGATTCAGGCCCAACTCATCCCAGTAGCCCCAGAAATATTTTTCCACCATGTGGAAAGGAAAGGCGTCGTGGCCGGCCGGCACCGGGGTGTGGGTGGTGAAGATGGTGCAGCGCCGTACCGCTTCGGCCGCCTGGGTGAAAGATGCTCCTTGCGCCACTCGTTCGCGGATCAGCTCCAACACCAGAAAGGCGGAGTGTCCTTCGTTCATGTGAAAGGTGGTTGGGTTCAGATTGAGGGCGCGCAGGGTGCGAATGCCACCGATGCCCAGCATCATCTCCTGGCGAATGCGCAACTCGCTGCCGCCAGAGTAAAGCCGAGCCGACAGCTCGCGGTCCCAGGGTTCGTTCTCATCCACGTCGGTATCCATCAGATACAGAGGGGTGCGCCCTACCTGGACATACCACAGCCGGGCAAAAACCGGGCGGTCGCCGATGCGTACCTGGATACGCACTTCGTCTCCCTGGTTGTTGTAAACGCGGCGAATGGGGGCCTTGCGCAGGTCAACCTGTTCGTAGATCGCTTCTTGCCAGCCGTGGGAGGGAATCCGTTGCCGAAAATAACCCTGGGGATACATGAAGCCCACCCCGATCAGGGGCAAGCCGAGGTCGCTGGCTTCTTTGGCGTGGTCGCCGGATAAGATGCCCAGGCCGCCGGAGTAAATGGGCAGCGATTGGTGAATGCCAAACTCGGCCGAGAAGTAACCGATTTTCTGGTCGCGCAGGTCTGGGTAGGTGCGGTAGAACCAGGTGTCTTCCCAGTTGAGCAACTGGTCATAGGCCATTAAAACTTTGGTGTATTGGCGGTAGAAGACGGGGTCATTGGCGGCGCGTTCCAATTCCGCCTCGCTCATATCCTGCAACATCTGCACCGGATTATGTTTGGTGACGCGCCACAGGGGGTAATCAAGTTTGCGGAAAAGATTGCGCGCCTCTGGTGTCCAACTCCACCACAAGTTGTAGGCGATTTGGGGCAACCGGGCGATCTTTTCCGGCATTTTTGCATCCAGGGGTGTTGACATCATTTTCAACCTCTTTACAGATTACTAAACCGCAGCCACGTTGGCAGCTGGCGGCTAAACGCCGTCAGGCGTCGGTTTTCCTGCTCAGTATATAGTGAATCGGGTGTATGGGCTAGGTTTATGGGAATGTCGGGTTGCCTGGGGCCGGGGCTATTCGCCTATTTGGTGCATTGGGCTACAATCACCCCGCCTTCTACCTGTTCTCAGGCCCCAGATGGCTATCAAACTTCAACCCTTTTGCAGATGGAGGTTTTTATGAATTGGCGTAGGGTATGGTTTATGTTGGCGCTGGTCGTGCTGGTTGCCGTGGCGGCCGGCCGGTCGCCAGCTACCGCCGCCAACGCGTTGCAAGGACGCAGCCTGTACAGTGTGCGTATCCCGGCCGTCGCAGCGGAAGATGTGGCTGCCCTCGGTTTGCGCCCAGAGCGGTCGTTTGACTACGGCGGCTTCCAATGGTTGGTGTTGTCAGCGTCCGATTATGCGACGCTGTCCGACAGTGGTGCGCCTTTCACGCACGTCGCCGATGCCAGCCTGGTGCAGGTGACGCGCTTCCGGTTTGATCCCCTGGTGAATGGCGCGCCCAGCTTCGATGCGGCCATGACCAACAGCAGCGCCGGGCCTTCTTTCCGGTTGGTGCAGTTCTTCGGGCCGGTGCAGGATGGCTGGCTGCAGGAGATGCAGGCGGCCGGTTTGCAAGTGTTGCAATATTACCCCCACAACGCTTTCCTGGTGTGGGGTACAGAGGCCCAGGCGGCCGGGCTGGAGACGCTGCCCCAGGTGCGTTGGCAAGGGCCTTTCCATCACGGTTATAAGATCAACCGTGACCTCGACCGACGGGTGGGTCAGATTAACAACATCGATGTCTTTTTCTTCAACGATGGGCAGATCGACGAGACCTTGAAGAATCTGGAGGCGGCCGGGGCGCAGATTATCCAACACTATCCGGCCCAACCTGACAGGGTCTTTTACGACGCCATCATCACCGCCGACGCCAGCGCAGTGGCCCGCATCGCGCAACTCAACACGGTCTTGTGGCTGGGGTATGCCAGCCCGGCCCCTCAATTTGACGATGAAATGTCGACCCAGATTGTGGCCGGCAACCATCCTGGCGGTGTGCCGCAAACAGGCTATTGGGATCATTTGGCCAAGCTAGGCTTTGATGGCGCGGGCGTCATTTGGGCCACAGTAGATACGGGGGTGGACTATGATCACCCTGACCTGGCGTCGCGCATTGTGGGCGGTTACAGCTTCCCCGGCGTGTGCGCCGGCGACCCCGGCGAGGATTGTCCGGCCGGCGGGCACGGCACGCATGTGACCGGCATCATCGGCGGTGACGCCACAACCGGCATTGTGGATGGGGATGGTTTTCTCTATGGTCTGGGCGTGGCCCCTGGCTACAGCATCTTCGCCCTGAACTCGCTTTCGGCCAGCGCCTGGCCGCCGGCCGGCGGATGGCAGGAGCATAGCAAACAGGCTGTGCTGGGCAACGCCATTGGCGGCAACAACTCCTGGACAACGGGCGAGGGCATCAACCATGGCTACCAGAGCTCAGAGCGCACCCACGACTTGATGGTGCTGGACGGCAACTTCGACACCACCACGGTGGCGGAGCCGTTCATCGAGGTCTTTTCGGCCGGCAACTCCGGGCCGGGGGCCAGCACGCTGACTGCGCCCAAAGAGGGCAAGAATCTGATCATCACTGCCAGCAGCCTGAACTACCGCGTGGGCAGCATTGACGCTATCTCCAGCTTTAGCAGCCGGGGGCCGGCCGTGGACGGGCGCTGGGTTCCCACCATTGCCGCGCCGGGGGATGAGATTGCCTCCACGCGCAACGACACGGGCGGCTCCTGCGCTACCGCTATTCCAGGCACCAGCAATTACTACGCTTTCTGCTCTGGCACCAGCATGGCTGCGCCCCACACCTCAGGCGCGATTGTCATAACCACTGAGTGGTGGCGCAGCTTCAACGGCGGCGCCAACCCCAGCGCCGCCATGGCCAAAGCATTGCTGGTCAATGGGGCGGTGGACATGGCGGCGGCCGATATTCCCAATATTCATGAAGGTTGGGGGCGTATCAACATCACCAACATCATCAGCTCCAGTGTGCCCGTGGAATATTGGGACCAAGAGGATGTCTTCAACAACACCGGTGAACAGGTGACGATCAGCGCTGGTGTGGTTGACCCCAGTAAGCCGTTGAAGATTACGCTGGCGTGGACTGATGCGGCCGGGGCGGTCGGCGCTAACCCGGCGCTGGTCAACAACCTCGATTTGACCGTTGTCAGCGGCGGTAACACCTATCATGGCAATGTGTTCAGCGGTGGTTGGTCGACCATCGGTGGGACGGCTGACAGCATTAACAACCTGGAAAATGTCTTCATTCAAAGTCCAGGTGGGGATGTAACCATTGTCATTGATGCCATAAACATTGTTGGTGATGCCATTCTCTACAATGCTGATACGACAGATCAGAGCTTTGCTCTGATCTGCCAGAACTGCGCCCTGCTGCCTACCTTTACCCTCAGCGCGGATCCCAATGCGGCCAGCGTGTGCGCACCGGCCAGCGCTGATTACACCATCGATGTCGGCTCGATTCTGGGCTATGATGACCCGGTGACTCTGAGCGCTGCAGGCAACCCGGCCGGCACAACAGTTAACTTCAGCGTCAACCCGGTGACCCCTGTCGGCAGCAGCATCATGACCGCTAATGTCAGCGGCGCAACGGCGGCCGGCGATTACACCCTGACTGTGACCGGCACGGCCGGCAGTGATGTTAAAAGCATTGGTGTGGCGTTGCAGGTGTACAACAGCGCCCCCGGCGCAGCTACCCTGGTCAGCCCGACCAACGGGGAGACAGATGTTTCTGTGACGCCGACCTACACCTGGACCCCCGGCGCTCAGGCTGGGACGTATGACATCGAAATCGCCACCACCCCCGGCTTTACGACCCTGGTGGATTCAGCTACAGGCCTGACCAGCCCCAGCTATGAGAGCGGCGTGGTCTTGAACCCACTCACCACCTACTTCTGGCGTGTGCGCACCCACAATGGTTGCGGCAGCACACTTTCAGCCGTGTCGAGCTTTACCACCCGTGATGTCCCGGCCGTTCTGTTGGTGGACGACGACGATAACAGCCCCGATGTACGCAGCTACTACACCACCGCTCTGGACGCTCTGGGCGAAGATTACGACATCTGGGATACGCTCAATAGCGACAACGAGCCGGATGCGACCACGCTGAGCCAATATCAGATGGTGATCTGGTTCACCGGCGATGAGTTCGGTGGGGCGGCCGGCCCTGGCGCAACAGGTGAAACGGCTCTCTCCACCTATCTAGATGGGGCCAGTTTCCGTTGTCTCTTCCTGGTGTCGCAAGACTATCACTACGACCGAGGGCTGACCTCTTTCATGACGGGTTACCTGGGTGTGAGCGGCGTAGTCGATGACGTGTCGCAAACATCGATCAGCGGTGTAGCCGGCCCCTTCCAGGGACAGAGCTACACCTTGAGCTATCCTTTCACCAACTACAGCGACCGCCTGACCGTTGGCAACGGTGGGGTGATGGTGTTCAACGGTAATCAGGGGCCGGCCGTCACGGCGCGTATCGATCAGACCAGTACCTATCTGACGATGTTCTGGGGTGCGCCTTGGGAAGGTCTTCCTACCGCTGACGACCGTCAAAACGTTCTGGGGCCCATCGTGACCAAATGTACACCATAGGGCTTGACCGACCGGCCGCCTGAAGCGACGAATGGATCAGGCCTTGATGGGAGGCATAGGGCCGGCGCAACCGCGTCGGCCCTTTTGTTTGTAGGGGGTGAGGGCAAAAAGACCCTGATGTCATTTGCCTATTGGCGGGCTGGGTATATACTAACAGAGGGACAAAGTTCTACGCCCCACTGTTTGTCAACCGCCGTTCAATAGAAGTGCAGCTATATAAGGAGTAGCCTGTATGCGAAAAATGCGTTTGTTCCTTTTGCTAGGCTTGTTACTGGTTGCCAGCCTGATTCTCTCTCAGGGTCTACAAGCCAGCGCCGGCCCTTCTGGTCGCGCCGATTTTGGTAAGATAGAAGCCGGGTTGCGCGAGAGCATTGGCGCGCAAGGTTCGGGCAGCTATCTCGTTTATCTGACGACCCAGGCGGATCTCAGCGCCGCTTACACCATCCAGGATTGGGCCGCCCGCGGCCAATATGTTTACGATACCTTGCGCGACGTAGCCCACAAGAGCCAGGCCAGCCTGTTGGCCCGTCTGGAGGGGGAGGTTGCGCTGGGCAATGTGAGTCGTTACCAATCTTACTTTATCGTCAACGCTGTGGAGGTGACCTCCAATCTGGCGACGCTCGATTATCTGAGCAGCCGGGATGATGTGGCCTCGATTCGCGCCTTGAAAACCTATTACATTCCCCAACCGGTGCGCTCCCCCGGTGACAAGGGTATCCATGCGGTTGAGTGGGGCGTCGATCTGATCAATGCCCCCGATGTGTGGGCGGACTTTGCCACCACCGGTGAAGGTATCGTGGTGGCGAATATCGACACCGGAGTGGAGTACACCCACTCGGCGTTGGTGACGCAATATCGCGGCAATTTGGGCGGCGGGACGTTTGACCACGACTTTAACTGGTATGATCCTTCCGCCATTTGCTCCCCCTCGACTGTTCCGTGCGACAATGCGGATCATGGCACGCACACCATGGGCACCATGGTAGGCGATGATGGCGGGGCCAACCAGATTGGTGTGGCGCCTGGGGCGAAGTGGATCGCCGCCAAGGGGTGCGAAAGCTTCTCCTGTTCCAACAGTGCGCTGTTGGGTTCCGGTGAATGGATTGTGGCCCCCTGCCCGGCCGGTACACCGCCCGGCAGCCCCACTTGCGACCCGGCCCAACGCCCCCACATTGTCAACAACTCCTGGGGCAGCACCATCGGCAACGATCCCTGGTATCAGGCGACGGTGGATGCGTGGCGCGCATCGGGCATCTTCCCCTCCTTCTCGGCCGGCAACTCTGGCCCAGGTTCCAGCACCATTGGCAGCCCGGGTAGTTATTGCAATGTGCATGGCGTGGGTGCGACCGACATCAGCGACGTGGTCGCCAGCTTCAGCAGCCGTGGGCCGGGTGAATTCCCAGAGTGTACCGATAAACCAGATGTGAGCGCTCCCGGTGTCAACGTGCGGTCATCGGTGCCGGGTAATAGCTATGCCCTCTTCAGCGGCACATCCATGGCCAGCCCGCACAACGCCGGCTGTATTGCCTTGTTGTGGTCGATTGAGCCGGGTCTGACGATTGATGAGATCATGGCTCTGTTGGAAAGCACTGGCGTCGATCTGGGCACGCCAGGCTTCGATTATAGCTACGGTTATGGGCGCATCGATTGCTACGCCGCTGCCAGCCAGCTATCGCCTGATTTCCGTCTGGCGACGGATGATGACAGCGTCGATGTGTGTGTGCCAGATGACGCCACCTTTACCATCAATGTCAACTCGATTGCCGGCTTCTCCAACCCTGTCACCCTGAGCAGCAGCCCGGCCGGCTCCTTCAGCCTGAACCCGGTGACGCCCCCCGGCGTGAGCGACCTGACCATCAGCACCCTGGGCTACGCCTTCGGCGCGCACCCGGTGACAGTCACCGGTACGGCGGATGGGGTTGACCCGGACACACTCGACCTGACGATCAATGCTTTTACAGCTGCTCCCGACGCCTCCACCCTCACCAGCCCGGCCGATGGCGAGACGGATGTTAGCCTGACCCCCACCTACCTCTGGGCGCCGGGGGCACAAGCTGCCACGTTCGATATTGAAGTGGCGACAGACCCAGGCTTCGGCGACATCGTGGAGGCTGCGACCGGGTTGACCAGTCCCAGCTACACGTCAGGCGTCGTTCTGAGTCCCACGACAACCTACTACTGGCGCGTCTACACCCACAACCCATGCGGCGCGGGCGGCGTTTCCACCATTTTCAGTTTCACCACGCGGGCTGTTCCGCCGATTCTGCTGGTGGACGACGACGACAATGCCCCCGATGTACGCAGTTACTACACCGATGCCTTGATAGGTCTGGGCGTCGATTATGATGTCTGGGATACCAACAACAGCGACAACGAACCTGACCTGGCGACGCTGAGCCAATATCAGATGGTGATCTGGTTCACCGGCGACGAGTTTGGCGGCTTTGCCGGCCCCGGCGCGACAGGCGAGACAGAGCTGGCCAGTTACCTGGACAGCCCGACGGATAACTGTTTGATCATGGTGTCACAGGACTACGCTTGGGATCGGGGTGTGACCAGCTTCATGACCGGTTACCTGGGCGTTTCCAATGTGACGAGTGATGTGGGGCAGACAACGTTGACCGGTTTGGCCGGCCCGTTCCAGGGGCAGACTTACACCCTCTCCTATCCCTTCACCAACTACAGTGACCGACTGTTTGCTGGCAACGGCGGCAAGGCAGCCTTCCAGGGCAGCACCGGTGTGGCCGTGACAGCGCGCATCAACGGCAGCAGCACCTATCTGACAATGTTCTGGGGCGCGCCCTGGGAAGCGATTCCCACGGCCGCAGCGCGCCAGAACGTTTTGGAGCCGCTGGTCATCAGGTGTACGCCGTAAGGCAACCACATAAGACTCGACTCTGATTATGGCCCCGTTGGTCCTGGCGACCGGCGGGGCTTTTTTTGTTTACACGCTTCTTATGCCGTGTCTATCTGTTTTTGATATGGTTGGCGTATGCTCAAAACAGGTGATTCCCGGCGGGAATTTCAGACTATGGCATGGGCCGGCCGGGCGGCCGGTTGTGGAGGTTGTGTATGAACTTAAACCAATTTACGCACAAGGCCCAGGAAGCTGTGTTGCAGGCGCAGCGCCTGGCGGAAGAGCGTCAGCACGCTCAAATCGAAGGGGTGCATCTGCTGGCGGCGCTGATGCAGCAGGAAGGGGGCGTTGTGCCCCAGCTTATCAATCGCATTGGCGGCAATGGGCCGCACATGATGGGCCAGATCGAGCAGGTGTTGAGCCGACTGCCGCGCGCCTTCGGCGCGACAGCGCAGGTGGGGTTGTCCAGAGAGTTAAGCAATGTGCTCAACGCCGCCGAACGTCTGGCCAGCCAGATGAAGGATGAGTACACCAGCACCGAGCATTTGCTCCTGGCGTTGCTGGAGGCGGGCATTCGCGATCTCGCCTTTTTAACCCAGCAGGGGGTCACCCGCGACACTGTCTTGCAAGCGCTGACCCAGGTACGCGGCGGTCAGCGCGTGGCCAGCCCCAACCCGGAGGCGACCTACGAGGCGTTGCAAAAGTACGCTCGCAACCTGACCCAACTGGCGCGCCTGGGTAAACTCGACCCGGTCATTGGACGGGATGAAGAGATTCGACGGGTCATCCAGGTGCTCAGCCGCCGCACCAAAAATAACCCGGTGCTGATTGGCGAGGCGGGTGTGGGCAAGACTGCCATTGTGGAAGGGCTGGCGCAGCGCATTGCCAAAGGGGATGTGCCAGAGGGCATGAAGCGCAAAGAGCTGTTTGCTCTTGATCTCGCCAGCCTGGTGGCCGGGGCTAAATATCGCGGCGAGTTTGAAGAGCGGTTGAAAGCGGTCTTACAGGAGATCAGCGCTCAGGAAGGCAACATCATCCTGTTTATCGATGAGCTGCACACCATGGTGGGGGCCGGGGCGGCCGAAGGGGCCATGGACGCCAGCAACATGCTCAAACCCATGCTGGCGCGTGGCGAGCTGCACACCGTGGGCGCGACCACCCTGGATGAATATCGCAAGCATATCGAAAAAGATGCGGCCCTGGAGCGCCGTTTCCAGCCGGTGTTGGTGGATGAACCGACGGTGGAGGATACCATCTCCATTTTGCGCGGACTCAAGGAGCGGTATGAGATTCATCACGGGGTGCGCATTCAGGATAGCGCTGTGATTGCCGCGGCCACCCTCTCCCACCGCTACATCAGCGACCGACAGCTGCCGGACAAGGCGATTGACCTGATCGATGAGGCGGCCAGTCGGTTGAAGATGGCGATTGATTCCAAGCCGGCCGCTCTGGACAGGGTGGATCGCCAGATTTTGCAGCTGGAGATTGAGCGCGAAGCCTTGCAGAAGGAGCGGGACAAAGCCAGCCGGGAGCGCCTGGCAGCCATCGAGCAAGAGATGGCGGAGTTAAAAGAGAGTGCCAGCGCCCTGCGCACGCGCTACGAGACGGAGAAAGAGGCCATTAGCCAGCTGCGGGCCATCAAAGCCCAGATGGACGAGGTGCGTACCCAGATCGAACAGGCGGAGCGCCAGGCCGATCTGGCGGCTGCGGCGCGCCTGCGCTATGGGACATTGACAGAACTGGAGCGGCAACTGAGCCAGCAGGAAACGCGGCTGAAGGCGCTGCAACATGGCGGCGCGCTGCTCAAAGAAGAAGTGGACAGCGAGGACATCGCCGAGATCACGGCCCATTGGACGGGCATTCCGGTCAGCAAGTTGCTGGAGGGGGAGGTGGAGAAGCTGGTGCGCATGGAGGAGCGGTTGCAACAGCGGGTGGTGGGGCAACCGGCCGCAGTGACGACGGTGGCGCGGGCGGTGCGCCGTTCACGGGCCGGGTTGAGCGACCGCAACCGCCCCATCGGCTCCTTCATCTTCCTGGGGCCGACGGGGGTGGGCAAGACAGAATTGGCGCGCGCCCTGGCGGAGTTCCTCTTCGACGATGAGAACAACATGGTGCGCATTGATATGAGCGAATATCAGGAGCGCCATACTGTCAGCCGCCTCATTGGTGCGCCCCCCGGCTACATTGGCTACGATGAAGGAGGGCAATTGACGGAAGCGGTGCGCCGCCGGCCGTACAGTGTTGTCTTGCTGGATGAAATCGAAAAAGCGCACGCTGATGTTTTCAACACCCTGTTGCAACTGCTGGATGACGGCCGGCTGACCGACAGCCACGGCCGCACCGTTAACTTTAAGAACACCGTCGTGGTCATGACCAGCAACATCGGCAGCCGCTATTTGCAGGGGGAGAGCTACGATCCCGATGCGGTGCTGCAGGCGTTGCGCGCTCATTTCCGGCCGGAGTTTCTCAACCGTGTGGATGACATCATCATGTTCAATGCCCTGACGCGGGCTGACCTGGCCCAAATTGTGGCGATTCAGGTCGGCCGGCTGCAAGCCATGTTGGCGGAGCGGTCGATAGCGTTAGACTTGAGCGCGGCGGCCCGCCACTATCTGGCGGACAAAGGCTTTAACCCCACCTACGGGGCGCGCCCGCTCAAGCGGCTGATTCAGCAGGCGCTGGCGGATCCGTTGGCGCTGGCGTTGCTGCAAGGGCGCTTCGGCGATGGGGATAGGATTGTGGTGGATGTGGCCCCCTCCGGCGATGGTCTGACTCTGGAACAGGGCGACCCGGTGCTGGAAGGGGAGTTGGTGGCCTGAAAGGGAGGATACAATGGTCTATCAGGTGGTGGAGAAGGCGGGTAAGCGCTATCTGACCGGGGTGGTCGGGGCGACGTTGATTCAAAATGAGCAGGAGTTGTTGGATTTCATTGTCCACAGCCATGACCCGGCCGGCGGGGCGCGTGTTTTGTTGCAGGAAGCGCACCTGACGGAGGCCTTCTTCGACTTGAAAACGGGAGTGGCCGGGGCCATGTTGCAAAAGCTGATCAACTACCACGTCCAGGCCGCCTTTGTGGTGCGGCCGGAGCGGCTGGCCGGGCATTTCGGTGAACTGGCCTGGGAAGCGCGTCGCTCCCCGGCGGCGCGCTTCTTCACCTCCACCGATGAGGCCGAGGCGTGGTTATTGGGGTGAGGTAATGAAAAGGGGGCATCAGGGGGTTCGATAAGCTACTATCCCCAATGCCCCGATTTTTCTTCGGTTGACAGATGGTTCTGTGCAACCGGGAACAGGTCTGGCCTGCGCCTTCGAAGCACGAGCGCCACGTCCATGAACCTGACGCACCTGGCTGTTGAGGCGCAATCCTGGGCGGGGAGGAGGCAACGGAAACCTATGTTGTCGTTCCTGTTGTCGGGCGCATTATGATTGCGGTTGGCGGCCCGCAAGTTCGACGCATGATTGTTCCAACTCCCGCCGCGGTATTTGACCTGGCCCCACGTTATCGGCTGTAGCCGTTTAACGCCGTGTTTTTTGGTTGCGCTGCCAGCCACCCAACAACCGCCCCAGTTCTTCCACCCGGAGGGCTGCCTGTTCAAACTGGCCGGGACTCAAGCAGTGCAAATCATGGCTCAAGCGGAGGTAAAGGCGAAGTTTGGTTAACTGTTTGTCCGCCAGACGCAGCTGGGTTGCTACTTGCTCCGGCTCCATGACCGCCTCCAAAATTGTATCATAAAATGCCAGCGCCAGGCGGCTCAATTGCTCCGCCAGCAGAAAACGCTGAGATTTGGGAAACTTGAGGGTAAGCGGGATGAGCCAGAGTAAAAAGTCATAGGTCTTGGTAAAGAGAGGGGATTGAGGCCGGGGTTGATTCATGGGGTGGACGAGGTAAAGGGTAATCGCTGAAAAGGCGGTCGCGCAATCGCCAGGTGTCACCGTGAGCGGCGTGAGCGATCCAGCTGCGAACGGAGAGGTGGATATCTTCCAGACTTAGAAGACCATTGGTATAGGCGATGCGCTGTCGCCGAAAACGGTGGATGAAACGCCGCACGCTGCTGCGCCGCAGCCGGCGGTGGGTGGGAAAGAGGCTGAAGCCACAGAAATCAAGGCCGGTGTGGGTTGGAAAGAGCCGGGTTTTGACGGGATGTAAGATCAGGCGTAACTGTCCAGCGAGAAAATGTTGGATAGCTGTTTGGAAGCGGCGCAGTTCCTTTTTGTCATTGCTAAAGAGGACAAAATCATCCATATAGCGCAGGTAAGGGCCGCAGCGCAGGGTGTGCTTCACAAAGCTGTCCAACTCATGCAGGTAGACATTGGCCCAAAACTGGCTGGTCAGGTTGCCAATGGGTAAACCGCGCGGACGCGTGATGGCGAATAAGTCGTCGCCAGGGAAGTAGGCCTGGGGTGACTCAGCTGCGGTGACGCCGACGCTGCCCGCCAAGATTTGATCGATGAGCCACATAGCACCGGGGTCTGCCAGGCGACGGGCCAGGAGCGTGCGCAGGATGGCATGGTCAATAGCGGGAAAGTATTTGACAATGTCCCCATGCAGGGCATAGCGGTATTGCTGAACCCAATGTTGTGCCTGATCGAGCGCTTTGTGCGTTCCTTTGCCGATCCGGCAGGCGTAACTGTGGTGGATAAAACGCGCTTCCCAAATGGGTTCGATGACCTGGCACAGAGCATGATGAACAACGCGGTCACAAAAGGGAGCGGCGCTGATCAGCCGCCGTTTGGGTTCCCGAATGTAGAAGTTGGTGTAGGGGCCGGGTGTATATGTTTGCTCGCGCAATTGGCGCGAGAGCAGCGCCAGGTTAATTTCCAGGTCAAATTCAAAGTCGGCTACAGCGACCCGGTCGCGTTTGCCCAGGCGCGCCTGACGAAAGGCGTGGTACAGGTTGCCAAAACTGTAGACCTGGGGGTAAAGATTGGTGAATGTTTTCATCATCAGATCAAAAATGTCCCATCAAGAAGGGTGTCAGCTGAAAAAATTTCGGTCGCGCTACGCGCGAGGGGACTTGAGGGGGCGCAGCCCCCTCAAACTCCCCCCAGAAAACC
>DAOTXO010000062.1:0-5375 GCA_034435495.1 Anaerolineae bacterium
GTTGTCAAGCTGGCCTTAACCCCTAAAGTCACACACAACGCAACCTTTACGCGGCGCCGGCCGGAAAAGGTTGACGTAGACAGGCGGGGCAGCCATCTTTGCCTGGGCACCTTTTCAACTCATTCTCGTGTCCTCTGTCATCGGGGCAAGAATCACATTATTTGTGAGGCAACCAGACCGCCTCCGGGTAACAATTTTTTGTGAGTCAATGCGACCTCTTCCCAAATCACCCGCAACTGTGTACAATAGGTTCACGACTTGGAATTCAAGCAGCCCTCTTGCCCTCCACTAGACGCCGTCAGACGGCGGGTTGGCAAGCCGCCAGCGCCTACGATAGCCAGGCTGTGGCCTGATCGACTCACGGGTCAGCGGTTGGAGAACTGCCTAGATGAACCAGCAAATTGCCAAAATGTAAGGAGCGCCAACTTATGACTCATATCGTTACACGTCTCTGCTTACGCGACACCGCCTGCGTGGATGTTTGTCCCGTGGAGTGTATGGTGCTCGGTAAACCGGAAGAAGAGTGGCCGTGGCTTTACATCGATCCGGATACGTGCATTGATTGCGGCGCCTGCGTACCGGAGTGCCCTTACGAAGCCATCTTCCCTGAAGAGGAAGTCCCCTTTGATTACACCGCCCGAGCCGGCCAGTGGATTTGCAACACCAAAGAGCTACTGCCGGATGGGCAACCGCTGCATGGGGAAATTGATGGTCATGAAGTGCATGTTCTGAACGCCAAAGAGCTACGGCCGGGTGAAGTGCTCGACCTGACAGAAGACATCGCGCCTAATTATGAGTTCTTTTCGGCCGGCCCGGGGTACAGCGCCCTCGATAAATAGTCTGGCGCAAGCTGCCGTCCGCCTGTGGCCTGGACGGTGATAGATGACATCAACATAGCCGAACAGGTAGCCAGAATGTATATCTGGCCGGCCGGTTCGGCTTTTTGTATCCTTCAGCCCGGTCGGATGCCTGGCGCACCCCATCCCAGGCTGAGGCTGTTAACTCGCAAAGGCAACCTTTATGAGCGATTATCGGGTCGAAAAAGATTCTCTGGGTAACGTATACGTCCCGGCCGAGGCGTTGTGGGGGGCGCAAACCCAGCGTGCGCTGCATAACTTCCCCATTTCAGGTTTGAAACCTTACCCCGCCTTCATCTGGTCGATGGTGGTGATCAAACGTGCCGCAGCCGAGGTCAACCTGGCGCTGGGCTTGTTCAAGGCCAACAAAGAGGTGGCGGGTGACGCCATTGCCCACGCCATTATGGAGGCGGCTGATGAGGTTTTGGCCGGCCGGCACTGGGATCAATGGGTGGTGGACCCGATTCAGGCCGGGGCCGGCACCAGCCACAACATGAACACCAACGAAGTGTTGGCGAACCTGGCCAACCGACGGCTCGGTTTTGCCATCGACGACCCCCGCAAGCCGGTCAACCCCAATGACCATGTCAACATGGCCCAGTCCACCAACGACACCATCCCCACGGCCATTCGGTTGGGGGCGTTGTGGCGGCTGGAGGAGCTGTTGCAAACCTTGCAGGGGCTGGCGGAAGCGCTGCGCCGCCAGGCACAAGCCTTCGATCCCATTGTCAAGAGCGGGCGCACCCATCTGCAAGATGCTGTGCCGGTGCGTCTGGGGCAGGAGTTTGGCGCTTACGCCCGCTGCATTGAGCGGCATGTGGAGCGCGTGCGCGAGGCGGCTGAGGGGTTGCGCCGGCTGGGCATTGGGGGCACAGCCACCGGCTCTGGTCTGAATGCCCACCTCGAATACCACGCTCGCATGATCGTCGTTTTGAGTCGTCTGTCGGGCCTGACCCTATATGAATGTGATGACCTCTTTGAAGCGATGCAAAGCATGGCAGATGCTGTCCACTTCAGCGGCGCCCTGCGCACCCTGGCCCAAGACCTGACGCGTATTGCCAACGACTTCCGGCTGTTGGCCTCTGGCCCCAGCACCGGGCTGGATGAAATCCGGCTGCCGGCCGTGCAACCTGGCTCCTCCATCATGCCCGGCAAAGTCAACCCCGTTCTGGCGGAAATGCTCAACATGGCCATGTTCCAGGTGATGGGCAACGACCTGACGGTGATGCTGGCGGGGCAGGCCGGGCAGCTGGAACTGAATGTGATGATGCCTATTCTGGCTTACAACCTCTTTCAGAGCATGGACATCCTCATTAACAGCGTCACTGCTTTCACCGACAAATGTGTAGTGGGGCTGCAAGCCAACCCAGAGAAAGCAACAGGCTGGCTGGCCAAGAATGCCATTTTGGTCACCGCCCTCAACCCCATCATCGGCTATCTGAAGGGGGCTGAAGTGGCTAAAGAAGCCCTGACAACCAACCGCACAGTGCGCGAAGTGGTGGTGGAGAAGGGGTATCTGACAGCTGAAGAAGCGGATCACGCTCTGGACGTGCGCGCCATGACAGACGGCGGCATTCAAGCTGGCGGTGGTGGCGGCGGTTAAACCAAATTCGGCGATAGCGTTGCAACCCCGGCCGACGGCCGGGGTTTTTTGTTTCATCGGGCGTAGGATATCCATAAGAAGGGAGTTGGTCGAGTGGATGGCCCTCTGGTTGTTGTCTAGAATGAATCACATTGTGATTTTTGTCACAAATGTAACGACCCATTACCTGCCACTATCTAGAAGGAGTTTCACCATGCAACGTGTATCATTCATTCTCATCGCTGCTCTGGCGCTACTGCTGGCGGCGTGCGGCCAGGCGGAGCCTACCCCAACGCCAGTCACCGTGGGCTTTACTTTTGGCAACGAGTTTGTGTTTGAGCCGGCCGCCCTGACAGTCGAAGTCGGCGCGCCCGTGACACTCAACCTCGACAACAGCGCCTCGGGGCTGGAGCACAGTTTTGTGTTGGTGGCGCAGGGGACAGACCTGACACAACCTGAAACGACTGTCGAGACACAGGCGCTGGGCGGCATTAACTCCGGCAAAGTTGCGCCGGGCGAGACCGCCACCTACAGTTTCGCCGCCCCCGCCCCCGGCGTGTACCAATATGTTTGCACGGTGGCCGGGCATATCACCGGGGGCATGGTGGGAACGTTGACCGTCACACCCCTGGGCAACTAACCACCCCGCTATGGCTGACGTGGGCCGGCCAGGCGCCGTTGCCCGGCCGGCCCATTGGATAGACAACAACCAACCCCAGCTACCCTTTCCCCCAACCCCAGCGGGCAACCCGGCTTAGGGGGCAAGGGTGTTCTATGCTATAATGGAGAAGTCAACCGAGTCGTTTATGGAGAAGATGTATGTCTGGTCATTCTAAATGGGCGAACATCAAACATCGCAAAGCAGCTGTGGATCAGAAACGAGCCAAGGTGTTTACTCGCCTGGCCAAGGAATTGACAATTGCCGCCCGCGATGGGGGCGACCCTGACATGAACAGCGGCCTGCGGCTGGCGCTGGCCAAAGCGCGCGCCGCCAATATGCCGGCAGCCAATATTGAACGCGCCATCAAACGCGGCACAGGCGAAATCGAAGGCGGCGACATTTCTGAAATCCTGTATGAGGTTTACGCTCCCCACGGCATCGGGATGCTGGTGGAAGTGGTGACAGATAATAAGAACCGCGCCATTGCGGAGATTCGTCACATCTTGAACAAGTATGGCGGCAGCATGGCTTCGACCGGTGCTGTGGCCTGGCAATTTTCGCGCAAAGGATATTTATCGGTCTCCCAGGTGGCGGACCCCGACGCCTTTTTCATGCTGGCAGCTGAGGCCGGGGCGGATGATGTGCAATTTGGCGAAGGAGCCGAAGTGTACACCACACTCGACAACTTTCTGGCGGTACGCTCCGCTCTGGAAGAGGCCGGGTTTGAACTCGCAGAAGCTACCATGATCTACGATCCCGACAACCCGGTGCAGCTGCCCCAGGATGAGGCGGTGCAGGTGATGCGGATCATTGAGTTGTTAGAAGACCTGGATGATGTCCAGGATGTGTACTCCTCTCTGGACATTACGGACGATGCGCTGGAGGCTATGGAAGCTTGAGACGCTTACCGGCCGGCAACCAGAGCCTATCAACCGGGAGGCAAGCGTGAGCCGACCTTTCGCCCCGGTTGCGCTTGGGGCGCAATGCGGATTCTAGGCCTGGACCCAGGCACAGCCACCACCGGTTACGGCATCATCGAGGTTCAGGAGGGCGAGCTGCGGCTTGTCACCCATGGGGTTATCCAGACCGACCCAAGCCAGCCAATGGCGGCGCGCCTGCTGGCAATTTACAATCAGGTGCAGGAGCTTTTGACCACCTATCAGCCAGATAGCGTGGGGATTGAAGAACTTTTCTTCGGGCGCAACATCACCACCGCGATTACCGTTGGTCAGGCACGCGGCGTTTTGCTCCTGGCGCTGGCACAGGCTGGTGTACCCATCGGTGAATATTCACCTCCTAAAATTAAAGAGGCAGTGGCGGGCTATGGGAATGCCAGCAAAGCACAAATGCAGCTGATGGTGGGCCACCTGTTACAGATGGAGGAAACGCCTCAACCAGACGATGCCGCAGATGGATTGGCGGCTGCCATCACCCATTACTACCATCAACGTTACGCCTCCTGGGCAGCGTCATAAAGGCACGTTCCCGAAGATCAGATTGAACCATGCTTGCCAGCTTGAGCGGAACCATCCAAAAAATCGAAAACGCCAGCTTGATCGTGGCGGTAGGGGGCATAGGCCTGCGGGTTTTTGTGCCGCGTACCGTTTTGGAAAAGGTGGGCGGTGTGGGGCGAGCGATTCAGCTACACACCCACCTGATAGCACGCGAGCTGGAGCTGACCCTCTACGGGTTCGAGGACGAAGAGGAACTCAAACTTTTCGAGACGCTCATCACCATCAACCAGGTAGGGCCCAAACTGGCATTGGCGATCCTTTCCACCCTCAGCCCGGAGCTGCTGCGCAGCGCCATTGTGCAAGAAGAGGCCGTCATCTTGCAGCGCGTGCCGGGCATCGGCAAGAAAACAGCCGAACGCATCTTGTTTGCCCTTAAAGATAAATTTGACTTCAGCCGGCCGACGGCTGCCATTTTCGTCAGCGATGTGGATTCAGAAGTGATCGAGGCCCTCACCGCTCTGGGGTTCAGCATCGTCGAGGCGCAAACGGCGCTGCAAAAAGTACCCCGCCATGTCCAACATACCGATGAGCGACTGGCCCAGGCGCTGCAACTGCTGGATCAAAGCTAACCCCACCCCCGTTACAACTGACCCAACCCAGTCGAGCTTAGCCTGCTACAGGGGGCGAAACTGGGTGCCGGCCGGCAAAAACGCGCCAAAAGCTGTGAATCAGATAAAAAACCCATAAAATGTTTGCACCATTTGGCTTTTGTATTATAATCAAGTTCAGGCTTAGTCCGGTAAAAAAATGAGGAACCCTCC
>DAOTXO010000063.1:0-66020 GCA_034435495.1 Anaerolineae bacterium
AGCCATTCACCTAATTTATCGATTGCTGTTTCATTTAGCCCCCATTGGGCTAATCGTGAAGTTTTTTCTTTTTCATTTTCAAATTTTACTAACAATGGCTCTCATGAGTCTAATTTAACATTGTCAAACTATAGCAGAATTGAAACCACTCGCCAAGAAAAATATTCTACGGGTAAGGGGCGAACACACAGGGGGCTCTTTATCAGCGTCATCAGCGTTCCATCAGCGTTCCAGCGGTGAGAACAAAACGATGAAACCGCGAAGCCCACGTGAAAACGAGGGGACGATGAATGGGTATGGGCGCGGCTACAGACGACCACCCGCCAAGAAAAACATTGGCGAGCGGCGCGCCGGGCCACACACAGCTTGGTACAGGTGCATGAGTTGAGTTATGATATTCGTCGTTGTAATGGCGAACCTGTTGTAGAGGCGAACTCCCGTTTTCCCCCCGTTTTCATAGGGGGAGCAGGCGCTGCATGTTCGCCCCAACCCGTGTGTTCGCTGTAGCCTCGGTTTCTTAACCGCGCTGCTTGCCGGCCGGAAGCCAAAGCACGGCTAAAGCTGTTACGACAAACCAGGCCGGCGCCCCGTTGGCCGTAACGTTAGCAATAACAAGGATGATAGTATGAGTTTTCAAGATAACGGTCTCCGTTTTTGGGGGACACCCACCTTACACAACATGATCTGGTATGGGCCGCTGGAGACGGTGGCTTTCGACGCCGCCAGCATTCGCGCCCGCCTATTGAACCTTTCCACGCCATGTTATGTGGTGCGTTACCAGAATATGATCGGGGTGACACATGAAGGCGCCCTCTACCCGGCCCAGGCTGGAGGCGTGGAACCGCTTCTGGTAGCTCCCCCCGTCTGGCCCCAGCAATTGGGCGATCCCTACTTTATGAGCGCCTATGGTGTGCGCTATCCTTACGCCGCTGGCGCGATGGCTAATGGCATTGCCAGTGAAGAGCTGGTGATCCGCCTGGGACGAGAGCAAATTCTCAGCTCCTTTGGGGCGGCCGGCCTTCTGCCGGCGCGGTTGGAGAGCGCCATCCAACGTATTCAAGCCGCCCTGCCGCATGGCCCGTATGCCTTTAACTTGATCCACAGTCCGAGTGAAGATGCCCTGGAGCGCGCTGGCGCAGAGCTGTATGTGCGCCATGGCGTGACGACTGTCGAGGCCTCCGCCTATCTCAGTCTGACGCCGCACATTGTTTACTATCGGGCGGCCGGTCTGGGGTTGGATGCGGCCAATCAGATCACCATCCGGCATCGGGTCATCGCTAAAATTTCGCGCCGGGAAGTGGCCGTCCAATTCATGCAGCCTGCCCCGGCCAACATGCTGCGCCAATTGGTGGAGCAGGGGCGTATCACTGAACAGCAGGCTCATCTGGCCCAATATGTGCCCATAGCCGATGACATCACCGTTGAGGCGGATTCAGGCGGCCACACTGACAACCGGCCGCTGGTAGGCTTGCTGCCCTCGATTGTGGCGCAGCGCAATGAGATTCAGGCGCGCGCCAACTACCCCATGCCCATCCGCGTCGGGGCGGCCGGCGGTATCAGCACACCCGCTTCCGCCCTGGCTGCCTTCATAATGGGGGCCGCCTATGTTGTGACCGGTTCCGTCAACCAGGCGTGTATCGAAGCTGGCACGTCGCCCGCCACGCGGCAGCTGTTGGCCCAGGCGGAGATGCCGGATGTTATGATGGCCCCGGCCGCTGACATGTTCGAGATGGGCGTTAAGGTGCAGGTACTCAAGCGCGGCGTCTTTTTCCCCATGCGCGCCCAAAAGTTGTATGAGATGTACCAGACCTACAACAGCATTGAGGAGATTCCCCCGGCCGAGCGCGAGCGCCTGGAGCAGCAAATCTTTCGGCGCAAGCTGGATGACATCTGGGAAGGGACGGTGCAATACTTTGCCGAACGCGACCCCAGCCAGATTGAGAAGGCGCGCCGCGACCCCAAGCGCAAAATGGCGCTCATCTTTCGCTGGTATCTGGGGTTGTCATCTCGCTGGGCCAATAGCGGCGAGACGGGACGCGAGGCGGATTATCAAATCTGGTGCGGCCCCTCCATGGGGGTGTTCAACGAGTGGGTGCGCGGCTCCTACCTGGAACAGCCAGAAAACCGCAGCGTGGCGGATGTGGCCCACCACATCATGTTGGGCGCGACCTACCTCTATCGTTTGCAAACCTTGCGCGTCCAGGGGCTTATCTTGCCTGGCATTTATGAACAGTACCAGCCCCAGCCTTTTGGATAAGGCTACTTTGTTTTCACCGCGAAGGCGCAAAGGGCGCGAAGGTTTTTCCCTTGCTTTGCGTTCTTCACGCCTTTGCGGTGCGTCATTGGCGTGAAAACGGGAGCATTTTGTTTTCACCGCGAAGGCGCAAAGGGAGCAAAGACAGCGCCTACATCGCCTCCACCCGCACCGGACACACCTTCAACTCGGCTGTGTGCGTGATCGGGTCATAGCCAGAGCCGGTCAGGCTGTTGATGGGCACATCGGCAAAGGCAAAGCTGGCGAAAACTGTCCCGCGCGGCGAGCGACGCGTCGCTTCCACCTTCACCTGCACGACGCCGCGCCGACTGGAAACACGCACCCATCCACCATCGGTCAGGCCCCAGGCAGCGACATCTTCTGGGTGTACCTCCAACGTCTCTTCAGACAGCAGATAATCCATCCCGGCCGCCCGCCCCGTTTGGGTGCGCGTGTGATACGATTCCAGCCGCCGACCGGTGGTCAGCCACACCGGGTAGTTTTCATCCACCGTTTCGGCCGGGTCACGGTAGGCGATGAGCGAGAAAATGCCGCGCCCATTGATGAAGCTACCTTCGTGCAGTCGGGGTGTGCCGGGATGCCCATCGAAGGGAACGGGCCAATGATAGGCCCCTTCGTCTATCCGCTCCCAATTCAGGCCGGTGTAGATGGGGGAGACGCGGCACAGCTCGTTGAAAACATCGGCGCTCGTTTGCCAGTCGAAGCCGGCCACTCCCAGACGCTGAGCCATTTGACCCACAATCCACCAATCTGGGCGCGCCTCTCCCTGGGGCGGAACGGCTGCCCGTAGGCGTTGCACCCGCCGCTCCGTGTTGGTGCAGGTTCCATCTGTCTCGCCCCAGGCGGTGGCTGGCAGCACCACATCCGCCAACTGCCCTGTTTCCGTCAGGAAGATGTCGATCACCACCAGATGCTCCAGAGCGCGCAGAGCATGTTCGCAGTGCGCCCGGTCGGGGTCAGAGATAAGCGTGTTTTCGCCATCGATCAACATGGCCTGAATGGTATCGCCGGCCAGTTGTAGAGCGGTGACTTTGGTGATGCCCTTCTCCAGGTCGAGCGGCCGGCCGTAAAGCGCCTCGAATTTGGCCTGATGGGCCGGGTTGGTGACAGCCTGGAAGCCGGGGTAGTTGTTGGGCAGCGCGCCAGAATCGCCCGCCCCTTGAATGTTATTCTGCCCCCGCATGGGATTGATGCCTGTCCCTTCACGGCCGATGTTGCCGGTCATGAGGGCCAGATTGCACAAACTTTGCACATTGTCCACGCCGCAAATATGCTCCGTGATACCCAGGGTGTAGTAGATCGCCCCCCGCTCCGCCTGGGCGTACCACAGGGCTGCTTTTTCAATGTCAGCGGCCGGCACACCGGTGATGCTTTCTGCCCAGGCCGGTGTGAACTGTTCCACATGCTGCAAAAACGCCTCCCCGCCGGTGGTGCGCTCTTCCATGAAGCCTTCGTCGATGAGGCCTGCCTGGGCAATCACGTGCGCCATGCCCAACAGCAGGGCAGCATCGGACCCCACCCGAATGGGCAGATAGAGATGGGCCAACTCCGCCAGGCGCACTTTGCGCGGGTCGGCCACGATCAGCTTGGCCCCTTTAGCCAGGGCTTGCTTGATGCGCGTGGCGGCCACAGGATGCGCCTCGGTCATATTCGTCCCGATGCAGAAGATGACATCCGGCTTGTCCATATCCGCCAGGGGATTGGACATGGCCCCCCGCCCGATGGTGGCCGCCAGACCGGCGACCGTGGGAGCGTGTCAGGCTCGACTACAGTTGTCGATGTAGTGTGTTCCAAAGCTGGCGCGGATGAATTTCTGCATGGCGTAGGCTGCCTCCGATGGGGCCCGGCCGGAAGCGACGCCGTAGACGCTATGCCGGCCGTGCCGTTCCACCACGCGCCGGAACCCCTCGGCCGCCCGATCCAGCGCTTCGTCCCAGCTGGCCGGGTGCAGCTGACCATCCGCCCCCCGCACCAGTGGCGTTTTCAAGCGATCCGGGTGCTGCACGTAGTCAAAGGCGAACTGTCCCTTGATGCACAGGGCACCCTGGTTAGCCGGCCCATCCATCACCGGCTGGACGCCTACGATGCGCTCCCCTTTGGTCAGCACATCTAGCTCGCACCCGACGCCGCAGTAGCCGCAGACGGTGCGCGTTTTGGCAATGGGCAGAGGAATGGAGGCGGCGCGCAACGCCTTTTTGTCCGCCAGCGCGCCGGTGGGGCAGGTCTGGACGCACTGGCCGCAGAAGGTGCAGGCGGAATCTTTGAGCAACCCCTCAAATTCTGTCGTGATCTGGGTGTGGAAGCCACGATTCATGACGCTGATGGCATAATCCCCTTCTTGCTCGGCGCACACCCGCACACAGCGATAACAGGAGATGCACAGGTCATAGTCGCGCAGGATGAAGGGATTGTCGTCGTCCGGCCGGCTGTGCCCCGACTGGGCCCCCTGGAAACGCCCCGTCCGCGCTCCATACTGGTCGACCAGGGTGGTCAACTCCTGCGAAGCGTAGCCCCGCAGCGGGTCTACCTCCAGGGCGCGGTTTTCAGAGACCACCATTTCCAACAACGTCTGACGCTGCTTCTCAAGGCGGGGGGTGTGGGTGTGAACAACCATGCCGGCCGTTGCCTGGGCCGTGCAGGAAGCTACTGGATTGCGGACGCCCTCCACCTCCACCACACACAGCCGACACCCCCCGAAGGGTTCCAGCCGGTCATCGTAGCACAGGGTGGGAATGTTGACGTTGGCGCGGCCGGCGACCTGGTAGATGGTTTCGCCGGGGGTAAAGGTGATGGTTTGACCATTCAAGGTAAGTGTCGGCGGGTTATGACTGTGATTGTCAGACATGTGACTCTCCTGGTTGGTTGCAAGCAGATACCCTACCACTCCCTACGCTCAGTCCGTTGGCGGGCGGGTTGAAGGTTCCTTCGGGCCAATCGGCCGAGGCGAACACACAGGTTCGCCCGCCGTTACGACGAACGGAAGGGTGCGCATTTGAGAATGCGCCCTCCTCCGGAACCGCTCTATAGCCGCGGTTTCCCAACCGCGCTCCGCATGATCCTTACCGCGCCGCTCGTCGTATATCGCATATAAGGTAGAGCTGGCGTGCAGGATCTGGCTGCGAAAGCGCCAGGCGGTAGTTGAGGAATTGGCCGGGCGCAAAGTGAAGAGATGAAAAATGTCGCGGGCTGCCATATTACGTCCAGTGCACCTGTCTCAACGGCCGACATGGGCGGCTACCTGGTCTGGGAAGTAGCGCACCAGGCTGTCCACGATCAGGGGGGCGGCCTGACCGAGGCCGCAGGCGCTGGCGCTTTTCATCACATCACTGAGATCGGCTACTTCGGTTAACCAGTTCTCCAACGTCAGGGCGTGTTGGCCGTTGGCCAACCGCTCCGTCAGGCGTTGGGTTCCGATGCGGCAGGGAAAACATTTGCCGCAGCTTTCGTGGGCGAAGAAGGCCATAGCCTCGTGGGCAAAGGCGACGAGATCGCGGCTGTCGTCTAGCACCATGATACCGCCGGCCCCCAGATAGGAACCCTGGCGGCGAATGCTGGGGTCGTCCAGGGTGACGTCCAGCTCGGCCCCGGCCAGCAAGCCACCCGATAGACCGGCCATGGTGACGGCCTGCACAGTGCGCCCCGGCCGGGGCCCGCCGGCCCATTCGTAGAGCAGGGTGGAGAGTGGCAGCCCCAAGGGAACCTCGTAATTGCCGGGGCGTTGAATATCCCCGGACAGACTGATGACTTTCATGCCGGGGTGGCCATTCAGCCCCAGGCCGCGATACCAATCCGCCCCATAGCGCACAATGGGAGGCACGGAGGCCAGCGTTTCTACGTTGTTAACCACAGTCGGCCGGTTCTCAAAGCCGTGGGTCACAGGGTAGGGGGGGCGGTTGCGCGGGAAGGGGTGTTTGCCCTCCAGGCTGTTGAGCAGGGAGGTCTCTTCGCCGCAGATATAAGCCCCGGCCCCACGCCGCAGATAAATATCGAAGCTCAGGGAACTGCCCAGAATATGCGCCCCTAGCCGGCCGGCGGCATAGGCCTCTTCCAGCGCTCGTTCCAACACCTCGGCCGTTTCCGGGTACTCGTAGCGCAAATAGATAAAACCGCGTGTCGCCCCAGTGGCATACCCCGCCAGCGTCATGCCTTCAATCACGGCGTGGGGGTCATAATCCAGGATGACGCGGTCTTTGAAGCACCCCGGTTCCCCCTCATCGGCATTGCACACAATCGTTTTAGGCGCGCCGGCGGCCTGGGCTACCGCCTGCCATTTGCGCCCGGCCGGAAAGCCCGCCCCGCCCTTGCCCGCCAGCCCGCTGTCGCCGATCACTTGCAGCAGTTGCGCCGGCGTCCACATCTCAAGGGCCTGACGCAGCGCCGCATACCCACCCGTGGCCTCATACCCGGCCAGCGTCCAGCGCTCTGGCGCGCGTACCTGGGCAAAGACACATTCTGCATAGCCGCCGGGGTTGGGCGGCGGCAGGGGTGAGCGCCCGGCCGTCAGCGTCCCGGCCGTCAGCCCGGTGAACACCAGATGCCCCTGCAAAACGGGGATGGGGTCATCGCACCGGCCGGCGCACGGCATGGGAGTAGCCCCATTGTCCGCCAGGTCGGCCAGCAATTGATCCGCCCCATGCTGTCGGCAGATCGGCCCGGTGCAGATGCGCGGCCGGCTCTGGCCCGCTTCCTGGCGGGTGAAATGGTGGTAGAACGTCACCGTCCCGAACAGATCCGCCAGCGGCAGGCGCAACCCCTGGGCTATCGCCCGCAGCGCTTCATCGCTCAGATACCCATCGCGGTCATGAAAAGCGTGTAGCAAAGGCAGCAAGGGCGCCGGTTCATTTTTCCACAGGTCAATCAAGGTTTGGTCATCAACCGCTATCATACCGCCCTCCAGGCGTCGCAGACCACTCACAGACGCACAAGGTGCGTCTCTACAGTATAACGCATTGTCCTGGCTTATGGAATGGGGCGAGAAGCGCGCAGCGGCTCAACGACCGGCCGGGGAGAGTGACGAGGATGATCACCTTGCTTTGGTGACATTCGCCACACGACGCCTGGCCGCTGGCTTGTGTACACTGAGGAAGAAAGCACAGGCATCGACGTGGCGTTGATGCCTGATGGCATTTTCCGAACCGTCGGCTGGGAGGCCGCTATGTTAACTGTGAACGATTTGATGACGGTTGCGCCGCGTACAGTCAGGCCGGATACCCCCTTGATCGAGGTGTTGGAGATCATGCGCAATGAGGGCTATCGGCAGTTGCCGGTGGTGGATAATGGGACCCTGGTGGGCATTATCACCGATAGGGATATTCGCTCGGTGCTGACAGCGGCGGTGTTCATGACGGGCACGGCCGAGATGGTGATGACTCCCGATCCCATCACCGTCACCCCAGAAACGCCCGGCTATCGCGCGGCTGAGATGCTCAGTCTGTATAAGTTTGGTGCCCTCCCGGTGGTTGATGGTAAACAGTTGGTCGGGATTGTAACCGTGACCGATTTTCTGGAGCATTTCAAATCCCAGGCGCAACGCGATGAGCAAAAATGAGAGGAACCATGCCTATCCAACGGGTACGAGACTGGATGACAGCTTCACCGATCACAGCCGGCCCTGACATGACCCTGGAAGCGGCTTACGCCCTGCTGGAAAAGCACGCCATTCGCCATCTGCCGGTGGTGGAGGAGGGGAAGGTGCTGGGGATTGTGAGCAAGGATGATATTCGACGGGCGCAGTTGGAGGCCGCGGCCGAGTATGCCAGCAGCGAGATACAGGCCCTGGCGGCGCATCTGAAAACGGTGGAGGAGATTCCTCTGGGGCCGCCGATTGTCATTCGGCCGGAACAGGAGCTGTGGCAGGCCGCCAAGCTGTTGCTGAATCATCGTCTGACAGCCTTGCCGGTGGTGTCTGACGGCCGGCTGGTGGGCATTATCACCGCTTCTGATGTTTTTCGCATGGTGATGACGGAGTGGCGCGCCGATCCGATCTAGGAGCCACGCCCCGCCGGTTTCCCAGTTTTCACCGCCAGGCCCCCGTTTTCACGAGGGCAAAGGGCGCGAAGGTTTTTCCACGGGGCGAACACATAGGTTCGCCCCTACATGGCGTTCTTCCCCCCGTTTTCGCGGTTCCAGTGTTTTGTTCTCACTGCGAAGGCGCAAAGGGCGCGAAGGTTTTCTTTCTTGGCGTTCTTTGCGCCTTTGCGGTTCCAGTGTTTTGTTCTCACCGCGAAGGGGCAAAGGGCGCGAAGGTTTTCCACGGGGGCGCTCCCGTGAAAACGGGAGCACCTTATCGCCTCAGTTTCACAACCACGTCCCACATCGGAGGGCTGTTATCCTGGCCACCCGGCTATTTACCGCTTGCGAGCTGAATCGTCTATAATAAGCCTATGATCGATTTGACGACCTCCTATCTAGGCCTGACCCTCCGCAATCCTCTTGTTGTTTCCTCCAATCCCCTGTGCGCCGAGTTAGACAGCCTGCGCCAGCTTGAAGCCGCCGGCGCGGCTGCCGTGGTGTTGCCCTCCCTCTTTGAAGAGCAATTGCTGGTGGAAGACCTGGGCCTACAATACTACCTGAACCAGGGCCTGCAAGAGCTACCCCCGGCCCTGCAACATATCCCCGACATGCAGGAGTACAACAGTGGCGCTGATGGCTATCTGACCCTCATCTACCAGGCCAAACAGGCCCTCTCTATCCCGATCATTGCCAGCCTGAACGGCGTTTCCAGCGGCGGCTGGGTCCGCTATGCTCGTTTGTTGGAGGCAGCCGGGGCGGATGCCCTGGAGCTGAATGTCTATTACCTGCCCACTGAACTGGGGGTGACGGCCGGTGAGATCGAATCGATGTACCTGCGCCTGGTGGAAAGCGTCAAGGGCAGTGTCACCATTCCGGTAGCGGTTAAACTCAGCCCTTACTTCAGCGCCATCCCTAACATGGCGCATCAACTGGCGACGGCCGGGGCGGATGGCCTGGTTTTATTCAACCGTTTTTATCAACCCGATTTTGACCTGGACGCGGACGCGGCCGTCCCCAATTTACAACTCAGCAGCCCGGTGGAGCTGCGCCTGCGCCTGCGCTGGGTTGCTATTTTATACCAGCGTCTCCCCGGCTCGCTGGCCATCACTGGCGGCGTCCACAGCAGCCAGGATGTGTTGAAAGCGTTGATGGCGGGCGCAGATGTGGCCATGGTGGCTTCAGCGGTGTTGCAACATGGCCCCACCTATGTGACCACCCTCCTGAATGGGGTGCAGCAATGGCTGGAGCAACATCGCCATGGTTCTGTGGCGGAGATTCGCGGCCGGCTCAGCCCACGTGGCAAAGGGGACATCGCCGCCTTTGAGCGGGCTAACTACTTGCAAGTTTTGCGTTCGTATAGAGGTTAAACGGTTCCTCGAAAGTGCGCCCCCGGCGTTCCGGTTTGTGGCGCGTCGCCTGGGCTACACGTTCGATTTCCCCAATGAGGGAGGCGGTGTGCAGCTGCTTGAGCAGATAGCGCTGCGCCCCGGCCTGTAACATCACATCCCGCTCCTGTTCCTCAGCATAGGTCGCCAACACTATCACGGGGGCCACCCGCGCCAGGTGGTTGATGCTGGTTGTTGTCAGGATGGGATCCTGCAAAAGACGATGGGGCAAACCCACCAGAATAACATCCGGGCGATGCGCCCGCACCACTGCCAGACCTGGGATGATGCTAGACACCCCCACCAGCTGCAATGGCGGCGCGGCTTGCAGCCGCAGTTTGAGCGCCTGCTGGACAGCAGCATGTTCCTCAATGATAAACAAACGGATCGCTGGCATACATGTCCCTACCGGTCAGTTTGTCGTAGCCGCGGTTTCCTAACCGCGCCCGGCTACAGCTGGCCAATGGCTAAAGCCGTTACTACGAACCAACCGCGCCGCGCTCATTCTTTTCGATAGTATACCGGCCGGATGCAACGCGGTGTGAGTGACAAAAGTCACCCTCCGCTTGTTTATTCGTCACGCGGTGGGGAAGCTAACGTTGGGGAGGGAAACGTGACATTTGTCCGGCGTGTTGCCTGAGCCGGGCGCGATTCATCACCCCCGCCTGCTCCCGTGAAAACGGGAGCGCGACTGCGATAGTTATTTGGGTGTGTCTGTGTCGGTGCTCAATAGGGCAGGCGCAGGGTGATGGATGTCCCCTTGCCGGGCGCAGTGTGCAGGCTGAAAACCCCCTTCAGCTCGTCGGCGCGGGCCTGCATGTTGGCCAGTCCATGTCCAATATGGTGAGTCTGGTCGTGAATGTTGAAGCCACGCCCGTTATCCACAATGGTCAAGGCGGCCACATCGGGCTGAACGCTCAGGCGCACCGTCACGGCCGTGGCTTTGGCATGGCGCGCCACGTTGGCTAGCGCTTCCTGCGAGGCCAGGAAGAGGGCGCGCGCCACCGGCGTCGGTAGCGCGTCCAGCGCCCCAACGGTTTCCACCGTCACAGGGGTGAGGGTGTTGGCCTGGAACTCCCGCACCAGCTGTGCCAGCCCTTGCTCCAGATTGCCGCGAAAACGGCGCGGCCGCAAATCTAAAATGTAGTTGCGAATGTCTTGGATAGCGTCGTTTAAGCCTACGATGGCCATATCCAGCAGCTGCATGGCTTCATCGGTCGCTTCGGGCAGCGCTAGGCGGGTGGATTCCAGCGTCAGCCCGACCGCGTAGATGGATTGGATGACGCCATCGTGTAGATCCATGCCGATGCGCGTGCGCTCCTCCAACACGGCCAGTCGTTCTACCTGGTTGTAGAGCCGGGCGTTTTGAATGGCAACGGCGGCATGGGCAGCCAGCATTTCCACCATACGCTGGTCGCCTTCGGAAAACTCATCCGCCCCGATCTTTTCCGTCAGGTAAAGATTGCCCATGGCTGCCCCGCTACCGATGATGGGCACGCCGAGGAAGCTGACCATAGGGGGATGATTGGGGGGGAAGCCGACGGAGCGCGGATGGTTCTGGAGCCGGGACAGGCGAATGCTCCGCTGGGTGTGGATGATCTCCCCCAGCAACCCCAACCCCTGGGGATGGTAGGGAATGGTCTTGATGATGTCGGGCGGGATGCCGGTGTGGACAAAGGTTTCCAGCCGACCTTCGGCGTCGGGCACGCCCAGAGCGGCATAGCGCGCCCCGGCCAGGTGGCGTGCCGCTTCGACAATATGTTGCAAAACGTTGTCCAGGGATAGGTCGCGGGCAATCGCCAGGGCGGCTTCATGCAGAGCGATTAAGGCTTGCTCACTCAGGGGCAGGGTATCGGAGCCGGCCGGGAAGGGAGAGGAGATATCCATGACAGACAGCGCTTGCCCAGGCAGCCAGGCGTAGGCTACAAATGATCTCTCAGATGGTGCCGAATGGCATAGGCGGCGGCTTCCGCCCGGTTGGAGACATGCAGCTTGGAAAGGACGCTGCTGACATAGTTGCGCACTGTGCCTTCGCTCAAGAAGAGTTGTTGGGCAATTTCGCGGTTGGTCTGGCCTTCAGCAATCAACGCCAGCACCTGTTTTTCCTGGGTGGTGAGATCGGCGAAGGCGGTGGCCTCTTCTTTAGCAATCGAGCGACGGACTTCGTTGAGCACACGTTGGGTCAGGGAGGGGTCTAACATGCCTTCGCCACGTGCGGCCGCTTCGATGGCACGGATGAGGTCACCGCCCCCTACCTGTTTGAGGACATAGCCCACCGCCCCGGCCCGAATGGCGGCGAAGAGCAACTCATCCTCGGCGTAGGAGGTAAGCATGATGACTTTGGTTTCCGGCCGGCGATCCACGATCTGTTGGCAGGCATCGATGCCGCTGCCGCCCGCCAGGCGGATGTCCATCAGCACAATATCCGGGTTGTGGGTGAGGGCCTTTTGGATTGCTTCATCTTCAGTGGCGGCTTCCGCTACGACACTGAAATTGGCGTGTCGTTCAATTAGCGCCTTCATACCCAGGCGCACAACTTCGTGATCGTCGACCAGCATAATTCGCAGGGGATACATAGATGGTGAAAGTATAGCCTTCAGTGAGTGGGACGGCAAGCAGCGCAGTAGGGGCGAACACACAGCCTCCGTGAAAACGGGAGTTCGCCCCTACAACGGTATAAGCGCAGTTGGTTCGTAGTAACGGTTTTAGCCGTCGGTCAGCTGCAAGGGGCGAACACACAGAGCCTGCTCCCGTGAAAACGGGGGTTCGCCCCTACAACGCCTCTACAACGACGAATCTCCCTGGTCAGGCGACTCGTGTTTCTGGTCGAGCAGGGGTTTGAAGCGCCGGCCGACGCGCCAGACAACCATGACGACGGCCGTAAACAGGAGCGCACCCATGAAGTATAAGACCTCATCCCAAAAACCAAGCGCGCCGTGGGCTACAATCGATAAGAGCATAGTCATTCCTCCGAGAGAGCGCCGCTCCCGTTTTCACAGGAGTGCGGCCGGCCTTCCCGGCCTGAAGCCTACCTTAAGCCGGCGGCTGCGCCGTCATAATGAAGATCACAATAAAGGCCGCCACTGCCACAAAGGCCAACGGCGGCAGGAGTTGCCAGCGCCGGTCGGGTGCAACGGTCGCCACGTCCTCAGCTTGATGCGCAGCCGCCAGATAATCACCCAGCCTGTGGCCGGCCCACGCTCCGCCCCAGGCAGCCAGCAGCCCAGCTATCACAATCGACCACACATTGCTACTGTCCACCTGGGGATGAACAAACAGGCGGTTCAGCCAGGGTAAGGTGGCGACCAGACCGACCCAGACGGCCGCGCCGCTGCCGACCCACCCGGCCGGCCCGCTGGTCAGGTTCGCCCCGGCCGGCGACCGCTGCCATTGATACCCTTGCCACAGGTCGAGGGCCAGCAAAGGGAGCAGGCTGCACCACCAGGCGTTGGCGGTGATGCCGGGGGTGTTGAACGCCCCCACCAGGGTCAGGCGCAAACCGAGCGCCAACACGCCCACGACCGAAGCGCTGCCCACCCGGCGCAAGGCGTGGTTGGCCAGCAGACCGACAAAACCTGCTATCAGACTGAGCAGCGCCGGCAGCACCCAATCGGGCCGTTGCCAGAAAACACCCTCGCGCACGGCCGGGACCTCTTGAATGACATCCCACTCCGTGGTCAGGATTTGCAACAAGATCATCTGCATGAATACCAGGGCCAAGATGATCAGCCACTCCCCACCCGCCAGAGGCCAGATCAACCGCCACGACCGACGCAGCATGGTGGTCAGCTGAATTGCCGCTGCCAGCAACATCATCAGGCCAAAGGCCAGAGCCAGCACCAGATGGGGCAGACTCCAGGCGCTGATGTCTTCACCGTACAACAGATGCCACAGAGGATCTACCGGCGCGGCGTAGAGCATGAACCCCCCCACCAGCACCATCATCCCCACCACCGGGTTGGCACGGAAACGCTGTTGCCATGTGCCCTGGCCATGCTTCACAATCTGGTACAGCCCGATAAAAGCCAGGCCTGAGATGGTGAGGAAGCCGAAGTAGATCATCAGATGGGGCCGCCACAGCAAATCTTCGCCAAAGGGAATGCCGTAGACGCGATGCCACACCTCGTCCCAAAAGCCGCCCACAACCACGCTGAAAGCGCTGATGCCGATCAGCAGGGCCAGAAGTTGACGGGTGCGCGGGGCCAGGGTGGCGTTGTCGGGAATGGCGTAACCGGCCGGCAGCGGACGTACCAGCAGATGCCAGTAAATCCAGGTAAAGACAAACAGGCTACCCGCCAGAACCAGCACCCCCACCACAAACAGGGGCCGGCGTTCCGGGGCCGGCAGACCGGCCCAATAGGTCAGGGCCAGGATCAGCGCCAGCGCGCCCAGGCTGGCGACGCCCACAGACAGGCGCGAAATTCGTGTAGTCGAAGATTGGTTGAACATAATGCTCCTCAAATGGTGATGTCTGGCCTACATTTCCGGCCGACAGCCATGGGTGTGTCATGCCCCCAAGTATATCACACAGCCTTCTCTCTCCATGCCGCGGCCGGGCCGGCGGCCGGAAGGAGGCGTCACGCCCCCAAAAAGGCTATAATCAAGCCACGACACCCCCGTGTTGTTTTCACCTCCCGTGAAAACGGGGGCAGGAGCGCGTCGGGGTGAACTCCTGTTTTCACGAGAGCGAACCTGTGTGTTCACCCTTTCGCTTTCTTTGCGTTCTTAGCGCCTTCGCGGTTCAAGTGCTTTGTTCTCACCGCGAAGGCGCAAAGGGCGCGAAGGTTTTCCCACGGGGCGAACACATAGGTTCGCCCCTACATGGCGTTCTCAGCGCCTTCGCGGTTCAAGAGCTTTGTTCTCACCGCGAAGGCGCAAAGGGCGCGAAGGTTTTTCCACGGGGCGAACACATAGGTTCGCCCCTACATGGCGTTCTCAGCGCCTTCGCGGTTCAAGAGCTTTGTTCTCACCGCGAAGGCGCAAAGGGCGCGAAGGTTTTCCACGGGGGCGAACACATAGGTTCGCCCCTACATGGCGTTCTCAGCGCCTTCGCGGTTCCATCATGTTGTTCGTCACTCCCGTGAAAACGGGAGGAAGCCCCTGTTTTCACGGGGGTGACAGGGCGCGTAGGGGTGAACCTGTGTGTTCACCCTTTCCCTTTGCCTGGCGTTTTTCCCCCCGTTTTCACGAGGGCTTCGCGGTTCAGGATTAAGGGTTGTTTTCACCGCGCTTGATCTGAAATCCTACTCTGGGAGAAAACTAGCCAATTATGACGTTGTTGACAACGATGACCTTCACGGCTGGCTTTGGTTTAATTGCTCTGGCGTCGGCGCGCATTGGACAAACGCTGGCACGCTGGGGCCTGCCGAACATAACCGGTTATCTGTTAGCCGGTTTGTTGGCCGGCCCTTTTGTTCTCAACCTGCTGCCGCGTGAAGCCGATGACGCTTTGCACTTCGTTGATGATATCGCATTAGCGGTCATCGCTTTTGTGGCCGGCAGCGAACTCTACCTGAAGGAGATGCGCCGCCGCCTTAGAAGCATCACCTTGATCACCGCCAGCGTGATCGCTGTCAGTTTGCCCTTGATCATCGTGGCTATTTTTGTTCTGACGCGCTCGATCCCTTTCACCAGGGATCTGCCGGTGACGACACGGCTGGCGGTGGGTATCTTGGGAGGTGTGATCTTGCTGGCTGCTTCCCCTCCTTCCACCATTGCGGTCATCAAGGAGACGCGCGCTAAAGGCAACTACACCAGCACCATTCTGGGCGTTACGGTCACCATGGATGTGGTCATCATCGTGCTGTTTGCCATAGCGGTGGCTCTGGGCGGCCCCCTGGTGATGGGGGAGGCCATGGATGGTCTGTTTGTGGTGGCGCTCCTGGTAGACCTGGGAGTGGCCGTGGGCGGCGGCTATCTGGTCAGCAAACTCCTGCAGATGATTTTGGGTGCGCCCTGGCAGCGGTCTATGAAAGCTGGGCTGGTTTTGTTGGTGGGATATGGCATCTTTCTTTTTGCTGACTGGTTGGTGAACGTATCCCATGCCGCCCTACCCTTTGATATTCACGCCGAACCCTTGTTGATGGCCATGACGGCCGGCTTTCTGGTGACCAATACCAGCCCCTACCGCAATGAGTTGGGGCGTGTGTTACACGATGTGGAGCCGGTGGTGTACATCGCCTTTTTCACCCTGACCGGACTGACGCTCAATCTGGACATCTTGTTGGGAACCCTTACCTTTGCGTTGGCGCTTTTCGCCGTGCGTCTGGTGGGTCTGGGGCTCGGCTCCTGGTTGGGCGGACGTTTCGCCCAGGCCCCGGATCGGATTCAACGCTTCACCTGGTTGGGGCTGTCGGCCCAGGCTGGCATCGCCCTGGGGTTGGCGCGTGAAGTCGCCGTGGTTTTTCCCACCCTGGGGGACACCTTTGCCACCTTAATCATCTCTGTCATCGTCTTAAACCAGGTGCTGGGGCCGCTCTTTTTCAAGTGGGCCTTGCGCCGGTTGGGGGAAACGCACTTGCCGCAAGAGGGCGAGCCAGACCCGGTGCGCGATGTCCTGATTTTGGGCATCGAACCCCAATCATTGGAGTTGGGCCGCCAGCTGACGCACCAGGGTTGGCGGGTGGTGATGGCGGATACGGATGCTTCCCATGTGGCCTGGCTGTCTGATGAGGGGCCGGTGGGCCATCATGCCCCGACTATTTCGCCGGCCGGATTGGCCGGTCTGTTGAACACCCGCACCGACGCTCTGGTGGCGATGTTGCCCAATGACGCTGATAATTTGCGCGCTCTGGAGATGGCTTACGAGAAGGGGGTCTCCCGGCTGGTGGTGCGCCCCCAGGGAATGACCCGGGCGGAATCCTTCAGGCAGTTGGGCGCGCTGATTGTTGACCCTACTTCGGCTATGGTGAACCTGTTAACTCAGTTGGTGCGCGCACCGCAATCGGCCGCCATGTTGTTACATCTGGCTGCCGGCCGGGAGATGGTGCAGGTTACCATTAGCAACCCGGACATCGATGGCTTGCTGTTGCGCGATCTGCGTCTACCGACAGATGTATTATGCGTGGATGTGACCCGCGATGGCAACGTGATATGGCCCAATGGCTATACCCGCCTGCGCTTACACGACGAAGTGACCCTCATGGGGGCAGAAGATAGCTTGCAGGAAGCCGTGCTAAAAATGGGATATTAGACCTATGCTGACCTGGCTGGGTGTGATCTTTTGTGGCGCGGCCCTGGCCCCGCTGGTTGTTCACCGCCTGAGGCGGTTTGCCGGCTGGGTGTTGGCGCTTTTGCCGCTGGCGGCCCTGGCTTATTTTCTCTCCCTGACCCCGGCCATCACCCGCGGTGAGGTGTTTCACGAACATTTACCCTGGGTCCCATCGTTGCAGGTCAATCTGAGCCTGCGGCTGGATGGCTTCAGCTGGCTGATGGCGCTGTTGATCAGCGGCATAGGGGTTCTGATTGTGATCTACGCCGGCGGCTACATGGCCGGCCGGCCGCAGATGGGGCGCTTCTTTGCCTTCCTGTTCCTCTTCATGGGGGCCATGCTCGGCGTTGTCCTGGCAGATAACCTCCTCTTGCTGTTTGTTTTTTGGGAGATGACCAGTCTCTCTTCCTATTTGTTGATCGGCTTTAAGCACGAGAGCGACAAGGCGCAGAAATCTGCCTTGCAGGCTCTGCTGGTGACAGGTTCCGGCGGTCTGGCGTTGCTGGTCGGTCTCATCTTGCTGGCCGCGCCCACCGGCAGCTGGACCCTGACCGCCTTGCTGGCGCAGGGCCGGGCAGTACAAAGTGCGCCCCTGTTTCCCCTGGCCTTGGGGCTGATTTTACTGGGCGCATTGACCAAGTCGGCCCAGTTCCCCTTTCATTTCTGGCTGCCCAACGCCATGGCCGGCCCCACCCCGGTGAGCGCCTATCTACACTCCGCCACCATGGTCAAGGCGGGCGTCTATTTGTTGGCGCGCCTCGCGCCCCTGGCCGGCGACCACCCGCTGTGGTTGGGGGTGTTGCCCCTCTTGGGCGCGCTGACCGCCCTGATCGGGGCCTGGCTGGCGTGGCAGCAGAGCGACCTCAAGCGCATCCTGGCCTACACCACCATCAGCGCCCTGGGGTTCTTGGTCTGGCTGCTGGGGTTGGGCAGCGAACTGGCGCTGAAGACGGCCGTCCTCTTTTTGCTCACCCACGCCCTGTACAAAGGCGCATTGTTCATGGCGGCCGGGGCGGTCGACCATGCGACCGGCACGTTGGATATTCGCCAGCTGCGTGGGTTGTGGCGCGTCTTGCCCTGGACAGGCATCGGGATGGGGTTGGCGGCCCTCTCCCAGGCTGGCCTGCCGCCTCTAGTAGGTTTTCTGGCTAAAGAGTACATCTACGAAACCACCCTGGCGGCGACGGACGGCGGAGCCTGGACAGCCGCGGCGGTGACGGCCAATGTTTTCATGGTGACGACCGCGATTCTGGTGGTGCGTCCTTTCTGGGGGCGCCGGCCGGTTGCACCCCACTCGCCCCATGCCGCGCCGGTCAGCTTGTGGTTGGGGCCCCTTGTGCTGGGGGGCGCTTCGCTGGGGGTGGGCCTGGCAGCTGAGGTTTTGTCCCCGATTGTGTTCACCCCGGCCGTAAGCGTGTTGGTGGATGAACCGCTAACGGTCGAGCTGTCGTTGCTGACCGCCCTGTCCAAACTCAGCCCCATGCTCTTGCTCAGTCTGGCGACGCTTGCCCTGGGGAGCGCTTTTTATCTGGTTCGTGTACCGGCCGAAACCTGGGCGCAAGCCCTCGACCGCCGCCTGGCCCCCTTGGGCCCGGCCCACTGGTATGAGTATGGGCTGGAAGGTTCGTTAGTGCTGGGGCAGGTTTTAACCAACCGCCTGCAACGGGGGCACATTCGTGTGTATTTGTTGTGGATTTTCACCTTCATGGTGGCGCTCGTGGGGTATGGGTTGCTCAGTCAGGGTTTTGTCTGGCAGCCCTGGGCCTCGGTTGGATTGCGCCTGCACGAGGTTGCTACAGCGATCCTGGTGCTGGTCGCCACCGGTCTGGCGTTGCAAACCCCTTCGCGCCTTTCGGCCGTGGCCGCGCTAGGGGTAGTGGGCTATGGGGTAGCCTTGACCTTTGTCTGGTTTGGCGCGCCCGACCTGGCCATGACCCAGTTTGCCGTCGAGACGTTGACCGTCATGGTCCTGGTGTTGGTGCTCTACCGCTTACCTCGCTTCAGTCGTTTTTCCTCCAGGGCCGGCCGGCTACGTGATGCCCTCATCGCCGGCGCAGTGGGGGTGGTGATGGGGTCTTTTGCCCTGGCGGCGGCCGTGCCGGCGGCTCGCCATGTCAGCGATTATTTTGTGGCCAATAGCCTCTTGCTGGCTCGTGGGCGCAACATTGTCAATGTGATCCTGGTGGACTTTCGCGGCCTGGATACGCTGGGTGAAATCACCGTGCTTGCCACAGCTGCCATGGGCGTCTACGCCTTGCTTAAGCGGCGCTCGACCACCGGAAGGGATGATGACGCAGTAAGCGCGGTTGGGAAACCGCAGCTACGAACGGGGCAGGGGCGCTCCACAACTGGAGGGGATGATGCCTAAATCACTGATTATGCTGACAGCAGCGCGCTACTTGTTGCCGTTGTTGTTTCTTTTTTCTCTCTTCATTCTTTTTCGCGGGCACAACGAGCCGGGGGGCGGCTTCATTGGAGGGTTGACGGCGGCGGCGGCTTTTGCCCTCTATGCCATCGCCATCACGCCGGAAGCAGCCCGACGCGCTTTGCGCCTGGAGCCGCGCCGGCTGCTGACGTGGGGGGTTTGCGTCTCGCTGCTGAGCGGCTTCGGCGGTCTGCTGATGGGGCGACCCTTTATGACGGGCCTGTGGTGGGACATCACCTTGCCTTTTCTGGGCAAACCGGGCACCGTGATTCTCTTTGATGTCGGCGTCTACCTGGCTGTCATCGGCGTGACGCTGGTTATCATCTTTTCTCTGGCGGAGGATTGAGATGGAGCTGATCCTGGCTGTTGTGATTGGGGTCTTGTACGCGGCCGGCGTTTACTCTTTGTTACGCCGTAGTCTGGTGAAGCTGATCCTGGGCCTCGGCTTCCTGGCCCACGCCACCAACCTCTTGATCTTCATGGTGGGTGGGTTGCAACGCGGCGCGCCCGCCCTCATCCCGCCGGATGCAACAGGCCTGCAGCCCCCTTTCGCTGATCCTTTGCCGCAGGCCTTAATCTTGACCGCCATTGTCATTGGCTTTGGCGCGCAGGCGTTTGCGGCGGTGTTGCTCAAGCGAGTCCATGCGCGCATTGGCACAGACGACCTGGATGCCATCAAACAGGCTTACCAGGAGTTGTCCCTGGAACCGGTGTGGGATGAGGAGTTGGAAGCATGAAGCTGTGGTTGCTGCTGCCCATTTTAATTCCTCTATTCACCGCTCTGTTGTCCATAGGGGTTGGAACCTATACGGGTGCACGTGCCCGTTTCTGGCAGCGGGTGATTCCTCTGACCGGCGGGGTGGCTGTGTTGGCGGCCGCGCTCTATCTGATGTGGCGTATTCAACAGGAGGGTATTCAGGCGGTGCAGGTGGGGGATTGGCCCGCCCCCTTTGGCATCACCCTGGTGGCGGATCTCTTCAGCGCCATCATGACGCTGATGGCCGCCATCGTTGGCCTGGCCTGCATGGTCTACGCGCTGTGGAGCGTAGACCGGGTGACGCTGCGCCTGGGCCTATATCCTTTCATGCACTTGATGCTGATGGGGATTAACGGGGCCTTTTTGACAGGGGATTTGTTCAATCTCTATGTCTGGTTTGAAGTGATGCTCATTGCCTCTTTCGTCTTGTTGGCTTTGGGCGGCCGGCCGGGGCAGCTGGCCGGGGCCATGAAATATGTTACCATCAATCTGGTAGCCTCGGCGCTTTTTCTGGCAGCGGCCGGCATGATCTACGGCGTGGCTGGCACGCTGAACCTGGCCGACCTCGCCCTGCGACTGCCCCAAGTGGCTTCCCCCGGCCTCACCCTGGGGTTGGGGCTATTGCTCTTCACTGCCTTTGGCATCAAATCCGCCATCTTTCCGCTCTATTTTTGGTTGCCCGATGTCTACCCGCTCGCCCCGCCGGCCGTTATGGCCATCTTCAACCTGTTGACCAAGGTGGGGGTATATGTCATGACCCGTGTCTTCAGCCTGCTCTTTACCACGCATGGGGATATCATTCACCCGTTGTTGCTGACGCTGGCCGGCCTGACAATGGTCACAGGTGTGCTGGGGGCGGCCGTGCAAACGGACATTCGGCGCATTCTTTCTTTCCACAGCGTCAGCCAGATCGGCTATATGTTGTTGGGCATTGGCTTCTTCACCCCGTTGGGTCTGGCAGCAGCTATCTTTTACATCGTCCACTATCTGTTGGTCAAGGTCAACTTGTTTCTGGTGGGCGGGGCGCTGGCCTATTTACAGGGTAGTTTTGATTTGAAGCATCTGGGCGGATTCTACCGCGAGCGGCCGGGGCTGGCGGTGCTTTTCTTTGCGCCCGCCTTTGCCCTGGCCGGGTTGCCTCCCTTTTCTGGCTTTTGGGCTAAATTAGGGTTGGTGCAGGCCGGGCTGGCAGCGCAGCAGGGGGGGATCGTGGCGGTTTCCCTGGCGGTCAGCCTGTTCACGTTGTATTCGATGACCAAAATTTGGGCCCAGGCCTTTTGGAAACCCGCCCCCAGGTTTCATGTTGTCAAGGCGCTGCCCCTGACCATGCTGGCCCCTATCGTGGTTTTGGCGACCCTAACGCTGGTGTTGAGTCTGGCCGCCGAGCCATTCTTGCAGCTGGCCACCCAGGCGGCCGCCCAGTTGATGGATGCAACGCTCTATCAACAGGCTGTCTTAGGGCCCTGACATCTTGTTCGCACCGCCAAGGCGCAAAGGGGGCAACGAATGGAACGAATAAACGAAGTTCTCACCGCGAAGGCGCAAAGGGCGCGAAGGTTTTTCCCTTTCTTTGCTTGGCGTTCTTCGCGCCTTAGCGGTTGCATCATTTTGTTTTCACCTCCCGTGAAAATGGGAGGAAGCCCCCGCTTTCACGGGGGCAAAGGGCGCGAAGGTTTTTCCCTTTCTTTGCTTGGCGTTCTTCGCGCCTTAGCGGTTGCATCATTTTGTTTTCACCTCCCGTGAAAACGGGAGCGGAGCGCCGGCGTCCGGCCGGCATCCAATAGCCGCCAGGATGGCGGCGCTGCGTGAGTGGTGGAGATGATGATGTTAAAACGCATCTGGCGGGTGTTGGCTTTCATAGGGTTCTTTATTCAGGAGTTGATCCGGGCTAACTGGCGCGTGACTCAGGCGGTTATCCGGCCGGAGCGGATGCGCCCCGGCGTGGCGGCGATTCCTCTTGACCTGACCAGCCCGGCGCAGATCACCCTCCTGGCTAATTTGATCACCTTGACGCCGGGGACGCTGGCCCTGGAAGTGGAGACCGGTTCGCCGGCCGGCCCCCCCTATACCTTGTATGTACACGCTCTGGCGCTGGAGGATGTGGCCGCTTTTCAGCAGGACATTAAACAGGGCTTCGAGCGCCGCATCCTGGAGGTGTGGGCATGACTCTGTTGCAACAAGCTGCTCTGTATGTCGCTTTGCCCCTACTGTCTTTGGGGATGTTCTTCATTTTGGCCCGCCTCATCCAGGGCCCTACACTGGCGGATCGAGTGGTGGCGCTTGACTTGTTGGCTGCTCTGGGGATTGGCTGCCTGGCAGCCTATGCCATTCTGACCCAGCGCGTCGTTTTTTTGGATATTGCCGCCATCTTGGGATTACTCTCTTTTCTGGGAACGGTGGCCTTTGCAACTTATCTGGAGCGGCGCTTCGCCGACCAGCCATAAAGGCCGTTCACCAATCCCCTACCGGGATATGTGGAGGAGGATATGTTCAGCCAAATCTCAGGCGGACTCCTGTTGATAACCGGCGCCGCTCTTATCCTGCTGGCCGCCATCGGCGTATGGCGGATGCCTGATCTTTATACCCGCATGTCGGCCGCCACCAAAGCGGTGACGCTGGGGGCCAGCTTGATGCTCCTGGCGGCTGTGATGGCTTTTCAGACCGGCCGGGCGGCCGGCTTTGCTCTGGCGGTGGTGCTGTTCCTGCTCCTGACCACCCCCATCTCTGCCCACCTCATTGGCCGCGCCGCTTATTTTCATGGCATCCCCCTGTGGGACAAAAGCGTGATAGACGCCTTGCGCCAGAAAGGGGAGGAGCGGGAAGCGGAGCGCGAAGCGTAAATCCGGTGTTATGGTTGAGCAGAAATTTGTTATAATACAGACGTTATTGCAAATTTTTGCAATAAGTCCAGCGTTGATGTGGCGCTGGCTTGTTGTACCTAGTCACCCGGAGGAATTTCAACATGCTTCCCATACCCGCTTCTGTTCTGGCTTTACATATACCGGATGGTTTTCTCAATGCTGGGGTAGCCGTGGTTGCCTGGTTATTGGCCCTGCTCGCTTTGGGCCTGGCCCTGCGTAATGCCCGTGACCTGTTCGATGAACGTCTCGTCCCCCTCGCCGGCGTCATGGCTGCCTTCATCTTTGCCGCCCAGATGATCAACTTTCCGGTGGCCGGCGGCACGTCAGGTCACTTTGTGGGTGCGACGCTGGCCTTTATTGTCCTCGGCCCCTGGTTAGGGATTGTGGCGATGTCGGCCGTCATCATCTTGCAGGCGTTGTTGTTTCAAGATGGGGGGTTGGTGGTGATGGGGGCCAACCTGCTGGTGATGGCGGTGGTTCCCGGCTTCATTGGCTGGCAACTGGTCCGCTGGTTCGGGGGCAGTTCGCCAACCGTCACGCGGCGGCGTCTGGTCGGCGTGGCTGTGGCAAGCTGGGTTTCCATCATGGCAGCCGCTTTGATCACCGCCTTGTTGCTGGCTTTCAGCGGAACCTCCAACCTGGGGGTGGTGGCGCCGGCGATGTTGGGCGTCCACGCCCTGATTGGGATTGGCGAAGCGTTGATCACCGTCGCGGCCTTGAGCTTTATTCAGCAAACCCGGCCGGCTCTCTTACAGCCGGGCCGCGACGTTGGTCGCGGCCGTTGGGTCATCGGCGGGTTGATTGTGGCTTTGGTCGTTGTCCTGTTCGCTCCCTTTGCCTCCGGCCACCCGGACGGCCTGGAGTGGGTGGCAGAGACAACCGGCTTTCTGGGCAATGCCCAGGACGCGCCTTTCACCTTGTTGCCCGATTACACCCTACCCGGCGTGACGAATGCCGCTCTGTCCACCATTCTGGCCGGGGTAGTGGGGGCGTTGGTGGTGGCCGGCGTGGCCTATGGCATTAGTCAGTTGACGCGGCGTCGTTAGCTGTCCTGTCATGCACATCAACACCTTTGATCGCTACGTCCAGGCTGATTCCCTGGTGCATCAGCTTGATCCACGCGTCAAGGTAGGCATCACCTTCCTCTATATTCTGTCCACCGCGCTCTTGCCCGATGGGGCCTGGGTGGGGATGGGGGCAGCCTGGGGCATAGCCGCTGTCGGCGCGCTCCTGGCCGGTTTCACCCCCTGGAATCTCGGCCGGCGCGCCTTCATTGTGTTGCCCTTCACCCTGGCGGCGCTCACGGTAGTGTTCACCTTACCGGGGCCGGCCGTTGCCGTGTGGCCCATCGGCCCATGGCGGCTGACGCTCAGCGAGCCAGGGCTTGTGCGTTTTGCCAGCATCGTCGTGCGCAGCTGGCTTTCGGTGCAGGTAGCGATTTTGCTGACGCTAACTACCCCTGTGCCAGACATTTTGCACGCTTTGCGCCATCTGAAGACGCCAGCTGTGTTGGTGGTCGTTCTGGCTTTTATGTACCGTTATCTCTTTGTGCTGGCAGATGAGGCGCAACGTTTGTTGCGGGCGCGCGCAGCGCGTAGCGCCCGGCTGCCTGATCAGCCGGCCGGTGGTTCACTCCTATGGCGCGCCCGGGTGGCCGGCTATATGGTTGGTCAGTTGATGGGGCGCAGTTTTGACCGCAGCGAACGGGTCTATCAGGCTATGTTGGCGCGCGGCTACCGGGGCGAATGGTTGACCATGACGCCCCATGTGATGCGCCGGCTGGATTGGCTGGCGCTTGTCATCGCCCTGGCCGCTTTGCTGCTGACGCAGACCATCGGCCGACTGTGGTGAAAACAGAAGCTTGAACCGCGAAGGCGCAAAGAACGCCATATAGGGCCGAACCTATGTGTTCGCCCCTACGCGCTCTTTGCATCTTGGCAGTGAAACTGGTAGGGGCAGACCCTTGGACCTGCCCCTGACGCAACTATTACGGTGACACGATGCCTGTTCAACACCACCTTCTTTCGGTTCCATCCCCGGCGGCGGAAGAGGCCGCGCCGGTCATCCAGGTGCGCAACCTGAGCTTTACCTACCCGGATGGCTGGCAGGCTTTGCAGGCTGTCTCCTTCACGCTTCACCAGGGGGAAAAGGCGGCGCTGGTGGGAGCGAACGGAGCGGGCAAAAGCACCTTGATGCTGCATTTGAACGGCATTTTGGGAGATGTTCAAGCGGCTAATCCTCCTATTCAGATCGCCGGCCGGCCGCTAACGCGCACTCATTTACCCCAGATTCGCGCTCAGGTGGGGTTGGTGTTTCAAAACCCGGATGATCAACTTTTCTCCCCAACGGTTTTTGAAGATGTCGCCTTTGGCCCCCTGCACATGGGCTTGCCGGAGGCGGAGGTGCGCCGGCGGGTGGCGGAGGCGCTGGCGCAGGTGGGCATGGCGGATTTCGCCGACCGCCTGTCGCATCATCTAAGCATGGGCCAGAAAAAGCGGGTGGCTATGGCAACGGTGCTGGCGATGCGGCCGGCTATTTTGGTGTTGGATGAACCCTCGGCCGGCCTTGATCCTCGCGGCCGGCGGGCGCTGATCGAGCTGCTGCGCACCCTTCCCATCACCATGCTGGTTTCCACCCACGATTTGCGGTTGGTACAAGAGCTATTCCCACGCCTGATCATCATGGACGCCGGTCGCATCGTCGCCGATGGCCCCACCGCCGCTTTGCTGCCAGACGCCGCTCTGCTGCAACAGTACGGCCTGCAGGAGTAACAAGGCCCAACTGCCTCTGTATGTGTCTGCCGTTGTTTCATCCTCTCTTGGTTTCTCCTCATCTAGTCCTGCTGTCCTATTGACCTGAATAGCCGATCGCTTTATCCTGTATGGTGAGAAGGGCAACGCTTCAGCTCCTCACGTATACAGCTGCATATATCGGCCGGCCCCGGCTTTTTTTGTGCTGCCTGCTAGAAGTGTTCCCTGATCGATACACATCATCTTCTAAGCGCGCCTGTAGCCGGGCGTACCCCAGAGGTACGCCCTGTAGGAGCCGAGGACTGTTATATGAAATGTCACGCGCGTGTACGCTTAATGGTGGGGATAGTCACGGTTGTCATCCTGACTATTATGGCTGTCTCCTTTGTTGCCGCTCGCCCCTCTTTACAAATGATAGACCCCTATCCGGGCGCGCCGGCCTGCACCGATCACGACCCAACTGTCTGGCATGGGTTGTGGAACGCGGAGCAGGGATGTTACTACGATCACGAGCATAAAGATGACCCCAGCAGCGCCGACGATATTTTTGGCCCGGTGGGTGAATTTTACAGCGGCCAGGAGATCAGTTACCCCTGGCAAACCTTTGTCGGGGCTGGCGATGGCTATCCTGAACCCCCGCTCCCCGGCGAGGATATGCTGGAGAATGAACGCAAGCACACCGGGTACGCCTGGCTGGTGCGGCGGGATATTAGTGGCTGTACCCTGGCGTATGCTCCTTGTGTTCACGATGCCCGTATTCAAATCCACGCTTTACTCAGCGCCCATGATGGGACGGTGCGTTACCACAGCGGCGTGATCGAGGTGCGTATTCTCAATAGCGACGGCTCCTATGGCCTTGCCAAGATGGGGGGCTGGTATGATTTCAGCTGCCTCTACATCGATGGCGCGCGCGTCCCTCTGACCGGAGACCCCTCTGATGGGTGCAGCATGAACGCCCGCCGCTCCCACTCCTCCACCAGCGGTCAGATTCGGTGGTATGGGGAGCACAATCAGGAGGGCATGCCCGTCACCAGCCGACTGTCTATTACCACCCTGGACGCCTGGGGGCCGATGGATCCCGCCAACCCCGGCGAACTCATCTTCACCTGCCCCGACTACCGCTGTTCTGAGAACGGCAGCAACATGTCCTTGCACCAACTCTTTTTGGGCTTCCTACCCATTCTCGACGACGATAACGACCAACGACTCAACGGTTTGTACTACACCGACCGCTATGGTTTTCTCGCCTCCGGTTGCACTGAAGCCGGGTTGGATTGTGTCCCCCTCTATCTTGACAACATTCCCACCGCCGAGATGCAATACTTTGACCAATACAACGGCATTCCCAGCCCCGGCGGGCTGGAGTATGACCTTTCCCCCGCCGGCGAGTGGTGGATAGCCTATGAGAGTTTGCCCGCTCCCCCTCCGGCGGCGGTTATTTCCGGCACTGCTTTTGTCGATCTCGACCGCGACGGCCTCTACGATCCGCCGGAAGAGTACATCTTGCCCAACACCCTGGTCTACTTGACGCCTACCAATTTCAGCGGCGATGTGTTGACGACCACCGTTGGGGCAGGCGGCGACTTTAGCTTCGGCGATTTGCTCTCCGGAGAATACCTGTGTGACATTCCCTCTGCCACCTTACCGGTTGGCTATACCAACATCTTCACCCAGCCGGTGACGCTGGTCTATGCTGAGGTGGTGACCGTCGAGTTCCCCATCATGGTCAACTCCGTCTCTGGCCTTGTCTTCCGCGATAACGATCTGGATGCGCTTTACACTCCGCCGACGGATGTTGTTTACGCCGGGGTGCCCGTTGTCTTGTCGGGCGACGCTGGGGCAGTCATCACGACCACCACCGGCGTGGATGGCCGTTTTGTGGCGCGGGGGCTACCTTCAGACACCTACACCATTACCCCCGAAGCTGCAGCGCTTGATCCTCACTGGGTGAATGTCACCGGGGCTCGTTATCGGGTAGTGGACGAGATGACCGATATGTCGGATGCCGATTTCGCCATTCAGCCGCCGGCCGCCACGTTGACAGGACAGGTGTTCGCCGACCTGGACAACGACGCCGTCTACGAGCCGCCGACAGATTACGTCTTGGTTGGCATGGAGATCCAGTTAACGGCGCTTTCTGATGGGCAGGTGTATACGGGTGTCAGCGGCAGTGATGGCATCTATGACCTGAGCCAACTGCCGGCCGATACCTACACCGTCATCCTTCCCAACCTGCCCCCCGGCCATTTCAAACCGACGAGCGGCGATCTCGTTTTGCAGCATGCCGAGGCGGGCGTTCTCAATCTGGCGATTCGCCTCAACTCCCTGTCGGGCATTGTTTACCAGGATTACGACCTCAGCGCCACCTATGGCGAGCCGCCTGATGTTCCCTATGCTGACGCGGTGGTGCAGCTCTCTGGTTTGGGCGGGACTACCGCCAGTGCGGTGACGGACGGCAGCGGCGTCTACATCTTCCGCGGCCTGGCCCCCGACACTTACACCCTGAGTGTGGATGAGGCGTCGTTGGTTGGGGATTGGTTCAGCGCTATTCCCACGCGCAACCGGGAGTTGGATACAACCTCCCGGGTGACTGGGTTAGATTTCCCCCTACAACTGCCAGCGGCCGCCGTGACCGGACTTGTTTATGGCGACCTCGACGATAGTATGACCTTCGATCCTCCCACCGAGATGCCCCTGGCTGGGGTGGAGGTGACGCTGACCGGGGAGGGTGTGGCCTTGACAACCACCACCGACCCCACAGGTGTCTACAGCTTCAACGGCCTGATGGCAGACACCTACACCGTGACCCTGACCGAAAGCAGCCTGCCGCCAGGATACTTTGGCGACCTGGATGCGGTTGGGGCCGTGGATCAGGGGGAGACGCGGGTGTTTGACTTTGGCATTCGCCTCAACTCCATCATCAGCCTGGTCTACGCCGACAACGACTTCGATGGCGTGTACACGGCTGGCATTGACCTGCCCTTCTCCGGCGTGACGGTGCAGATTGCCCCTCTGGACGGTCAGCCGTTTGCCACATCTGTCACCGATAGCGAGGGGTTGTATACGTTCCGCGGTCTGGCTCCGGGCACATACACCCTGACAGTGGATGAGGGGCTGTTGCCTGACCCCTGGTTTAGCTTTATCCCATCGCGCAACCGCCTGGTGGATGACTCTTCCCAGGTGACGGGCCTGGACTTCCCCTTGCAGATTCCGGCCGGGGTCATCGCCGGCCGGGCCTATGCCGACCTGGACGATGATTTGACGTATGACCCGCCATTGGAGACGCCGCTATCGGGTTTGACGATTAACCTGACGGATATGAACGGCGCGGTCTACTCGACCACAACGGATGAAGAGGGTTTCTATAGCGTGAGTGACTTGATGGCCGATGATTACATCTATGCTGTCGAGGAGGCCACCATTCCGCCGGGGCACTTCGGCGCGCCGACCGGCATTGTGGAACTGGAGAGCGCCGCCTCCTTGACGCTCGATTTCCCCATTCGGGTCAACTCCATCATCAGCCTGGTCTACGCCGACAACGACTTCGATGGCGTGTACACGGCCGGCATTGACCTGCCCTTCTCCGGTGTGACGGTACAGATTGCCCTTCTGGACGGCCAGCCATTTGCTACATCTGTCACGGATAGTGAGGGGTTGTACACATTCCGCGGTCTGGCTCCGGGCACGTACACCTTGACGGTGGATGAGGGGCTGCTGCCTGCCCCCTGGTTTAGTGTCATCTTGTCGCGCAACCGCGTCGTGGACGATTCCTCGCAGGTAACCGGGCTGGATTTTCCGCTGCAAATTCCGGCCGGAGTCGTAACCGGCCTGGCCTATGCCGACCTGGATAACGACGATCTGTATGAGCCGCCGCTGGAGATCCCCCTGGCCGGCCTCCAGGTTGTGCTGACGGCGGCCAGTGATGGGGCGGTGTATACGGCCGTGACCGACGCCAACGGCGTATACACCATTAGCGCTCTGATGGAGGATACGTACACCTATGCGGCGACAGAGTTGACTTTGCCGCCGGGTTACTATGGAACGCCGACCGGCAGCATCAATCTTGATCAAGCCCAAACACGCACGGTGGATTTCCCGGCCCGCGCCAACTCGTTAAGCGGCTTTCTCTACCGTGACCTCAACGCCAATATGGCCTACGATAGCGCCACCGATCTGCCCTACGCTGGGGCTTTGGTGCAGGCGGTGGGGGAGACCGTGGGAACCTACACCGCTGTCAGCGATAGCGATGGAGTCTACACCTTCCGCGCCTTGCCTCCCGATACCTACGCGGTGGCGGTGGTCGGTCTCTCGTTGGAGGAGGGTTGGTTTAGCCAGATAGCCACGCGTTCCAACACAGTCACCGATGCCTCTCAGATTGGCTATCAGGATTTCCCTATCCACCCCCCCTTCAGCGGTGTGTTGTATGTCAGCAGTACCACGCTGGGGACGGTTGACGGTATCAGCTTCCAGGATGATGATATTCTCAACTATGATGAGACCACCGGCAATTGGCTGCTCTATTTTGATGGCTTCGATGTTGGGGTTTCGGCGGTGGATGTGGATGCCTTCACCTTTCTGCCGGATGGCTCGCTGTTGCTGAGCTTCGATGCCCCCATTGAGATTGGCAATCTGGGCACGGTGGACGACTCCGATATTGTGCAGTTCATCCCCACCCAACTGGGCCCGGCCACCAGTGGAACGTTCAGCATGTACTTCGATGGCTCAGATGTGGATTTGACAACCGACGCTGAAGATGTGGACGCCATGGCCCTGACGCCGGAGGGGCAACTGGCTATTAGCACATTGGGCACGGCCGTGGTCAATGGCGTGGCCCTCACGGCCCTGGATGAGGACTTGATGCTGTTCGATGCTACGTCACTGGGTGAGGACACGGCCGGCAGCTGGTCTATTTATCTGGATGGCTCCGATGTCGATTTGACCGATACAGAAGAGGATATCTGGGGTTCCTGGATCGATGACGCCACCGGCGATATCTACCTGAGTACGCAGGGCCTCTTCTCCGTGCTGGGGCTGAGCGGCGATGGAGCGGACATCTTTGTCTGTCACCCCATCACTCTGGGCGATGTGACAGCATGTGTTTTCGATCTCTTCCCTTATTGGGATGGTTCGGCTCATGGCTTCGCCGGCGAGATTCTGGATGGCTTCGCCTTGCGCCCATAACGGCCGGGTCGCTGGTTTTCACTCTACTCCGGCAACCATTTTGTTCTCACCGCGAAGGCGCAAAGGGCGCGAAGAAAGGGGAGGGGACGCAGATGACGCGGATAAGGCGCAGATGGGAAAGGGATTTCACCGCAAAGGGCGCGAAGGGTTTTCTTGGCGTTCTTAGCGTCTTCGCGGTTCCATCCTTTTGTTCTCAACGCGAAGGCGCAAAGGGCGCGAAGGTTTTCTCACAGGGGCGAACACACAGGTTCGCCCCTACACTTGGCGTTCTTTGCGCCTCCGCGGTTCAACCATGACGCCGCTGGCGCTGTGATGAGAACAATATTGGCGCTCCCGTCGGTTGCCAACGGAAGCGCCATTTTGGGGTACAATGAGCTAAAACCACGCTGGAGATGAACCATGCCCTCATCCACGCCACCTGCTCCACGTCGTGACTTGCTCGCTCTGGCGGCTGGTGTTCTGTTTAGTTTGCTCTTTACGGCCCTTATCTGGGTGGCCGGGGTCCGGCTGGAAGACACCCGCGCCCAACTTCTGCCTGATGCCGGCGCCAGCTGGTATTATTGGAAACTGCCTGATCCCACCTTGTGGAGCCGCGCTTCTGCCTGGGGATTGTACGCCCTGCACCAGGTTGCCCTCTGGGGATTGATCTACTACGCCCAAAGTCGGCCCCACCGCTACACCACCGGCCTGCACCGGGTCAACGTCGTTGCCCTGGGCGTCAACGCCCTCTTCATCTTGCTACACTTCATTCAAACCCATATCTGGTATGACGGCCTGGCGCAGGATGTTTCCATCTTCAGTTCCCAGGGTTCTGTGATTCTGCTGTTGGTGGCGGTGCTATTGATGGAAAACCAGCGTCGGGGGTTGGTGTGGGGCAAGAAAGCGCCCATCTCTCAGGAAGTAGGGCGCTTTGTACGTCGCTACCACGGCTATCTCTTCGCCTGGGCAGCCGTTTACACCTTCTGGTATCATCCCATGGAAAGCACCAGCGGCCACCTCATCGGCTTTGTGTATATGTTTTTCCTGTTATTGCAGGGCAGTCTCTTTTTCACCCGCGTCCATATCAACCGCTGGTGGACATTGGCCCAGGAAGTGCTGGTGCTGGTGCATGGCACCCTGGTAGCGGTGGGGCAGGGTAACGGCATCTGGCCTATGTTTGCCTTTGGCTTTGCTGGTCTTTTCATCATCACCCAAATGCACGGGCTAGGCCTGGCGTTACGCACACGGTTGGGGTTGTTGGCGCTTTATGTTGGGCTGGTTGTGTGGGTCTACAGCGACCGCGGCCTGGCGCAGCTCAATGAGATTATCCGCATTCCGTTGATCGAATATGTGGTGATGTTCCTGATGGCCGGGTTGATCTGGCTTGGCCTGTGGATGGCGCGCCGGGTGCGCCGTAGCCGTTACTACGAACGGTAGCCACGCTCCCGTTTTCACGTGTAGGGGCAAACCTGTGTGTTCGCCCCTGTAGAAAGCCTTTGCGTCCTTTGCGCCTTCGCGGTGAGAACAAAATGCTCCCATTTTCACAGGAGTGGCGGACCGCGGAGCCCCCGTGAAAACGGGAGTTCGCCCCTACGCACCCTTTGCGCCTTCGCGGTGAAAACAAGGTGATGGAACCGCGTCGTAGCCTAGAACTGGGGCAGGTAGGGCGCAAACGTCGTCAGATAATCATCCAAAATGGCCCGCGCACGCCCGATATCGTTGATCATTGGGTCGAGCAACAGGGTTTGCAACGCTAATTGTCGGTCGCCGCTGATGGCTGTGTCCACCACCATCTCCACCAGTGTCGCCTCGCGACGCAACAGCTCTGCGATTCCGGCCGGCAACGCGCCAATGGGGAGGCCATGTACGCCCGTCCCATCGACGGTGGCCGGAAGCTCCACGATAGTTTCCGACGGCAGGTTGCTAATTGCGCCCTGGTTGGGGATGTTGACCGCCTCGTCGTAAAAGCTCTCGTCGTTGGCCATGGCGGTGATCAGCTCCGCCGCCCCTTCGCTGATGCTCTCCCGCATCCCTTCCACCGACAGCGTGCCATCTCCCAGGCTGCGCATCATCTGGGCCAGGAAATCGCGCACCGCCTCGTTCTCTCCCCAGGCGTAGAGGGGAATCTGATACCGTTCCCACGGACGCGCCAGGGGATCATGCAGCCAGGGCAGATACTCCGCCAGGTGGGTGTCCCCTGGAATGGGCAAATAGCCAAAGACCTGCAGCAGGTCAAGCGAGAACGGCTCCAGTGAGGCCGGCGCGCGGCCGGCCGCTGCCCGTAAGGCCGGGTAGAGGTCTTCCCCGCTCTCTTTGTCGCGGATGTCCAGCAGCCAGATAAAATGGTTGAGCCCAACTGATTGGATGGTCATGTGTTGCCGGCCGGCCTGGGAGAGGAGATGAATCGTCGGCACATTGCTGGGGTCCGAGTGCAGGTTCACCCCGGCCGGAACCTCAATCCCATACCGTTCGCGCAGCAAGACGGCCGCCAGGGCGTAGCCCACATTGATCTGATGGCATTTGCCGACGGTTTTGATCCGGCTGTATTTTGTGATGGCGCGGGTGATGCGCGGCAGGGGGTTGCTGAAATTGATCAGCCATGCCGCCGGGCATAGCTGTTCCATATCCCGCACAATTTCCATGAACGGAGGTATCTGGCGACAGGCGTGCATCAAGCCCCCCGGCCCCCCATTTTCAGCGTAGGGCTGGCGCAACTCGTAGCGCAGGGGAATTTCCCAATCCAGCCGCCACAAAGTCTCTCGTGGGGGAACCTCGATGGAGATGACAACAAAATCGGCCTCAGCCAGCACCTCACGACGTTGCGTACTGGCGCGGATGGTCATCTCCGCGCCCCAGGCATCATTCATCCGTTCTGCTGTACGCGCCACATTTTCCAGCGCCGCAGCGTTGAGGTCGACCAGCGACAGCTGGCTGCCGCGCAAGCGCGGCTCGCGCAGCAAGGTAGCCAGAGTCGAGGGGCCAAAACTGGCGCTGCCGGCCCCAATGATGACAATATGAGGGGTAGCCATCTATCAACCTCCGTCAGAATCGATCACGTTGCTTAATGGTAACATACACCCTCCCCTTCACCCAATGGAATGGCAGCACGGAGCGCCGGCTGCCGGCCGGCATAGAAACGCCGCCATCCTGGCGGCGCTCGATGGCGTTCCATTCGTTTATTCGTTCCCATTCGTTGGCGAGTGTGGGGTGTTCAGGTGTATCATAGCGCCATGACCCAATATACCAAACGACAACGCCTCGAAACGATTCTGGCCGGCGGGACGCCCGACCGACCGCCGGTCGCCTTGTGGCGCCACTGGCCCGGCGACGACCAGGATGCTGACGCCCTGGCCTACGCCCATGTCAAGTGGCAGCGGGATTACGATTGGGACTTCATCAAGGTTTCCCCTTCCAGCAGCTTTGCCATCCGTGACTGGGGCGTCGAAGATCGGTGGAGCGGCGCGGCCGAGGGCACACGCGAATACACCCGGCGCGTCATCCACCAACCAGAGGATTGGACCCGGCTGCAACCCCTTGACCCCCGACAGGGAGCGTTGGGGCTTTCCCTGACCGCTGCCCGTCAGGTCAAAGAGGCGCTAGGGGCGGAGACGCCGGTGCTGGCGACGGTTTTCTCCCCGCTGGCCCAGGCCAGGAATCTGGCGGGTGAGGAACGACTCCTCGCCCATCTGCGCGCCGCCCCGGAGGCGGTGCGCCAGGGACTGGCTGTTATTACCACCACCACCCTCCGCCTGATCGAAGCCATCGTTGCTTCTGGCGTGGATGGTATCTTCTACGCGGTGCAACATGCGCGCACCTCTCGTCTCAGCCCGGCCGAATACGCGGCTTTCGGCCGGCCGGATGACCAGTTGTTGCTCAGCGCTGCCCAACCCTTATGGCTTAACCTGCTGCATGTCCACGGTGAAGACGCCTTTTTGGATGGTTTGGAGGATTACCCGGTGCAGCTGGTCAACTGGCATGATCGGGAAAGCACGATTTCGCTGACGGCCGGCCTGGCGCGTGTTGCGGGCTCGGCTTGTGGCGGTGTTTCACGCTGGAGCCTGCACGCCGATAACCCGGCCCAAACGGTGGCCGAAGCGCGTGACGCCTGGCAACAGAGCGCCGGTCGGCGCTGGGTGTTAGGGGCGGGTTGTGTCATCATGGTCACCACCCCGACGCGCAACATCCGCGCCCTACGTGAACTGGTTGGAACCTGAAAGAATGAGACCCTAAACGTTTTGGAGGCGTTTAGCGTCTGAATGAGGTGGGTATGCCTGCTAATTCTGTCATGGTGGTTGGGGCAGGTCTGGCGGGTCTGGCAGCAGCCGGCGCCTTGCAGGCGGCCGGCTGTTCGGTGGTTATCCTGGAAGCGCGTGATCGTTTGGGCGGACGCACCTACACCGATGAGACGCTGGGCATCCCGGTCGACCTGGGAGCGGCCTGGATTCATGGCCCCATCGGCAATCCCCTGACACCGCTGGCGCGACAGGCCGGGGTGGGGATGCGCCCAACGGATTTTCTGAACTATCGCGGGCGCAGTTTGCTGGCTTTTGACGCTGCCGGCCGCCCTCTCGATCTGGAACCATATACTGAGGGGCTGCAATACTTCGAGGGGGCCATGCTTCATTTCACGGCCTCGCTCCTCAGCCAGCCCCCGACCGACGCCCTCTCCCTGGCCGACCTCTACCGGCGCGGTCTGCCGTCCACAGATGGCCTTTCCTCCTCCCAGCGCCTCGGTTTTCATTACTCAGCCGTCATTCGGATGCAATTCCTGGAAGCGGCCGACCTCGACGAGGTAGATTGGCGACTGGGGCAAACCTATGTCAAATTGCCCGGTGGGGATTGGCTACTCTATGGAGGTGGGTACAGCCGGTTGGTGCAGCATCTGGCCCAGGGGTTGACGATTGAAACTGGCGTCCCCGTGACCGCTATCGCTTACAACGCCGGAGGCGTTCAGGTGCAGACGGATCAGGGAGAGCGCCGCGCCGATTATGCCATCGTGACCGTCCCGTTGGGCGTCTTGCAGGCGGGCGCGATCCAGTTCACCCCCTCCCTGCCGCCAGCCAAGCAGGGGGCGATTGAGCGCCTGGGCATGGGGCAATATGAGAAGCTGATCCTGCGTTTCCCACGTCAGTTCTGGCCTCAGGAACCGCAGCGCTTCCAGTTCCTGACCGAGGCTGACCCGCCCTTTTTCACTTCCTGGCTCAATCTGGCGCATTACACCGGCCGGCCGGCCCTGGCCACCTACCACGCCGGTAGTCTGGCCCGGCGGGCAAACCGGATTGCTACCGGGGAGTTGGTGGGGCAGGCCATGGCCGTTTTGCGCCGGCTGTTTGGGGCGGATGCCCCCGAACCCGAAGCGATGGTGCGCACCGTCTGGGAGACTGACCCCTTCGCACGCGGCAGTTACTCTTTTTCCAGAGTGGGCAGCCGGCCGGAAGATCGCGCTTTGTTGGCGCAGCCGGTGGCCGGCCGGCTCTTCTTCGCCGGTGAAGCCACCCATCCGGCCTACTATGCCACTGCCCACGGCGCGTATGAGAGCGGTCTTTGGGCGGCGCGCCAACTGATGGTGACGACCGGCCGGCCGGCCTAAACGCAACCACGGCAAGTACGGATTACAGGGTAGGGATGGGAACGGAGCGTTGGCTTCCGGCCGGCATTTCTATTTTACCCGGCGCGCCTATCATTTGCGTCTCGACGGAAAGCCGCTATGATAGTGGACGCACACAAGTAGTAGGGGCGGGCGTAGAGGCGGATTCCAAACCCGCTCGCACACCACCTACTCCTACGGGGAGCCGACAGGTATCGCGCGCGATGCCTGTATAATCTTCAAGCAGCGACCAATCCTGGTTGTGGAGGGTTGTGGATGGCAAGAGCAGCCGCTGTGGAGTTGCAACGTGTCACCAAACGTTTTGGCGACTTTGTCGCTGTCGACCGCGTCTCCCTGACAATTGAAGAAGGGGAGTTTTTCTCCCTGCTAGGCCCCAGTGGTTGTGGCAAAACCACCAACCTGCGCATGATTGCCGGGTTTGAGCTGCCCACCGAAGGCGATATTTACCTGGGTGGGGAGTCTGTTGGACGGTTACCCCCCTTTAAGCGCAACGTCAACACAGTTTTTCAAAATTACGCCCTTTTCCCCCATCTCTCGGCTGAAGAAAACGTGGCTTTTGGTCTGCAAATGAAAAAAGTCCCCGCGCCGGAGATTAACCAACGCGTGCGCGAGGCGCTGGAACTGGTACGGCTGCCAATTGTTGGCGGCCGCCGGCCGCATCAGCTTTCCGGCGGTCAACGGCAACGCGTTGCCCTGGCGCGCGCCCTGGTCAATCGCCCCAAAGTGCTGTTGTTGGATGAACCCCTGGGGGCGCTCGACCTTAAGTTGCGCAAGGCGATGCAGCTGGAACTAAAAGCACTCCAGCGCCAGTTAGGCATCACCTTCATCTTTGTTACCCACGACCAGGAAGAAGCGCTGGTCATGAGCGACCGCATTGGGGTGATGAGTGAAGGGCGACTGCTCCAGGTGGGCGCACCTAAGGACATCTATGACCGGCCGGCCAATCGCTTTGTAGCGGATTTCATCGGTGAGACTAACTTTCTCAATTGTCGCGTCCTGGACTACCAGGATGGCCTGGCCACTATTCGCCTGGCTGATCAGTTGGTTACCAAAGCAGCCACCCTGGAAGCGCCGACGACCGGCCAGGAAGCCACTCTAGCCATCCGCCCAGAGAAGATTCATTTGCACCTTCTGGATGAGGCCAATCTGCAAGAGGAGACGGTCTTTCCAGGGCGGATTCACGATACCACCTTTATTGGCACCGACACCCGCTTTGTGGTGACGTTAGCGCCGGGGGTGCAGCTAGATGTGCGCTATCAAAACGTCAACCCCGGTGAGGTGGCGTTTGCAGTTGGTGAGGCAGTGGCGGTGAGCTGGCAACCCAGCTCGGCCCGCCTTCTGACAGCCTAAGCGTAATTTTGTTCTCACCGCCAAGCCCCCGTTTTCACGGGGGGAAGAACGCTAAGGTTTTTTCTTTCTTAGCGTTCTTCGCGCCTTAGCGGTTCAAGATCACCCACGAGGATGGTATGACAGCGCGACGTAAAACCTATTTGCAAATCTTGTTAAGCCCAGGCGCGCTCTGGTTGCTGTTATTTTTCATCATCCCGGCCGTTTTAGTCGTCGCCTACAGCTTTTTAGAACGGCGCGACGGGGGTGGAGTGATCTGGCAATTCACCACCGAAGCTTATGCCAAGCTATTCACCCCGGCCGAAGGACAGTTGACCAACGACTTTGTGATCATCTTCCTGCGCTCTTTTTGGTGGGCCTTGCTCACCTCGGCGGTCTGTTTGTTGATCGGCTACCCGCTGGCTTTCTTCATTGTGCTCCAACCCATCTCACGTCGTAACGCCTACCTCTTTCTCATCCTCATCCCGTTTTGGACTAACTTCCTGGTGCGCACCTACGCCTGGAAATTTATCCTCAACAACAATGGCTTGCTCAACACAATTTTGCGGGCCTTCGATTTACCTCCCATTGCTATCATCAACACTCCCACCGCTGTTTTAATCGGTTTGGTGTACGCCAACCTGCCCTTTATGATCTTGCCCCTGTACGCCTCGATTGAAAAACTTGACTTCTCATTGGTGGAAGCGGCGCAAGATTTGGGGGCCAGCTATTGGCGCGTTTTCACGCGAGTCGTTCTGCCCATCACCATGCCGGGAATTGTGGCCGGCTCCATCCTTGTCTTCATCCCTGTCACCGGCCAGTACATTGTCCCCACCGTCTTGGGCGGCGGCAAAGTAGCCATGTTGGGCAATTTGCTGGCGCAGCAGTTCGGCGCAGCCCTGAACTGGCCTTTTGGCTCCGCTATTTCTGTTGTCTTCATGGTTTTGCTCATGTTGGGTGTGGTGTTCTATCTGCGCAGCGAAGGGCGGCGCGAAGCCGAGGCCGGCCGCGCTTAAAGGAGTGATGCCATGGCAACCCAAGCACAAACCTGGACGGAAACCACTACCCCCGCCGCCCGCCCCAATCAACTCTTGCGCCTGGGCAAGCTGTTATTGTGGGGCAACATGATCTTCTCCTTCTTCTTCCTCTACGCTCCTATTGCCATTCTCGTCGCCTTTTCCTTCAACAGCTCCCGGCTGGGGGCGCAGTGGGAAAGCTTCACCTTCCGCTGGTACGGCGAGATGGTGCGCAGCGAGGCCATCTTGAGCGCTTTCTACAACAGCCTGGTGGTAGCCTTCATCTCGACTGTCATCTCGACTATTTTAGGAACCATGACCGCCATCGCCATGGAGCGTTTCCGTTTCCGCTTCCGTCGCGCTTACGATGGTTTGCTGTATTTGCCGGTCATCATCCCCGATATTGTGATGGCCATCTCGTTGTTAGCTTTCTTTTCGCTAATCATAGGCTGGATCAACAGCGCCCTGGGTCTGACCTCGGCTAACGCCATCCGGCCGGGGTTGCCCACCGTCATCATTGCCCATGTCGCCTTCAACATCTCCTTTGTGGCGATTGTGGTGCGCACCAGTTTGCGCGAACTTGACCCGGCCCTGGAAGAGGCGGCCCAAGACCTGGGAGCGGATGAGTGGATCACCTTTCGGCGCGTTACCCTGCCGCTGATCATGCCTGGCATCTTGGGCGGCGCGCTGCTCGCCTTCACCCTGTCGCTAGATGATTTTGTGATCACCTTTTTTACCACCGGCCCCGGCGGTACCACCCTGCCCATTGAGGTCTTTGGCCGTATCCGACGAGCCATCAGCCCCGAGATCAATGCGATTTCAACTGTTATGCTGGCAATGTCGATGCTGTTGGTCATTCTGTCGCAAATGGCCCAACGGCGCACAGTCAGATAGGTAGGGGCCGGCTTGTAACCGCCCTGACACCCCACATATCATATAGGTCGTGGTGGGTTCGCCCACTCACCCAAAGGAGCAGAAGATGAACGTTTGGCAAGGTAAAAGATGGCAGCTTATGTTAGTACTCCTGGTATGGTTGTTGACCGCCTGCGGCGGCGCGACGGATGAAACGGCCGGCCCGGCCGACGACAGCGGCGCGGCCCCCTCGGAACGTTGCGGCGACCCGACGCGCCTTGCGCCTCAACTCAACTTTTTCAATTGGTCTGACTACATGGACCCAGACATTTTGACCCAATTTGAAGAAGAGTGCGGTGTAGAGGTGAAGCAAGATATCTTCTCCAGCAACGAGGACCTGATCGCCAGAATTCAGGCGGGCAACTCCGGTTATGATCTGATCATTCCTTCCGATTACGCGGTGGAGATTTTGATCAGCCGGGGGCTACTGCGTGAACTCGATCACGCCAATATCCCCAATCGAGTTAACTTAAATCCCGATCAGATGGGTCTCTACTATGATCCTGAGAACCGTTATACTCTTCCCTATCAATGGGGAGCAACGGGCCTGGCCTACAACACGGCTCACTTTGAAACACCGCCTGATAGTTGGGCCTATGCCTTTGACCCGGATCTGGCGTGCCAGAATGCTGGCTTCATCTCTCTGCTTGATGATGAACGAGAGGCAGTTGGGGCGGCTTTGAAATATTTGGGCTACTCCTACAACGACACCGACCCCATGCACCATGCCGAGGTGGAAGAGCTGCTGATCGCTGGCAAAGAGTGCCTGGCCGGTTACAACTCCGATAACTTCAACCAAACCCTGGCGGGCGAAGAAGTGGTTTTGGCTCAGGCCTGGACGGGCGGCGCGGCGTTGGCGCGTTCAGAGAACGAGAATGTCGCTTTTGTCATTCCCCAAGAGGGGGGGGCTATCTGGCAAGACAATATGGCTATTCCTATTGATGCGCCTAACCCTTACACGGCTGAGGTGTTCATCAACTATGTACTCGACCCTGAAATCGGGGCACAGTTGAGCAACTACATCTATTACTTCACACCCAACCAGGCGGCTGAACCTTTGCTGGATGAGGAGTATTTCGCCATTTTGGAAAGCGGCGGGATGCTCATCACCGACGAGATTCGCGCCCGTCTGGAATGGATCGAGCGTAGTGAGGAAACCATTATCTTCTCCGATACCTGGACGGCGGTGAAGGCGCGGTAAATGGCGTATCGGCATAACGCATTCATCGTCCGTCATAACGGCTGTAGGAGCGGTTGGGAAACCGCGCCTCGGTTCGTCACTCGCGTGAAAACGGGAGCATTTTGTTCTCACCGCGAAGGCGCAAAGGGCGCGAAGAAAGGGGAGGGGACGCAGATGACGCGGATAAGGCGCAGATGGGAAAGGGATTTCACCGCGAAGGCGCAGAGGGCGCGAAGAAAGGGGAGGGGACGCAGATGACGCGGATAAGGCGCAGATGGGAAAGGGATTTCACTGCAAAGGCGCAAAGGGTCTTCTTGGCGTTCTTAGCGTCTTCGCGGTTCCATCCTTTTGTTCTCACCGCGAAGGCGCAAAGGACGCGAAGGTTTTCCCTTTCTTTGCTTGGCGTTCTTCGCGCCTTTGCGGTTCATCACTCGCGTGAAAACGGGCGTTCGCCCCTACCATCTTCGTTCCGGTCACAGCGGTGAAAGATGATGCCTGATCCAGCCCTATCCCTGCTCGCCCCGGTCTGGTCTCACCTGACGACGATGCAGCCTGTTCGCGGCGAGGGTGTTTACTTATACGACGCTGCCGGCCGGCGCACCCTGGACTTCACTTCCGGCATTGGCGTGACCAACACCGGCCACTGCCACCCGGCCGTGGTGCAGGCGATTCAGACCCAGGCCAGCGCGCTTCTCTTTGGCCAGATGAACATCGTCATCCCGCCCGCCACACTGCGACTGGCCGAACTGCTCAAGGAGGTGACGCCGCCGGCGCTCAATCGCTTCTTCTTCTCCAACAGCGGAGCCGAGGCGGTGGAGGCGGCTGTCAAACTGGCACGTCACGCCACCGGCCGGCGCAACATCATTGTCTTTCAGGGCAGCTTTCATGGCCGCACCCACCAGACTATGGCCATGACCACCTCCAAGACGATCTACCGCACCAACTACCAGCCCCTACCCGGCGGCGTCTTTGTCGCCCCCTTCCCCTATGCCTATGCCTACGGCTGGGACGAGGCCCAAACCACCGCTTTTTGCTTGCAACAGCTCGATCTCCTGTCGAAAAGCCAGACCGGCCCGGATGAGACAGCGGCCGTTATCATCGAGCCGGTACTGGGAGAAGGGGGATACGTGCCGGCCCCGCCCGCTTTCTTGCGGGCCTTGCGTGACTGGTGCGACTATTACGACATCTTGCTGGCGCTGGATGAGGTGCAGTCTGGCTTTGGGCGCACCGGCCGCTTTTTCTACCATGAGTACGCCGGCATTGAGCCGGACATCCTGATCATGGCCAAAGCGTTGGGCAGTGGTCTGCCCATCTCCAGCATCGCCTCCCGCGACGACCTGATGGCAGCCTGGAAATCGGGCAGTCACGGCGGAACCTACGGCGGCGGCAGCGCTATTGCGGCGGCGGCGGCCTGCGCCACGATTGAGGTCATTCGATCGGAAGGTCTGGTGGCGAATGCTGCTCAACAGGGGGAACGCTTGCTGGCTGGTCTGCGTGATCTACAGGCAGAGTTTGCCTGTCTGGGGGATGTGCGCGGACGGGGTTTGATGGTGGCGACAGAGTTCACCACCCGCGACGGCCGGCCGGATGCGGACCTGGCCAGCCGGGTGCAACAAGCCTGTGTGCAACGTCAGCTGTTGCTGCTGACCTGTGGCAGTTACGGCAACGTCATCCGCTGGATTCCCCCCCTGATTGTCACACCGGCCCACATCGATGACGCCCTGGCCATCTTCCAATCCGCTTTGGCCGCCGCACTGCCTTAATGCCAACAGGTTGTTTTCACCTCCCGTGAAAACGGTGGGAAGCCCACGTGATAACGGAGCGCGGGCTGCGTTCTCACCGCAAAGGCGCCAAGGGCGCGAAGAAAGGGGAGGGGACGCAGATGACGCGGATAAGGCGCAGATGGGAAAGGGATTTCACTGCAAAGGCGCAAAGGGCGCGAAGGGTTTTCTTGGCGTTCTTCGCGCCTTTGCGGTTCGTCACTCCTGTGAAAACGGGAGCATTTAATCTTGTCGGAGATGCCTTATGACATCCGTTGTCGCCCCAGAGCGTTCGATTCACCTGGTAACAGAAGTGCCCGGCCCGCGTAGCCGCGACCTGGTAGCCCGTCGTGAGGCGGCCGGGGCACGTGGCGCGGCCAAACTTACCGGTGTCGCCATTGAAAGGGCGGCTGGGGCGCTGGTGCACGATGTGGATGGCAACACCCTGCTCGATTTTGCCGGCGGCATCGGCGCTCTGGCGGTGGGGCATTGCCCGCCGGGCGTTGTTGCCGCCTTGCAGGCTCAGGCCGAAAAACTGATCCACCTGTGCGCCATTGTGGGAACCTACGAACCCTATGTGGCGGTATTGGAGGCGCTGAACGCCGTTGCCCCCGGTGACTTTCCCAAAAAGAGTGTTTTACTCAACAGTGGGGCCGAAGCAGTGGAGACGGCCGTTAAAATTGCGCGCGCCCACACCGGCCGGCCGGCCATCATCGTTTTTGAAGGGGCCTACCATGGGCGCACCAATCTGACCCTGGCCATGACCAGCAAATACGCCCTGTTCAAAAAGGGGTTTGGCCCCTTTGCGCCCGAAGTCTACCGCCTGCCTTTTCCCAACCTCTACCGCCGGCCGGCCGGGATGAGCGCTGAAGGCTATGTGGATGACTGCCTGGCGCGCTTGGAGAACGCTCTGGTGGCCCAGGTAGACCCCAGCGCCGTGGCTGCTATTGTCGTTGAGCCGGTGCAGGGTGAGGGGGGTTTCATTCCAGCCCCGCCGCGCTTTTTGCAGCGCCTGCGTGCTCTGTGCGACACGCATGGCATCGTTTTCATCGCCGATGAGATTCAAAGTGGCTTTGGGCGTACCGGCCGGCTCTTCGCTATGGAGCATTACCATCTCGCGCCTGACCTCCTGGTGACGGCCAAATCTCTGGCGGCCGGGATGCCCCTGGCGGCTGTCACCGGGCGGGCCGACATCATGGATGCTCCTCACCCTGGGGGTCTGGGCGGAACCTACAGCGGCAATCCGTTGGCCTGTGTGGCGGCCCTGGAAGCGATTCAGACCTTGCGCGATCCCCAGTTCTTGGCGCGGGTGGAGGGTATCGGCCGGCGCTTGCGCGCCCATCTGGATGATCTTCAGCGCGTCAACCCCCAGGTGGTGGGAGATGTGCGCGGTCTGGGGGCCATGTTGGCGCTGGAGCTGGTGCACGACCCCCTCAGCCAGACCCCCAACCCTGACCTGACCGTTACCATAACTCAGGAGGCTCTCAAGCGGGGCCTGATCATCATCCGGGCTGGCCTCTACAGCAACTGCATTCGCTTTCTCCCCCCCCTCACCATCACCGACGCCCAGCTAGACGAAGGCATGGCCATTGTCGCCGAAGTCTTCGCGGCCCACCGCCCCCGCCCTTGAATCGCCTGCTCCGATTAACACCTCCTATCGGCGCGGCCAATACATGATCATGGCTGCGCCGATGAGGGCGATGAAAGCACCGATGAACTCGTAGCGGTCGGGAACCTTCTTGTCTATCACCCACCCCCACAGGACGGAGAGAACAATGAAGAAACCGCCATAAGCGGCATAGACACGGCCAAAGTTAGCAGGTTGGAACGTGGCTACAATGCCATACCCAATGAGGATGATCACCCCTATCAGCGCCACCCAGACGCTTCTGCCTTCACGCAGCCACAACCACACCAGATAACCGCCCCCGATTTCACACAACCCCGCTAACACGAATAAAGAGACCGATTTGAGAATATCCATGAGCAAGCATTAACCTTCGTCGGGCAGGATATATTCCATCTCTCGCAGGATGTACGGACCGATATAGGGGCTGAGAGCCTCAGGCGTGACTAACTCAACTCGCCGGCCGAACAACTCCTCCAGAAATAAGGCCATGTTCATAAAGTTGTCGAACGTCTTACGGCCGGTTTCAAACTCCGCCAGAATATCAATGTCGCTGTCGTCACGCTGTTGCCCCCGGACAAAGGAGCCAAATAGACCTAGCCTTCTGACACCCAGGCGTCTGATTTGACTTTGATGCTCCTGGATAAGCGCCAGGATGTGCTCTTTTGTTTGCACCGTCATGACAAATGTCTCTCATGCCCTTAAATATTGCGTGTAGCGCTCGCTGTAGCGCGGTTCGTCACTCCCGTGAAAACGGGGGCTACGGGGTGCCTTGGTTCGTAGGAGCGAACACATAGGTTCGCCCCTACAACTGTGGCAGGGCGCGGTTGGGAAACCGCGGCTACGATGAACAGAGTATAGACGACTCTTTTATGCCCTGCCAATTTGCCTGTCGGCCGGGGACGGAACCGGCCGACATAGCAGCCAGTTGCCACCAGGATGAGGTGATTTTGCTGCCCATTTGCTAGAAGCGGGGTATGATATTCGCAGCATGGCCGGGGTGGGGAGGTTGTTGAGTGTGTGCCGGGCAGGTTTCTAACCCGCCCAAAGGGTGTAACCAGGTAGATGAGCCAATACATTTTCAAACAACTGATCGGTGGCGCGTGGGTGGATGCGCATCAGGGTGGGGTGTGGGAGTTAGTCAATCCGGCTACGGAGGCGGTCTTGCACCCTGTCCCTTTTGGCGGCGCGGCCGATGCTCAGGCGGCGCTGGATGCCGCCCAGGCCGCCTTTCCCCGTTGGGCGCATGCCACAGCTTATGAGCGGGCAGCGGTGTTGCTCAAGGCGGCGGAATGGCTCAAAAGCCACAGCGCCGACCTGGCCCGCCTCACCTGCGAGGAGTCGGGCAAGCCTTATGCCGAGGCGCTGGCGGAGTGGCTCAGCGCGCCCAATTACCTGATCTGGGCCGCCGAGGAGGCCAAACGCATTGAAGGGCGTGCCATCCCGGCGCGGGTGTCGAACCGGCGCATTCTGGTGCATTACCAACCGGTGGGGGTGGTGGGCGTCATCACCGCCTGGAACTTTCCGGTCTACAATGTGGTGCGCGCCTGGAGCTCTGCCCTGGCGGCCGGCTGCACGGTGGTGGGACGCCCCTCCGAATATACCCCGCGCAGCGCTATGGCCCTGGCCCAGGCGCTGCATGAATCGGGCGCGCCGGCCGGCGTTGTCAATCTCATCAATGGCGACCCGGCCGCCATGGGACAGGTGATGCTGACGGACCCCCGTTGTCGCAAGATCAGCTTTACAGGCAGCACGCGAGTTGGTAAACTGTTAATGCAAGGCGCGGCCCACACAACGACCCGCCTTTCTTTGGAGTTAGGGGGCAACGCCCCCGTTTTAATCTTCCCGGATGTGCGGGATGTACGTGAGGTTGCCAAAAAAGCTGTCACCTGGAAGTACCGCAATAGTGGTCAGGTGTGCGTTGCACCACAACGCTTTTATGTCCACAGCCAGATCGTTGAAGCCTTCACCGACCACGTCGTGGCGTTGACGCGCCAGCAAGTGGTGGGCAATGGTTTGGAAAAAGGGGTCACCCTCGGCCCCCTGATCAACGCCCGGCAGCGCGACCGTATTGAACAGCTCGTCGCGGCCACAGTTGCCCAGGGCGCAACCTTGCTGGCTGGCGGTCAACGTCCACCCCATCTACCCCATGGCTATTTTTATGAACCCACCGTGCTGGCCGAGGTTCGCCCCGGCGCGCCCGTACACGACGAGGAGCTTTTCGGCCCCGTTTTCCCCATCATTCCCTTCAGCGACCCCGGCGAAGCCCTGGCGCTGGCGAACCAGACGGAGTATGGTCTGGCCGCCTTTGTCATGACCCACAACCTCGATCTCGCCTGGCGCATGTCGGAAGGGTTAGAATATGGTATGGTGTGCATCAACGATTGGTTGCCCGCGACCCCCGAAGCCCCGTTTGGTGGTGTCAAACAAAGTGGCTTGGGGCGCGAAAGCGGCCGGGAAGGGGTGTATGAGTATCTGGAACCCAAGACCACCTTTTGGGGATTGTCCTAGGCGCGGTTGGGAAACCGCGTAGGGGCGAACCTGTGTGTTTGCCCCTGTGTGAAAAACCTTCGCGCCCTTTGCGCCTTCGCGGTGAAAACAAGGTGATGGAACCGCTAAGGCGCTAAGAACGCCAAGCCAAGAAAGAGGAAAACCTTCGCGCCCTTTGCGCCTTCGCGGTGAGAACAAGCGGTGAAAACTGGGAAACCGCGCCTACAAACCACAACCATGACTAACGCACCGATTCGCCTGCTTGAACTTTCCGGCGCGCCCGACGAGATTGGGTACGCGCATGGCCTGGCCTATCGCGACGCTATTCGTCGTCTGGCGGAGGAGCGCCTCGCGTTGGTGCAGGGAGGACAGTGGACGGGCTATCCCCTGACCCGCGCCGAAGTCCTGCAGTTGGCGGAGGCGTGCCTGCCGGAACATGCAGCCTACGCCCCTGACTTGATGTTGGAGCTGCAAGGCATGGCAGCGGCGACCGACCTGACGTTGGGTGAACTGGTGGTGGTCAATGGGTTCACCGATTTCGTGGATACGGTCTACAACCAGCCCGGGCCCACACCGGCCGGCGTGCGTGAGGGAGATGATGATTGCACGGCTGTCATCGTCCCCGACGGAATGGCGGAGGGACAGGGCATGTTGGCCCAAACCTGGGATATGCACGCCTCGGCCACTCCCTTTGTTTTTTTGCTGCGTTGCCGGCCGGCCGGTCACCTGGCTTGCCTCACTTTCACCCTTGCCGGTTGTATTGGCATGATCGGCATGAACGAGGCCGGTCTGGCGGTCGGCATCAACAACTTGTTAGGCGCAGATGGACAGATTGGCGTCACCTGGCCCTTTGTGGTGCGTAAAATCTTGCAGCATACCAACGCAGAGGAGGCGTTGGCCTGCCTTACGACGGCCCGGTTGGCGGGAGCGCATAACTACTTGCTGTTCGACCGTTCAGGACGGGGGTACAACGTTGAAGCGATGTCCACCCGCCTGCACGTGACGGAACTGAACAGCGCCGGCCTGGCGCACACCAATCACTGCCTGGCCCCGCAGACACAAGCCGTTGCGCAAATCCGGCCCGCCGAGTCGCAGGCGTCGTCGGAGAATCGGCTGGCGCAGGCGTACCATTATCTAGGGATGCGGCCGATCACCCCTGAACTCCTGATGGAGATGACCCGCGACACATCTGCTATATGCGTCACCACACCGCGCCCGCCCCTGTTTGTCGAGACCTGCGGCGCGGTTATTATGCGCCCTAAGACTGGCGACTTCTGGGCCGTCTGGGGTTTGCCTACGGAGAATGCCTATCGACGTTTTCAAGTTTGAGTGTTAGCTAGTCAGCCAATCAGCCTATCAGCCGCCAGCTATCAGCCTGTCAGCTAATCAGCCTGTCAGCTATTGGCCTTCAGCTCTTAGCCTGTCAGCTTGTCCAACTTCCAGGAGCGTCGGCATCTCGCCGGCATCTGCATCGTGAAAGGTTGAATTGTTGAAACGCTGAATTGTTGAAATGCTGCATTACTGAAATGCTGAAAGCTGAAAAACTGAAGCGCTGGATGCTAACCGGCAACAACTCACTTGGAAACCTTCTGATCTGATCGGAGGTTAAGCCATGAGTGAGTTACAGTATGTGAATTTAAGACCTGAACATGCCGAGCAACTAGAAGAGTTGCAAAAAGTTGTTTTGACCGGCGTTTCGCATGAATTCCTCTTCCACGCCGACGAATTCCGTCAGCACGCTGTCATTTTCCCGGAAGGAACCTTTGTGGTACTTGATGGCGAGCGTGTGGTAGGCCTGGGAGCGGGCATTTTTGTCGATTTTGATTGGGCTCGACCGCAACACACATTGGTCGAGATTATGGGAGGCGGTTATTACGAGAATCACACCCCCCGCGGTCACTATTATTATGGAACCGACATCAGTGTGCATCCCGACTATCGCCGGCGCGGCATCGGCCGGCGCTTGTATGAGTTGCGCAAGGGGGTGGTCAAGAAATTTAACAAGAGGGGCATTTTGGCCGGCGGATTGCTCCCCGGCTATGCCCAGCATCAGAATACCTTAACCCCTTTGGAATATGTCCAGAAGGTGGTCGCCGGAGAACTGTATGACCGGACGCTGACTTTCCAGTTAGAAAATGGTTTTCAGGTGCGGGGAGTGTTGGAAAATTACTTCCCCCATCCCGCCTCCGGCGGTTACGCCTCCTTGATTTATTGGCCCAATCCCGACTATCGCGCTGAACCTTTGTCCATTCGTCCGTCCCGCACCACGGGGCGCTATGGCGGTCAATGGGTCACGCCGCCGTAGCTGCCCCCCGTTTTCACGGGGGTGACTAACCACGCTGCTGTAGGGGCGAACATGCAGGGGCGAACACGCACGTTCGCCCCTACACGTGAAAACGAGAGCATTTTGTTTTCGTTTATTCGTTCCCGTTCGTTGCTCCCTTTGCGCCTTCGCGTTCTTTGCGGTTCCATCTTGTGATTGAGACGTCCTATGCACCATCCTGTTTTTAACCCCTACACCGGTAGCCTGGTAGCTGAAACGCCGTTGGCTGCCCAACAAGATGTCGCCGAGGCCATCGGCCGGGCCTATGCCGCCCGTGAGACGATGGCACGTCTGCCTGCCTATCAACGCGCTCACATCCTAAACCGCATCAGCCAGCTGATCGACGCGCAGCGTGAAGAGCTGGCGCGCCTGATGGTGCAGGAGAGCGGCAAACCCATCCGCTACGCCCGGGGCGAAGCGGCGCGAGCGGTGGAGACGTTTACCTTTGCTGCGGATGAGGCGCGTCGCCTGCATGGGGAGACGGTTCCCCTGGATGCGGCCCAAAGTGGGGTGGGCCGTGTAGGTTACTATGTGCGCACGCCGGTGGGGGTGGTGGGGGCCATCACCCCCTTTAACTTTCCGCTCAACTTGGTGGCCCATAAAGTCGCCCCGGCCATTGCCGCCGGCTGTCCGATTGTGCTCAAGCCCGCCCCGGCCACCCCGCTGACTGCCTTGCGGTTGGCGGAGCTGGCGCACGAGGCTGGTCTGCCGGCCGGTGGCTTTGAAGTTGTCGTCGGCGATGCCGATGTCGGGCGTTGGCTGACCAGCGATCCGCGTGTCGCCATGTTGACCTTCACCGGTAGCCCGCCTGTGGCGCGGGCTATCAGTCAGGCGGCCGGTTTGCGCCGCGTCACCTTCGAGCTGGGCGGCAACGCCGCTGTCATCGTTGATGCCGGCGTCCCGCTGACAGACGACTTGATCAACAAGTTGTTGGTGGGCAGCTTTGCTTACAGCGGTCAGGTGTGCATCAGCGTCCAGCGGATTTATGTCCACCGCACCCTGTATACGGCCTTTCGTGACCGGTTCACGGCCGGAGCCGGACAGTTGCGGCTGGGCGATCCGATGCAGCCAGAGACGGAGATCGGCCCTCTGATCAACGACGCCGCTGCTGAACGTGTAGCTGATTGGCTGACGACCGCTGCCGCTCAGGGGGCTACCATTCTGACAGGTGGTGTGCGCCGGGGACGCCTCTTCGCGCCCACTGTTTTGGAAAATGTCACGCCCGATATGCAGGTGATGTGTGCTGAAGCCTTTGGCCCGCTGGTCAACCTTCTCCCCTTTGATGATTTTGAGCAGGCATTAGCAGCGGCCGATGATTCGGAATTTGGCTTGCAGGCCGGCGTTTTCACCCCCACCTTGACCCATGCCCTGCGTGCGGTGGAGCGCCTGAATGTGGGTGGGGTGATCATCAACGACGCGCCCACCTTCCGCGTTGACCACATGCCCTATGGCGGCAACAAAAACTCTGGTGTAGGCCGCGAAGGCCCCCGCTTTGCCATCGAGGATATGACCACCCTCAAGATGGTCGTTATCAACCCCCTACTGGCGAACACATAGCTCCCGTTTTCACGGGAGTGATGAACCGCAAAGGCGCGAAGAACGCAAAGAAAGAAAAGGGTGAACACACAGGTTCACCCCTACGCGCCCTTTGCGCCTTCGTGGTGAGAATAAAGCGCTCCCGTTTTCACGGGAGTGATGAACCGCAAAGGCGCAAAGAACGCAAAGAAAGAAAAGGGAAAACCTTCGCACCCTTTGCGCCTTTGCGGTGAGAAAAAATGCCCACGTGAAGACGGGGGTTTGCCCCTACTTAAACCTTAATCGTCCGGCCGGTCAAGTCCAGGCTACAAGTTCAGCTCGGCTTCGATGGCTTGCCGCCAACCGGCCGGCCCCACGCCGGCCGTGCACACAGCCTTGACTCCTTCCAGTGTGGCCCAACTCCCGTCCGGCCGGCGCACCAGATACGGCCGGTCGACGTTGGCCAACATAGGAGCGTCGTTTTCGCTATCCCCCAGCCCAATCGTCACGATGGGGCCGGACAGCTGGCGATACCAGGTGGTCAACAACGCCACGGCGCGCCCCTTGTCACCGGCCGCCCCGGTGACGGTGTAGAATTGCCCACCTGACACCAGCGCCAGCCCGTATTGTGCCAGCGCCGGCCGTAACTGCGCCACATCCGTTGCTGTTAACGGTGTTACGATGGTCTCGCTATACTCCCGCGCCTGCGCCAGCCGGGCCGCCTCCACGCTCAGGCCGGTCACAGCCGCCACCTCTGCCGCTGTTAAGTCATTGTAGCCGACTAGGGCCAGCCCTGACTGGCGGCGCACCCTTGCCAGGCAAAGCTGAATCTCAGCCGCAGCCACCCCCCATTCCACCACCAGATACCGGTCATTGAAAGCGCGGATGGGGGGGATGGGGGCTGGTTGCGGCCCAGCCTTGAGGAAGGAAAAGACCCCGGCCGGAATAAATAGCGCGCTCCCATTCTCCACCACAAAGGGATCAGACAGGCCCAGTTCGGCGCGATACCGCTCCTGCTCCAGGCGGGTCTTAGCGGAACACAGCACCAGCGGGATACGCCGGGCAATGACCGCCTCTGCGACCGGCCGGGCCACAGCCAGACTGTAGCTCTCGAAATCGATGAGCGTGCCGTCAAGGTCGGTGAAGATGACATGCCCTATGGTTGTCATATTCCTCTTATCGCCGGAGCTCTATTACGCCAGCCCCAGACTTTCATAGGTGTGAATCAGAAACTCCCCTACCCGTTTGCGCACCCGGGCCCAGTTGAGTTGCTCCCCCAGCGTTTCCAGCGACTGTTCCATCTGGTGGGTGATCCACAGATGTTGATTGAGCAGGGCCGAGATTTGCGCTTCATGTTGTTGGCGTGTCAGAGTGGCCTCGCGCCCTTTGAGACGTTGCAGGGCGATGCGCTGCGCCGCGTTTGCTTCCCCCTGTTGTTCCAGGGCCTCGTTAAGCATATACGCCTGGCTGCGGATGGCCTGCAGCTCCTGGGCCAGCTCCAGCGCACGTTGCTGTTCGTCGGCCACCTCATCCTCCGTTAGCACCGGGGGCCCCGCCGCCGGTAAGGTCAGGGGAAGCGGTTGGGCCATGGGCAAGAGGCGCGCCGGATGGCGTTGAAGATCCTCAATCAGCCGTCGGGGCCTCAGCTGCACTTTGAGCGTCACGATCTCCTTCGCCCGCGCCTGGAGCAAGATGCCGCCGCCTGAGCTGGCTAAGGGCTGCCATGCTTCCTCTGCCAGGTTCACGCGCCCGGCCGCCACGACCTCTCCTCCCACCTGAAGGCGGCTTTGAACCGGCCGATCCCAGGGGTTGTAACAGCGCAGGATCAGGCCATCGCCTGCTTCGGCTTGCTTCAGGGCGGTCACCACCACAGTGTCGGCCTCTGTTTCTCCCCGGCATTCCAGAAAGGAAAAACGCGCCGGGAGGCGGCCGGCGTGGTTGTTGGTTTGCACGGCACGCAGGGGCAACGTGTGGGTTTCGGCCGGCCGGAAAGGGTTAGCCGCCTCCCAATCTCTCCCGTGGGGGTAGAGGGCGTAATGAAAGGTATGGCGGCGCAGACATTGCGCTTCTGGGGTCAGAATGTGAGGGCCGACATCGCCTGTCCGCGTTGGCAGATCCGCCCGCGCCAGCCAGCTCACCCCCCGAATCAAGGTCAGGGCCAGGGTTGTCTCCTGTGCCAGCACCTCATACTCATTCAGGCCACGGCTATAAAGCGTCAAACCCGCGTCATCGGTGTCATCCACCAGGCTTACAAATCTCTGGAAGGGGTGCGTGTTGACCGGAACCGTGTATCGGCCGGCCAGCATCACCCCATCCAGAGCCGGTGGAGGGGCCTTGTGGTGGGTGGTGATGGGAAAAGCCGCCACATCAAAAGGCATTCCAGCCCGCGCCTGGGTGGTGTGCAGGTTGGTGGGGAACAACAGACGCAGCCGATGATCCTTGACCACATTGTGCAAGGTGGTCTCGATCTCCACCTGACGCGCGTCAGCGCGCAGCGTGATGGTGGATGTCACCGGCATCTCACGCTCCTCCTGGCAACGTGCCTGGCGGTCGGGCGTTAACGCGGTGGGCAAAGGCAAGGTGAAGGTCACCCGGAAACGCGCCAGCAACGGCCCTTCCGCTTCGCAGATAATCTCTGCCGGCCGGCCCCGACTGCTCACCAGGCGATCCTGCGGCGGATAGGCGTAATCGTAGGTATCGCCGCCATCACCGCCATCCTCCAGATAGCCTAGCGGGCCATAGGTTCGCTGGCGCTCTTTGTCCCGCAGGCTGAAGGTTCCGTCAGGGTGGATGGCAATGTGCAGGTGAGCGTTTTCCAGGGTACGGCCGGCCGCGTCGGCGTGTACAACTGGATGGGTTGGATGGGCCACGGGCGGGGTTGCGCCGGGGGTGATGGTCACCGTCTGGTAGCCAATAGCCGGAACCGACTCCAGCCATACATGCAGCTTTAGCTGCCGTCCCAGGCGGCCGGCCGGCTGGTGGGGGACAATCCCACCCTCAGCATCCCACACCGTCACCTCCGTCATATCTTCGGGGATGTCCAGCCCCGCCAGGGTTGCCACTTCGCGGCGGGGGTGGCTGGAAGGGTTGAACAGCACCACAACATAACCCGACCGGTGATTCGTCGCCACCGCCTGGACAATGGCGCGCAAACTTTCGGCCGTGATGACACGTGCCGTGCGCAGCACACTGCGAAAACGTTCCTCCATATCCCGTGCGATGGGGTCAATGCAACAGCCGCACATATCGTCGTGGGTATGGTTCAGCAGCAACGTTTTCCACGCTTCGCGGAAGCGATCCTCAGGGTATTCAAAGCCCAGGCTCCAGGCCATGGCGTTGAAGGTCTCGGCCCAGCGTTCCAATTCATACTGACATTCAGCGTTGTGTTGGTTCAGATACCCCCGGCTTGAGTAGACGCCCTTGAGGATGGGAGCGTAGCGCCCGCTGTAGAAATATCCCCCCAGCACCGGCAGATCGGGATCGCCGGCCAGAATCGCCTCGACAACTTCCTGGGGGATGCTTTGAACCGCATGGAACTGTGGCGCGTGCGCCTGATTGAACTCCGCCAGGATGGGCAAAATATCGTCTGGCTCCGGCACCTGCTCATAGCCATTCATCAAGACCACATGCGGCCCGCTGGCAAAGCGGCGCAACACCTGGGTGTGTTTCACCATGCGCGCCCCGGCCACCTGGCGCGTCAGGCTCAGCGCCATGCCATTGCGATAACTATCCAACAGGTAGAGGCCCAAAATGCGGGTTCCATCGGGCGCTTCCCACCAAAACTCCGTGCGCACGTCATCTGTTGGCCACGCCACACCGCGCCAGACAAAAGCTGCTTGAATGTCGAAGCCGTGCAAAATTTGAGGAGCCTGAGCGATCTGACCAAAGTTATCCAGCAGCCAGCCAATGGGCATGATGGCCCCGTAGGCCTGCGCTTCCTGGCGACCAATCAGCAGATTGCGCACCAACGCTTCGCCGCTGACCAGGCTCCAATCAGGTTGCAGATAGGCTGGCCCGATCTGAAGCTGGCCGTTGCCCACATAGCGACGGATGTCTCGCTCACGGGTGGCCGCCTCCTCGGCCGAGAGTTGTTGCAGATAATCCTCCACGATGACCATTTGCCCATCCAGGACAAAACGGTAATCCGGTTGCGCTGCCAGGTGGTTGAACAGGTTTCTGAAGAAGGTGGGTAGCCATTGGTTGGCGTAACGGGCGGTGAAGATCCATTCACGATCCCAATGGTTGTGGCTGATGAGGTGAATCGTGGTCGTTGTTGGCGAGGTGGGGGTCATGGGTAGGTGGGTGGGCGGGTGTGGAGAGAGGTTGTCACTCCCGTGAAAACGGGAGCACCCCTACCCCAGCCCGCATGAAGGGTTCGCCTTCCAGGGCGGCCGTGAAGGCGTTGAGATCGACGGTTGCCAGTGAGGGGTAGTAGCGTACAGGTTGTGGATGGGGAATGAGACCCGCTTCCAGCGTGCGCATTTCCTCCAGCAGACGAGCTTTTAGCTTAGGGGGACAGATGGGGGAGTGGTGGATCACTTGTAGGGCGGCATAGGTCATATCCGCAATATGCGCTTCCCCCTTGTCGCTGTCGTGCATGTGGGGATTGCGCGACTCGATCTGGAAAATCTCCACATAGCGACGGATCACCTCTTCGGGTAGCGGCGCACCGGATACGCCGCCAAAGCTCTCAAAGAGATTGATGAAGTGGTAAGGCTCAATCGAGTAACCAGATGAATAGCGCAACAGCAGCGCCAGGTCGAGTGTCATGGCATGTTCGCCGGCGTTGCCGGTGCGGATGATGTCGGTTTCGAAACCGGTATATTCCGCCAGTAGGGCGTTCAGCCACAGGTTGGTGGTGCGCGAGGCGCGTCCCCATTTGGCAAAGAAGAGGGCGTCTTCGATAACTTTGGGCTTGCTATGCCAGGAGATGCGCACCATGGCCAGAGGGGATTGGCGCAAATGAAAGCCGGCCGCATATTCGCGCACATACTCCAGCACCGCGCCGGGGAAGTAGTTGTCCGCATCCACAAAACCGATGAACTCCCGGCCGGCCAATCGCGCCAGTAATGTAGCCACGATCATGCCTTCCGCTTTGCCGTTACGCACCCGGCCGGTATCTGGGTCTAACAGCTCAGGATAGCCGGCGGCGTGACAGGCCGCGGCCAGGGCCGGGTCTTGCTGATGCAGCACGATGAGCTGTTTATCGGTTAAACGGGCGAAGTTATAAAAAGCTTCTCGTTCCAGGGCGAAGCGATCCACCGGCTCGCGTTCACTGTTGGAGATGACCAGAGTCAGGCAATGGTTGGGGATACCAGTCAGCACACCCCGCGCCAGTTTAAGGCGTTCATTGCGCATGGGAACCACCACAGCCATGCGCTTCTCGATTTCGTATAGCGAATCATAAGGAATACGCTGCAAAACAGCCTCATGGTTGGTGGAAGCGTGCTGCCGGGGGCCGGCGTCCAGCTCCAGGACGTTTTGAGTGTGGTGGATTAAGACAGCGCCCAAGCGTTCAGTATCGCGGGGGATTTCAAGACGCATAATTTCGATCTCCTGGTGTTGCCCTGGCAGGAATCGCGCCGATTACCCTATACGAGGACAAGCATAGCCAACAGAGGACTTCCCTTGTCTTACCCCAAAAAGGGACGAGGCGCAAGCCAGCCCCAGCCATTGTGAGGATAATGGGTGGTAATCTCAGGTGGGGCGGCCGGTTCTATATGTTCACCTCCCGTGAAAACGGGAGCTTTTTGTTCTCACCGCGAAGGCGCAAAGGGCGCGAAGGTTTTCCCCTTTTCTTTCTTGGCGTTCTTCGCGCCTTTGCGGTTGGTCACTCCCGTGAAAACGGGAGCGGCGCTCCACGCCCTCTGGAACGCCGACAATCGGCCGGCATAACCCCACACTGTTGCGCCCCGCCCCAGGCAGGTTACAATGACAGGGGCGGGGCGATGCACCCCGACACAAAACCTATGCAATAATCCCGCCTGCGCGCACAGGTGGCATGGAGTGAGACAATGAGTCAGGCTTACACCCCCCAACCCGAACATCGATTCACCTTTGGCCTCTGGACAGTCGGCAACATCGGCCGTGACCCGTTTGGCGAGCCAGTGCGGCCTGCCTTGACGCCCGTGGAGATTGTGCAACTGCTGGCAGAAGTTGGCGCCTATGGCGTCAACCTGCACGACAACGATCTCATCCCTATCGATGCCACCCCGGCCGAACGAGATCAGATCGTGCGCGACTTCAAAACTGCTCTACAAACCACTGGCCTGGTTGTGCCCATGGCCACTACCAACCTGTTCAGCCATCCTGCCTTTCGTGATGGGGCTTTTACCAGCAACGATCCTCGCGTGCGCGCTTACGCCTTGCAGAAAACCATGTCGGCCATCGATCTGGGCGTCGAATTGGGGGCCCACATCTATGTCTTTTGGGGCGGGCGCGAAGGGGTGGAAACAGACGCTGCCAAGGACCCGGTTCTGGCCATTCAGCGGATGCGGGAAGCGCTGAACTTTCTGTGCGCCTATGTTATGGAGCAGGAATACGATCTCAAGTTTGCCCTGGAAGCCAAACCCAATGAGCCACGCGGCGACATCTACAACGCCACCACCGGCAACATGCTGGCTTTCATCGAGACCCTCGACTATCCAGACATGGTGGGGGTGAATCCCGAAGTGGCGCACGAACACATGGCCGGCTTGAACTTCACCCACCATGTGGCCCAGGCCCTGGAAGCCGGCAAACTCTTTCACATTGATTTGAATGACCAGGCCTTTGGCCGTTACGATCAGGATTTTCGCTTCGGCTCCGCCAATCTCAAAGCCGCCTTTTTCCTCGTCAAGTTGTTGGAGGATAACGGCTACACCGGCAGTCGTCATTTCGACGCTCACGCCTACCGCACCAGCGATTATGAGGATGTCAAAGCCTTTGCGCGCGGCTGTATGCGTACCTATCTTATCCTGAAAGAGAAAGTCGCCCGCTATAACACCGACCCTGACATCCAGGCCTTGCTGGCACAAATCCACGCTGACGATGGGGCTATGGCCCCTTTTCAAGGCCCCTACAGCGCCGCTAAAGCGGCCGCCTTGCGCACCCACCCCTTCGACCGCGCTGCGCTCGGCCGGCGCGGCCAGCCGTATGAGCAGTTAGACCAGCTGGTCGTGGAGCTGTTGCTGGGTGTGCGGTAACGCATTGGGGCGAACACGTAGGGGCGAACCTGTGTGTTCGCCCGTTACAGCCGACCAACGGCTGAAGCCGTTACTACGAACCAACCGCATCTTTGGCTTCCGGCCGGCATTCTGGGGCCACCACCCAGAGTTCGCTTCTGGCTCGTAGTCCCCGCTTTAGCGGGTGCTTTGAAGGCCAACCTAGATTCCCCCCTTACCACTGTAGGGGCGAACCTGTGTGTTCGCCGCTGGCAGCCGACCAACGGCTGAAGCCGTTACTACGAACCAATCGCGCCCATACCCATTCATCGTCCCTCCGTTTTCACGGGGCTGTGTGTTCGCCCCCATCCTGACGGTATTCTTGCCTGGCTCGTGGTTGCCGGCCGGTAACATTTGATCCACACAAGCGGCCGGCCGAACCAGTTGGCGCAGGCTGGCGCGTGTGTTATCCTGTCAGGGTGAGGGTGGTGAATCTGTGAACACCCACCCCACGATCAGGATATCTATGCCAGCTTCAACCCCATTGATTCAGTTGGTCGATTTGACCAAGACCTACCAGGAAGGCGGGCGAGAGCGGCCCGTATTGCACAATGTCACCGGCCACTTTGATGTCGGCGAATTTGTGGTTGTGCTTGGCCCCAGCGGCAGCGGCAAAAGCACTCTGCTCAATCTCATCAGCGGCATCGACGCTCCTTCCGGCGGCGACGTGTTGATCCAGGGAGTACCCCTCACCCGCCTCAGCGACCGTGACCGCACCCTCTTCCGCCGCGACCACATAGGCTTTGTGTTCCAATTTTTCAACCTCATCAGCACCCTGACCGTGCTCGAAAATGTCGCCTTGCCCCTGGAGCTGGCCGGCCTTTCCCGCCGTCTGGCGGATGAACGGGCGCAGGCCCTGTTGGATCGGGTGGGGCTGGCAGAGCGGGGGGATGCCTTCCCTGACAGGCTATCGGGTGGCGAGCAGCAGCGCGTCGCCATCGCACGCGCCCTGGTGCACGACCCGCTGCTGGTATTGGCGGATGAACCGACAGGCAACCTGGACGAACACACCGGCGAGCGCGTGCTGGCGCTTTTGCTGGCCTTGACTCGCGAGGTGGGCAAAACCTTGATCATGGCCACTCACAGCCCGGCCGTCGTGCCCCTGGCGGATCGTGTTCTGCGCGTGCATGATGGACACCTGGTGGAAACACGTCACCGGCCGGCCGACCCCACCCCCGACGCTTTCAATGGCGATCTATCGGCCGGGTTACGCCCTGGCCATACCGCTGCTTCTTCCAACACGCCATGACTCCTCGCCTGGCTAATGCTCCTCTCTACCGCACAGCCTGGCGACGGGTGCGCCGCCGGCCGTTGGAATACACCCTTTTCATCCTGGGGATTGCGCTGGGCGTGGCCATGCTGGTGTCGGTTGATCTGGCCAACCGCTCCGCCAGCCGTGCTTTTGCCCTGTCCACCGAAGCGGTGGTGGGGCGAGCCACGCACCGGGTGATAGCTTCCTCGGCCGGTCTGGATGAAGCCCTGTATAGCCAGCTTAAAAATTCGTATAGCCACATCGAGATGGCACCCGTGGTGGAGGGTCAGGTAAGCGCGCCTTCCCTGACGCCCACTCCCTTACGCCTGGTGGGGGTTGATCCTTTTGCCGAAGCGCCGTTTCGCGACTATTTGAGCGGGGAGGCGTCGACAGGGGAGGGTGCATTGGCGTTGCTGACCACCCCCAACGGCGTCTTGCTGGCGGCCGAGACAGCGGCTCAGGGTGGCCTGACGCCGGGCCAGGCTTTTTCTCTGTCTGTCAACGGCCGGCCGACGCACGTCTTGCTCATCGGGGTGTTAAACGCCAGCGATGACCTGACCCGGCGCGGTCTGGCCGACCTGGTGCTGGTCGACATCGCCGTGGCGCAGGAGCTGTTGGGCCTGGTGGGGCGGCTGAGTCGCATCGATCTCATCCTCACCCAACCGGCCGAGGTGGCCCTCATCCAGGCCGCTCTGCCGCCGGGTGCTATTCTCGAAACAGCCGCCGCGCAGAGCAACGCCATCCAGCAGATGACAGCCGCCTTTGAACTGAATCTGACCGCCCTCAGCCTGCTGGCTCTGGTGGTGGGGATGTTCCTCATCTATAACACTGTCACCTTCAGCGTCGTGCAGCGCCGCCCGCTCTTCGCCATTTTGCGCAGTCTGGGGGTCACGGCCGGCCAGTTGACCACCCTCATTCTGGTAGAGGCGGCCGCTCTGGGGCTGATAGGCTCTGTCTTAGGTCTGGGATTGGGGGTTGTCTTGGGGCAGGGGATGGTGGGGTTGGTGACGCAGACGATCAATGACCTGTACTTTGTGGTCAATGTACGGAGCGTTGATCTGGATGGGGTAGCCCTGGCGCGGGGGGTGGTGGTAGGGGTGGGGGCGGCCCTGATTGCCGCGACGCTGCCAGCCTTGGAAGCGCGTCGCACGCCGCCCAACGCTGCCTTGCAGCGTTCCTCTCTGGAGAGCAAGATGGCTCGCCTGTTGCCCCGGCTGGCTGTGGCCGGATTGGTAATAGGTGTTGCTGGCGCTCTGCTGTTAGGGTTGGATCAAGGTTTGACGCTGGCGCTGGCTGGCGTCTTTGCCATTCTTTTCGCCTGTGCTCTGCTCACCCCCCTGCTGACTGTGGCGTTGATGAATGGCCTGGAACGTATCGCCGGGCGCTGGCTGGGGGTGTTGGGACGCATCGGCCCCCGCGACATCACCCGCGCCCTCAGTCGCACCTCCGTCGCCATTGCCGCCCTCATGACGGCTGTCTCGGTCATCATTGGCGTGGCCATGATGGTTGGCTCCTTCCGTCTCACCCTCATCCAATGGCTTGATCAGACGTTGCAGGCCGATATTTACCTCTCTCCGCCCGCTTTTTCCGCCAGCGACCGCACACCTGTTTTAGACCCCAGGCTTGTAGCGCAGGCCCAGGCCTGGCCCGGCGTGATCGGCAGCACCCTGGAGCGCCATGTGCAGGTGATGGCCCCTGATTGGGGCCGGCCGGTGCAACTGTTGGCTATCAGTGATGATCTGGCCCGGGGCGGCCGGCCGTTGCTGTGGCACACCGGCGACCCGGCGACATTGCTGGATCGCTTGCTGGCCGGGGAAGGAGTGATGCTCTCTGAGCCGTTGCTGATCAAGCAGCAACTTTCCCTGCCGCCACAGCCTGTCACCCTGTTGACGCCCCAGGGGCCGCGCACTTTTCCCGTCCTGGCCGTGGTTTACGATTACGCCAGTGAGCAGGGCTTTGTCTGGATCGGGCGCGACGCATACTTGACCCTGTGGCAGGATGAAGCCATCTCCACCCTGGCGCTTTTTATTGCCCCCGATGTAGATGCGGATCAGATGGTGGCCGATTTGCGCGCCGCCCTGGCCCCCATTCAACAGGTGACGGTGCGGTCCAATGCCGGTCTGCGCCAGAGTTCCCTGGCTGTTTTTGACCGCACTTTCGCCATCACGGCCGCCCTGCGCCTGCTGGCAACGGTTGTGGCCTTCATCGGCGTTTTGAGCGCCCTGCTCAGTTTGCAGTTGGAACGCGCCCGCGAGCTGGGCACCCTGCGCGCCATTGGCCTGACGCCGGGGCAGTTGTGGCGGCTGACGTTGTGGGAGACCGGGCTGATGGGGGGAACGGCCGGCCTGCTGGCGTTGCCCACCGGCTACATGCTGGCCTGGATTTTGATCCACATCATCAACCGACGTTCCTTTGGCTGGACACTCCAGATGTACCTGGAACCGGCCTATTTCCTCAACGCCCTGCTGGTGGCGGTTGTGGCCGCCCTGCTGGCCGGTTTATACCCGGCCTGGCGACTTAGCCGACTCCCCATTGCCACAGCCCTGCGGAGTGATTAAGATGCTCCAGACACCTCGCAGGGGCGAACACACAGGTTCGCCCCTACCACCCCCATCCCCCCGTCCCTGGTTGCGCCCCTTGCTCAGCTTGTTGTGTGTCGCTCTGGCGGTTGCCGGACTGGTTCGAGCAGCTGGCTCAAACCCGGTCGCGCCGGCCGAGACGACCGCCACCTTCATCACCGCCCTCTCACAGCCGGCCGCCGAAGGCTTTGCCCGCGCCACACAACCCGACAGCCTGCACTTCCCGGCCGATTTTGGTCCCCATCCCGCCTATCAGACGGAGTGGTGGTATTACACCGGCAACTTACACAGCGCGGACGGCCGGCCCTTTGGTTTCCAGTTTACCCTTTTCCGTCGCGCCCTGACGCCGCTTTCCCCGCCCCAATCTGATGCCGGGGAGGAAGGGTTATCAGCCTGGCGCACCCATCAGGTCTACTTTGCCCACTTCGCCTTGAGCGACATCACCAACCAGGTCTTTTATCACACAGAGCGCTATAGTCGGGGAGCGGCCGGGTTGGCCGGCGCGCAAGCGGAGCCCTACCGCATCTGGCTGGAAGCGTGGGAAGTCGCTGCCCAACCCGACGGCCGGGCGCGCCTTGTGGCCGCCGCCGATGGTTACGCCCTGGAGCTGTACCTGACCCCAACCCTGCCCCCCATCTTGCATGGGCAGGGCGGCTTGAGCCCCAAGAGCGCCGCGCCGGGCAACGCCTCTTACTATTATTCGCTCGTTCAGCAACAGGTTGAGGGAAAGGTAACGCTGGGGGATGAAACCGTGGCTGTTTCAGGGCTGGCGTGGAAGGATCATGAGTGGAGTACCAGCGTTTTACCGCCGGGGGCGACGGGTTGGGATTGGCTCTCCCTCCAGTTTTCCGATGGCGCGGCTCTCATGTTGTTCCAAATCCGTCTGGCGGATGGGAGCCTGGAGCCGGCCAGCAGCGGCAGCTGGATCGCCCCCGATGGCCGGGTCACGCCCCTGCGCCTGACGGAGTGGACCCTGCGCCCCACCGACTTCTGGCACAGTCCCGCCACCGCCGCTCGCTACCCCATCGCCTGGGAGCTGGCCATCCCCTCCCTCGATCTCGCCCTGACCGGTGCAGCCCAGATGCCCAACCAGGAGCTAAACTTCCCGGCCGGGGCCTACTGGGAAGGGGCTGTGGCCTGGGAAGGGGAAAGGGCCGGCCGGCCGGTCACCGCTCAGGGCTACATCGAACTCACCGGCTACGCCGACAACACCAACCGTTAGGTCACCACCATAGATGTAACCCAGCAGCACGTAGCGGGGCGGGTTGCACATCCACCCGATTGGGTTATTGTGCGGCCATTTGCCCATAAAAACAATCTTGCTTCGCATGTGAGGTTGCAGTAGGCTGAAGGCAACTCTGGATTGACCGGCTCCCGGCAATCCCACTATGAAGGAGGCAAGTATAACGGATGGTTCATTCTCCCCACTCCCCATCGCTGCCTATTCGAGTAGTCTTGATGGATGATGACTGGCTGGCGCGCTTAGCCGGAGCCATGCTCTTGGTGCGCGACACGCGCACAACTTTGCAGGCTGAAATCGCTACGCCGGCCGAGCTTTTGGCCTGGTTGCCCAATCAGGAGCGCAAGCCCCATGTCATCGTTGTCGATGTGGAGTATCAAGATCGACTGCCGGTGGCTGATTTCTTGCACGCCCTGCAGGCGGCCGCGCCGCATACCCTGGTGCTGTGTCTGACCCAATACGCCCATCCAGACGTAGCGATGAGCGTGGCCCAATCGGAGGCGGTCGGCTTGCTGCTGAAGCGAGAAGTTCAGCTGTCGCTGGCGACGGCTGTTTGCAAAGCGCGCCGGGGACGCTTTTTGTATACGCCGGGGGTGGAGTCTGTACTGCGTCCTCGCTTCCCTCATTTGCTCACCCATTCAGCCCGGCTGCCGGTGTGGCAGTGGCATCCAGATATGGCGCAGGCGCGGCTGCGCGATGTGGTCTGGCTGACCTTGGTGCTGGGCATGTCGGCTCCCAGTGTGGCCCAGGAGTTAGGTCTGGCCCAGGCCACTGTCGAACGCTATCGCGCTTTGGCTTACGACATCCTCGGCGACGGCTGGCACGACATCGAGGACCTGATAGAACTCCTCTGGCCCCATAAGTCAGAGCATCAAGCCTACCACTATTTGACCCAGCCGCCGGCGGAAGCGTAGGAGGGGGATAAATGCGTGGGCCGGCCGGAGGTATTTCTGGCCGGCTTATCTTTCACATAGCCCAAACGAATGATCTGAACCCGGCCAACTCTCGCACCAGTGGGAGAAGTTTTAACTTATGGGCACTCTACAATTCGCCCCTCCCATATCCAGCCCATAGATTCACCGTCAGATACCCCACGCACTTCCCACCACCAGCCCTCTGCCTCCGTTTCCCAACGTACGCGCCCCCATACCGGCCCCCCTATTCTGCCTCCAAAAGCTGTTGGATGATAGTTACATCCATTTTAGCCTGTGGTTCGGGGTTAGGATACAACTCTTCAGGGAAGTGAAACCCATATGTTATGATCAAGGAGTAAAGTCTGGCTTCCTCCCATCTGGGCGAATATACGGATGTGATAGATTCCAGCACGTGCAGGCAAAATAATGCTTTGATCAAATATGCGGTCTAATGACCAACTTTCCAAAGACTCAGCTGCCGATGTGTAAGCACCAGTATGCGCCAATTCCTCCAGACTTAATGAAGCAGGGAATGATTCATAAGCCAAATTCAGCACAATGTCCGTCACAGCAAGACTATCAACCTTCCCGTGTACTTCTATTTGTTCACCGGCTCTAGCCTCAAGTGGCAAAGCTGTATAGAGTGTAACGTATTGATTGGTAAACTCCTGGGCGAGACGAAACCGTCCGCTACTTTCATCATAGGCCATGCCAATTCCAACATGGGTGTGGGCCGGATCCAGAATGTTACTTTGATGGCCGCGGCTATTCATCAGATCTGTTTGTGCTCTCTCAATCACTGCTTCCCAATCGTCAATCGGTGCCCCTCGGCCGTCTGAATAGGTCAAGGCAAAGGCATACAAATTTTCCATGACAGCATGTTGCCCCCCTGCCAGAGTGTAGCGATGGTCAGGCCCTAATCCGGCACGATTCCAATGACTGAAGTAATTGAAAGCAACCATATCCTGTGTGTGACGGCGGCCAACATCAGCTGCCAGTTCATCCCAGGCGACTGATTCCAGACCAGCCTCGGCTCGATCCAGATTTATCAGATCTAACATAAATTTCTGCAGCGCTGCTTCATCTGGTCTTGTGAATATTGGCGTAGAGGTGGAGGGGGTATTGTCTGGCTGGGTGGCTCCAGGCAAAGGCGTAGCTATATCAATCGGCAACGCCGGTGGAGCCGTTGCCAAAAGGATGAGTGTAGGCTGGATTCCATCAGGCGAGATGGTTGGTTCAGGCCCGCTCTGCATTATCATAAAGGCCAGCAGGCTGAGCAAGGCAATTAAGAGCCACCCCCATCGTCGAGAGCCTGGTCGCGCACCAGGCCCATACCAATCTTGGCCTAATTCATGCTCATCCCACATAGACCTAAGAGCCTGGTGGATCAGGTCGGCTGGAACCGCTTGACTCAGGCGCAGTTGGAGTAGGAGAACTTTCCCGATTCGTTACAGCCATTGCCCTTGTTTCCGGCCAACGCCCTATACCTAATAAACCTAAGAGTAGTAACCAGAATGTAAGTCGTGCTTTTGCCTGCCTGGCAATCTTGTTGGGTTGATTTGCTGATACGCTCTCGTCCGCTGCTAAATCCGGTGAAGTACACAGAGGATCAGCTGTTTCGTGCTCTAGTGTACAAATAGCCCAACGTGATGACTCTATAATCAAGGTTCTGCCTATACAGAGCATAATGCCGAACCCAAGAATACCTAGAATGGGACCGATCACTACCCTGTAGGACTCTTTCGTTGCTTTACAAGCTAATTCTTCTAATCCGGTGAGGTGTTGATCAAATAAATAAGCCAATAGAAGTGCCAACAACGGTATAAAGCCATTAGCCCAGGGGGGCAAGAGTACAATTCTCATAATTGACAAGACAATAGCTCTTGTGGAGTCGACCAAACTTTGAGCAGGAGCACTCGAAATGGTAAGTTCTAATTGCTCAGCTTCGCTTTGTGGTGATGTATCATTTAACTTGAAGCTTTGAATTTGGCTTCTGAACCTCAGTGTAATTTTCTCCCCCTGCTCCATGTCTTTGGGTTGAAGGCAGGCCAATTGAGTAGCGGTGGCTTGAGGGGTGAGTAAACCATATACGATTACATTATTGTACCGTAACTATTTTGACAATGTTAGATTCACGGGCTACGAGCCTTTCTAAGCCGCGATTTGCGTGAGCGGGTACGATTGTCCAGATGTTTGACAACCAACTCAGCCGCCTCACGGGATGATAACTGAGGTAAAGGC
>DAOTXO010000064.1:0-52937 GCA_034435495.1 Anaerolineae bacterium
GCCTTTACCTCAGTTATCATCCCGTGAGGCGGCTGAGTTGGTTGTCAAACATCTGGACAATCGTACCCGCTCACGCAAATCGCGGCTTAGAAAGGCTCGTAGCCCGTGAATCTAACATTGTCAAAATAGTTACAGCAGCATATCCTATGAACAAGGCGCCGCATCTGGTGGCAACGACCAAGCATCTTTCCTGACCAGCAAGCAACGGCGTGCAAACGCCAGACCCAGGCTGCCAGGATGAAAGTCGCCATGCTTATGGACGCCGGAGGTCAAGCATGGGCATCATCAAAGTGTCCGCCAACTCGCGCACGGCCTCAGTTGCCGGCGCTATTGCCGGCGTGATTCGAGAATCCAGGCGGGCTGAGGTGCAGGCGATTGGCGCTGGGGCTGTCAATCAGGCGCTGAAGGCGATAGCCATTGCACGCGGCTATCTACTGGAGGAGGGGAAGGATATTGTGTGTATCCCCTCGTTTGTCGAGATTGATATTGAGGGTTCAGAGCGCACTGCCCTCCGCCTGGTGGTGGAACAACGTCCTCTCTAAGCGCGCCTTTCCTCCAGGGTGAAGGAAAGGCGCGTTGATGTTGAAGAGGAAGTGAAGCGCTGCGCCAACCCCGGCGCGGCCGAAATTATAGATAAGCTTCGACGGGGGGGCAGGTGCAGATGAGGTTGCGGTCGCCGTAGACGTTGTCGATGCGGGCCACGAAAGGCCAGAATTTGGCCTGACGCACCCAGGTGGTGGGAAAAGCAGCCTGCTCACGGCTGTAAGGATGTGTCCATTCAGAGGCCGTTGCCATGCTGGCGGTGTGGGGTGCATTTTTCAGGGGGTTATCCTGATGATCGAACTCGCCTCTTTCAATGGCGCGAATCTCATCCCGAATGGCGATCATGGCGTCGCAGAAGCGGTCGAGCTCGTCCAGCGACTCGCTCTCAGTCGGTTCGATCATCAGCGTGCCGGCCACAGGCCATGACATGGTAGGGGCGTGGAAGCCGAAATCCATCAGGCGCTTGGCAACATCGTCAGGTAGAATGCCGGCCGACTCTTTGAGCGCCCGCAGGTCGATAATGCACTCGTGCGCCACATGGCCATGAGCGCCGGTGTAGAGCACCGGGAAGTGGGGATTGAGCCGGGCCGCGATGTAGTTGGCGTTGAGAATGGCGACCTGGGTGGCCTGGGTTAAACCCTCGGCCCCCATCATGGCGATGTAAGCGTAGGGGATGGTGAGAATGGCGGGACTGCCCCAGGGGGCAGCGGCCACCGGCCCGATGCCTTGGGCACCGCCGACGGCCGGCTCTAGTGGATGGCGTGGCAGGAAGGGGGTCAGGTGTTCAGCCACGCAAATCGGCCCCATGCCTGGCCCGCCGCCGCCATGTGGAATGCAGAAGGTTTTGTGCAGGTTGAGATGGCAGACATCAGCCCCGAAGGCAGCCGGCCGGCACAATCCCACCAGGGCGTTCATGTTAGCCCCATCCAGATATACCTGCCCGCCGTAGGTGTGCACAATGGCGCAAATCTCGGCGATGTTTTCTTCAAACACGCCATGGGTAGAGGGGTAGGTGATCATCAGGGCGGCCAGGGAGGAGGCGTATTGGGCGGCTTTGGCCCGCAAATCCTCTATGTCCACGTTGCCATGATCATCGCAACGCACCACCACCACCTCCAGGCCCGCCATGACGGCGCTGGCCGGGTTGGTGCCGTGGGCGGAGCTGGGGATGAGGCAGACGGTGCGGTGCGCTTCTCCTCGTGCTTCGTGGTAGGCGCGAATGACCAGCAGACCGGTGTACTCGCCTTGAGAGCCGGCGTTGGGCTGGAAGGAAACGCCGGCGAAGCCGGTGATCTCCTGCAGCCATTGGCCCAACCGGTCGAACAGCAGGCGATACCCCTGGCTTTGCCCGGCCGGGGCGAAAGGATGCAAGTGGGCGAACTCCGGCCAGGTGACGGGAATCATCTCCGTTGTGGCGTTGAGTTTCATGGTGCAGGAACCCAGCGGGATCATGCTGTGGGCCAGCGAGAGATCACGGCTTTCGAGCCGGGTGATGTAGCGCAGCATCTCCGTCTCGGAGTGATGGGTGTTGAAAACGGGATGCGTCAGGTAGGGGGATGTGCGCTGCAACGAGGCTGGATACTCGGGCTGTACCTGTTGCGCCAGGTCGTGCACCGACAAAGCGGGGTCGACGTTGAAGATGGTCAAGAGTTGCTCGATCTCCGTCACGGTGGTGGGTTCGTCGAGGGCGATGCCCACTCCTCCATCGGGGTAGGGGCGCAGGTTGATGCCACGATCATTGGCGCGCGCCAGGAGTTGATCGGCCGGCAGAGGGCCGGCCGTCACCTTCACGGTGTCGAAGATAGGTTCATCTGTCAGGGTGTAACCCGCCTGGCGCAGACCGGCGGCCAGAATGGCGGTGAGGAAGCGTACTCGTTGCGCGATGCGCTTCAGTCCGTGCGGACCGTGGTAGACGGCGTACATGGAGGCCATGATGGCTAGCAAAACCTGAGCCGTACAGATGTTGCTGGTGGCGCGGTCGCGGCGGATGTGTTGTTCACGTGTCTGGAGGGCCAGGCGTAAGGCCCGGCCGCCGGCGGCATCCACTGAGACGCCCACCAGCCGGCCGGGTAGCAGGCGTTTGTAGGCGTCGCGGGTTGCCATGTAGGCGGCGTGAGGGCCGCCAAAGCCGAGGGGCACGCCAAAGCGCTGGCTATTGCCCACAGCCACATCCGCCCCAAACTCCCCAGGTGGGCGTAGCAAGGTCAGGGCCAGCAGATCGGCGGCGACGATGGCAACCGCCCCCACACGGTGGGCCTGAGCGAAGAAGTCGTTGTAATCCAGCACCGCGCCATCGGTTGTGGGGTATTGCACCAGGACGCCAAAGGGCTGGTTGCTTACATCATAGGCGGCGTGGTCTCCCACCACAACCTGGATATTTAAGGCCTTAGCGCGTGTGCGCACCACCTCGATGGTTTGGGGGTGGCAGCGGTCGGAGACGAAGAAAACTGGCGAGGCCGGGGGGCGCTTTTGGGCGTGCAATGCCAGCACCATAGCCTCGGCGGCTGCGGTGGCCTCATCCAGGAGAGAAGCGTTGGCAATATCCAGGCCGGTGAGGTCGGTGATCATTGTTTGGAAGTTGAGCAACGCTTCCAGCCGTCCCTGAGAGATTTCTGGTTGGTAGGGGGTGTATTGGGTGTACCAGCCGGGATTTTCCAGGATATTGCGCAGGATGACCGGTGGGGTGATGGGGGCGTGGTAGCCCAGACCAATGAAAGAGCGATATACCTGGTTGCGCTGGGCCAGGTGGCGCAGGCTTTGCAACACGGCCGCCTCTGTCTGGGCCGGCGGCAAATCCAATGGATGTTGCAAACGAATGCTGGCCGGGATGGTGGCATCGATCAGAGCTTCCAGACTATCGACGCCAATGATGGATAACATGGCAGCAATGTCTTCGGCATGAGGGCCCACGTGGCGGCGGGGGAAGGTGTCCAACGGGTTCAGCCAATCGAGTGGGGAACTGTTTTCCTCGTCATGGCCGCGCCCATTGTGACGCAGAGAGGTGGAAACTGGCGTATCAAACATAACTTTCTCCCTGGGAGAGGCGTATAGACTCCTGAGTGCTGACAGAAGAGAGGCTGCGCCGGCCGAAACGAGTAATGCCGTCCGGCTTGTTCACCGGCGCACGGCCGAAGGCGAACTCAAGAAGAGGATCTAGCTGCGCTTATCACAATATTGCTGGTAAGATTCCGCATCCATCAGCCCGGTGAGTTGTTCCTGATTGGTCAGAGCCACCTTGATCATCCAGGCTTCCCCGTAGGGATCGGTGTTGACCAGGTCAGGTGTGTCCAGCAGGGCGGTGTTGCTTTCCAACACCTCGCCGCTGACGGGCATGTAGAGGTCGGCAGCGGCTTTGACCGATTCCACGACGCCAAAGCGTTCGCCCTGGTCAAAAGTTGCGCCGGCGTCAGGTAATTCCAGGAAGACGATGTCGGACAAAGAGTCTTGCGCATAGTCAGTGATGCCGATAGTGCCTGTTGCGCCATTAACTTTGAGCCACTCATCATCTTTGGTGTAATAAAGCCCAGCTACGATCTTGGTCATACCTTCCTCTGCATAAAAGGGTTAATAGGGGTTGATTTCATCTGGGCGGCGGGGCCAGCGCGCCAAACATAAAGGGACGCGACAATGGTCATTGTCTGCGTCCCCTGTCATTGACCTGAGAGATTCACCGCCATTAGGCGCGTCGCATAGATGCGCGGCTGGCTGCTTGCCCCTTCGGTGCGCCGGCCGTTACGGCCGGCCTCTTTCCAGAGTCGCGCCGCTGCCGGTCCTTTTGCCTGAGAGATTCGCTGGCCTGCATTGCGCAGGCGATCCGCTTGCCCCTTCGGCGTCCTGAGTGAGTTGGCAAAACAACCCCCAGGCTCTCTCCCGAACAGCGTCTGGCGTTTGCCGCCTGTTTACATCTATTAGTATAACATATCCGTTGCCAATTAGTCGACAGAGCGTTGACGGCCGGTACAATTAGCAGCCAAAACTGAGCGACGGATGCCGACCATGACGCATTATACCATTCACGAATTACCCTCATCTGAACGCCCGCGGGAACGCCTGTTACAGGTGGGGCCTATGGCTTTTGGATAAACCTTGCTTTAGCACAACGAACTGGCCCGCGGGAACGCCTGTTACAGGTGGGGCCTATGGCCCTGAATACGGCCGAGTTGTTGGCGATTATTTTTCGCACCGGTAGCGGCGGTGAAAATGTTCTGCGGTTGGCGGAGCGCATGTTGCAAAAGTTCGATGGGTTGCCCGGCCTGGAGCGTGCCTCGGTGCAGGAGTTGCAACAGGTGAAAGGGGTGGGGACAGCCAAAGCGGTGGAGATCAAGGCGGCTTTGGAGTTAGGGCGGCGCTTGATGGCCGCAATGCCTGGTGAACGCATTCAGATCAGCTCGCCGGCCGATGCAGCCAATTTGCTCATGGCGGAGATGACTTTTCTGGAACAGGAGCAGCTGCGGGTGATTTTGTTGGATACACGCCACAAGGTGTTGAGCTCGAACATCATCTACATCGGCAGCCTTAACACCTCCGTGGTGCGCATCGGGGAGCTATTTCGCACTGCCATTCGGGAAAATGCAGCGGCTCTGATTGTGGCCCATAATCACCCCTCTGGCGACCCGACGCCTTCACCGGAAGATGTGGCAGTGACACGGGAGATTCGACGCGCCGGCGAGCTGCTGGGTATTCGTGTGCTGGATCATCTGGTGATCGGCCGGCATCGCTTTGTATCGCTCAAGGAGCGGGGATTGGGATTTGAGTAGGGTGTTTATTCCTGGGCCAGGAGGGCGACTTCGATTACATCTACCTCGAAGGTGTGGCCGGCGGCGATGAGGCTGAGGCTGTTAATTCGGTTGGGGCGAATGCCTTCCTGTTCCAGCCGCTCCAACAGATTGTCGGAATCGAAGAAGACCACCTGGTTCAAGCCGTTGGCTGGCCAGTGACGGTTGAGGTTGAGGGGCGGGCCGCACACGACGCAGATGTCGGGCGACTCGGTGGAGGGTACCCCTTGAGCATAAATGCCTTGTTGCCACGCCTGGGCCTGACCAAAGGTATCCTCATACTCCAGGCGCACCGTTAAAGGGCACTCTGTGCCCAAACTGCCACACACCGGCAAGCTTTGCTGTTGGAAACGCATGGTCAGGGAGAGCCGCAAGGATTGGAAGTCGGTCACATCTTGATCTAGCAGCTGGGTGATGCTGATGTCGGCGTGGCCGATGCCCTCCCGTTTGAGCCGCAGCACCGGCTCATCGTTGACCAGGGTGAGTTGGGTCTCGCCGCTGGGTTCCTCGGGACGTTCCACCCGCCACGCGCCTACGATCCAATGGTTGAGGCCATCAGCGAAAGCAGCATTGAGCAGCAGGTTGCGCTCTGTGCTGGCCGGGCCATGCAGGCCAGCGCTGTCCAAGACCCCTAGCTGATTAGACTCCAGGGGTAGACTGGCCTCCCCGATGTGGAGTGTCGCCTGACCACTCAGAACAGCGATCAGGGAAGAGGTGTTGCTGGCTTCCACGGCATATTGGCCGGGTTGGCGGATTTCAATCCAGCCGTGTGGGGTCTGGATGTTGACGCTCAGGGGGCGGGCGTCAGCGTCAGGGGGTTGAATCAGACGCAAGCGCCCGCTGATGAGGTTGAGCGCCAGCTGGTGGGGTAGGGAACTGGCGTTGAAACGAGGAGCAGCGGCGCGGTCGACCACCAGAAAACTATCGCCGTAGAGCTGCAGACGCGCTACGAATTGGGTCTCATCGGGGGAGAAGATTTCCAGCAAGCCGGTATCGTTGCGTCCGGTGATCAGGGTCATGGGGGGCAACACTTTTTGCGGCGCGTCGGTGACGGCCAGGAAGTTGCGATCTCCCTGGGGAGAGATAACACCCAGGGTTCCCTGGTTGGTCTGCACCCGTAGTGTCAGGGGGGTGCGGGCGCGTTCGCGCAAGGCGGCGTAGCCAACGGGAATGGCAATGGTGATGGCCAGGCAGGTGAAAAAGCCGGCCAGCACAAAAGCCCAGGCAAGACGTTGCCGGTTGGCGGTCATGGGGTGCGTCTTTTAGCGAATGGTGAAGGTGTGGAATTCACCGGTGGCCTCAGTGTAACTGGTCTGGACGTTCTCGACCCAGGCGGCCGGCGGCCCCTGGTGGAGCCAGGCTTCCAGAGCGCGCAGCTGGTCGGCTGGCCCTTCGGCCACAACCTGGACGGAGCCATCCATGGCATTGCGCACCCAGCCGGTCAATCCCCAACGTTGGGCTGTCTGGCGGGTGTAGTAGCGAAAGGAGACGCCCTGTACTCGTCCACGCACAGAAGCGGTCAGGCGTTGGTGGTTGAGAGAACTCATGGTTGGGCTACTCCGGCTGGCGTCGCCTGATTAGAGGGGGTGGTCGCCAGAGCGCGCACCAGGCGGCCGGCGATGGCCGGCCCTTCGTAGACGAGCCCGGTGTAGAGCTGCACCAGAGTCGCGCCGGCGTCCAGTTTGGCGCGCACATCGTCGGGCTGGAACACCCCGCCGACGCCGATGATGGGCAGACGGTCGCCGACGCAGGCATGGATGTGGCGGATGATGGCGTTGCTGCGAGTCTGTAACGGCCGGCCGCTTACCCCCCCGGCTTGCTGACAGTGGGAGCTGTGCAACCCTGTTCGGTCGATGGTGGTGTTGACGGCGATCAGGCCGGCAACGACCGACTGGTCGGTCGCGACTTGTAGAATATCGTCCAGCTGCGACCAGGACAGGTCGGGGGCAATTTTAAGCCACAGGGGGCAGGGGTGCCCATGCTGGCGCGCCAGGGCGGTTGTTTCGTTTGCCAGTGCGCTCAGGAGCGCCTGAAGATAGGCAGGGCCTTGCAGATCGCGTAAACCAGGAGTGTTAGGGGAACTGACATTGATGGCGATGTAGTCGGCATAAGGGTAGAGCTGGCGCAGGCCGGTGACGTAATCGTCCACCGCCTGTTCCAGCGACGTCTCTTTTTGCTTGCCCAGACTGACGCCAATGCGATAGGGACGCGGTTGCTGCGCCAGTTGGCGCAGCCTGGGGAGGACCGCCGCCACGCCCTGGTTGGGAAAGCCCAGACGGTTGATGAGCGCGTCATCGGCCGGCAAACGAAAGAGGCGCGGCCGGGGATTGCCAGGCTGGGCGGCCGGGGTGAGGGTTCCCACCTCGATGTGGCCGAAGCCCAATTCCGCCAGGCCCCGCACAACACGGGCGTCTTTGTCGAAGCCGGCCGCTACGCCAATCGGATTGGGAAAGGTGAGACCGGCGCACACCACCGGCCGCGCCGGCAGCGCCCCCCGAATCTGACGCAACATCAGTCGGCCGGCCGGCGTGCTTTGGGCCAGCGCCAGCGCCTGCAGGGTGCGTTCGTGGGCCCACTCCGGGTCCGTTTGACTTAACACGGGCCAGGCCAGTAAGCGGTAAAGATTCATGCCGTTTGCGCCCGACATGCGTTTCCCAGTCTGTTAATCTTCCGTCAACCGCAGCACAGCCATGAAGGCTTCTTGGGGCACTTCGACGGCCCCGATCATCTTCATGCGCTTCTTGCCTCTCTTCTGCCTCTCCAGCAGCTTCTTTTTGCGCGTGATGTCGCCGCCGTAACATTTGGCCAGAACATCTTTGCGCAGCGCTTTGACATTGGCGCGGCTGATGACCCGCTTGCCCACAGCTGCCTGGATGGGAACCTCGAACAGCTGGCGGGGTATCTCCTCTTTCAGGGCCGTGACCAGTTTTTGCCCTCGGTGGTACGCCATGTCGCGGTGGACGATCATGGTCAAGGCATCGACAGGTTGCTGGTTGACCAACACCTCCAGCTTGACGAGGTCGCTGGTGCGGTAGCCGGCAAATTCATAATCCATGGAGGCGTAGCCGCGCGTGCCGCTCTTTAGCCTGTCGTAGAAGTCCACAATCAACTCAGCCAGGGGGATATCGAACCTCAAGATGATGCGGCCGGGCGCGGGATGCTCCACTCCCAGAAACTCACCGCGCCGTTTGGTGGCCAGCTCCATCACGAAGCCGTAAAATTCCTCTGGGGTGAAGACCTGCAAGTGCATCCACGGCTCGCGGATCTCGGTGTAGGCGTTTTCGTCGGGCAGGTCGGCCGGGCTGTCGATCTGGCGCACCTCGCCGGTCGGGTCCACAGTTTCGTAGCGCACACTGGGGGCAGTAGCCAGCAGGTCGAGATCGTATTCGCGCTCCAGCCGCTCCTGGACAATCTCCATGTGGAACAGCCCCAGGAAGCCGCAGCGGAAACCGTAGCTGAGAGCGTTGGAGGTTTCCGGCTCGTAGACCAGAGCGGCGTCGTTGAGTTGCAGCTTTTCCAGAGCGTCTTTTAGCAGAGCGTAATCGTCATTTTCGGTTGGGTAGAGGCCGGCGAAGACCATCGGTTTAACCTGGGTGTAGCCGGGTAGCGGCTCGGCCGCTGGCTGGCTTTTCAAGGTGATAGTATCGCCGACGCGGCACTCACGCACCGATTTTAGGCCAGTGGCGATGTAGCCCACTTCACCCGCTTCCAGTTGAGAGACAGCTTTCATGCCGGGCGAGAAGATGCCAATCTCCAGTGGCTCGACCTCGACGCCGTTGGACATGATGCGCACCACTTCACGCGACCGAATTGCGCCTTCAAAGACGCGCACATAGGCAATGACCCCTTTGTAGGAGTCGTAATGCGAGTCGAAGATGAGGGCGCGCAGGGGGCGCAGGGGGTCGCCGGTAGGTGGGTGGACAAGCCTCAGCACCGCCTCCAAAATGGCGCGCACGTTTTCCCCGGTCTTGGCGCTGACGGGAATCACATCCAGAGCATCGATGCCGGTCAGGTTTTCAATCTCTTCGGCTACATCGTCGGGCGCAGCGGCCGGCAAGTCGATTTTGTTGACCACAGGCACGATTTCCAGATTGGCATCCAGCGCCATGTACAGGTTGGCAATGGTTTGGGCCTCCACCCCCTGGGTGGCATCGACGACAAGCAGCGCCCCTTCGCAGCTTTGAAGCGCCCGGCTGACCTCATAGGCAAAGTCCACATGACCCGGCGTGTCGATGAGGTTCATCTCATAGGTTTCGCCATCCTCAGCCTGATAGATCATGCGCACGGCTGAGGCTTTGATGGTCACCCCTTTTTCCCGCTCCAGTTCCATGCTATCGAGCACCTGCTCTTGCATATCCCGTTCTGAGATGGTGCCGGTGATTTGCAACAGGCGATCCGCCAGGGTGGATTTGCCGTGGTCGATGTGGGCGATGATGCAAAAATTGCGAATCTTACTCTGATCCATAGGGTGTGGATTATATCACAAAGCGTGGGCGCGACCGGCGCTCACGCCAGGGCCTGGTTGAGGGCGGCGGTGAGGTCAACCGTCGTTGGCTGGGGGCGCAGCCAGAGGAGGAATTCCAGGTTGCCATCAGCCCCGGCCATCGGCGAGCGGATCAGGCCGGCCGGATGGAGTTGATGCGCCTCGGCCCAGGCCAGCAGGTGGGTGACCACAGCCTGATGGACGGCTGTGTCGCGCACGATGCCCCCTTTGCCGACTTGCTTTCTGCCAGCCTCGAACTGCGGTTTGATCAGAGCCACGATGTCCCAGGGGGCGGCTAACCACTGCTGCACGGCCGGCAGAATGAGCGTCAGGGAAATGAAGGAGACATCAATCACGACCAGATCCACGCGCTCAGGCAGCGCCGTCAGATAGCGGGCGTTGGTGCGTTCTAGGCAGACGACGCGGGGGTCCTGGCGCAGTTTCCAATCGAGCTGGCCATAACCGACATCGATGGCGTAAACGCGAGCGGCCCCTCTCTGTAATAGCACATCGGTGAAGCCGCCGGTGCACGCCCCTACATCGGCGCAGATGCGCCCGGCCGCCGACAGGTCAAAGGCATCCAGCGCCGCTGCCAGCTTAAAGCCGCCGCGTCCGACGTAGGGGGGTGGGGCGGCCACTTCCACCACCGCGTCAGCAGCAACCGTTGTCCCGGCTTTGTCCACTACCTGACCATTTACCCGCACCTCACCGGCCAGAATGTAAGCCTGGGCTTTGGCGCGGCTTTCTGCCAGGCCTCGCTGCACCAGCAATTTATCGAGTCGTTGAGCCGTCATGAGGGGATGGCTTGGCGCGGTTAATCCGGCTTCATTCCTGGAGCTGAGCCACCCACTCTGCGAAGACATCGGCGAGGGTGTCGCGCAGGTGGATGGTGGGGCGCCAGCCGGTGTGGCGGGCGATTTTGGCGTAGCTGCCATAGAGCACCGGTGTATCGCTGGGGCGCATTCGGTCGGAATCGTACTCGATGCTGACATCACGGCCCGTCAGTTCCAACAAGATGTTGAGAATGACATGCACCGCCACCGGCGCGCCGGAACAGATGAGATAACTTTCGCCCGGCCGGCCGCGTTCCGCCAGCAGGGTGTAGGCGCGGGCCACATCCCGCACGTCGGTGAAATCACGTTCGGCGGTTAAATTGCCGACGCACAGTACCGACTCTTTGAGACCCAGCTTGATGGCTGCCAGCTGGCTGGCAAAGTCAGGGGCGACAAACCCCAACGCCTGGCGTGGCCCAATGTGGTTGAAGGGGCGCGCCTCCACCACCGGCAACTGGTAGCGTTGCCAGTAGAGATGAACCAGTTGGGCCGCCGCCAGCTTGCTGACGCCATAGGGATGGCGTGGTTGGGGGAGGGTGCGTTCGGTGATGGGCAACTGGTTGGGGTGGATGACGCCGTACATATCGGCGCTGGTGACGACCACGACGCGCGGCCGGCCGTAAGCGATGGCAGCTTCCAACATATTGGCCACGCCGCCAGTGTTGATCGCCAGGGTAAGAGTAGGGTTTTGCCAGGAGCGCATGGGGTAAGCCTGGCCCGCCAGATGGTAGATGACCTCAGGCTGGGCCTGGGCCACCAGATATTTCAGCTCCGCCGGCTGGAGCAAATCGCCGGGCATGGGGATGAAGCGGGGGTGCATGGGGAAGGGTTGCTGGCTGCTGGCTGAATGCACCAGCCCATAGATATGATGCCCGGCTTCAAGCAGGCAATCAACCAAATGCGAGCCGGCGAAGCCTGTTGCCCCAGTCAAAAAGATGCGCATAGAAGGTTTGATGTTCCCAGCTAAAAAGCCAATAGCCCGGCTGTAGCATAACAGTGGGTCGCCACTATCTCGCCACATGAAGTTGGTGGTAACCCCTTCAGCAGTAAAACGGCTAAGGCTGTTACGACAAACCCCACAAATGTAGTTTGTTGAGATACTGGAACTCAGGCGGCGCTCAGGCCCAATAGACTGACATGCTGATCGCCGTCCTGCCCATTATAGCGCAAATTGTGGACGGTAGACGGCAAACTAATGAAGAGCCGGGCGCGTTATCTCGCTTTATCTTATCACGCCCCAAGGGCGCGCCCGGCGGTCAGAAAGGTTGAAGCGAGCTTTTTATATCCCCTTGATCTGCTCTGTCTGTTGTAGATATACGCAGGACGGCGCCATAGCAAGCTGGTTGGAGCGAGCTTTTTATGTCCTCTTCATCTGATCCTGTTTATAATCAGAGGGATGATGAGCGGCCGGCCGTTGGTTCCAGGAGATTGGGCATGAGCAGCTGGGGACGCCCCAACCTCGGTCTGGGTGTGCGCTTGTTGTGGTTGAGCGTGATCTTAACCTGGTTGCGGCCGGCCCCCCTGCTCGTCACGCCCGGCCCGCCCCAGGTGGTGCAGACCCGCCATCCCATCGTCGGGGTGCATACCCGCCTGACCGATGAGGTGGAACCGTGGAAGATTCAACGCTCATTGCAGCTGGTGCGCGACATGGGTGCGCCCTGGATCGTGGAATTTTTCCCCTGGGCCTATTACCAGCCCGCCCCCGACCGCTTTGAGTGGGAGCATCCCGATCTGGTGATCGACCACGCCGTGGCCAATGGCTTGACGGTTATCGCCCGCCTGGGTTTGACGCCGGCTTGGGCGCGTCCGCCTGATACGTCTCTGACCTATCTGGACGCGGAGGCCTACCCAGCCTTCGCCGCTTTTGCCGCTGCCTTTGCCGACCGTTACCGGGGCCGGGTGGAGCATCTCATCATTGGCAACGAGCCGAACCTTTTCTACGAGTGGGGGTATCGTTCCACCACCCCGGCCGACTATGCCGCTTTGTTGCAGGTGGTCTACCCGGCCGTCAAGGCGGCCAACCCGGAGGCGGTGGTGCTGGCAGGCGCCCTGGCCCCCACCCTGGAGCCGCCTGGTTCCGCCTGGGGGCTGAATGAACTGGATTACCTGGACGGGATGTACGGAGCGGGCGCGGGGCCTTATTTCGATGCCCTGGCAGTTCACACCTATGGGTTCACCTTTCCGCCACAGTCGGAACCAGACCCGGCCATTTTGAACTTCCGTCGGGTGGAGTTGTTGCGGGCGCGCATGGTGCAGCACGGCGATGCCGCCAAGTCTGTTTTTATCACTGAAACGGGGTACAACGATCATCCACGCTGGACGTTGGCAGTACGGCCGGCGCAGCGCATTCAATATACCCTGGACGCGCTGGTGTATGCTGAAACCCATTGGCCTTATGTGGAGGCGGTGGCGTTGTGGGCTTTTCGCTATCCTGCCCCCACCCAGAGTTACATGGATTACTTCACCCTGGTGACGCCCGAATTTGTGTTGCGCCCGGTTTATAGCGCCATTCAGGAGTATACACAGGGTGAGTGACAGGAGGTGGGGCTGGCGCGCCGGCCGAGCACTGGGGTGGTTGCTGGCGTTGGCAATGACGCTGATGGCGTGCCGGCCGGCAGAGGATAGCTGGCAGCGGGTGGCCCAGGCCGGTGTGCTGCGAGTGGGCCTTGACCCCTCCTATCCTCCCTTTGCCACCCTGACGGCGGAAGGGACGCTGCAAGGCGTGGATGTTGACCTGGGGCGTGCTCTGGGGGAAGTGCTGGGGGTGGAGGTGGCTTTCACGTACTATGGCTACGATGGGTTGTACGATGCCTTGTTGGTAGGACAGGTGGATGTGTTGATTTCTGCTCTGGTGGTGGATGTGCAGCGCACCCGTGACTTTGCCTACAGTCAGCCTTATTTCAACGCCGGCCAGATGGCGCTGGTGCAGCGCGCTCTCCCTGGGGCGACAACCTGGCGCTTGCCGCAGGACCTGGCCGGCCGGCGTGTCGCTGTGGAACTGGGCGCGGCCGGGCATGTCGTCGCCGCCGAGTGGCAGCGACAGACGCCGGATTTGACCATTCAGACATACCCCTCGGCCGGCGAAGCGCTGGCGGCGGTGGCCGAAGGGCAGGCGGATGTGGCGCTCAGCGATGCCATCAGCGGCCGGCTGACATTGCGCCAGGAACCCCGCCTGGTTATGGCAGAACCGGCCGTGACAGTGGAACCGCTGGCCCTGGTTGTACGTAGAGAAGATGAAAGTCTGTTGCAGCAACTTGATGCTGCTCTGATGACGTTGATGGACAGCGGCGCGTGGCATGAGCTTTTGGGCCGCTATATGGCGGTGGATGCCGCCCCTTGATGCAGGCGAGTGGGCTGGCGACCAGGCGCTCTGGCCCCGCCCAACTGTTGGCGTTTTGACCATAATGGCGGTACAGTACCCGATGTGAGAAGAACCAACCTCAACCCAGGTGATGATTATGCAACCCATTTTTTCTGGCTCTGCGCCAGATTCCCATTGGTTTAGCTCATGGCCCGGCCGGGGTTGGCGCTGGTGGCAGCGCTGGTCTGGCTCCTCTGGTTCGGCCGGCCGGCTGCGGCGCAGCAAAGTTTCTACTGGGAGTCGTTCAATGTCACCATCACGGTGCAAGAGAATGGCGACCTGCTTTTCACCGAAGAACAGACGCTTGTTTTCAGCGGCGAGGATTTCTCCTTTGGTTTTGCCACCATCAACACCGATAAGACGGATGGCGTCGAAATCCTGAACGTGCGCGAGGGGGATATCCCTTTCACCCTCGCCACCAGCGGCGCTCCCTATACCTACGAGGTTGAGTCTGGCCCTGGCGAGTTGACGGTGTATTGGAACTTCCCCCCCACCCAGGGGCAACACACCTACACCTTTGAATACCTGGTGCGGGGTGGTTTTCTGGTGGCGGAGGATGGGGATGAATTAACCTGGCAGGTGATCAGCCCCGATTTTCCTGGGGAGATTCTCAGCAGTCAGGTGACAGTGGAACTGCCGTTGGGGGTGGAAGCAGGCTCGGCGCTGGCGCTGGTCAATGACCAGCTCAGCGAGGCGGTGGCGATCAATTTCAGCCCGGATGGGCGCGTGGTGACCTTCAATGGGCCCTCTCTGGCTCCCGGCGAAACCTACGAAATTGGGGTGCGCATTCCCCATGGCCAACTGGCGTTGCAACCACCCGCCTGGCAAGGCAGCGTCGAGGCCCAGGAAGCGACAGACGTGATGGCTCTGGTGTTCCTGGCGCTCAGCCTGTTGGTGGGGGTGGGTGGTGTGTCGCTGGTGGTGGCCAATTGGGCCACTCGCGGACGCGACCCGGATGTAGGATTGGCAGCGGAATATCTGAGCGAACCCCCCGGCGATCTACCGCCAGGGGTGGCCGGCGCGCTGGTGGATGAGGAAGTGCAAGACCGGGACATTATGTCGGCGTTGGTCGATCTGGCGCGACGCGGCTATATGACGATGCAGGAGGGACCGGGGCAGGAAGATTACACCTTTACCCGCAGCGATAAGCCGGCCGCTGACCTGCGCCCCTTTGAACAAACGTTGCTGAATGGCATTTTTGCCGCCAGTTCAACGACGCAACTCAGCGCCCTGCGTTACAAATTTGCCTCACGTCTGGACAAGGCCCGGGAACAGCTGTACCAGGAGTTGGTCGACCGCAAGCTGTTTGTAGAAGCGCCGCAAAAGGTGCGCGAGCGCTATCGCAACCTGGCGACGGCTATTCTGATTCTGGGCGGTATGGGTTTTTGCACTTTAACGATAACGGCCGGCAGTGTGCCCACCGCTCTTTGTTTGCCGATGGCGCTGGTTCCGGCCGTAGCCTTGCTCTACATTCTGGGGCCGCACATGCCGAGCAAGACGGCGCTGGGGGCGGAGGAAGCGGCCAAATGGCGCGCTTTTCGCACCTATTTGAGCAACATTGACAAGCACCGCGATCTGCAGGTGGAGGAGTCGAAGGAGATTTTCGAGCGCTACCTGCCCTTTGCCGTGGCTTTTGGCCTGGAGCGCAGCTGGATTTGGAAATTTTCCCAGGTGAAGGATTTGCCGCCCCCCACCTGGTATGGCGGTGTTGGTTTTCCGCGCCGGGTGGGATTGCCCGGTCAGAGCTGGAGCGGGGCGGAGCAAACTCAGACGGCGGATAGCCCGATGACCGGAGGTTATGGCAGCGGGGCCGGCGCGGGCAGCCAGCCGACGCAACCGGCCGGCCCCGGCGGTCTGGAAGGGTTGTCGCGTGGTCTGACGGGCGGGCTGACGGGTATGTCCAACAACCTGACGCGGATGCTCTCCTCCACCAGCCGCGCCCTGGGCAGCCGCACCCCACCCAGCGCCACGCGCACCACCTCGTTTGGTGGCTCCGCTTCGCGCAGCAGTAGCTCGCGTAGTTTCAGCGGCGGTTTTCGCGGCGGTGGTAGTCGAGGTGGTGGGAGTCGCGGCGGCGGCCGGCGCGGTTTTGGTTAAGTTTCATCGCCGGCCGGGGCGCGCCGGCCGGGGCAACTCTTTTGTGTAAGGGGCAGGTTATGAGTCGAAATATGGGCTTGATCTTCATCGCGGCCGGCGTCGTGGTCGGCCTGATCGTCACGTTTCTGATGGTCACCTATGTGCGCGAGGGCAGTCTGAGCAGCGGGGCGGCCGTCCTGGGTTTGGGGTTGTTCACCCTGGTGATAGTTTTGCCATTGTTGGGCGGTGGTGTTTATATCTTTTGGCGCGGGCAACACGAAGCAGCTCAGATGGCAGAGGTGCAATCCCAGCGCAAACTCCTCAACATCATCAAGACTCAAGGACAGATCAACATCGCCGATCTGGCGCTGGAACTCAATGCCCCGCGTGACCAGGTCCAACATTGGCTCTACGATTTGGTGGGCAAGGGGCTGTACAGCGGTTATGTCAACTGGGATGAAGGTGTGCTATACTCGCAACAGGCCACCCAGTTACGCACCGTTCAACAGTGTAAACATTGCGGAGGTGAGTTGAAGCTGGCAGGCAAAGGGGTGATCACCTGCCCATTTTGCGGCACGGAGTATTTTCTATAAATCCTTTTCCTCCCTGCAAGATGCAGACTATTTTCCCCAAGGAGCATGAATGGACGAGCAACTCGATATGGACGCATTGAAGAAAGCGGAAGCGGCCGCGGCCTCTGGGATGCCTGATATTTACCAGACGATTCAGGATGAATCCAGCTGGTTGGGGCGACTGGCCAGCAAGATCCCCGGCCTTAAGGGGTATATGGAGCAGAGCAGACGGCGCGAAGCGGATCAGATGTTGCGCAAGGCGCTGGCAGATCGGTTGGCGGAAGTGCGCCTGCGCCTGGGACGGGTGCAGGAGGATTTGAGCCGCGACATCATCCTCGCCATTGATCACGCCGAGCCTATCGGTCGGGTCGATAATCGCCTGATGGGTCTGATGGGCAAGGTGAAGGATGCGCCGGTGGGGTACGCTGGCTTTTTCGACGCCGTTAAGATCAAGGCAGAAGACTTGCACGCCATCTATCAATTCGATGAAACGTTGTTGCAACACATTGATATTATCGCGGCCCAGGTGGAAGCTTTGGCCGACGCGGTGCAGACCGGCGGAGACGTGGGGAGCGCGGTGCGCGCCCTGGATCAGGCGGCAACCAATGCTGTCAACGTTTTTGCCGGCCGGCAAGAGCTGCTTGCCGGCGTGGCTTGAGATGGATTAAGAGGAGAACGACATGGCACAGGTGTTTGATCGCGTCGCAATTGATGGCTGGTTGACAGATGAGATCGTGCGCAAATTCCCCGAAGGGGGCCTGGGCGACATCAAACTCGGTTCACCCTGCATTGTCAATCCGTATGAGGTGGCCGTTTTCGTGCGCAGCGGCAAATCGCAGGGCACGTTGGAGCCGGGGACGCACATTTTGACCACTGCCAATATCCCGTGGCTGACCAATTTGTTGGAAAGCACTTTCTTTGGCAGCAAAAATGTTTTCACGGCTGATGTTTACTTTGTCAAGACAGCCGATTTGACCTTCAAGTGGGGCACGGCCCAGCCCATTGTCATCGAACACCCCACCCGCCAGCCGGGGGCCAGCGCTATGATCGGCAATGGGGTGTATGTCATCAAGGTCAAGGACCCGTGGCGCTTCCTGACGGCGCTAGACGCTTTTCGCGACAGTGTGCGCCAGCCGCAGGTGAAAGAGCGGCTCGACCCCATGTTAGGAGTGATGTTGCAAGACAAGATGAGCGAGCTGGCTATTGCCAAAGAGCTGGGGCCGGCCCAACTGCAATCTTTCTCCAAAGACCTCAACGACCTGCTGGTGGGGTTGCTCCAGAGTGAGTTTGACGCCGTGGGCTTGACGTTGGTGGATTTCAACATTCGCTTCAGCCTGCATCCCGATTCACTGGCGGTGGTGACGCGCATGGGGTATGGCACGAGCTACGCCCAGGTGGCGGCCCTAGATGCTGCTCAGACGGCCGCGGCCAACCCTTCTGGCAGCAGTCTGGCGGAGACGGGGATTGGTCTGGCCGGCTTGCAGGCGGCCCAGCAGATGATGATGAACCAGGCGTTGCAACAGCAGCAGGCGGCTGCCCAACAGCAGGCCGCCGCCCAACCGACCACTCCAGCCGCCGGTGGCAGCGGCGATCTGCCGGCCATCATGACGCCGGAGCAGGCCGCTGTCGCTTTGCAAGTCTCGGTGGCGGATGTGATGGCTATCATCGCCTCCGGCGAGCTCAAGGCGCGCAAGATTGGCGAATCCTATCGCATCAGCAAACAGGCTGTCGAAGAGTTTCTCGCCGGCGCATAGAGCGCCCCGACCGTGATCCAGCGCTCCTGACAGCGTCAGCCCGGCCATGCCGCTGCGACGCTGTGATGGAGCGCTTTGGTTTAGGCCGGGCCAGGCAGGGTTGTGGCATGGAGGGATTGGCATTGGCCGCCGCCTGGATGGTAGCGGACTTCGCCAGGATAACAATCGGCCAGGGGCTTGAGTTGTGGGGCTGAACTGTGCTATAGTGTAGGGCACAACGCACTCAGCGTTGTGCAACTATCCGAAGGAGTGTTTTATGACCCGAACCCGCAAGTTACTCCTGCTCGTTATCTTGCTTGTTGGCCTGTTGGCTCTGGTCTTGCCGGCCGTGGCTGCCCCGGACAGCCTGGCGCTGCGCAAGATCAGAATCGCCGACAACGTTTTTTCACCCACCACCCGCCACGCTATCCTGGGGGATACGATTGGCTGGAAGAACTTTGGCCTGGCGACGCACACCACCACCAGTGACACGGGGGTGTGGGATTCTGGCTTCATAGCCCCTGGGGCCGTTTTTAGTTGGACACCGACGGCGGTCGGAACGTACACCTATCATTGTACCATCCACACTTTTATGACGGGCACCGTGATTGTGCATCCGTAAGGGTTGAGTGCTCCGATACCCCGTAGTTTATTTTAGGAGAGAATTGTGGCGCAAATACGCAGACTAGGGCTACCTGTTATTCTATTGGTTGGTCTGTTGGTTTTGGTCTTGCCGGCCGTGGCTGCTCCAGAGAGCCTGGCGTTGCGCAAGGTCAGAATCATTGATTTTGCTTTTCAACCGGCCACCCGGCACGCAATTTTGGGGGACACCATTGGCTGGAAGAACTTCGGCGCGGTGTCTCACACGACCACGAGTGATACAGGAGTATGGGATTCTGGCATCATGGCTTCTGGAGCCGTTTTTGGCTGGACGCCTGAGGCCACCGGTACCTATCCTTACCATTGTATCCTTCATCCTGATATGACGGGTGTCATTATTGTCCATCCGCCGCCAACGCAATAAGCGGTCGGGGGCGTTGTGGTTATGGGGGGCGTTCGCTGAGGAAGTGCACGCCCCTTTTTGTTATCCTTCGATTAGGGTGGGGGAGATGTCTGGTGGTGGGATGGAGTATAATCCAGGGACATGACGACTTTGCACCTGGCGCAGGTGCGCCACCTGATTTTGGATATGGACGGGGTGCTATGGCAAGGGGAGACGCCCCGGCCACAACTACCCGCTTTTTTTGCCACGCTGGAGGCTCTGGGCATCGGCGTAGCGCTGGCAACCAACAACGCCACCAAAACTCCTGAAACCTATGTGGCCCGGCTGGCCGGTATGGGAGTGAGGGTGATGGCGCGGCAGGTGGTGGGAGCGGCCGAAGCCACAGCCAGCTATGTGCAGCGCCATTACCCGACCGACGTGACTGTTTTTATGATCGGGGAGGCGGGTCTGTATGAAATGTTGCGTCGCTACGGTGTAACGGTGGTCAATCCGCCGGGCGCACCCTATCAGTGGACGGGCCGGCCGGCCGACCTGGTAGTGGTGGGCCTGAGCCGACATGTCACCTACCAGGAGCTGGCTGATGCGACGCGCCATTTGGAACACGGCGCGGCTTTCATTGGAACCAACCCCGACACCTCTCTGCCAACTGAGGAGGGGTTGCGACCGGGGGCGGGTGCGTTGCTGGCGGCGTTGGAAGCGACGACCGGCCGGTCGCCGCTGATCATCGGCAAGCCTCACCCGGCCCTGTTGCATGAGGCCTTGCGCCGGCTGGGGGGCAGACCGGAGGACAGCGCCATGGTGGGGGATCGCCTGGAGACGGATATTCTGGGGGCGCAGCAGGTGGGCCTGCCGGCCATTCTGGTGTTGACCGGTGTGACACGGCCGGCCGACCTGGCGACTTCCCCCATTCAGCCCGACGCTGTTTACCCTGACATCCACGCTCTGGCGGCCGCTTTGCGCCAGGCCCGAAGTGTACCTGAGACCTGATGAACCAACCCCTGCCCTTTTCCGAACCGCCGGTCGTCCACCTCTACGACCTGAGCCGGCCCGATTTAGAAGCATTGCTCCAGGAGATGGGACAACCGCGTTACCGCGCCGCTCAGGTGTGGGAGTGGCTCTACCGCCACCATGCGCCCGACATTCACACCATGCACACCCTGCCCCAGGCGCTACGGAGCCAATTGGCGGCGCGTGCCACCCTGGAGGCGTTAAAACCGGTCGCCACCCAGGATTCCCGCGACGGACAAACGCGCAAATTTCTTTTCCAGCTGCGGGATGGCGCATACATTGAGACGGTGTTGATGCGTTATGACGAGCGGCGCACGGTGTGCATCAGCACCCAGGCGGGTTGCGCCATGGGGTGTGTTTTTTGCGCCACGGGGCAGATGGGTTTTGGGCGCCATTTGACGGCCGGCGAAATTGTGGCCCAGGTGATGACGGCAGTACGCCAACTAGCCCACAGCCAGGAACGTCTGACCAACGTCGTCATGATGGGCATGGGGGAACCGTTGCACAACTACGCTCCCGTTATGGCGGCGCTGGATCGTCTGACAGATGCCGACGGGCTGAACCTGGGAGCGCGTCGCATCACCCTTTCCACAGTAGGGCTGGTTCCCGCCATGCGGCGCTACGCCGACGAGCAGCGCCAAAGCCCGCTGGCTGTTTCGCTGCACGCCGCCACCGATGAGGAGCGCAACCGGCTGATCCCCATCAACCGCAAATGGCCTCTGGCGGTGTTGATGGATGCCTGCCGCTACTACATTGGGCGCACCGGCCGGCGCCTGACCTTCGAGTGGGCTTTGATTCAGGGGGAGAATGACACCCTGGAACAGGCGACTGCCTTAGGCGAGCTGGTGCAGGGGATGGTGTGCCATGTTAACCTCATTCCCCTCAACCCAACACGCGGCTACGGCGGCGGCCCCTCCTCGCGGGAGCGGGTGGCCGCTTTTCAAGCCCACCTGTTAACCTATGGTGTGACCAGCAGTGTGCGCGTGCGCCGGGGCATCGACATTCAGGCGGGCTGCGGTCAGTTGCGCGAGCGGCTGGCCCCATGAGAGGTTAACGTTCCCTCGCTGGGGCCGGCCGGATTAGGGCAGATAGCCGGATAATGGATCGCGCCGCACCCCCTGTTCGCGGATCTCAAAGTGGATATGGGGGCCGGATGAGCAACCAGTATTGCCGGTGTAGCCGATAAGGTTGCCCTGATACACCACCTGGCCTGGATAAACGTTGATCCCACTCAGATGGGCGTAGAACGTCTCGTAGCCGTTGCCGTGGTTGATGACAATCAGGTTGCCAAAACAGTAAGGACTCCAGGCGGCGTAGGTCACCGTTCCGGTGTCAGAGGCGTAGGTGGGGGTGCCTTCGAGCAAGGCGATATCCAACGCCGGGTGGCCGTACCAGTAATATTGGGAGATGTTGCGTCCCCCCACCGGCCAGATAAAAGTTCCCGTTCCCACTACGATGGGGGCAGCTCGACTGTCCCAGTAAGCGTTGCCGCCGACGACGGAGGGCAGCGAGGGAGGATTCCAAACGAACACCTCGCGTACCGCGCCGGGCACCAGGATTTCGGTATCGGGGTAGAGGCGATAGGGAAAGGCGAGGTTGTTGGGGGCGTAAGCAATAATGTCCTCAAGGGGGACCTGGTATTTGGTTGCCAGACCTTCCAGGGTGTCCCCCGGTTCCACTTTGTGCAGCACGCCATCGATGGGCAAAATGACCAGCTCCACCCCCACCTGGAGCAGACTGGACTCCTCGCTCAAAAACTCGTTGCCCCCCAGCAGCGTTTCCGGCTTGATGCCGAAACGTTCTGCAATGCCATTGGGGGTATCCCCTTTTTCCACCACATACTTTTCCAGCTCGTGTTGCGGCAAAGCACCCTGAAAGGTGTGGGGGTCAGCGTCGAGGACGAGGCTGTAGTCGGTCAGGACGGGTAGACCAGAGAGATCGTAAACCACCTCTGGGGTGGCGTCGCTGTTTTCTGTCGCCGCCTGGGAGAAGGTGATGTCAGTTGGGCCTTGCGTTGCGGTCGTCGCCACGGCCGGCGGGTTGAGATTCGGGTCAAACAGAGCGCTGACAAACGTGTCACGCTCCATCAGCCCCAGCCACATAACCAGGAACAGGAACACCACGGGAGCGCCAAAGCGCGCCAGCCAGCGTTTACTTTTTTGCATAGGCATCCTTTTACGCCGCTATTTTGTCGGCGACAGGCTGTCATGCTATCACAAACGGGGCGCTAAACAAAAAACGGGCTGCCAGCCAGCCCGTTTTTTCACTTTGAGGTAACGATTGGCCTACATCACGTCCCGCGTCAACGTTTCCAGAAATTCGTAATTGGAACGTGTTTGGCGCAGGCGCTGCATGACAGCCGAGGTGGCGCTGGAAATATCGTAGCCTGGGGTGTCCATCAGGTGGGCCAACATGCGGCGCATGGTGTACACGCTTTGTAGCTCATCGCCCGACATGAGCAAATCTTCGCGACGTGTGCCGGAACGTTCGATATCAAAGGCGGGGAAGATGCGACGCTCTTGCAAGCGACGGCTCAGGATCAGCTCCATGTTGCCTGTACCTTTGAACTCTTCGTAGATGACTTCATCCATGCGGCTGCCGGTGTCGACCAGGCAGGTTCCAATGATGGTTAGGCTGCCTCCTTCCTCCAGATTACGCGCCGCGCCAAAGAACTGCTTGGGTGGGTAGAGGGCCGTCGGGTCGAGACCGCCCGACAACGTCCGGCCGCTGGGAGCCACTGTCAGGTTATAAGCCCGCGCCAGGCGGGTGATGGAGTCCAGCAGCACCACCACATCGCTGCCCGATTCGACAATACGCTTGGCGCGCGCCAGCGCCATTTCGGCCACGCGGCAATGTTGGCGTACTGGCTCATCGAAGGTCGAGCTGACCACTTCGCCATCCACCGACCGCCGCATGTCGGTCACTTCTTCCGGCCGCTCCCCGATCAGCACCACCATCAGATGAATGTCGGGGTAGTTGGCGGAGACGCCGTTAGCGATCTCTTTCAGGACGGTAGTTTTGCCGGCCTTGGGCGGGGAGACGATCAACCCACGCTGTCCACGACCGATAGGAGAGACGAGATCAAGCAGGCGAGTGGACAAAACATTGGGTTTGGTCTCCAGCTTAATCTTTTGATCGGGGAAAATGGGGGTCAGGCTCTCGAAGTAGGGGCGTTTTTTAGCTTCTTCTGGGTCAAGGTCGTTGATCGCTTCAATGCGCAAAAGGCTGTAATACTTTTCGTTCTCTTTAGGGATGCGGACTTCCCCAACTACCATGTCGCCGGTGCGCAGCCCCATGCGACGAATTTGGGAGTTGGAGACATAAATGTCATCCGCGCCGGGCAAGTAGTTGTTGGAGCGCAAAAAGCCGATGCTTTGTTTGTCGTCTTCGACAATTTCCAGGACGCCGCCGCGGAAATCCAGACCTTGAGCGCGGGCCTTGGTGGCGAGCAGGGCGTAGATCAGGTCCATTTTTTTCATGGTGCTGAAGCCTGGCAAGCCCATCTCGCGGGCCATATCCCGCAACTCGCTTATACGTTTTTCAACCAGTTTGGCAAATTCCATGCAAAGTCTCCACTCGTAGAGATGGGCGTTCAGGGACGCCGGTCAAGATAAAGCTTCCTGGGCCGATGCCAGCATGGACGTGATGGCCGGCGCCTGGGGTGTGTTATTCAGTTGGAGCATAATCAGGAGCTTATACCTGCATACAACAGTCACAACTTACTTATTTGAGTGACATACAGAAAATGGGAGTACCTCATCTGTGAGGATAACGCCTGAGGGATTTTGCTTCCCGAACCAGAGGCAATTGGCAAAAAATTCAATTCCTTGCAGCGCAGGAGCCGAGGCATAATCCTTGGACGAACAACAGTATAACATGGTCGCGCCAGGGCGTCAATCAAAATGGCATAAGAGAAGATGAAAAAGTTTTTCAGGCATAGGCGTCAGGCGGGCCTAGGGCAGTCGGCCGACCTGACGCCCGGCTTTTAAGCGATTTGCAGCTCGTCGGCGCGTAAAAAGGCCTGCGCTTTTTCCACCAGGGAGCGATTGCCCACGAACAGGGGCACGCGCTGGTGCAGCTGCACCGGCTGAATGTCCATGATGCGCTGCTGGCCGTCTGAAGCGCTGCCGCCAGCCTGTTCTGCCAAAAAGCTCAAGGGGTTTGCCTCGTACAGCAGGCGGAGTTTACCTTCTGGCTTGTTGGTTTCGGCCGGGTAGAGAAAGATGCCGCCGCGCAACAGGTTGCGGTGGAAATCGGCTACCAGAGAGCCGATGTACCGCTCGGAGAGGGCCGGCCGGTGGCTATCGCGCAGCCAGGTGACGTATTTCTGCACACCCAACGGCCAGCGCTTGAAATAGGCGTGGTTGACGCTGTAATAAGCTGGTGGGTTGGGGAAGCGCATGTTCTCATGCGAGAGCAAAAATTCGCCTAAACCAGGATCGAGGGTGAAGCCATGCACGCCTTTGCCAGTGGTGTAGACGAGCATGGTGCTGGCCCCATAGAGAATATAGCCGGCCGCTACCAACGCATTGCCCGGCTGGAGCAAATCTTCCAGCCGACCGCGCGTTTCCCAGTTCAGACAGCGATAGATGCCAAAGATCGTGCCGATGCTGACATTGACATCGATGTTAGACGAACCATCCAGGGGATCGTACACCAGGACGTATTTGCCTTTCGGATATTGGATTGGGATGTGGCGGGGGGTTTCATGTTCTTCCGAGGCCATGATGCACACCCGGCCGGTGTGGTCGCACAGACGGAAGATGATGTCATCGGCATAGACATCAAGCTTTTGCTGTTCTTCGCCCTGAATGTTGGTGGCCCCGGCCAGACCTAAAATATCTGCCAACCCGGCGCGGTTGGTTTTCTGGGAGATAGCTTTGGCGGCCAGGGCAATGTCGTATAGCAAATTGGTAAATTCGCCGCGTGCGTGCGCAGGCTGATTTTCCAGGATGAAACGCTCAATGGTGACAATTTTGCTCATAGGGCGGCTCCAAAGAAAAGTAGCAGGTAATAGGCCAGGGCCACCGACCACACTAGGCTGTCGATGCGATCAAGCGCGCCGCCGTGGCCGGGGAAGATGTGGCTGGAATCTTTGACGCCAGCGTCGCGCTTTAAGAGGGACATCGCCAGGTCGCCGGCCGGTGTGACCACACCGATCACCAGGCCTGATACAAGGACGGGAATAGGGGGAAGATTCAACAGCAGCACGCCCACGCCATAGGTGGTGAGCGCGCCCAAAAAGACGCCGGCCAGGTAGCCTTCCACCGTCTTATTTGGGCTTGTGCGGGGAGAAAGACGGTGTCGGCCCAAAAGGAAACGGCCGGCGACATATTTGCCGATCAAAAAGGCCCAGGTGTCGGCGATCCAGGTCGCCAGCATAGCCAGGGCTGTCCAGCGCCACGCCAATTGGTCGGGCAGGGGCAGGCCGCGCAGACGCAAGAAATGGCCGCCCAACCACCCCAGAATGAGCAGGCCGGCCAGCATGGTCAGATAATCGGCCGAAACCAGGGGGCTGGTTTGTTTTTCATGCGCCCAGATGGCGTAGAGGGTAAAGGCAATGATGCTGAGGAGGAAAAAAGGCCCTTCCAGTTGCAGCGCCGGCCATTGAGCAGCAACGAGTTGTCCCAGGACGGCCGGCAAGAGTAACCACAGCACGGTGCGCAATCCCATCTTGTGGGCCAGGGTGTGGTATTCCCAGACAGCCACCAACAACAGGGCGGTGATGGGCACAAAGTAAAACCAGCCTCCCTGGTAGACGACCCATAAAGCCAGGGGGCCGAGCGTAAAAGTGACCAGCGCGCGTTGCCAGAGCATGAAGTTTAGGAAGCGGAGGAGGAGAGGACGCCAAAACGTCGCTCACGCCTGGAATAAACCACCAGCGCCTGGTACAATTCTTGGGCGTCAAAGTCGGGCCAGAGAACGGGGGTGATGTAGAACTCGGCGTAAGCTGCCTGCCAGATGAGAAAGTTGCTAATGCGCTGTTCGCCGCTGGTGCGGATGACCAGATCGGGGTCGGGCAGGCCGCTGGTGAAAAGGTAGGAGCTGAACAGCTCCTCATCCAGTTGGTCGGGCGTGACACCGTCTTCCAGGATGTGACGGATGGCTTGTAAAATCTCCGACCGCCCCCCGTAGTTGAAGGCCACATTCAGGATCAGGCGCTTGTTGTGTTGGGTCAGTTCCAACGCCTCGCGCACTTTTTGTTGTAGAGCAGGACTGATCCCTTCCAACTCTCCCAGATGGTGGATGCACACTCCCTGAGCATGGAGGTCATACACCTCTTTGTTGAGCACATGGGCGAAGATTTTCATCAAGGCGCGCACTTCGCTTTTGGGCCGGCCCCAATTCTCCGTTGAGAAGGCGTAGATGGTTAGAATCTGGATGCCAAAATCCACACAGGCGTTGATGACCCGACGCAAATTTTCAGCGCCGGCGCGGTGGCCGGCCTGACGCGGCAGATGACGTTGTTGCGCCCAGCGCCCATTCCCATCCATGATGATGGCAATATGTCTGGGAATCACCAGCCCGCTTAAATCGGGAAGTGCGCTTTGAGACATATCAAACTTCCAGGATTTCCGCTTCTTTTTGTTTACCCACGTCGTTGATCTCTGCGATGTAGAGATCCGTTAGCTCTTGAATCTCATCCTGGCTTTGATAGAAGCTGTCCTCTGAAATCTTGCGGTTGTCTTTTAACTCTTTCAGACTTTGCAAGGCATCGCGCCGAACGTTGCGCACCGCCACGCGTGCATCTTCCACCCGACGATGCACCAGTCGGATCAAAGTGCGCCGCCGTTCTTCGGTCAGGCGCGGAATGTTGAGCCGAATCATTTTGCCGTCATTGTTGGGCGTCAGACTCAGCTCAGATTTCATGATGGCGCGCTCAATGGGGGTGATGTTGCGGGGATCGTAGGGGCGAATGGCGATTTGTTGGGGTTCGGGGACGGAGATGGAGGCAATCTGGTTGAGCGGCATTTCCACCCCGTAGACCTCCACGTTCAGTCGCTCGACGAGCTGGGTGGAAGCGCGTCCGGTGCGATAACCGGATAGGTCGAGGCTCAAGGCCTGGACAGCGCCCTGCATTCGTGTTTCAGCCTCTTGTTTGACATTTTCGATCATTGTGCCCTCCAATAACAGCTTAGCGCGCTTTCCGCCGGCCGGGAGCGGCTGGTGCGGGATGGTTGGGGATCGAGCAATTAGCGCCAGGAGGCGGCAATCGCGGGTGGGGTAACGGCCAGCCGCAGCCGGCGGTTTATCACCCCAGCCTTATCAGGCGATCATTGTACCAACAGTTTCCCCGTGCACCAATTTTATGATGCTGCCCGCGTGCCACAAATTGAGCACCACAATGGGCATCTGGTTGTCCATGCACAACGAGATGGCGGTGCTATCCATGACTTTGAGCTTTTGGTTCAGCGCTTCGATGTAGGTCAAACTTTCATACCGTTTGGCATTGGGGTTGCGCATGGGGTCAGAATCGTACACAGCGTCCACCTTGGTGGCTTTGATCAACACCTCCGCCCCGATCTCCATGGCGCGCAAAGCGCCGGCCGAATCGGTGGTGAAATACGGGTTGCCGGTTCCACCGCCAATGACCACCACCCGCCCTTTGTCGAGGTGACGGATGGCGCGCAGACGGATATATGGCTCGGCGATGGAGCGCATTTCAACGGCCGTCTGTACGCGGGTGACAATGCCGATGCGCTCCAGGGCATCTTGCAGCGCCAGGGCGTTCATGACGGTGGCGATCATTCCCATGTGGTCGGCGGTGGCCTGCGCCATGCCCTGGTCAATGCCGACCGCCCCACGCCATAAATTGCCGGCCCCGATGACAATGGCGGTCTGGACGCCTAATTCATGAACCTCTTTGACAACTCCGGCCACTTCCCGCGCTCGATGGGGGTCGATGCCAAACCCGTTGGGGCCGGCCAACGCCTCGCCGCCTAGCTTCAATAAGATGCGGCGGTAGCGAAGTGTACTCATGGTATCCTTCCTTGAAGATGCAGAGGTTGGCTGTGGCGCGCTCTGGCGGGCGCGGTGGAATGAGGTTATTCACCGGCCGGCCCGTCCAGAGGCGCGGGTGGTAAAAAAAGGGCGAGTCCTGGACTCGCCCTCACATGGCGCTGGCGGTTACAGCGCTTCGCCCAGTTCGTACCTGACGAAGCGCCGGATCAAGATGTTTTCGCCTAGCTGGCTGATGGCGTTGTGTAGCAAATTCTTGATGCGCAGGCTTTCGTCTTTGACAAAAGGTTGCTCTAGCAAGCATTGCTCTTCGTAAAATTTGCTCAAACGGCCGGTCACAATCTTTTCCACGATGGCCGGCGGTCGCCCCTCGGCCAGGGCCTGCGCCTGGAGCACGTCTTTCTCGCGCGCCAATTCATCGGCCGGCACATCGTCTATGCTCACATAGCGAGGACTCATGGCCGCGATTTGCAACGCCAGGTCATGGGCCAGCTGTTGGAACTGGCCGTTGCGGGCCACGAAATCGGTTTCGCAGTTGAGTTCCAGCATGACGCCGACGCGATTGCCGGGGTGAGCGTACATTTCGATCAAACCCTCGTTGGTTTCACGGCCGGCCTTTTTGGCGGCGCGCGCTAGGCCCTTCTCGCGCAGCAAATCGACGGCTTTGTCGAAATTGCCGCTCGTCGCCTCCAACGCTTTTTTGGCATCCAATACACCGGCGCCGGTGGCCTGACGCAACTCTTTAACCATGTCCGCAGTGATGGTCATATAACAGGTTCTCCTTGTCTTTATTCACCCAGATTAGCGTCGTCATCTTGCACGCCGCGAATCTTAGCCAGCGTGGATGCGCCCAGCAGTTCCTCGTCGCTGGCATATTGCAACCCTTCCCCTCGATCTTCATAGCTATATTCGGTGAAATCTTCCACCGGTTCGTCCAGGGCATCTTTGCGCATGTTGTACCCATCCAGCGCGGCGTCAGCGATTTTGCCGGTGATGAGTTTGATGGCGCGAATGGCATCGTCGTTAGACGGAATGACATAATCGATGGGTGAGGGGTCGCAGTTGGTGTCCACCATGGCGATGATCGGAATGTGCATTTTATTCGCTTCTTGCACAGCGGTAGCTTCGGTGGTGATGTCGATCACGAACAGCAGGTTGGGCAACCGGGTCATGTTGCGAATGCCCCCCAGGCGGTCATTGAGCTTGGCAATCTCGCGCTCAAGCATCAGGCGCTCTTTTTTCTTGAGGCCGTCAAACTCGCCGAGTTCGCGGCGACGCTCCAACGTTTTCAGATGGTTGATGCGCTGGCGAATCGTTTGCCAGTTGGTCAATGTGCCGCCCAGCCAGCGCTGGCTGACATAGGGCTGGTGGCTACGACTGGCTTCCTGCGCAATGGTGTCCTGAGCCTGGCGCTTGGTGCCCACAAAGAGCACTGCGCCCCCTTCGGCTATAGCGTCGCGGACCAGTTCATACACATCGTGCAGCACCACAATCGTTTGTTGCAGGTCGAGGATGTGAATGCCGTTGCGCTCGGTGAAGATGTACGGTTTCATCTTCGGATGCCAGCGGCGTGTGCGGTGACCAAAATGCACCCCTGTTTCTAACAGGGCTTTCATGGAAATCACAGACATATTGAACTCCTTGTTTCGTTTTAGGCTTCCATATCGTTCACCCCTCAGCCAGACTCAACCCGTTGCCGATTGAGCACGCTGGCCTTGGTCCCGATATGTGTTGATTACTTTGCAGCCAAAGGGTTTCCCGTATGCGACAAAGCCTCATGATTATATGTCATCGCGGGTGGTCTGGCAAAGTTTTGCGCGCCCCTCTTCCCCGTCGGTTTCATTTGGACTATACTTGACGGTCATGTGGAAAAAAGTGTTGTGGTTGGGGTGGATGTTGCTGGGGCTGGCAACGGCTTGTAGGCCAACGGTCCCGGCTCAGCCAACTTCGACGGTGTTGACGCCCGACAATCTTCCCACGCCGGTCGCCACGTTGACGCCTGATCCGGCGCTGACGCTGGAATCCCCGTTTGGGAATCCCCCTTTGCATCTGGCTGTCTGGGTCCCACCTGAATGGGTTTTTGAACCGACACACCCCGGCGCGCAAGCGTTGGCAGCCCAATTGGCGGCTTTCAATGATCTCCACGCGGATCTGCAGGTGACGTTTGTGACCAAGAGCCTGACCGGCCAGGGCGGCGCGCTCAACTATCTGTTGTATGGGCGCCCGGTTGCGCCTTCTATCTTGCCGGATGTGCTGATGTTGACGCGGGATACCTTGCCGGCGGCCGTTGCCAGCGAGGTGATTTTCCCGCTGGATGGTTTGTCGATCATTGATGAGGTGGAAACGCTCTATCCCGCTGCCCAAAACATGGCGGTAGTGGATGGCCTTACCTACGGCATTCCTTTTGCCTTGTTGGGGATCACCCATCTGGCGTACGATCCTGCTCTCTTGTCTGAACCCTGGCCGCGCCGTTGGGATGATATGGTAACCTCCACCACCACCCGACTGGGGTTTCCTGTCTCCAGTCTGGCCATGGGGCAGTTGGCGCTCCAGCTATATTGGAGCAGTGGGGTGGAATGGGTGGACGAGGCCGGCCGCTTGCAGTTGGTTGAGGGGCCGCTGACCAAGGCGCTGACCCGTGTGGCGGTAGCGCGCAGCAACGGGCTGATTCCCGTCAACACCATTGGTTTTAATTCCCTGGATGAGGTGTGGGATGCCTACGCAGTGGGGGAGGTGAACACGGCGTTGGTTACGAGTGAGCGCTTTTTGGCGCAGCGGGCGGCCGGCCGACAAGATGGTTTCGTGGCTGTTCCCGGCGCAGAAGCGCCTATCCCGCCGCTAGTGGAAGGCTGGATTTGGGCCATCAGCACCCCGGATCCGGCGCGCCAACAGGTGGCCGCTGAACTCATCAACTGGTTGGTCGCGCCACAAAATTTAGGCGAGTGGAGCCTGGCGGCGCTGACGCCGCCAGCCAACCGCGCCGCGCTGGCGCTGTGGCCGGAGGATGATTACATCCACTTTTTAGACCAGCAGTTGATGCAAGCCCAGGCGTTGCCCCCGACCGTTGATGCCACCCTCCTGTCCCACTTTCGCGATGGGGTCATCAGTGTGGTCACGCAGTCGGAATCAGCCTGGAATGCGTCTATGGATATCATCGCTGCCATTGAGAGCAGCCCGTAAGTTGACAACCCAACAGAAGAGAGTCTGGTATGACGGTACGTTTCGGCACCGATGGGTGGCGCGCGGTTATCAGCGAGAACTTCACCTTTGGCAATTTGCGTCTGGCGGCGCAGGCGATTGCCGATTATCTCCTCGAAGAGGGAGGGGCCAACCCGATAGCAGTGGTGGGTTTTGACACCCGTTTTTTGTCTGACCGCTACGCGGCCGAAGTGGCGCGGGTCATGGCAGCCAATGAGATCACCACCTGGCTGGCCCGCGCTGATGCCCCCACGCCGGCCATTAGCTATGCTGTGGTCGACAAACAGGCCACGGCTGGTGTTATGATCACCGCCAGCCATAACCCGCCCCGCTACAATGGGGTCAAGCTCAAGGCGCATTATGGCGGTAGTGTCAGCCCGGCGACAGCGCGTCGCGTGGAGGCGATTTTGGAGCGTAACCTGCAACGCGCCCACGGCCCCAATTTGATGGACCTGGATGCCGCGCTGCGCGCCGGCCGGGTGGTGAAGTTCGACCCCGCCTGGCCCTATTACGGCCACCTGAGCACGTTGGTCAACCTTGACATTATTTCGGCCGGTGAGTTACGGGTGGTGGCGGATGGCATGTATGGCTCTGGGCGTGGCGCGTTTGGCGAAATTCTGGCGCGGGGGCGCACCCATGTCCACAACATTCGCAGTGAGATGAACCCTGGCTTTGGAGGCATTCACCCTGAACCGATTGCCAGATACTTGGGGATGTTGGCCTCCACCATTCAAAGCGGTCATTGGGATGTTGGGCTGGCGACCGACGGCGACGCCGACCGCATTGGGGCAGTGGATGCCCAGGGCAACTTTGTTGACCCCCACCGCATTTTCGCCCTTGTCCTGCGTTACTTGATCGAGAAGCGCGGCTGGCGCGGCCCGGTAGTGCGCACTGTCTCCACCACACGCATGGTCGACCGTCTGGCAGCGGCGCATGGGTTGTCCGTGATTGAAACCCCGGTGGGCTTCAACTACATTGCTGATTTGATGTTGAGCCAGGATGTTTTGATGGGTGGGGAAGAGTCGGGCGGCATGAGCATTCGAGGGCACATTCCAGAGGGAGATGGCATCCTATTGGGGTTGCTCATTCTGGAGGTGATGGCGGAAGCGCGCGCCCCCTTACATGAGTTAGTGCAAACCTTGCTGGCAGATTTTGGGCCGGCCGAATACAAGCGCACCGACATGCCCTTGCAGCGCCCGGTAGCCAAAGAGATGATGGTACGGTTTTTATGCGACGCCGCCCCGTCAGCCATCGAGGGCGTATCGCTGGAGCGGGTGGATACCACCGACGGAGTTAAATATTACCTCACCGACGGCAGTTGGTTGCTCATCCGCCCCAGCGGCACCGAGCCAGTTTTGCGTGTCTACGTCGAAGCGCCACAGGCAGAGCGCGTGCGGGCGTTGTTGCGCTTTGGCGAGGCGTTGGCGCAACACGCCTGAGCCCCCTGGCGTTTACAGACCGGCGAAGCGCCCGATGATGCGGGCTGTGTGTTGAATGCCTCGCACCAGGTCATCGATCCGCACATTTTCGTTGGGAGCGTGGACGCGACCATTGGGGTAGCCAACGCCGGCCGAGACGATAGGCAGCTGCAGATGTTGCACAAACGAAGCCATCGGCCCGCTGCCGCCAATGATCGGCTCGATCACCGGTTCCTGTTGATACACGTCAAGCGCGGCCTGACGGGTCAGCTGCACCAGGGGATCATCGGGGTCGATCTTACACGGTGGGTAGCCTCCCATGAATTGGATGTGTATATCGTTGAAGCCTTGCGCATCGAGATGGGCGCGTAGCTGCTGCAACACAGTTTCTGGCGTCTGGTTGGGCACCAACCGGAAATCTACTTTGGCCCGTGCCCGCGACGGAATGATCGTTTTCGTGCCGGGCCCCTGATAGCCAGCCTCCAGGCCGCAGATGGTGCAGGTGGGTTCTAAAACAGCCCGACGTCGTAGCTCCAGACCTCCCTGCAAGCCGTTGAGGAAACCGGGCAGCTGGTACATCTCCAGCCAGACGGCAGCTTCATCGGGCAGGGCCGCCAGCAGCGCCAGATCGCGTTCTGTGGGGGGTAGGACGGTGTCGTAGTAGTTGGGTAACAAAATGCGCTCGTTCCGATCCTTCAAGCTGTTGAGCGCCCAGGTTAGCCGCCAGGCGGCATTGGGAAAAATGGAACCGCCCAGACCAGAGTGGGCATCCTGGCTGGCGGTCTGAACGGTTAGCTCCACATAGCAGATGCCACGCACGCCCAGCGCCAGCAGGGGCGCACCCTGATGGTTGACGCTGCCAAACTCCCAGATGCACCCATCGGCGGCCAGCAAATCACGGTTTTCGTGCACAAAGCGGTCGATGGAGGGGCTGCCGATCTCTTCTTCCCCTTCAATGATCCACTTGATGTGACAGGGCAGCTCTCCCAGGACGGCGCGCCACGCTTCCAGGGCGGCCAGGCGGGCGATGATGTGCCCTTTGTCGTCGGAAACGCCTCGGGCTATCAGTCGATTGTCGCGCCGGGTGAGTTCAAAGGGCGGGGAGTCCCACAACTCCAACGGTTCCGGGGGCTGAACATCGTAGTGCAGGTAGAGCAACATCGTTTTGGCGTGCCGGCCGGCGCCTTCACCGTATACGGCCGGGTGGCCGGCCGTGGGCAGCACCCGCGCCTGAAACCCATACGCTTCTAGCAGCGAGGCGGTCAGATCGGCGCAGGCGGCGATTCCGATATTTTGGGCGGAGATGCTGGGCTGGGCGCATAGGCGCGCCAATTGGTCGATGGTGTGATCCAGGCGTTGGAGAATGTAGGCATCCACCGCCTGATACAGCTGATCCGTCATGGCAACCTTCCTGACGAAGGGGATGTGCAACGTAAGGGTAGATTGTACCAGTCCTGTGACATTTACTCAATGACGGCCTGGGGTTCGCATTGTCTGGTCTAAAAAACGACAAAATTCAGACCAAATGATAGGGCCAATAGTCTTGAAGGAGCAAAGGAGCGGGATTACAATGTAAGCAAGGTGTGATAAGCGCCTTTTTATCTCATGGATGGTTCGAGCGGCGGTCTGGAATCCGCGCAGATGGTTGCGCTGGAGCGCGCCTGAACCACATCACATTTCATTTGCTGGAGGAGTTGTAAGATGACAACATCAACCAATGGACACCCACAGACAGAAGTCGGCAGTTTCAAGGTCAAAGTGGGTTTGGCGCAAATGTTAAAGGGAGGCGTCATCATGGATGTGGTGACGCCGGATCAGGCGGTGATTGCTGAAGAAGTGGGCGCGGTGGCCGTGATGGCGCTGGAGCGTGTGCCGGCCGACATCCGCGTCCAGGGAGGGGTCGCCCGCATGTCAGATCCCGGCCTGATCAAGGCCATCATGTCGGCCGTCACCATTCCGGTCATGGCCAAGGTGCGCATCGGCCACTTTGTGGAGGCGCAGATTTTGGAAGCCCTGGGGGTGGATTACATCGATGAAAGCGAGGTGCTGACGCCGGCCGATGAGGAGCATCACATTTACAAGCATCCTTTCAAAATCCCCTTCGTGTGTGGCTGTCGCAATTTGGGCGAGGCGCTGCGGCGCATTGGGGAAGGGGCCGCCATGATCCGCACCAAAGGTGAGGCGGGTACAGGTGATGTGGTGGAAGCGGTGCGCCATGCGCGGGCGGTGCTGGGGGAGATTCGCCGTCTGGCAACCATGCGCGAGGAGGAGTTGATGGCCTATGCCAAAAACATTGGCGCACCCTTTGAACTGGTGCTGGAGACGCGCACGCTGGGACGGTTGCCGGTGGTCAACTTTGCGGCCGGCGGCATTGCCACCCCGGCCGACGCAGCCTTGATGATGCAGCTGGGTGTGGATGGCGTCTTTGTCGGCTCTGGCATCTTCAAGAGCGGTGATCCCCGGCGGCGTGGCAAGGCGATTGTTGAGGCCGTGACCCATTACAACAACCCCCACATTTTGGCTGAGATCAGCGAGAATCTGGGCGAACCAATGGTGGGGCGCACCGCTCGCAGCCTGGCAGCGGAAGAGCAGCTGGCTGTCCGTGGCTGGTAAGGGCGCGAACGGCCATGGTCACGATAGGCGTTCTGGCGTTACAGGGGGCGTTTGCGGAACACATCGCCATTTTGCGCCGGTTGGGGGTGGCGACGGTGGAAGTGCGGTTGCCGGCCGATCTGGAGGAGTTGGATGGCCTGATCATCCCCGGCGGTGAAAGCACTGCCATCGGTAAACTGGCAACCACCTACCAGTTGATGGCTCCGCTGCGCGCCTTTGCCCAAAGCCATCCGGTGTGGGGAACCTGCGCCGGCATGATCTTACTGGCGAAGGAGGTTGGGCGCGACCAACCCTTGTTGGGTGTCATGGATATTGTGGTGGAGCGCAACGCCTTTGGCCGCCAGGTGGATAGTTTCGAGACCTACCTGGAGGCGCCGGCGGTGGATGCGGAACCGATTCCGGCCGTTTTCATCCGTGCGCCCCGTTTGGTGGAAGCGAGCGATGGGGTTCAGGTGTTGGCCCGTCTGGCGGATGGCTCGGCTGTGGCGGCGCGCCAGGGGGGCTGGCTGGCGACAGCTTTTCACCCCGAGCTAACGGACGATGATCGCTTTCACCGTTATTTTGTTGCCCTGGTGGAAGAAGCACAGCAGCAACGCCTGGCGGTGCAGGCGGCCGGCGCGCCGGGCTGAATGGATGACGTTTGGGCCGGCCGGCATCCTGCCATGCCGGCCGACCTGAACCTAAGCGCTGTACAGCAGGCGTTCGCGGTCGAAGAGGCGCAAGGCGATCACCACCCCAATCGCAGCCAGCAACAGACAGCCCAATGAACTTAGAATAAGCCCATCGAGTGGCATCCGGCCGCTGGTTGCCAGCCGCGCCACCACGGCCGACGTACCGTAGGCGGGAATCAGATAGAGCACACTACTGGTGGGGGGTAAGAAAGCGGCCGCCAGCGCGGGGAACATCACACCCAACGAAATGGGAGTCATGGCGGATTGGGCATCTTTGAAGGTTTTGGTGCGCACCGCAACGATCATCAACAACACACTCACAGCTAACGAAAGGGGAATGCCTACCAGGACGGACCCGACGATCACTGCCGGGGCGATATAAGCGCCGTTACCGATTGATTCGGGCAAGAAGTTGGTGGCGACGCCAAACGCCACGAAGGTTAAGATGAGCGGAAACAGGGTCATGCTGAAAACGGCCAGCAATTTGCCGGTGAAAATTTCCACATCGGTAGCCGGCGTAACCAACAGTGATTCGAGCGTGCCCCGCTCTTTTTCGCCGGCTGTGACGTCGATGGCGATGAAAAGACCACCGGTGACAACCACCACCGCCACCAGGATGGGCAACATAAATTGAGCGTTGAAGCCCCCCTGTTGTTCAGGCGTGGTCAGAGTTTCCTGCTCTGGCGTGACCGCTACCAGCAAGGCTGGATCGAGGCCCCGCTCCGCCAGGCGTTGATTGACAATAAGGGTGTTGTAGGCGTTGATGGCCCCGATGACCCGATTAATGTTGGCGCTGGCTCCAACCGGGTCGCCGCTGCTGGGGTTGATCAGAACGCGCACCACGGCCGGCCGCTCATCGGCCACATTGGCGCTGAAATCAGGCGGGATGATCAGCGCGATGGGTGTTTCCGCCGAGCGCACATAGGCTTCCAGGTCGCCGCTGTAAGCCTCCAACGTCATGCCCGCCCCCTCCAGCGTCGCCAACAGGCCAGCGTCGGCATATTCCAGGCCCTGAGTCGGCACGGTGAGCGTCTGGCTTAAGGACTCTTCGGCGCGGTTTTCAAATACCCCGCCTAAAATGGGGTTGAGCGCCGCGTAGATGACGCCGATAATGATGGGGACAAGAAGGCTCTGCCGCAACGCTTTTTTGTCGCGCACAGTGCCCATCAATTCTTTGCTCCAGATGTTGGTGATACGTTGCCACATCGTTATGTCTCCGTTAGGACGAGAGCAGGCCGCCTCATGCTGCCTGAGCTGTCTGGCTTAGTTCCAGACCAGCGCCCGCCAGGGCCACAAAAGCATCTTCCAGGTTATGCCGGCCGGTTTGGGTCATTAAATCGTCGGGCGTGCCGTAGGCGACGATCTTGCCTCCCACAATAATGGCGATGTAGTCGCACAGACGCTCAGCTTCATCCATGTAGTGCGTGCTGAACAAGACGCAGCGCCCTTGATTGCGGAAGTTGCGAATGGTGGCCCGCGTTTCCCGCACCGCCATGACATCCAGGCCGTTGGTGGGTTCATCCATGATCATGTTGCGCGGATCGTGGACAAGCGCCCGGCCGAGTACGATCTTTTGGCGCTGGCCCCGGCTGAAGCCTTCGGCCCGACGGTCGGCAATGTCGTGCATTTGCAACAGGTCGATCACGCTCTGCACGCGCATTTCCAGGTCGCGCCCCCGCAGACCGTAGAAGCGCCCGTAGTAGCGCAACTGCTCCCGACCCGTCAGGCGGGGGTAGACACCCGTAGCGTCTCCCTGAACACCCAACAGTTGACGCACCATTTGCGGCTCCTGGCGCACGTCGCGACCATCCACGTACACTGTGCCGGCCTGGGGCGCAATCAAGCCGGCGATCATACGCAAAGTGGTGGTTTTCCCGGCTCCGTTAGGGCCGAGCAACCCTGTGATTTTACCGTCTGGACAGCGAAAACTGACACCATCTACGGCCTTGATAGCGCCATAGTGTTTGGCCAACTCCTGAACTTCGATCATCGTCTGCTTGCTCCCTATTATTCAGACTCCGGTTGAAAAATCTCTTCGATCCTCATCTCAAACAAACGCGCAATTTTGAACGCCAGCGGCAAACTGGGATCATACTTTTCTCGCTCAATGGCGTTGATGGTCTGGCGTGAAACGTGTAAGCGGTCAGCCAGATCGGTTTGCGACCAGTTGCGCTCGGCGCGCAGGACTTTCAGGCGGTTTTTCATTGGTACTTACGACTAAAGATGGTCACCCCGACTCCCCACAGAACAACGATCAGGGGTAAGAACCAGATCGTGCGAAAAGGGGGGAAGCCAACATTTTCTAGCAGGCCGTAGGCAAATGTCAGCAACCCGGCGGCGCTGGCTGCAAAAGCGGTTGCTCCCAGTTGAATATGCTGTTGTAACTCATCCTGTTGCAATAAAAAAGCCAGGATAGCCCACAAGGCAACGATCAAAGGGGTGACCGGTAAGAGGGCCAGGGCGAAGCGCCAGGCAGAGTCGGGCCAGCGTTCAATCCCAATCAACGACAGGGAAAGCAGAATCACATAACCCAGCATGGCGCTAATAAAACGACGCAGATACAGTGTCTGTGCCTTTCTCATACGATGCCTCATGGCTGCTGCCCAGCCTGATTGGGGCAGCGGAAGAACTATAGGGAATTATAAAGATAGGTTGACATTTTGTCAAGCAGGTTTGACTTAATGGCAAACCACGTTGTCATATAACACCCGACGTGCCTGCCAGACATAGGAGGGGTGGTGTTGCTGAGGCCGTGTGGTCGTTAGCTTGCTGAATTCAACCCCAGGTGGAGTAGTAAGCCAGCCGGGTAGAGAGGTGGCGCATTTGGCCCGGCGAAGAAGGCTGGCGAACGCCAGTAAGCCTTGAAGTCGCCACCGTGTGCGTCGTCACTTTCGTGTCCATCGAGCCAGGGGCGTTGGTATACGGTCGGATCGACAAATTCGGCATCGTAGACCAGAACAATCTCATGGCCGGGTTGGCCGTTGTAGACGAAGATATTTTCCAGCGTCACCAAATAGCGCAGGTTGGTGATGGCCAACCCCAACTCTTCATCTATTTCGCGGCGCAGGGCGTCGGCGCTGTGCTCACCGAATTCGATCATGCCGCCTAGAGGGCGGTAGAAAGTTTCGCGCTTGATGGGATCATACCCTTCTGAGACCAGGATATGGTCGTCGCGTCGAAGGAGAGCAATAACCAGGGGACGAATACGTTGTGGGTGCATAGGTCAGGAAAGATGGAGAAGGGAAAGGGCCAGGGCCGTCCGTGTACGGATGGGTACACCACGTCTGGCTATAGGCTTGGGCGTGTGGGAGTGGGTTGAACCAGAGACCCGTTCATAGGGTTTGCCTATGTCGTCGGAGTATCAGCCGACTGCCCAACGAGCAGCCCAGGGTTAGCAAGGCCAGACTCCCCAGAGCGCTTCCCCAGAGGTAAGGCGCGGCGACGGTGGCGACGTCCAGGCGGGTCAGGGTAATGGCGGTAGGCCCGCCTCCATGGCCGGGGCTGGCGTTGTCGGGCGAGATGGTGTTGTGCTGCACAATGTTGACATCCCCGGCCGGCTCGCGCACCAACGACACGCCATCCAGGTCGTCACCAAACGCTTCCACGTCCCCTACCAGGGTGGCCAGGGCCGGAAAGCCTGGGTAGACGGCCGGCGGGTTGTCGGCTGCATCCCCGTTGAAGTGCAGCTGAATATATTCATTGTGATGGGGATTGTAGAGAACAACGTTGTCCCCACTATTGTCGAGAATGGCATTGGGAAGGGCGGCGTCGAAAGCGAGATTGCCCCCGCTAACCGGTGGGAGCGTCCCACCCGCCTGGACGCCCACCACCACCACGGCGAAACTCCCCGCGCCGAGAACGGTATCCGCCGGAAAGGTGAACCAGTTACCTGCGCTATCGTCCCACAGTTGGTAAGCGCTGATATCGATGGGGCCACCGGAGGCGTTGTAGAGTTCTACAAACTCATCCAGATCGCTGGCCGTTCCATTGCCGTCGGTGTCGAAATTTTCATGGCTGGCGTTGGGATCGATCAATATTTCATTCAGGACGATGCCGCCGACCAGCACATTGGCGGTGGGGGCGGCCGCGACCCGAACGACCAGGCCCAGGGTTAACAGGGCCAGGGCGATGCTGTAGATGATCGCCAACCACAGATGCTTCACACATAACTCCTTGGGGGGTCAAGTGATGACGGTGCGACGCTATGCGACATGCTCTCGGGCGCGCCGATTGTACCCGGTTCAGTCTAACACAAAAATCTATCGGCCAGGTTCGGTTTTGGTTAGAATTCCAGTTGCTCGTTGGTTTCTGGTGGGGGCGGGGTGGCCGGCCGGCCGGCGCGTTCCGCCAGTTCGCGCATTGTTTCCAGAGCGCGCCACAGGGCGCTATCCTGTCGTTGCCCGGCGGCGTCTAGTTCGCTGGTCGCCAGAATCACCCCATCTTGACAACGGTGGCACAGCCCCATGAGGATGCGGGCCAGCAACTGTTGGCGAATCTCATACTCTTCAATACTTGTCCAGGCCTGGTGCGCCGGCCAGCCGGGGGCCAGGACGAAAACATTGCTCAAGGGTTGGCGTGGAATATCCAACCATCCGCTGGCGGCTGTCTCCAGCCACACCTGCCAGCGCACCGCCTGCCCTTGCAGCAAGAAGCCGTAGATGGTGGTGATGAGAACGCCGTTGGGGTCTGGCGGGTCGCCGGTGTCGGGTGGCTCACTGCCCACCAGCCCTTGCTCAATACTGTTGAAGAAGGCGGCCCCTATATCGGCGCCGGTGGTCAACTGTAACGCCGGCGCAGCATCGCACAGCCGCGTCGCCAACATAACCAGCCAGCTACACACCGCCGCCCCGGCCACATCTGGTTCGGGCTGAAAGTCGGGCAAGGAGAGCAAATCGGCGAACAGACGGTAGAGAAAGTGATCCAGCCGATGTTGCCCACTCTGGGCTTCCAACCACAGGCGCAACTGTTCGTAGCGCTCCACCAGGTTGTCACCGATGCGTTCCCGATAGCGAGTGGGCAACTGCGCGACCGGTTGCAGCCGGCCGAGTGGCTCATCGTACAGGCGGCCGGCCAGGAGCGCAGCACGGGCCGGGTCACAACCGTGAATACTCAGCGTTAAGGCTTCGGCTACGTCGTACTCTTTGGGGGTTGTGTTCCATTCCGGGTGAGCCAGGGCGGCCCAGGTGAGCCAGGCGCGCACCCGCGGCTCCTCACGCGGCGTGGCGCGCCGGCGCGCCAGATTGGTGGGAACGCCCAGCTGTTTACAGGCGCGCAGCAGGGTGTAGCTCAATGCGCCATCCAGATAGGGAACGACCACGGCTATGTCGCGGGCCGGGATTTGTTCGGCGTGAATCAGGTGCGCCAGCCGGTGCGCCAGTTGAAAAACGGTTTCACGTCGGTAGCGCCCCACGATGCGCTCGCGGATGACTGCGTTGGCTTGTTGGATCAGCTGCAGACGCTGCTGCATATCCTGTCCCACCGGCGCGCCCTGTACAACGGCGCTCAGGGTGTGGGATAAGGTGCGCAAGCCGGGGCTGGTGGTGAAACTTTCTTCCAGGCGGAAAGCTTGGCGCGTCAGGCGGGCGAAACGGGCCGCCCCCAGGGGATCGGCCGAGAGAAAACGCCGGTAGCCGGCTTCCTCGTCGTAGATCAGGCTGGCGCTGGCCGTGCGGTTGAGAAGTCTCTCCACAAACGCCTGGCCGGCCGGCGTCTGCTCTTCCAGATTGTCCACCAGCAGATGGCGAAACCGTTCTTGAAAGTAGCGCGCGAACTCAGGGTGGGCCAAAACGTGGTGATGGAAGGTGTCGATGGTCAGGGAGAGGTCGAGCGTGTTGCGTTCCAAGCATTGGGCGCGAAAAGTGCTTGCCGCCTGATGCGCCTGCTCCAGGTGACGCAGCTGCTCTTCGTTGTGGATGGCCCAGCTGTTCATCTGGCGTTGGGTGGCGGCGACCAGATCGAGATTATTCAGCGCCGCCCGGTTGAGAATATCGAGGAGCTGGCTGACAATGCGTTGCGGTCGAAGGTGTAAGTTGTCAAAGACACCAGACTCCAGTAGCGGCGTAGCCAGTCGCCACATGGCCAGCTGCGCCAGGTCGTAGGTGAGAAAAGTGGGCGGTCGGAAAGCGCTGCGAAAACCGGCGTCCCGCGCCACCAGGGGCCAGAAGAGGCGCACCATCTCCAGCGCCAGGCCGGTGTAGGTGGTGATTTTGAGATCGGCGTAGGAGGGGAGGCCCGCAGTCTGGAGCCGATGTTGATAGGCGCGCCGATGCTCGCGCCGCGCCACCAAAGCCAGAATGGTATAGGCCGGTTCGCCTGCCTGCAACAGGAAGATGAGCCGGTTTTGCAGAACCGTGGTCTTGCCAGCGCCGGGTGGGCCGGTTACGAAGGTGGTGGACTCCGCTTCGACAATGGCGCGTTGTTGGGGGTTGAGCAGAAGCATAAGTTGACCAAGTGCAGCTTAACGATAGTGGAAGCGTAAATGCACCTCACCCAGGTAAATCTCATCTCCATCCTGGAGTTGCAAACCGTACTCTGGCGTCTCCTGGTCGTTGACATAGGTGTGAGATGTGCTTTGCTCATCAAAAATGCGATAAACAGCCCCATCTTGGACAATGGTGCAGTGGACGCGCGAGACGGTGTTGTCCTGAGTGAAGGCGAGGTCACTGTTAGGGTTGCGTCCGATCAAAAATTCGGGTCGGTTGATGGGAACCTGACGCGATAGAGGTGTTTTGGCTTCCAGGATTTCCAGATAGGCCTGGGGAGGGCGACTACCGGCCCCGGCGCGTGGACTGCCGGCGATGGTGGGCGCGGCCGGCGGCGGGGAGATGGAAGGGGCTGGTGTGGGATCGGCCGGGGTGGAGTCGGTGGGGCCGGCCGCGGCCGGGGCGCGTCGCCGGAGCCGGGCGGTGATTTCACTCCAATCCACCCGCCGCAGCGCAAACCAGACCAGGAAGCCTAACAACCCCAACAAGAAGAGCACCATCACGCCCAGACCTATCAGGCGTCCACCGGAAGCGCCGCCGTCGATCACATCGGGGATGAGGCGCGGCCCCTCTTGTAGCATCAGTGTCAGGTCAGGAGTTTGGGCCTGATACCCCTGATCATCCTGAATGATAACGCGGATGGTGTTGAGCCCATACTGTAAATTGCTCACCTCGGCGATGAAACCGGACAACTCGGCCGGTGGAATATCTGCCGCCACCTCTCCGTTGACAACCAATTGGGCGGCGGTGACGGTGCGTGTCTGCCCATCCAGCCAGCCCACCTGGGTGGGGAAACGCAACCGAACCGCTTCTTCCAGATCGGGCAGGGCAAAGGCCAGCGCTTCTGCCGATTGGTCGGGAATATCAAACACGATGGTGGGCAGGTTGTTTTGGATGGCGATAGTGGTGCGCGCGCTTTGAATGGTGGGCAGGTCAGGCAGGCCCACCTCCACTTCAAAAGTTCCCCCGACGAGCTCTGGCAAGGTGTATTGGATCACAGTTTGGGCGCGAAAGCTACTGATGCGATTCCAAATGGCGCTTAATTGTCCAGCGTCCTCCAGCCGGGCGGCTACTCCGCCTGTTTCGGTCGCCAGTGCGTTTAAGAACTCCTGGCCAGCGGTGCGGCCAAACTCGCCTAGATCACTGTTCGGCAGCCAGATGGTGTGGATAGGAACACCCAAACTGGCGGCCAGGGGGGCCAACTCTTGAGCCTGGAACTCCTGGCTGACGGCATCCGTGCCGTCTGTCATCAGAACGATGGAAGCGGCCATAATAGGATTGGGTTTAAGGGCCGTCAGCGTGTTGAGCAAAGCGCCCAAACTGTCATAGAGGGCTGTGGTGGTGGCCTGGGTGGCCAGAGGAGTGGCCGCAAAGTGATTGCGCACGCTGTTTTGGAAGCTGACCGGCTCCATCACAGAAGTCGCCGCTTCGCTGCCCACCTCATACAACGCCACGTAGTCCACCTGCTCGCGCATGAAGCTCTCCGAAGCGTAAGCCTCAATCGCCTGTTGCATGGCGGCCAGCTGATCGCTGACGCCGGTGGGTAGGTCGAGCAAAAAAACGGTCAGGGTTCCTACATCCACGCTGCCCACTACCCGGGCCTCCGACTCGGTCACCAACTGGCCATCGTGAAAGACGGCCACAAATTGGTTGCTGAAGTCAACCGACGCCCCCTGGGTATCGCGCCCGTAGAGCTGGATCTCAACCGTGGGGGCGAGACTGACATCGTTGCGGGTGATGTAAAGCTGGGCCGGGGAGGCTTGTTGGGCCAACAGACGAACAGGAACCGTTAACTCTATCAGGGTAAGGACTGCCAGGAGGAGACGAGTGATGCGCCGCCGGGCTTGATGCATGATGCCAACTCCTCTGCTCAACGCGGGTACGACCCTACTAACGCTAGAAGTACGATACCGCTACACCTGAAGACTGTCAAGTAGTGTGAATGGAACGCTGGCGATGCCCGCTGAAGTCGGGGCGGGGTGAGGTTTCCTCCCGCTCCATCAGCGGTGATGAGATGATGAAATCGGCCGAGACGGAATTGCAGGCCAACGGAATGTTCCAGACCACCGCCACGCGCAGGAGTGCTTTGACATCGGGATCGTGCGGCTGGGCTTCGAGGGGATCCCAAAAGAAGATCAGCATGTCGATGGAGCCATCGGTGATGCCCGACCCCACTTGCAGGTCGCCGCCGAGGGGGCCGCTTTCAAAGCGGGTGACAGTCAAGTTAAGCTGCTCGGTCAGAATGCGCCCGGTGGTGCCGGTGGCAAAGAGCTGGTGCCGGGCGAGGGTGCCCTGGTTGTAGCGCGCCCAGGCCAGCAGATCATCTTTTTTGTTGTCGTGGGCAACCAACGCAATGCGTCGAGTCATGGCGACCTCCGTTCTTCGGCCGGGTTGGTAAGGCGCTCCCAATCGGGGCGCACAATGGCGTATAGTTTCATGTCACAGGGGGTACCTTTGTGGAGGATATAGCCGCGCAGCAGGCCCTCGAACTGCATCCCCGCTTTTTCCATGACGCGGGCTGAGCCGATGTTGGCCGGCAGGCACATCGCCTGGATGCGGTACAGATCATGGGCGCGAAAGCCCCATGCAATCACTGCCTGGGCGGCTTCGGTCATCAATCCCTGGCCCCAGTAAGCGCGCCCCAGAGCGTAGCCGATTTCGGCGCGCCGATGGTGTAGCGCCCAATCATGATAGGCAATGGTGCCGATCAGTCGGCCGGTCGCTTTGGCGACAATCCCCCACTCGGCTGCCGGGCTGTTTTGGTAGCGCGCTGTCACACTCTGTAAAAAAGCGCGTGAGTCGGCGATGGAACGATGGCTCTCCCAGGTCACATAACGGCTCACTTCGTTGTCTGAAGCGTAGGCAAACATATCCTCTGCGTCGGTGAGTTGGAGGCGACGCAGGGTCAGGCGCGGGGTTTCCAGGATGGGTGGCTCAAGCCGGGTCATGTGTCCTTTTCTCCCTGATGGATTGCGGCCGGCAGCCTGGTTGGCGTGTCCAGACAGGATAATAACTTGATAACCGTCGTTGCGCCAATGATGATCGCCCCCTGGGGGCGGGTTATACTCAGTGGTTTGTTTAAGGAAAAAGGCTATGTCTGTTTCATGGCAGGAAGTTGTTCAGGCTCAACGTGTCACACGTGAACAGCGTAATTTCTGGCATCTCTATCTGGATATTGCCGGCTTCGGCGTCTTAAACGGCAGCGCCATCGCTTTTGCTGGCATCTTCGCGGCGCGGCAGGGGGCCAGCGCGTTGCAACTCGGTTTATTGAGCGCGGCGCCGGCCATTGTGACCTTGATGAGCGCTCTGCCGGTGGGACGGGTTTTGCATCGGTGGCCCATCAGCCGGGTTGTTTTCTGGACATCGGTGGCCCATCGTTTCTTTTATCTCCTGTGGGCGCTGATTCCCTGGTTGTTCCCCTCGGCGGTACATGCCCAGTGGCTCCTCATTTTTACCTTTGCCATGAGTGTGCCGGGGGCGGTGCTGGCGATCAGCTTCAACGGCATGTTTGCCGCGGCCGTGCCGGCCGAAAGGCGCGGGCATGTGGTTGGTATTCGCAACGCCCTCTTTGCTCTGGCTTCTGTGCTGACCTCGCTCTTGTGCGGATATATTCTGGATCAGCTGCCATCACCTCAGGGGTATCAGGTGGTGTTTGGGTTGGGCTTTTTAGGGGCCGTCATCAGCAGTTACCATCTCTGGTTTGTCCGGCCGGCGGAAGAGATGGACGCTGCCGAAGTTATCAGCCAGACACGCGACTGGGCGCGGCCGGGCACAATGCGCACCGGTTTGGGTGTGCGCAACAGTGTTGGCTTGCGTGTCTTCTTGTTGCGCTTGCGCGGTTCATGGTCTAATTTGTTGCAGTTACGGGTGTGGCGTGGGCGGTATGGCCTCATCTTGACCCTGCTCTTCGCTTTTCACCTGGCGCAGTTCATCGCCATTCCTCTCCTCCCCCTGTACTTTACCCGCGAGTTGCAGCTTTCCGACCAGGCCATCAGTTGGGGCAACGGCTTGTTTTATCTGGTGCTTTTCCTGGTTTCCACCCAACTCAGCCGGGTGGTTGGACGCTGGGGCAATCAGCGCACGCTGGCGGCCGGCGCGTTGATTATGGGTTTCTATCCCCTGTTGGTGGGGTTGGCAGATGGCTTGCCCCTCTTTTATGCGGCGACGTTGACCGGAGGTATTGGGGTGGCGTTGATGAGCGGCGCGGTGGGCAATTACCTTTTGGAACACATGCCGGCCGATGACCGCCCCCCTTATCTGGCCTGGTACAACCTGGCCTTAAACGCGGCCGTTTTGAGCGGTTCGTTGATTGGTCCCGCTCTGGCTAACAACCTGGGTTTGGGCGTAGCTTTGTTGCTGGCGGCCGGAGGGCGGTTCCTCACCGGCTGGTTGCTGTGGCGTTACGGATAAGCGCATCGTGTACCCACTCTTGAGTCGTTACGGCCCCTTCTTTCTCTACACCTATCAGGTGGTGTTGGGCCTGGGGGTGGTGCTGGCTTTGGGGGGGCGTCTCTGGCAGGTGCGCGGCCGGCCGGATGGCTGGCGCGCCCTGGATGGTTTGCTGTGGGCAGCGGCCGGCGCGCTCATCGGAGGACGTCTGGGCTATGTAGTGCTGCACGCCGATTACTACCGGCAACATCCGGCGGAGATAGGCTGGCTTGATCAAGGGGGACTGGCGTATCATGGCGCATTGCTGGCAGGTTTGTTAACATTGTGGTTGTGGCATTGCCGACAACCCCAGGTGCGCGCCGCTTATCTGGATTGGAGCGCGCCGGCCTTGGCTACCCTGGTCTGGTGGGGCTGGCTGGCGTGTTATCTGGCAGCTTGCGCCTACGGCCGGCCGACAACCCTCAGCTGGCTGGCGGCCGATCTGCCTGACAGCTATGGCGTTTACGCCGTGCGTTACCAGACCCAACTGGCCGGCCTGATCAGCGCTGCTGTGGCCTGGCTCATAGCACGGCGTTACCGTGGCCCCGGCCGTCTGGGGTTGGTTCTGGGCTGGCTCAGTCTCAGTCGGATCTTAATTGCCCTGGGACGAGGCGACCCGATGCCGCTGGTGGGGGGAGTCCGCGTGGACATCTGGCTAGACCTGGGGCTGTTGGCGTTGTCGGCCCTGTACTATCGACAACGTCGGCGCACGCCCGCGCTTGTGGATGAGTGAAACCCTTATGAAAGTTGCCCTGGCGCAAGTGGGTTCCCGTTTAGGCGACCTTGAGGCTAATCTACAAACCCATCTGGTGTATATTGCCCAGGCGGTCGCCCAACAGGTGGAGTTGTTAATCTTTCCTGAAATGTCCCTGGCCGGCTACCGCCTGCGCGACCTTGTTCCGGCGGTTGCCATTCGCCCCACACCCGACCATCCGCTGTTGGCCCCCCTGCTGGCGGCCAGCAGGCAACACGCTATCGATCTGGTGGTGGGCTTCCCGGAAGTGGATCGCCGTGAGCGCCATTTCATCTCGGCCGCTTATCTGTCTGACGGCCACATCCGACATATTCATCGCAAGGTATATCTGCCCACTTATGGGTTGTTTGAGGACAGTCGCTACTTTGCGGCCGGCGACCAGGTGCGCGCCTTCGAGACGCGCTTTGGGCGCGTTGGTTTACTCATCTGCGAAGATTTCTGGCATCTCAGCCCCCCCTACCTGCTGTGGTTGGATGGGGCGGACATCTTGATCTTCACCTCTGCCTCCCCGGCGCGGGGGGTGGGCGAAGGCAAAAAGCTGGGCAGTACGCGCTGGGTAGAGCAGATCAATGAGGTGTACGCCAGCGCCTTCACGAACTTTGTGCTGCATTGCAACCGCGTAGGTTTTGAGGATGGCCTTCACTTCTGGGGCGGTTCAGCCGTTTATAGCCCCGATGGGGTGTGTCTGACGCAAGGCGTCTACCATGATGAGGCGCTGATTATGGCTGAGCTAGACCTGCGCCAGCTTCGCCGCACCCGCGCTCGTCTGCCGCTCTTGCGAGATGAGCGCCCTGACCTGATGCATCGCGAGCTAGAGCGCATCTGGCGCACAACCTATACCTAACACCCGGCGTATCTCATACGCTCGACACTGGAAACGATACATGTACCTGGCAATAAACACCGCTTCTTTAAGTGATCGCACCCCTCTGGCGTTGCAACGCGCTGCCGCCCTTGGCTTGACCTGGGTGGAGGTGAATCTGCTGGCAGAGGAGTTGGATTACGGCTATCGTCGTCGGCCCAATGTGCGATTTTATCGTGAACTCAAAACGCAGTTAGACACTCTCGGTTTGCGGGTGTGGTCGGTCACCGCTCCCGCTTTGACGCAGCCCCAGATGTTTTCAGAGCGCGCCCGACAGGATGTTTTGCTCAATGCTGTGGGGGCCGCTGGCATCCTGGCGGCGACGGTTTTTGTGCTGGAACCGGCGCATATCTTTCACAGCGAACGGGCGCTGGAGGCTTATTGGCGCGACAGAACGGCCCCACCCATTATCCCTGGCTTTGATGAACTGTGGGCTCAGGCGGCTAATCGTCGCTTGACGCTGGCTTTGACCAACCAGGATTATTGGATGGGAACGCTGTTGACCAACCAGGTGGAGCGGATGCAGCAGGCGCTGTTCGATCTGGCGATTGGTTGGGGGATGCAGGTGCGGGCCGCGACCCAGCGCAACACGTTGGAGCGTTGGCTGGCGGAGGTGGGGGAATCCCTGGCTGTGGCGTATGTGGAAGATTGGAGTGAAGAAGACGGCCGGCCCTGTCTGCCCCAAGAGGCGATCTGGCAAACGTGGTTGCCCATGCTGGCCCAGACGCGTCTCAAAGCGTTGGTGTTGCGCGGCCGGCCCCATGAGCCAGATGACAGATTTCGGGCCAGTCTGGCGCTGGTGGCCCAGGCGTGGCCCCGGCCGGCCGCAGCCATGGAGGAGTCGCCATGAATGCCGCCGCCAGCGCTGAACCGGCCCCAGACCCCGATGGAAACCCGGCCGCCAAACCGACGGACGATCAGCCCGTTGATTTAACAGAAGAAGTGTTACCGGCCGATCACCGCTCTGGGTTTGTGGCGGTAGTCGGTCGGCCTAATGTGGGCAAAAGTACCCTGGTCAATGCTCTCTTGCGCCAGAAGGTGGCGATTGTCTCCCCGCGTCCCCAAACGACCCGCTCGCGCCAATTGGGTATTATTACCGAACCGGGTTACCAGATGGTTTTGGTGGACACCCCAGGCTTGATCAAAACGCCGCGCCATCAGTTGGATGCCTATATGCTGCGCCAGGCCACCGAAGCGCTGCTCGACGCCGATGTGGTACTCTGGTTGGTGGATGCCAGCGAGCCGCCGCAGCCAGACGATGAAGAGCTGGCGGGGCGTCTGCGGGGGTTGCCGGGGCAGGTGGTGTTGGCGCTCAACAAGGTCGATCTCCTGCGCCCTGAGGAAGTGGCAGGGCGTGTCGCGGCCTACCGGACGTTGTTACCGGCCGCGCCCTGGCTGTTGTTCTCGGCTACCCAGGCGGCCGGTGTGGCGGAGCTGGAACGGATGTTGGTGGCAGCCCTGCCCCCCGGCCCGCGCTACTATCCACCCGACCAGGTTACCGAGACCTACCTGCGGGACATCGCGGCCGAGATGATTCGAGAACAACTCCTGATGCAGCTGCGGGAAGAAGTGCCCCATGCGGCGACGGTTGTGGTCAAGGAGTTCAAAGAACGCCCCAACGGCGTCACCTATATCAATGCTGAAATTGTGGTGGAGCGGGATTCCCACAAAAAGATTGTGATCGGCAAAAAGGGGCAGCAGTTGCGCCAGATCGGCGCCGCAGCACGGGCCTCGATCCATGAATTGGTGGAAGCCCCGGTCTATCTTGACCTGTGGGTGCGCGTAGCGCCAGATTGGCGGCAGGATGCTCGCTTGTTACACCAATATGGGTATGCCGAACCAGAGTAAGGTGAATGTCGGCTATGGGGCGCGTGACGGAGGTGGCCGGCGCGTGTCCAATGTAGCAAGAATAGGCGACCACGCCGGGCCGACTTGCCGGCCGGCGACTGAGGAGTAAGGAACGCATGACCGATCACCCTTCACAACCTGCCATGACCCGTCGCGGCTTTTTGAAAGCAGTCGCAGCGACGGCGGCCGCGGCCACCGCTGTGGGCGCCGGCGCGGCGGTGTTGCGAGAAGCAAACCGGCCGGCCGCCAGCCCACCGGTGCAACTTCCCACCATGACGCCTGTCGCCCACTTGCCCTCCCCGACGGCGCCCGCCGCCATCACCATGGAGGAGCTGGCTGCTTTACAGGGACAAAACCTTCAGCTTCAAGTGGAACTGGAGGCAGCCCGCCAAAAGCTGGCGACTCTGACGCAGGCCCAGGCTGATCAGCAACTGATGTTGCAAACCTTGCAGAATGAACTGGCTGCGTCGCAGGAGCGTGCTACAGCTCTGAGCGGCCTGGCAGGCCTGTATGAGCAGCTGGAACGCATCGACATCGGCCAGGTGGTGATGGGAGGGGTGGGCGCGGTGGGTTTGACGCTGGCAAATTTGCTCGATGATTGGCCCTCGTTGGCGGAGGGGGTGGCGGCCGGCGAAGCTGCCCTCAACCAGTTGGAAAGTGATATTCCCGTGTTGGAGTCCGGCCGGCGCTGGCTGGCGGCCTATCTGGGGCGCATTGGCGCTTACCTGGCGCAGGTGGAGCAGGCGCTCTACACCGCTTTGGAGAAGGCCGAACCATTTTTGGTGGCGCTGAGCCAATGGTTTGAAGATGTACTCTCCTGGTTGCCCTTTGGCCTGGGCGCGCGCGCCGCTGCTGTCACGGCCGCGCTGACCGATCTGCTGGCTGAGACGCCTCTGGCGTTGGTGGACGCCCAACTGCGCCTGGTTACTCCCCTGGAGCGTTGGTTGGGCCAGGAGGGGAGCGATAGCGCCCCGCCTCTCGTCAGCCAGGTGATTCAGCCCTTGCGTCAACAAGCCCTGCAACCGACCCAGACGGTCCTGATCAAAGGGGAAGCGCTGGCGCAGAGCTATCATACCCAACTGCGCCTGCCCACCGAGCAGCTTATGCCCATGCGCCAGGCGCTGCGTGATCAGATCGCGGCCTATCGGGAGGCGCACCAGCTGTAACCGCCGATTTTGCCCGACATCCCGGCCATGTTACAATTCAGCCCGATTGTGGTTATCTATATTGTGGGAGGTTGCTTCTGCACGGAATCGAACTTGCGACAGTCTTGGTTGATGCCGTTCTGGACAAACAAGGCAGTGATGTGTTGTTGTTAGATGTTCGGGAGCGGTGTGTTTTTTCAGATTATTTTTTGCTCTGCAATGCAGAAAATGACCGCCAGTTGCGCGCGATGATGAGGGGTATTTTAGATAGCGCTCGTGAGAGCGCAGAGGCGCGCCCGATTGCTACCGAGGGCGACCCTGAAGGTGGCTGGGTGTTGATCGACTTTGGAGATGTGATTGTGCATCTCTTTTCCCCAGAACGTCGGCGCTATTATCAGCTGGAAGATTTGTGGCGCGATGGGCGCGTGGTGTTGCGGATGCAATAACCGTTTTTCCTTTGCTTGCTCCAAATGTAAAAAGCACCCGTCAGGGTGCTTTTTGGTTCAAACTGGTTGGTTCCGGCCGGGCCTTACGCTTCGCTGATCCAGCCTTCCAGGGTGCGCTGCCAGACCACCAACTCCTCGGGCTGGAAAAACAGATTGACTTCATGCAGCGCATTGTCGGGGCTGTCGGAGCCATGCACCAGATTGCGCCCAATCTCAATGCCCAGGTCGCCTCGAATGGTGCCCGGCGCGGCCGTGACCGGATTGGTGGCCCCGATGGTGGAGCGGGCCACGGCGACGGCGTTTTTCCCTTCCCACACCATGGCGACAATCGGCCCGGATGTGATGTAATCCACCAGACTGCGATAAAAAGGGCGGTCGCGGTGAATGCCGTAATGGCGTTCGGCCAACTCTTGGGACATTTGCATCAATTTCATACCGGCCAGACGTAGCCCGCGGCGCTCAAACCGCACAATAATTTTGCCAATCAGGGCGCGTTGAACGCCGTCAGGCTTGACCAGAATGAGGGTACGTTCCATGATTGCTCTCCTCAAGCGTAGAGATAGGATAAGGGTGTTGTCGATTAAGGGGAGGAGGGTAGTTTGACAATGTTAGATTCACGGGCTACGAGCCTTTCTAAGCCGCGATTTGCGTGAGCGGGTACGATTGTCCAGATGTTTGACAACCAACTCAGCCGCCTCACGGGATGATAACTGAGGTAAAGGCAAG
>DAOTXO010000065.1:0-9234 GCA_034435495.1 Anaerolineae bacterium
GGCAACGCCTGTTGCCAGTCGCCGCCGGCCGCAGCGCAGCACAGCAGGCACAACACCGGCCGAATGCGCTTACCAGCGTCCGCCTGAATGGGTTGCAAATCGTGGTCGACCCAACCCATGTGGTAGTGCAACATCCCATCAAAGAGGTCACGAGGCGCGGTTTGGGCATGCAGGATGACGCGCATCTCATCTTCGACGGCCGGCAACATCAGTTGCATATAGTGGTGGAGGGTGTTCGTTGTCATGGACAGGTTCAGAGGGACGATTTAAGGGGCCAACTCCGGCCGTACATTCCAGTTACGTTGATAAAGGGGGGTGTGACTCAGGGCGTTCAGGTCTCCGGCCCCGGCGCAAAACATGGCCACTCGCAGTTCATCTGTCAGAGTGGCGGTCAGTTCAACCACCCCGGCAACCCCTCCCTGGTCGGCCGCGCGCAGGAATTCGCCTGCCAGGCCGCCCACCTGAGCGCCCAGGGCGACGCACTTGGCGATGTCGATGCCTGTCTTCAGGCCGCCGCTGGCCAGGATGGGGAGATGGGGGGCTCCCTGGCGGCAATATTGAATGGCCTCGGCCGTGGGGATGCCCCAATCGATGAACGCGCTGGCCACACGCCGCAGGCGTGCGGTGGGGGCGCGGTACATTTCCACCTGGCTCCAGGATGTGCCGCCGGCCCCAGCCACATCAATGGCCTGGACGCCGACCCGCGCCAGCCGCCGGGCGTCTTCCTCGCTGAATCCCCAACCTACCTCTTTGGCGATGACAGGCACGGCCAACCCCTGGCAAATCGTTTCCACCTTGCGCAGCAGGTCGGCAAAATTACCATCCCCTTCCGGTTGCACCGCTTCTTGTAGGGCGTTGAAGTGTAGGATCAAGGCGTCGGCCTCCACCATCTCCACCGCTCGCTGGCAGTGCGCCAGCCCGTAGCCATAGTTGAGTTGCACCGCCCCCAGATTGGCAAAGAGCAAAATATCGGGAGCCGCCTGGCGCACCTGAAAGGTGTACGCCAGTGATGGGTCTTCCAACGCCGCTCGCATGGAACCAAGCCCCATGGCTATGCCCATTTGCTGGGCCGCTTCCGCCAATGTCTGATTGATCTGATGCGCCTGGGGTGTGCCGCCGGTCATGGAGGAGATCAACAGGGGTGTCTGCAAGCGTTTGCCAAACAAGGTTTGGGTCGTGTCAACACTGTCCAGGTCTAGCTCTGGCAAGGCCCGGTGCATGAAGTAATAGCGTTCCAACCCGGTGCTCAGGCGCTTGAACTGCACATCTTCTTCCAGATTGATGCGGATGTGATCCGCCTTACGTCGTTCGTGGATGTCTGGGGGGGGAGGAGAGGACATAGAATAGTTGCTCCTGGATGAACCTGGGACATAATCCACCGCACACCGGGCTATGGCTAGACGTGAACCGATGGCCGGGGTGGGTCTGTCGTTGTGGTTTCAAGCGCAAGATGGTTCCAGTATACATTGCCCGTAACTCTTTTGCGAGTAATCCCCGCTTTGGCTTGAATGTTGTACAATAATGCGGGTTGGCGCTACCACCATCATCTGTTGCGTCCGGTGCACGCCAGCTACGGTTTGATTTTGATACCTGGAGGAAAGCGCCAATGCGAGTTTTGATCACTGGTGCGGCGGGCTTTATTGGTTCTCATCTGTGTGATCGTTTCATTCAGGAGGGTTACTCTGTCGTCGGGATGGACAATCTCATCACCGGCAATATGGACAACATCGCCCATCTGTTTGGTAACGAACGGTTTAGCTTTATCCGGCATGATGTCAGTCAATACATCTACGTTAAGGGGTCGTTGGATGCGGTGTTGCATTTCGCTTCACCGGCCAGCCCCAACGATTATCTGGAATATCCGATTGCCACCTTGAAGGTTGGTTCCCTGGGGGCGTTCAACACCCTGGGCCTGGCTCGCGCCAAAGGAGCGCGCTACTTGCTGGCTTCTACATCAGAGGTCTATGGCGATCCCCAGGTGAACCCACAGCCTGAAAGCTATTGGGGGCATGTAAACCCCACCGGCCCCCGGGCGGTCTACGATGAGGCCAAGCGCTTTGCTGAGGCTGTAACGATGACCTACCATCGTTGCTATGACTTGGAGACGCGCATCGTGCGCATTTTTAACACCTATGGCCCACGAATGCGGCTCCACGATGGGCGCGTGGTGCCAAATTTTGTCTACCAGGCGCTGACGGGCCAGCCGTTGACTGTTTACGGGGATGGCAAACAGACGCGCTCGTTCCAATATTGCAGCGATCTGGTGGATGGGATTTACCGCTTGCTACACTCAGATGAGGTGTATCCGGTCAATATTGGCAACCCCAATGAGATGAATATTCTCGATTTTGCGGAAGCGGTGTTGGCGGTGACCGGAAGCCAGTCGCGCATTGAACTGGTGACGCCTAATGATGAGCGTATTACGGATGACCCACAGGTGCGCCGGCCGGACATTACCCGCGCCCGCACCCTTTTGGGTTGGGAGCCGCACGTCGACCTGAAAGATGGTCTACGTCTCACCGTCGATTATTTCCGCCACATTGTGACTTAAAAGTGATGCTGACGGAGGGACCTTTCCGCCTTCTCTGGCTGCCCCCAGCGGGCTTAGGCTGGTTGTTGGCGGCGTTGCTGCTTGGGTTGGCGCTGGCTTATCTGCCGCTGCCCATGGCGGCCGGGGCCATCGCCTTTCTGGCAGCTGGCCTGGTGATTCTCATCCGCCCGTTGGCCGGTCTGGCGCTGGCGCTGATCCTGGGGCCGCTGGCGGCCTGGGAAGCGACTTTTCTGGGCAACCCCCTCAGCAGTGGGCAGATTGTTTTCCTGGCTACCCTGGCGGCCTGGTTGGGGCAGCGTGTGGTGCAACGGCGGCGGAGTTGGCCGCGCCCGCCCTGGCTGCTGCCCCTGACTCTTTTTGGGTTGATCAGCCTGGCGTCGTTGTGGTCGGCCCTGTCGGTGTGGGATGGAATCAAGGAGTTGGGCAAGTGGGTGGAGATCGGACTGGCGGTGGTGATGGTGATGGATATGGGCCGGCCGGCTATTCGTCGCGCCTGGGATGAGGGTCGGCTTCCCGGCCTGGTCTGGGTGTTGCTGCTGACAGCGGCCGGACAGGCGGCGTTGGGGGTGTGGCAATTCGCCGGGCGCGGCGACGGGCCTGATCATTTTGCCATCACGGAACGACTCTATCGCGCGGCCGGCTCGTTTCAGCAACCTAACCCTTTTGGTGGTTATCTGAGCTTGCATCTGGCCTTGAGTTTGGGGTTGCTGGTGGGATTGCTGGCGGCCCGGCCGGCCGCAACTGATCCCCGTCGTCGCCTCTGGCTGCTTCAGGTTGCCATCCTTGGCAGCCTGAGTGTAATTCTGGGGCTGGGGTGTCTGGCCTCCTGGAGTCGGGGGGCGTGGTTGAACCTGGCAGCGGCGTTGGCGGCGTTGACGTTGGCCGCTCCCCGGCGACGCCGGATGGGTATGATGTTATTGGCTGTCGTGGCGGTGATCTTCTGGGTGGTGTGGCAGAGCCAGCTCCTCCCGGCGGCCGTGACGGAGCGACTGACTGGTTTTGTGGCGGATTTTCGTTGGGGGGATGTGCGCGGCGTAGACATCAACGATGCCAACTATGCTGTCCTGGAACGGCTGGCGTTCTGGCAGGCGGCTGAAGGCATGGCGCGCGATCATCTATGGCTGGGGGTGGGATTGGGTAACTATGAAGCTGCCTACCCGACGTATGCCTTGCTCAACTGGCCTCAACCGTTGGGACACGCCCACAACTACTATCTCAATTTGCTGGCGGAGGTGGGCGTCATTGGCCTGGGGGCGTATCTTCTCCTGTGGGGAGCCATTATCGGACAAACATGGGCGGCGTTACGCCTCCCGTGGCCGCGGCGCGGGCTGGCTCTGGGCTTGCTGGCGGCCTGGGTGGGTCTGGCGGTGCACCATGCGCTGGATAACTTGTATGTCAACAACCTATATCTGCATCTGGGGGCCTGGCTTGGCTTGTTGGCCTGTCTGAGCCGGCCGGTTGCTTCTGCGCCTCCCATAGCGCTCTCCCGACCCGAAGGAGTTGCCTGATATGTCCCCTGCGACTTTTCGTGTTCACCATATCGATCATGTGGAGTTGGTAGTCCCCGATCCCTATGCTGCTGCTGGCTGGCACGCGGCGGTTTTCGGTTTACAAATTCTAGAAGAGTATGAAAGATGGGCTGCAGAAGGGGGCCCTTTGATGATCTCCAGCGATAATGGTACGACTTTGCTGGCTCTATTTCGGGGCCGGCCGGAAACACAATCCAACGTCGCCAATTTTCGCCGGGTAGCCTTTCGCGTCGACGGCCCCGGCTTTGTTCATTTTTTGCAACGATTGGCGGACGTGGCAGTTTACCAAGACGGTCGGCGGGTCTCGCCCCAAGATGTGGTAGATCACGATCTCTCGTGGTCGATTTACTTTCATGATCCGGACGGTTATCGTTACGAAGTGACGACCTATGACTACGAGTTTGTTGCTCAATATGTACGCCCGCAGTAGAGGCACATTTGTGGCCTTTGTCAACCAGGCAGCGCAACGCCTAGGTCTGAATCCGCTGGAGTTCAAGCGCTTTGTTAAGTTTGCCTTTGTAGGGGTGTTTGGCGCCCTGGTGGATTTTTCCACCTACAACCTTTTCTTAGGTCCCTTCCTCGGTCTTTTTTCCACCAACACCTGGGGCGGCAGCTGGCTGACAGCGCAGGGCGTCACAGATGAGATGTTGGTGACGTTAGGGACTGTCTCGGCGGCGGCTCTCTCCTTTGCCCTGGCCATCCTGAGCAACTTCACCTGGAACCGGTATTGGACCTACCCCGATTCCCGCTCCAAGTCATTGCGACGGCAATTCGCCCAGTTCTTCGTGGTTAATGTCAGCGGTGTAATCATTCGCCTGCCGGTGGTGGGGCTGACGCATCGCTTTTTCACCCAGAGTTTGCTGCGTATGAATCTTGGCTTCATCTCTCCTGAGCGTCTGGGTTCCAATTTGGCGTTGGCTCTGGCCGTGGCGATTGTTATGTTTTGGAACTTCTTCGCCAACCGGTATTGGACCTACAACGATGTGTAGTCGCCTGAGAGCGGAGGCGAAATGGCAAGCCGGCCGGCGCACCGTGTTGGGATTGACGTAACCTCCGCCATCACCCAGGGGGGAGGTATTGGGCGCTACACGCGTGAGTTGGTGCATGCCCTGGCGGCGTTGGAGCAGCGCCCCACGTTGCGCCTCTTCTCTGCCCGCCCCCCGCGCACCTTGCCCCACCCGAACCCATTGCCTCAGGTTGAGGGCATTCAGCATACCCCGGCCCCGCTGGACGAGCGCTGGCTCTATCGCCTGTGGTATCGGGCGCGACTGCCATTGCCGGTGCAATGGGTCACCGGCCCCTTAGACCTGTTTCACTCTCCCGACTTTGTGCTACCGCCAGTTGGCGGCAACATCCCCACGCTGTTGACGGTGCACGATCTCTCCTTTGTACATTACCCCCAGGCCTACCCGGCCCCGTTGGTGGCTTATCTCAACCGCGTTGTGCCTTGGTCGGTGCGGCGCGCCACCCATATTGTGGCGGATTCGGTCGCCACTCAACAGGATTTGATCACCCTGTGGCAGACGCCGGCCGAGAAGATCACCGTCTTGTACAGTGGTGTGGATGAGCGTTTTCGGCCGGTGACGGATGGGCGACATCTGGCGCAGGTACGGGCCAGCTATGACCTGGGCGAAGCCCCCTATCTGCTCAGCGTGGGCACGTTGCAGCCACGTAAAAATTACCAGATGTTGATCCAGGCCTTTGCCCCGCTGGCGCGCCACTGGCCCCATCAGCTGGTTATCGCCGGGGGGCAGGGCTGGCTGTATGAGGATATGGTGGCAGAAGTCGGCCGGCAAGGTTTGGAAGGACGGGTGCGCTTCACGGGGTTTGTAGCCGACCGCGATTTGCCTGCCCTTTACAGCGCTGCCACGTTGTTCCTGTTTCCCAGCCTGTATGAAGGTTTTGGCCTGCCCATTTTGGAGGCGATGGCGTGCGGCGCGCCGGTGGTGGCTTCCAATGCCTCGTGTCTGCCGGAGGTGGTGGGGCAGGCTGGGGTGTTGCTTTCACCTCACGAACCGGCGGCGTGGACGCGGACTCTGCATACCTTGTTGCTCGATAGCGGCCGGCGAGCGCGTCTGGTGGGGGCAGGCGCATTGCAGGCGCGCCAGTTTACCTGGCGGCGCGCTGCCCGTCAGCTGGTGCAGCTGTACACCACGTTGTTGATGTCATCCCCCTCACCAATAGGCAAACAGCATGGACGGTAAATCCCCCTCTGAATCGCGCATCGTTTTAACCCAGTTGATGGGGCCGGCCGATGGCAATATTCGCGGCAATGTCCACGGCGGCGTGATCATGAAGCTGTGCGACGAGGCCGGCGCGATGGCGGCCATCAAGCACGCCCGCCGGCCGGTGGTGACGGTGACGGTCGACCAGATGACCTTTCGCGCCCCGATTCACATCGGCCATCTGGTGACAGTGAAAGCGGTTGTCACCTGGGCCGGCCGCACCTCGTTGGAGACGTGCGTCTTGGTCACTTCGGAAAATGTCATCACTGGTGAGATCAGCCACACCAATACGGCCTTCTTTGTCTACGTGGCGTTGGACGAGACCGGGCAACCAACCCGGGTTCCACCCCTGGTGTGTGAAACGGAGGAGGAGCGTATCCTGTACGAAGAAGCGATGGCGCGGCGCGCCTTGCGTCTGCAGCTGCGCCACCAGGAAAAACAACGCCGGGCCGAACGCATGGCGGGGGCGTGATGGAACGTTCTGTCCATGCTCGACTTTGGGTGCCCCTGGGATTCACCCTGGCGCTGGTGGGTTATCTGATGGTGTGGCTGCCCCATGCCGCGGCCGGTCTGAGTTTGCTGGGAGTGGAGTTGGGGGAGTGGATCAAGTTTATGCCCCAGGTGCGCGCTGGCATGACGCCAGCCCGCAACCTTTTCTACCTGCCGCCCATCACTCTGGGGTTGTGGCTGGCGGGTTGGACCTGGCCCTGGCCGACGCGCCGCTGGCAAACCTGGCTGGCGCGCGCCCTGGCCCTGGCGACGGCTATGCTTGCCTTCCCGGCTCTGGAAGCGATTTTAGATGAGCCCCCCCAGGAGTGGGTTCTCCGGCTGGCGTGGATAGGTTTGGTCGTGGCGGCGGTAGGGTTGTCTGCCTGGTGGGGACGTTTGCCTCGTGTGTGGTGGGCGGCCGGGGGGTGTCTGGTCGCCCTGGTCGGTCTCGCGCTGCCCACCTGGGCTTATCTGATGCTGCGTCCGCTGGTGGCGGAGTTGTGGCGCGCGCCGGTCGGCGTTGGCCCCGGCCTGTGGCTGAACGGGGTGGGACATCTCATCCTGGCAACCGTGGCTCTGGCTGGATTCCGGCGTTCGGCATAAAAAAAGACGACAGGAGGTCGTCTTTTTGCGCCCTCATTTCCCATCACCAAAGGGTAGAGTCAGAGGGTGTGGCCCGGCTCAGTCGCTCACGCTTCTGCCATGCGTCTGTGGATATAGGCCACCGCTTCGCCCACTGTGGTGATGCTCTGTGCTTCTTCGTCAGAAATTTCGCTGTCGAACGCCTCTTCCAGCGCCATGATCAGCTCCACCAGATCGAGGGAATCTGCCTCCAGGTCTTCGCGAAAACGCGCTTCGGGAACCACGCGCTCTTTTTCCACCCCCAGGAGATCGACAATGATCTCGCGTACTTTGTCTTTCACAGGGTCCATCTGATACCTTCCTTTAAGATAATCAAGCCGCCAATTGTAGACTCTCCAGGCAGTTTGTCAAGCGGCGCGTCTGGCGCTCTTAGGGTAAGATCACCCGCGCCTTGAGCGTCTAAAAAGGGAACGTAACTTTAACTGCCATGATCTAGAAGCCTGACGTTTGCCGCCGGCCGATGCCAGGCGACCAGCCATGAGTCAAATTCAAGGAAGAGTGCAAGCATGAAAGCAATCTGGAACGGCGTGGTGTTGGCGGAAAGCGACCACACGATTGTGGTGGAAGGCAACCACTACTTCCCGCCGGATGCCATTCGTCAAGAGTATTTTAAGTCCAGCGCCACCCACACTACCTGCCCGTGGAAAGGGCTGGCCAGCTATTACACTGTCGAAGTTAACGGGCAGAGCAATCGGGACGCGGCCTGGTTCTACCCCAACCCCAAGCCGGCTGCCAGCCAGATCAAAGATTACGTGGCTTTCTGGCGCGGTGTCAAGGTGGAGCGTTAATCTTCTGGCAGGCTGTCCAGGGTGATTTGCGCCGGTTCAAAGAAGGGGTTGACGCGTAGCGCCCGTTCCAGCGTCTGACGCGCCCCGGCCACATCCCCCTGTGCCAGCAGGGCCAGTCCGTGATACCAGTTGATCTCTTCCACCCACCACCCACCGTAGACGCTGGTGGTCATGGTGGTGGTCAGCCAGAGTAACTCGTCAGGTTGACCTGCCATGTGATAGGCGCGGAAAATCTCGTGCTGATAAAAAGGCAGGCGGGGGGGAAGCCCCAACTGTCGCGCCTGATCAAAGGCGTTGACGGCGGCGGTGTAATCTTCCGGCCGGCCGGCCAGATCGGCCAGGTGAGTCAGGTTGACGCCCAGGTTGTACCAGGCAAAAGCGTCAGCTGGCTGGGCGGCAATCTCTGCTTGCGCCTGAGCAGCGCTATGTTGCCACATCTGGGCCGGGTCGGTCAGCGTTGGCCCTAGCAAGGATTGGATGCGCTCCTCCCATTCCGGTGGGTAGACCACCAAAAAGTTGTAATTGAACTGCTGCCACATCGTCTGTAGGCGCTCAAACGAGTCGAGACGTGGCGTCCCGTCGAAGGGGCCGCTGCTGGTATCGCGGCTATAGAAGGTGGCGGTCGCCGCATCGTAGCCGTAGAGTGTCAAATAGTGGCCGAACCATCCCTGCTCGGCCACATCGTAGCCGCGCTGCACGGTGACGGGGACGCCGGCCGCCAGCAATCTCTGCAACAAAGCCACATCCCCGCCGCTGTGGGCGCTGGCGCGTAGTCGGGTGTGCTGGTTAACGTAATCTCGCATCTCCCAGGGGGTGACATTGCGGTCTTCCTCGTTGGGCCGCACCTGTTGTGCAATGAGTTCCTGGTTGATCGCCTCTCCCCAATAACCCAAAGCAATCGACAAGTTGGCCGGCCCGCAGTTGCTGAAGCTTTGCCACACCACCGGCGTGTCGATTAACAGATGGTGTGTGGGCAGGGGGGTGGGGCTGGGGGTGGGCGAGGGTGGCGG
>DAOTXO010000066.1:0-76435 GCA_034435495.1 Anaerolineae bacterium
GGCGGCGGGGATAACAGCCGGCCGCCTGGCAAATTGCCGCCCGCAGTTGCACCTTTTGCACTTTGCCCAGGGCGTTGCGAGGCAGGTTATCCACCAACACCACCTGCCGTGGTATCTTATAGGCTGCCAGACGCTGGCGACAGAAGTCCAGAATTTCCTCAGGCGTGAGCGTCGCGCCCGGCCGGGGCACGATGATAGCCGCTACCCGTTCCCCCCATTGATCATCTGGGCAACCGATCACGGCGCTGGCGCTGATCGCTGGATGTTCCGTCAGAACTCGCTCCACCTCAGGCGGGTAGACATTCAACCCCCCGGTGATAATCAAATCTTTGGCGCGCCCCTTGAGAACAAAATAGCCATCGGGTTCGCGAAGCCCCAGATCGCCCGTTTTCAACCAGCCATCGGGCGTCAGTGTAGCTTGCAGCTTGTCTGGCTGCCGCCAATATCCCCAACACACATGCGGCCCGCGAATCTGCACCTCTCCCACCTCGCCATCGGGTAGGGGGTGGTTGCTCTCAATGTCCGCAATCCGCGCCTCGACGCCCGGCAGCGGCAAGCCCACCGACCCCAGACGACGCTCGCCATGCAGTGGGTTGGAAAGATTCATGCCCGTCTCGGTCATGCCATAACGTTCCAGCAAAGTGTGGCCAAACATCGTCTGAAAACGTTGAAAGAGATCATCTGGCAGGCGATCTGAGCCGGAGGTGATCAGGCGCATGTGGCTGAGATCGTAAGCCGCCGCGTCGGGATAGTCTACCAGACGACGGTGCATCGTGGGCACACCCATCAACACCGTGCAATGCCGGCGCGTTAGCAGTTCCAACGTCAGGCGAGGATCGAAATGGGGCAGGAGCACCGCACCCGCGCCGGCGTGTAGCGCTCCATGCAGCGCCACCACCAGACCATGGACATGAAAAATGGGTAGCACATGCAGCAATATATCGGTAGATTGCCAGCCCCAGGCCTGGTGCAAGGCATTGAGATTGGCGGTCAGGTTGCCGTGGGTAATAAGCGCGCCCTTGGGCCGGCCGGTAGTGCCGCTGGTGTAAATCATCAGCGCCACCTGGTCAGGGTTAGATGGTAAGGGTGGCAGTCCATCGGCCGGCGGGAGAGGGGGCAGAGCAGCCTCAAACGCTCCAGGTGTTTGGGTATCTAGCGTCACAGTCAGCGTAGAAGCGGGCGGCGTCAGGCAGCGGGCTGTCTCGTCCTCTGCTGCTGCAAAAAAGAGCCGCGCTTCAGAGTCATGTAAAAAGTAAGCCAGTTCATCGGCCGGATAGGTCGGGTTGAGGGGTACGGCGATAGCGCCCAGGCGAAGCGTCGCCAGATGCAGATAGACAAAAGACAGACTTTTGGGCAGGCGCAACGCCACCCGGTCACCCGCCCGAAGCCCCAACTGGTACAAATACCCGGCGGTGCGCTCCACCTGTTGCAGCAACCCCTGATAGGTGACCTGCTCTTGTGTTGCGCCCCCGGCCGTCAACATCTCCACAGCCATTTGTTGTGGGGCGCGTTGAGCATGGCCCCAGAGCGTATCTAAAATGAGCATGAACTTCCTCCTTATGCCACAGCTCAGGTCGATCAGGGGGTGAGAGGTTCCACACGCAACCAGTAATCGGCCGGTTGCGCCGGCCAGGGAGTAAGAGGGGAAATAACCAGGGTGGCCGGCGCGCCTTGCAGGATAATATCCCACAGGCCCTGGTTACGCTCCGCCAAGGGCAGCGCTTGAACCGTCGGCGTTACGCCGGCCACAATGAGTTGCAGCGACCAGGTCTGGGGGAGTTGCAAACCGGTGTGGACGAAGCCGTGCGCCTCCCAGGCAGTTTCGGTTGCCGCTCTCTCCTCCAATTCTGGAATTGCAATGGCATCCAGCGCCAGACCGCCGCCGCTTTCCAGGCCATCCGTCAACACCTCAAAGCGCACCCACACCGGCCGGCCGGCATAGGCATGGAGGGGAATCTGTTCGCTCACCCAGCCCTGAACCTGATCCGCTTCCGCTGCGCTCTGTCCGGTCAGCGCCGGGCCAAACTCGCCGGCGTGGGCGTGGCGCGGTGAAAGCAGCTCCCACGTCTGGCCGTCATCGTCGGAAAGCAACACATAAGCAAAATCATAATCCTCTTCCAGATCATACCATGCCTGAAACGTCAGATGGGCCTGGGTAAGCGTGGTCAGATCAAAAGCGCGTGTCAGATGGGCGTTCATCTCGTCGCCAGGCGGGACAAACCACACCCGTTCGCCGCTGGGAGAGCGCTGGGGAGGCAAGTCGACCACGCTGTCACCGGCAAAGGTGAGACGCACCTGGTCTTGCGATGGTAAGGCGATGTAATGCACCCCATAGGGGGCCAGCGAAGTTTGCAGCTCATAGGGCATCTGCCGGGGGCGTGCTTCGACATGGGGGGTGTTCAGCGAGAGGGTGGCGTAACCGTAACGAGGATCAAGCGTGGGGTCATCCAGCCAGTTCGCTACGCGCCAATCTGCCAGAAGCTGTTCTAAAGTTGTGTTCGGCTGGTAGACAGCTAACAGAGAGCGCACCGCGGCCAGACCGTTGGCGGGGTGGTGCGCCAGATCGGTGATAAAAGCATTCCCCAACTGCTCCCACAGGTAGGCGGCAAACAGGTAGGCGGCGGCATAGTGAGCATAGACCGCCGGATCGCGGGTGTCCCAACCGATCAACGGCGTTTCCGGCGCAGCCAGATAATCAGCTGTCTCGGCGGTGTCCAGGCCGGCCGCCAGCTCCGCCAATTGCGCCAGCCCTTCATCCAGCCAGATCGTTTCGTTGGGATCGTGATGCCAATGAATCAGATGTTGGATTTCATGCGCCACCGTGCCCAGGTAGAGATCATCCCCCAGGGCCAGATCGAACATATTGATAACCACCATCTCCTGTTCATTTGAGGTTGGCAACACAGTGCGCGGATATTGGTTGATGCTATCGAAGAAACCCAGCTCCGGCCGGTCGGGATTGCCGGCCAGATGTAAAATGGTGATATGGGGATCACCATCGACCCCAGGCCGCCACTCCTGGCCAAACAGGCTGTGCAGCAAAGGCAACAAGTCAGTCTCCACTCGTTCAGCGACCGGTTGCACATCGGCCGACGTCCAATCCAATCCTTCTGCCACCCAAAAGTAGAGATGAGGCGTGATGCCCAGCAAAACGACCAACGTCCCCCGCCCCTCCACGTTGAAGAAACGCCGCTCGCCTATGGTATAGGGCGAAGCCTCAATTGTCCGTTCCCCCACCGGACGAGAACCCAGACGCCGGGCGACTTCGTAGTAGTCACGCGGCGGTGGATTAAGTTGCCACAGCTGCTCCAGATCAGCGACCGCCTCAGGCGACCAGAGACGTTGATCAATTGCCACCGGTAGCTGGCGTGTCAGCGTCAGCGCTGACAGGGACGAAACGAGCGTGGGCGCGGCGATATCTGGCGTAGCCGTCGTCGGCAACGCGGCGGTGGGATCGGCCGGCAACGACGACGCGGCGCGCCCCGCCTGATAGCGCTGCCAGATGCCCAGACCGGCGATGGAAACGAAAAACAAGCAGCCGCACAATGCCAGCATGACGCAGCCGGCCGTCACCCAATAAACTGCGCGTGCTCCCCCACCATGAGAGGGCGTCTCACCATCCACCAGCTCACCTCTGTTGTGTGTCAGAATAGGATAGCAGCATCTTTCTGGCGTGGTTCCCCGGTCGATTTAAGGCGCGAGGTGATAGGCATAACTGGCGCGGGCGGAGACAACGGGCGTCCTATTCGTGACCACCAACACCACCTGGGGGGTTTCAGGAGTCAGGTTCAAACGGAATGTCCCCGACGACTGCTCGTTGAGCGTCAGGCTTTCCACTCGCGCCGGGCCGGCCGGCGGCAGATAGATGGCCTGCAAGCCAAAGCGCGGCGGCAAGCGGTTGGCGTGGCGTACAAAACCGGCCGCCTCCCACCCCTCATCGTCCGTTTCAAAACTGGCGGCATAGCCTAGCTCTGGAATGGCGAACGCATCCAGCGCCCAACCCTGGCCCAACACCGCATCATCGGTAATATATTCAAAGCGCAACTGAATCTCCTGGCCCACAAAAGGGGTTAAATCGGCCGTTTCCTGAACCCACACCGCCTAAGACCCGCCGCCACTGTTGCCGGTCAGGCCTGGCCCCAGGCTGTTGCCCTGAGGATTGTCGGTGGTGGTGGATGTGGTAGGCAGAGGCGTCCAGCGCCGCCCACCATCCGCCGAAACCGCCACATAGCCATAATCCCAACCTTCCTCAATCGCAAACCAATTCCAAAAGGTCAGAGTGGCCTGCTCCAGGCCTCGCAGATCAAACGCACGGGTCAGCGTCATATCCGAACGGTCGGCCGGCACAGTTGTCCAATAGAAGTCGCCATCATAAGGATCGGCTTCCAGCAACGTGGTTTGTTGCGTGCCGGTGAAGGTCAACGTAACTGGCGACTCGCCATTCACGGCGATGTAATCCACCCCATAGGGATAAACAGCGGCCAAAGCGCTGAAGGGAAAATCATCAATGATGGTCGAGAGAACCATAGGCGACAGAGTCAGCTGGTTGTAGCCGTAGACGCCTTGCGGCCGTTCCAGACCCGCCAGGTAGTTAGCCGTCGCCCATTCAGCGAAAAACGAATCGAACGTCCATTCAGAATTTTGTTCTGCCAGCGCCGCAGCCACTCCAAGGCTCCCATTCTCTGGGTGGCGCACCAAAGCCTGGGTGGCCTCAGAGCCAAACCGTTCCCAAAAGTAGGTGGTGAAGAGCAAAGAGGCGCCCACATGCGCCAGGGCCGCCTCCCCTTCCTGCGTCCAACCCGTTAAGGGCGTATCGGGGCGTTGAGTGTAAACCAGGTGGCGGTCGCTGACCAGACCATTCACCAAAGCGGACAACTCTGACAACCCTTCATCCAACCAGGTGTTCTCGTTGGGGTCGATGTGCCATTGGATCATGTGTTGCATCTCATGGGCGATCACCTCAAAGTAAGCCTCGCTGCCCACTGGGGCCTGCTTCAGGCTGATGTAGAACATTTCCCGTTGGTTGGAAAAAGGATTGACCAGCGTGACATACTCATCCGCTGCTGAAAAATATCCGCCGGCCAACGTCCCTCCCTGGCCACCAATCTCCTCGACGTGCAAAATATTGACCCGGTCATCGTTGTCCACGCCGGGGCGCCACTCGGAACCAAAGAAGGCGCGCGTCGTGGGGAAAATATGTTGCTCCAGGCGTTCGACGGCCGTCTGGAGATCATCAGGATCGATCTCAATCCCTTCTTCAACCCAAAAATTCAGACTGTCCGATTGGTATAGCAGGCTGGCCGCGATTTGTTCATTGCGGTCGGTGGTTTGATTCTTCACCCAGAACAGTTCTCGCGCCTGGAGTTGGGGGGGGCGAGCGTCGGGGTTGACAGTTGGGGCCTCGATGCCTTTGAAGCGACGGGTCAGATCCGCCAGATTACGCGCCGGCGGATCAGCTGTCTGGAGAGCGATCAGGTCAGCCCCGGCCCCGGCCGGCGGCGCGACGTGTATCAACGGTTGCGGCGGCGGCTCCACCGACCGCGGTGGGCGCGTCAACCACCCATACAAGCCCAACGCAGCCAGCATAACCGCCAAACTTAACCAAAGAAAAGGGTCTTGTTGCCAGGAACGACGTTGCATAAATTGCCTTTCGCTAAATCATAGCGCATCGCATACAATAGCACCAAACGCAGGGGCGGTGTGGGTAAACCATGCGCCGCTCTATGGAAAATCGAGCCAACCGTGTATACTGCTAGTCATGGCGGTCGGCGAGCGAGGCAACCTGGTCTGGGTAAGGAGATGTGACGTACCCACCCCACCTGACGCCTGCCAGAGAACGCCGACCAACCCAACGTGAGATGTGGTTTATGAATGAATGGTTGACGTGGGAGGTCATGGTAGGATTAGCGGCCGGCTTGTTGTCGGGCTGGATCTTGGGCTGGGCGGTCGACTGGTTCATCTGGCGCAAGCGACGCAAGTTCCTCAACGCCGAGGCGCGCCGACAACGGCAGGTGGTTGAACAGCTGCAGGAGGAAAAGGGGCAATTGGAGCTTAAGCTTGAAAGCTCTTCCCAACGCATCCAGGAGCTAGGCACAGAAAATCACGCTTTGCATGAGCGTGTCACCCTTTTGCAGGGCGATTTTGCCCGCACCCGCGACAAACTGGCCGAAACGGCGCGTTACATTAGCAAAATGCAAAACGACCGCGAAAATCTGCGCCGCCAGAGTGTGGCAACCAGTGTCAATCTGGCAAATCTCGAAGCTGAGTTGACTGCAACCCATGAGGAAATGGAGCGGCTGCGCCACGTCCAACAGGCCACGGATCGGGAGATTGCGGATCTACACGCGATTTTGGCAGAACGGGCCAACGCTATGAGCGTCTTGAACAGCGAAAATGAGGCGTTGCGCACCCAATTAGCCAGTTGGACGGCCCAGACTCCTTCCTCATCACCAACTTCATCCCCCATCTCGGCGGAGGAGCAACACTCATGAGCGAGCCAAACCTTGTCGACGGAGCGCGGAGTGCCACGCTGATACGCTGGGTGATGGCCCTGGCGCTGGTGGGTTTGCTGGCGAGTTTGCTGATTTTCCGCGCCGATTGGGAGCGCTGGTTGCCCGGCAGTGCATCGGCCTTTGCTCCAGCCGCTACGCCAGAGGTAGAAACGCCAATCCTGCCCGGGCCGACGCTGCAATCGCCGGCGCTGGGTGCGCCGCTGACGGCCGGCCCGATTCCATTCCAGGGTTTGGCCGCCCCTCAAAGCAGGATCACCGTCCTGGTCAATGGGGTTGCCAGCGAGGCAGTGACAACCGCGGATGAGATGGGTCAATGGAACCTCACGCTGACTTTGAATGAGCCGGGGGCATATACCCTTCAGTTCCAGGCAGCGCTGGAACAGCAACAGGCAGCCTCCTCCTCTTACATGCTCCACCTCCTTCCCCCGTTGCCCACTGCCCATCTGCCGGCCGAAGGGTTGGAATTGGAAGGCGATACTCTGGTTCTGACTGGTGAGGGCGCGCCCGGCACGTTGGTACAGGTTGTCATGGATACAACTATCATCGGGCAGGCCGTGGTGGACGCGGACGGTCGCTGGCAAGTGACCGCCGCTCCCACTCTACCCGGAACCTATACCGTGTTGACCCAAGTCGTGGACGAAGATGGGCAGGTGTTGGGGCAGAGCTTTCCCCAATCTCTGGCCGTTTTGCCCGCCTTTGTCCCACCCAGCATCACCTCTCCGCCGCCAGACACCGTTCAAAAGGGGATACTGGCCGTGAGTGGCGAAGGCGGCCCCGGCGGAACGATTGAGCTACTCGTGAACAGCGAGGTCATCAGTCACTCCCTGGTGGCTGAGGATGGCGGCTGGATGTTCGAGGTTCCCTTACCGCCGGCCACTTACACCGTGTCCGTGCAGGGATTGGATAGACACGGCGTGGTGCGGGCTACCACCCCGCCGCGTACCATCATCCTGGCTCCGTTCTTTGTCACCCCCACCCTGACGGTCGACCGGCCAGAACTTCTGGTGGGGGAAGCCTTGACGCTGACAGGCATAGCCGAACCGACCACCCAGTTAGCCATTCTGGTCAACGCCAACCCTGTTGCCCAGGTCGAGGTGGGGGAGGATGGCGTGTGGCGTTATGCTCCTCTGACTGCCTCCGAGCCGGGGGTATGGCAGCTAACTGCCCAGAGTCCCACACCTGAAGGCGACCTGTTAACTTCTGCGCCGGTGACCGTCAGCATCCTGCCGCCGCCCACGCTCATCACCCCAACGGTGACCGCGCCTCAAGGTTCAGCCACCTACGTGGCCGGGGAGCAAAAGCTCAGCGGGGTAGGCGATCCCCTCCTCAGTCTGGCGTTGGTGATCAACGGCGGGCCCGACATACCGGTTGCGCTGGATGCAACTGGAGGCTGGAGCCAGTTGACGTCCTTTGAGCCAGGAGAGTATGAAATTCTTCTCGTCGGGCGAGATGCGACCGGCGCCGAAGTCATTCGCTCCACGCCTTTGCAATTAACGGTGGTTCCCGCCACCCCGCTGCCAAGTTGTCAGAACGTCACCATTTACGGCCTGGATCGGGGGAATAGTTACGTCGTCGCGCCGTGTGAAACCCTGGCGCGTATTGCGCAGCGCACTGGTTTGACCGTCCAGGAGATCGTGGCGGCCAATCCTCAACTGAGCGACCCCGACACACTGCGTGTAGGTCAGGTTTTGACCCTGCCACGTCCTTGAGCCTCCTCCGATGGGTGGCGCGCACTGGCGCGATTCGGTTCTGACGTAAAATAATGGATGTGCTTGCGGGAATGGCAATTGGGACATGGCAACAATATCTGGGCAAGGTGTGGCGGCTGGCGCTGGTGGGCGGTCTGATCCTGATCGGTGTTGCCTGCCGCCAGCCGGCGCGCGCTGGGGCCAACAACCCTCAATTGGGCGTCATTGAAAGTTACGAGTCGCCGGCCGACGCCGACGCTCTGGGTGTAGGTTGGACGCGGGTGCGTTTCAACTGGGCACGTATGCAACCCAACAACGCTCAGGAATGGGCGCCGCCAATGACGGAGGGACAACTGGCGGCTGAAATAGCTGCCGGCCGTCAGGTTGTCGGATTACTTATCGACATTCCCCAATGGGCGCGCGACGAGCGGGAGTTGCCACGCGGTCTGTGGCTACCTCATGATGACCCTGACAACACCTGGGCCGTCTTCGTGCGCCAGACTGTGACCTACTACAGCGCGCAGATCGACCATTGGGTGATCTGGAATGAGCCAGATATCTGGGATTTCGACACACCCGGGCATACCTGGGAGGGAAGCGAGGCGGATTTTGCGCAGCTGATGCGCGTGGCCTACCATGTTATTCGAGATGTCAACCCACAGAGCGTTATCCATCTGGCTGCCATGACCTATTTTTGGGATGCCAACTTTGGCCGGGTGCAATATTTAGAACGGCTGCTAACGGTCCTGGATCAAGACCCCGAGGCCGCGGCGCATGGCTATTATTTTGACATCGCCACGGCCCATCTCTACTTCCAGCCGGGTCAAATTTACGACATTCTGGACATATGGCAGGCCATTCTGGCGACGCATGGGCTGGAGGAAAAGCCATGGTGGCTCATGGAAACGAACGCCCCGCCCCACGACGATCCCGCCTGGCCGGCGGCATCGGTCACCCTGAGCGTCTACCAGGTGGAGCAGGCGGCGTACATCCCGCAAGCGTTGGCGCTAGCGCTGGCGGCCGGCGCTGAGCGCATGGCTATCTATAAACTCAAGGACACGGTCAGCGACCGTGAGGCAAACCCAGAGCCTTTTGGACTGGTGCGCCTGGATGGCAGTCGCCGGCCGGCCTTCGACGCCTTCCAGGTAGCTATCCAACAAATGCGGGAAGTGTGGGGGGCAGAACGGGAACGCTGGGATGGGGTGGGGCAAATTCGGCTCGATCAACCCCAACAATCGACCACCGTGCTTTTTGCCCGGCTGCCCGCACCCCAGGTGGCGGAAGTTCTCGCCACCGCCCCCCGGGCGACAATTGTCTCCCAAACGGGCGAACAGCAGACAATTCGCCCTGAAGTAGGTGTCTATCGAGTGGAATTGCCCCCGGCCGTCTGTTCGCAATCTATTGGCGATTACTGCATGATTGGCGGGGCGGTCTTCTACCTGGTGCAGGCAGCGGAACGCACCCCTCCAGCCGCGCCGGGGCCGGCCGATAACCCACCCACCCCGACGCTTACAGTTGCACCAGACACGGTGACAAGTCGGTCCCGGCCGACGCCAACTATGAAACAGACTGAAGAGAGAACCTCGCTCGTGTTAGCCACAGTTGTTGGGCCTGATGCACCATCCGCCCCGGCCCGCGCCACGCCCACCACCAGCCCCGGCCTGATCGCTCTGGGGGTGGTGCTGGTCGGCTTCCTCATCTGGCGCGGATGGCAACAACGATGAAACGCGCCTGGTTTGTCTCGTTATTGGGCGTGGCCGGCTGGCTGTGGCTGGTCGGCGGGGCGGGGACGCGGCCGGTTCAGGCGCAAACAGCTGTTCCAACCATCACGCGCAACACCACTACAGTCCATTTTCCAGAGGAGGTCACCTTTGAAGTCGCCTGGGAAAGTGAGCAGCCAGTAGTCAGCGCCGAACTTGTTTATGAAGTGGGTCAGACCGCGTGCGTTCCGGCCACTGTGCACCTGTTGGCCCCGGTGACAGGACAGCAAGCCAGTTGGACCTGGGAGATGATCCGTTCTGGCAACCCACCGCCTGGTGTGACTATTTATTGGCAGTGGTTCCTGACCACAGCCGATGGTAAGACCCACACCACACCCAAAACCAGCCTGACCCTGGAAGATGAGCGCTTCACCTGGCGGACAGTTGAAACGGAGCGGCTGCGCCTGCATTGGTACGCCGGAGATGAGGTGGGGCCCACTTTGCTGGCAGCGGCGGAAGAGGCGCTGGCGCGGCTGGAAGAAGAGATGGGCATCCAATTGCAAAACGAGGTACAGTTGTACATCTACGGAACCTTTGAAGCTATGCGCGCCGCTGTACTCTACATCCAGGATTGGGCCGGCGGGGTGGCTTTCCATGAATACAACACCATTTTAATTGGCGTCCCCCCTTCTCAGGTGGAGCCATACGGCGTGCGCACGGTGGCGCATGAACTGGCGCACCTCGTTGTTGCCGCCTTTGGGCGCTCCTGCATTGGGGGCAGCCGCCCCACCTGGCTCAATGAAGGCCTGGCGATGTTGGCGGAGGGGGAACCTGACAGCCGCACCCAAACAGACCTGGAACAGGCCTTGGCGGACAACAGTTTTGTGCCTTTGCGGAGTCTGAATGGGGCCTTTCCAGCCCATAACAGCGATGCCAGCCTGGCCTACAGTCAGGGCTATAGTGTGACGCGCTATCTGTTGGAAACCTACGGGCCAGCTGCCATGCAAAACCTGCTCCTAACGCTGGCGGCCGGGGAAGGGTACGATGATGCCCTTTTTCAAGTCTATGGTTTCAACACCGACGAATTGGAGACGCAGTGGCGGGCGGCCATTGGCGCTGAGCCGCGTGTGATTCCCCCCACTCCAACCCCGTTGCGGCCTGAGGCCATTCCTACTGCGCCGCTGGTGGCCCCGGCCGCCGCCGTGCCCACGCCCACCAATCTGAATACCCAGCCCACACCACCAGGAACATCGTCGGGCGGGCCGGAGGTATGTGGGGTGGGTTTGGCGCCATTGGGAATCGTCCTGTGGGCGACGCGCCGGCGACGGGCCCGGAGCGGGCGTCGGGACGAGGGGCCGACGCATGAGAGGTAAGACAACGCGGCTCCGACGGCCGCTCTGGATGTGGAGCCTGGCGAGTCTGGTCATCTGGCTTACAGGCTGTCAGCTGCTGCAAGAAACCCGCGTGCGCAATCCGGCCGCTGCCTACGGGGTGCGACGCGAGAGCGCCATCTTTTTGAGCAGTGGTCAACCAGACACCCTAGACCCGGCCAAAGCCCACAGTAGCGCCGGTGGCATCGTGGGACACATCTTCAATGGCCTGGTCACTCTGACGCCCAATCTCCAGGTGGCACCCGATCTGGCGGCCGGCTGGGAAGTGAGTCCTGATGGTCAGCATTACACTTTTTACCTTCATCCGGCGGCTCGCTTTCACGACGACCGGCCGGTCACGGCCCAGGATGTCATTTTTTCCTGGGAGCGCGCCCTTCATCCCGACCTCCAATCTGACACAGCGCTGGCCTATCTGGGAGACATTGAGGGGGCGGCCGAGATGGCGGCCGGCCAAAGCGACCACCTGCGCGGCCTGCAAGCTGTGGACGACCACACTTTGGTGGTGCACATCAACGCCCCCAAGTCCTATTTTTTAGCCAAACTCACCTATCCGGCCGCTTTTGTCGTTGACCAGTTCAACGTGGCGCAGTCGGGGTGGGAGCATCGCCCCAATGGGGCCGGCCCCTTTCAGCTGGATACCTGGCGCGACGATGAGATTTTGATCCTGGCGCGACATGAAGCGTACCACCTGCAAACCCCTCAGGCGGAACACGTGGTCTACTTACTGGGGGCGGAGCTACCACTGGCGCTGTATGAAACGGGCGTCATCGATGTCGTCGGCATTGGCGGCGAAACCCTGGCGCGGGCGCGCGATCCTGGCAGTCCGTTCTTTCAAGAGCTGCGCATCCAACCCAGCTGGTGCACCACCTATCTTGGCTTCAACACACGCGTTGTGCCTTTCGACAACCCTCAGGTGCGTCTGGCTTTCAATCTGGCGCTGGATCGTGAGCGCCTGATCGAAGCGCTGTATCGCGGCGAAGCGCTGCCGGCCAATGCCATCTTACCCCCTGGAATGCCGGGCTATCAGACCCGGCCGGGTTACGCCTATGCGCCAGACGAAGCGCGCGCGCTCCTGGTCGGGGCTGGCTACAGCCAGTTGCCCAAACTGACCCTGCTGGCGGCCGGCTTCCAGGAAGCTGACTCGCTTTCCACCGCTGTCATCACTCTGTGGCAAGAAGCGCTGGGGGTGGAGATAGAAGTTCAACTGGTGGAACCATACACCTATCTGGATGAGTTGTACGCCGGCCGCATGGGTCATCTCTTCGTATCTGGCTGGTGCGCCGACTATCCCGACCCGGAGAACTTTCTGGACGTGCTTTTTCACTCCCAGTCATCCCAAAATTTGGGCGGCTATCGCAATCCGGAGCTGGATGCGTTGCTGGAAACAGCGCGCAGCGAACCCGATGTCGAACGGCGGCTGGCGCTGTATCAGACAGTCGAAACACGCCTGCTGGCCGATGCGCCGGTGGCGCTGATCGCCCATGGACTGACTTCAGTTCTGGTGAAACCGCGCCTGCAGGGGTATATCTTGACCCCGATTGGGGTCACGCAGTGGCAACATGTGGCCCTCACCGGCCCTTAAACGGCTAACTGTCTGGTGAGCGGCCGGCGCGCCGGCCGCTGCATGGAGGTTTCGAGATGTCTTCTGATGCTACCTCTGGGCTCACCTTTCCCGTAGGTTCACAAATCGGTCAGGGGTATCTGGCCCGGCCGGCCGGGGCAGCTCCCTGGCCGGCTGTTGTGGTCATTCAAGAGTGGTGGGGGTTAGATGCCCACATCCGCAGTATTGCCGACAGACTGGCAACGGCCGGCTTTGTAGCCCTAGCCCCTGACCTGTACAACGGCGTGGTGGCGCGGGAGCCAGACGAAGCCCGCAAGCTGGCGATGGCCCTGGAGTGGGATCACGCTCTGGCAGTCATCCAGGGGGCGGTCGATCACTTGATTGGCAGCGGTCTCTCGGCCGCCCCAGTGGTGGGCGTAGTGGGCTTTTGCATGGGGGGCGGGCTGGCCTGGCACGCAGCGGCCAAAGTGCGTCGGATTGGCGCGGCGGCCCCTTTTTACGGTGGCGGGCCCGAACTATCCGCAGCCGAAGTCGCCCGCATTCAGGCCCCCGTCCTGGCGATTTATGGTGAACTAGATCGCGGCGTCTCACCCGAAGTGGCGCGGCGGCGGGCGCACCTGATGGATCAAGCTGGCGTGCCACACGAAACCATCATCTACCCCGGCGCGCACCACGCCTTCTTCAACGACACTCGCCCCATCTACAACCCCACCGCCGCTCAGGACGCCTGGCGACGCCTGATAAGCCTTTTCCAACGCACCCTGACACCACATTTTGACTGAATGATTGTGGCGAGTCCCTGGCGAATGGAGAGAGGCCTATCGTTCTATCATTCCTGGCTCTCCCCATAACGCCTGGCATCGGGTGAGACTGTGTTGGCACACCGGCCGCCGACAGGTGTTCCAGCGGCGGCCGGCCCATGGTTCCAAACCACCCCACATGGTTACGGTGGCAAGATCATGTTGCAGCTCACGCAGCCTACATATTGCGCCGGCGTCCAACAGGCCGGATGCTCTATGCAGGCAGCGCACGCTCTGAAAGCAACCGAAAAAGCCGCGCCTCCATCTGTCTGCACCGGGGAAGAAAGGTGGAAGGGCAAAAGCTCTCCCGTGTTGGTCGTCACGCTGTAGTGCGCCTCACTCATTGTGTGGGCCCAGTTGAAAATAGGCAGATTGCCATAACGCCAATCCTGTTTCCCATTAACAGGGAAGTAAGGGTTGTTCTGCAGTTTGTCAATAGAGGTAGAGGCATACCAAAAGTTGGAACCATGCCCCCAGAGGGTGCCGTTCAAGGAGCCAAAACCCAACATCGGTGGTTCGCCCTCAACGGTAGCAGGGTCGACGTAGATCAAGCTGTTGAGTAAGACATAATGCTTTTCGTGTCTGGGATTGGGCGGCAAAGGATCATCGATGCCGCCGGTAATGTGTTTCTGGAACCATACCTGACGCTGTTCCGACAACAGCTCAGCGCTGTAGGTGTGAACACCGGTGGGAACAACATGCAGCCGCTTATCGCTCCCCGGTATCGCCTCAAACGTTAAGGCCCCTGTGCCGATGGCGAAAATAGGGTCGCTCCCATTTAAGAGCATCAAGACAGGGGCGTGTTGATGAGGAGCATAGTGCAACGGATCCAGCTTCGCAATGGCTCCCTGGATATCGGGGTCGGTGGGGAGAAGACCGGCCGCATAGTATAATGCGTCTGCCAACAAGGAGTTGGGCAAGGTCAAATTCTGGTTCAGATCGCCGGCGGCAACCACAACGATAGCCGCCGATGGGCGGTCATCCACCGCATTGACCAGATAGGTAGCCAACCCACCAGCTGACCACCCCTCCACCATGATCTGGTCTTGATCCACGAAGGGAATAACCCCCATCAGGGTCAGGGAACGCATCGCATTATAAGCGTAGGTGGTGAAGTAGTAGGAAAAATCAGGGTTTTCATCATCGGCCGCTGGTGTGAAGAAGCTTTCGAGACACGGCTCCCCATGTGAGAGGTCGGTCACCAGATCACACATGGAGGCTGGCAGTCCCAGGGCATCGAAGAGATCAGCGCTGACATACAGACCGTAATCAGACAGGTCTTTGTAACTACTACAGGGCAACTGGCGGACGAAACCGGCGCCGGGAGCGAAAGGGATGACCAACCAGCCCGGGCTGGTTTGGGCAAAATCCTGGAGCGTATCTGGCAAAACCTGGTTGATGAAGTCCGGGCCTGACCCGGCCGCGGCAGGATAACCATGTAACCAAAGCGTGGCCGGGAGCCACTCTGTCACTGCTCCATCGTTTGGCGCTGCCACAATGGCATACACTCTCTCGTACCCATACGGATTAACCGGGTTGTTGGTAGGTTGGCCATTGAAACTCACCACATACAGACGATATGTTTCCAACAAGTTGCCTTCGTCGTCATAGACTGGCATCGAGACCCCTTCGCCGTTCAGCGATTCCGTCGCCAATGTGCTGACATCGCGAATCGCTTCGATATCCCAATCCAGGGGCAAGGGATCAACATCCTGACTGGCAGCCTGAGTTCGCGGTGTGATCCAGGCTATCAAGGTCGCCAGGCCGACGCTACACACAACCGTCAACAAGACATAGCCGAGCTTTTTCATGACACAAATCCTTTGCCAGCGCGATCATGTTCCTGGTCTCCCGGTAACATGATCCGTCTGGCTACAACCTGTGGCCAGCTGAGGGGCCGGCCAGACTATTGCTCTTGCTCTGGAGAGACATGGGAAGGTGCGCGACAAGCTGCTGACGCAACTGTTGCACCTGTTCCTCAAGGGATTGGGTGAGGTCAGCGCCCCGATGGAGCTGGTTTGTCTGGATGACGTCTAAAATCGCGTCCAGCGCCTGCTCAGCCTCCTCTAACGCCATCTCCGTCAGCGCAAAGAGAACGGCCTGGAGATAGAGAAACAAGGAGACCCGGAACCCAGGTTGATTCCCCTGTTTCTCCGTTGCTAACCACGCCTGAAACTGATCAAGCAGCGCCTCTAATTCGTGTTCTGTGGAACTCAGCTTTAACCTGTGCATATCTCTCCCATTTGTTGAAAGCGCCCCCAGACCAGCCAGACTCGCCTGGGTAACGGGGGCATAGCCACAACGACGGCTAGCTTCTACCACACTTCTTCAAGCCATAGCTCGCCTCCTTGTCTCAGATGGGCTCTGACAAGCTGCCAGACCTGCTTTCAGTCTAAGGCAAGGGCGGCCGGCCGGAAAGCGCCCTGGAACGGTAAACCGGAGGCCAGGAAAAAATGGCGATAACTTTTTCCTTGTTATGAGGTTGTTTTGGATAGCTTCAGGGTGATTTTAGAGCGTAACTTCTAGACTCAGCGGGGTTGCAGGTAGTTTATAGGTCCGATGCCGGGCTCAGACTGCCATCTCATCCTCCCATATCCTTTGCGCCAGACGCCGCCGCGCTCCACTCAGGTAACGGTGGTAGATTCCGCCGCCGCGCCAGGGCAACTGTATTCCGCTGGCCTGACGAATCTCTTTCACCACATGTCGCATGGATTTACCCTCTAAATATTTCATGCGTAGAATAGCATACTCCAACCAGGTATCCGAGACGGTGATGGCCGAGACCCCTTCGGGAGTGGGAGATAAGCGGGTCACGTAATCGTGCAGAAAGCGGCGCAACAAATCGGCGCTTTCTTTGTTCGACAGGCTGGTCAGCGCCGGCCGGCCTTGGGCTGCAGCAAAGCGATGAAAAACATTCAGACGCAACAACATGCTGTCACACAGGCGCTGATCATCGTTGAAGGTCTCGTAGCTGAAAATGCGATTGATCTCCGCCTCAATGGTCTCGCGCAGTTGGGTCGGCCCTAATTTGCGGGCAATCTCAGCCAATATGGACTCAGCGTGGGCAATCGCCATCTGCTCATTGGGCATGAGCATAATTTCTTGCTGGAGCAAGGTCAGATTCAACATAAAATCCGCCTCCCACTGACGCAAAGTCAGGCGGTTGATGAGCCACTTGTACCAGCGTAGCGGTGTGGTGGTAAAGATCACCAGAAAGATTAGCACGGGGACGGTCAACAGAGGGAGGCGTTCGTCAGCAAGAGCAAAGATGGCGTGAAACACCAGTAAGAACCCTACCGCTACCCCCGCCGCTCCGCGCAGGGAGCGAAAAAAGTCCTTGCGTACCACTTTGTTTTCCAGCAGGGCATTGTAGCGCACGACGCCTTGCCCCACTCCCCACAAGCCAAAAGAAGCAATAAAATGCCCCACCAATTCCGGCAAAGCTGGGTAATAGAGCGAGATAACACTCACAATGGCCCCCAGGACAAACAACAGAGTGCTGCCCACTAACGAGCGCACGATATGAATTTCTTCTCGATTGTCACCTATATGTCGCAGTTGGCGGTGCAAGACACCGACGCACAGGAGCAACACCCCCAACAAATACACCACATACCACCAGGCGGCCGGCCCTAACGGAACAAAATAGGGGAGCCGTAGGGGGCGCAACCAGGGCATCTCAGACAGAGCCTCAGCGCTATTGATAGCGGAATAATCAAAGATATGGTCGGTGAATGTGCCTATCAGCATGACCGCCAAACCCCATACCCCCACCAGGTGATGAGCAGCCCAGCGCCGCCGAGATGGTGACGAGCCAGGCTGCAAGCGAGCGGACATGGTGAGTGTGGTGTGAAACCACAAGAAGATAGCTGTCGGCACCGCCCACCACGTCAACCGTTGCCACAGAATATAGATGTCAGGCGTCTGGACAGTGAAACGGGCCGCCATGCCAAAGACGAACCAGGCCATGCACGTCATACCCAGGCCGGCCGAGAGAGCGGGCGGCAATTTTTTCAGTTGTTCGCGGCAGGGCGGGAGCGCCAGACTACGCGAGAGAATGTACAATCCCAACCACTGAAAAATACCCATAGCGATACATTCACCGTAGAACGCTACATAAAAGGCGGTCATGGTTGAACTCCCAACTGAGGATGGAATGGGCAACAGCTACATCCTCTGTGTGCGCTTGACACGCTGGCCTCTGGCAGCCATATCCAGAGTCAAAATGACCGACTAGCAACCTTATTTAGACTAACCCCAGAGATAAAGTTGTGTTACTATGGCATGACATGACCGTCAAGTAAAATTAAGGAATTACCCGGCGTGATGCGCCGATGAGGTCAGAAGGCCATCAGGCCGCCTCGCCAGTGGAGAAAAGATGGTTCAACACATTCTGGTTGTGGACGACGATGGGTTGATGCGGCGTAGCCTAACGCTGAGTCTGGAACAGGCTGGCTACCGGGCCACGCCGGCCGGCAGCGCTGAGGCGGCTCTGGCCCTGGCTGAACAAGACCCCCCTGACCTGATTTTGCTCGACATCGGGCTACCCGGCATGGATGGCCTGGAGGCGTTGCGTTATTTCCGCCAGCAGGTGCAGGCCCCGATCATCTTCGTCACAGCGCGCCGCCGTGAACTGGATACCATTTTGGCGCTGGAAATGGGGGGGGATGATTACATCACCAAGCCCTTTAACCCGGATGTGTTGTTGGCGCACATCAAGGCTGTGTTGCGTCGCACCGGTGAGACTCCGCCAGCCCGCTCCGCAGCGCTGGTGGTGGATGATCTGGTCATTGATCCCGACGCTCACAGTGTGATGCTGGCCGGCCGGCCGGTGGAGTTGGGGGCTAAAGAGTTCGATCTGTTGTTGGCGCTGGCCGAAGCCAGGGGTCAGGTGGTTCCGGCCGAACAGCTGCTCAACCGCGTGTGGGGAGAAGCGTTCACCGGCGAACCACAAACGCTATACGTGTATATCCGCTGGCTACGAGAAAAGTTAGAGACGGACACCCAACGTCCCCAACGCATTGTGACCGTGCGCGGCGTCGGCTATCGGCTGGCGTCGCTCCATGAGACATCAGCATGAATACCTTACGCGGACGTTTTATCCTGAGCCACCTGCTGCCGCTGTTGGTCATCGTCCCGCTGGCCGGGGTGGCGTTGATCTATATTTTGGAAACGCAGGGGGTGTTGACCGACCTCTCGGCCGAGCTGACCCAACAGGCGAACCAGATCGCCACGGCCGCCAATCAGGCCGGCATCTGGGATGATTCTCAACAGGCGCAAGCTTTTGTCGCCAGCTACCGCCAGCGTCAGGGCAGCGAGGTGTGGCTTTTGCAGCCCTCCGGTCAACTACTGGCAACCAGCAACCCCGCCGGTCAACCCAAAAACAACCGACCCTATAACCTGCCTGACGAGGAAACGTTGCAGGCCAATCCCCAACCCATCCTGGTGGTCATTGAGCGTCAACAGATTGCCCAGGTCTTTGTGCCGGTGGTGGATGTGAACCAGGAGCTGTTGGGCATTGTCCAGGTGACCCAGGAGTTGGAGAGCGTCTCCTCCCGGTTTGGGCAATTGCGCTGGCTGGTGTGGGGCGTCCTGGCCGGTCAGCTACTTCTGGGCGGCGGCGTGGGGCTGGTGTTGGCGCTGCGTCTGGAGCGCCCGGTGGAAGCCATCACCAGCGCAGTGGCGGATATTGCCCTGGGGCAACGGGTGGAAGATGTGCCGGAGACTGGCCCGTTGGAGTTGCGCCGCCTGGCTCAGGCGGTCAACATTTTGTCGGGACGGCTGAAAACATTGGAAGCGGCGCGACGGCGCTTGCTGGCAAATCTGGTGCATGAACTCGGCCGGCCGCTAGGTGCGATGCGCTCGGCGGTACATGTGTTGCGTCAAGGAGGAGACACCGACGCCGCCGTGCGCCAGGAGTTGCTGGCCGGCCTGGAGGGGGAGCTGCTGGCGCTGGAACCTCTGCTCGACGATTTAACCCAACTCCATCGCCAAACGCTGGCGAGTCGGGAATTGGAACGCCAGCCCACCGACCTAAGTCTGTGGTTGCCGCCCATCCTGCGCCCCTGGCAAGCAGCGGCGCAGACCAAAGATCTGGTGTGGCAGGCGAATATTCCCTCGGATCTGCCCAGCCTGAAGGTGGACGCCGGCCGCCTGGGGCGCGCCATTGGCAATCTGATGAGCAATGCCATCAAATACACCCCACCGGGAGGACGAGTGGGGGTGACGGCCGGCTATAGCGACAACCTGGTGTGGGTGCAAGTCAGCGATACGGGTCCCGGCATTCCACAAGCGGAACAGGACGCCATCTTCGAACCCTTCTATCGAGGCAGCGCCGAACGCCGCTTTGCCAACGGCCTGGGGTTAGGGCTGACCATTACGCGTGAGATTGTTCTGGCCCACGGCGGCCAGCTGACCCTGGAAAGCCAGGTGGGCGAAGGCAGTCGCTTCACCCTGTCATTGCCACGGCCAGCGTAAGGCCGGTCGTTAGCGCTATGCTGAATCTGATACACCTCTAAACTCGCCTTAAACTCCCCATTGCGCTTCCTTAAAGTCATAGCGCACCCAATGCGCTAGACTGTTCGTATAACTGCGTGACACACTATCTCTTCTGCGCAGGGTCAAGGATGCCAATCTACCCGCCAGAAAAGTTATTCAAGCTGTTACGACTATGCGACTTAAGGAGCGTCCCATGTCTTTTCGCCCTCGTTTCTTACACGTCATGACCCTGTTGGTCTTTCTCTGGCTGGCGTTGGCCGGGTGCACAGCCGCCAATGTTGCCCAACCCGAAGCCGCGGCGCAACCCGCCCTCAGCACAGCCCCGGTTGAATCTGTCGTCAATCAAACGGAGGACTCGCTGGCCGACGTCGCAGCTGTGGATGCCCTCAGTCAGGCCGCTCTAGCGGGCACACTAACCGACATCTACACCCAGGTCAGTCCCTCGGTGGTACACATTCAAACTGAGAGTGGTGAAGGCTCCGGCTTTGTGTGGGATACCCAGGGGCACATTGTCACCAACAACCATGTCATCGAAGGGGCAGCGCGCATCATCGTCATCTTTGCCGATGATCGTCAGGCAGCGGCTGAGGTGGTGGGCACAGACCCTGACAGCGATCTGGCGGTTCTGAAAGTGGACCTGCCGGCCGAAGATTTACAACCCGTTCGCATGGGGGACTCCACCACCCTGCAGGTGGGGCAATTGGCTATCGCCATCGGCAACCCCTTTGGGCAGGAAGGCACCATGACGGTGGGCATCATCAGCGCCCTGGGGCGTCTCTTGCCGGTGGATGAGAGCGACCCGACCGCACCGCGCTACAATATCCCGGATGTGATTCAGACCGACGCTGCCATTAACCCCGGCAACTCCGGCGGGGTATTGCTCAATGACCAGGGCGAGGTCATCGGCGTCACCTCCGCCATCGTGTCGCCGGTGCGCGCCTCGTCTGGGATTGGTTTCGCCATTCCGGCCGCTATTGTGCAACAGGTAGCGCCCGCCCTCATCCGCGATGGCTTCTACAACCATCCCTATCTGGGCATCAGCGGGGCCGACCTGACGCCTGAACTGGCGGAAGCTATGGGCCTGTCAGCTGACCAGCGCGGCGCGCTGGTAATTGAGGTGGTGGATGGGGGGCCGGCCGATCAGGCGGGTCTACGCGGCAGCACACGGCAAATTACGGTCAACGGACAAGCCGCCATCATCGGTGGGGATGTCATCACAGCCCTGGATGGGCGGGCCGTGGCAAGCATGGATGATCTCATCGCCTATCTCAGCCGCTATGGGCAGGCCGGGCAAAATGCGCGCCTGAGTGTGCTACGCGACGGTCAGAACACCACGATTGACATCACCCTGGGGGCGCGCCCCACGGCCGACCGGCCGATCACCCAATTGCCCACCAAGCCGCTGCCAACCGTCGGGCGCGCTTATCTGGGCATCATTGCCACCAGTGTCACACCCTCTATAGCCGGGGCGTTAGGCCTGCCGGCCGACCAAACAGGCGTTCTGGTGATAGAAGTGGAAGCGGATGGGCCGGCCGATCAAGCCGGCGTGCGCGGCGGCAACCAGACGGAAACCATCGACGGGCAAAGCATCACCCTGGGCGGCGACATCATCACGGCTCTGGATGGCGAACCCGTCGGCTCAATGCCCGACCTACAGGCTCTGCTGGCCCTGGCCCGCCCCGGCGATGGGGTAACATTGGAGCTGATCCGCGATGGTCAGGAGCTTTCCCTGACAGTAACGCTGGGCGAACGCGCCACGCCCTGATCCCCTCTTGAGGCCCGACAAAACCCTTACCCTCACGCCGGTAACCGGCGTGAGGGTTTTGCCTGCCCGATAGACCTGGTCAGCTCACCAGATGGATGGGTTAACGCCGCCAGGCTGAGGGATTGAAAAAGACGAGCAGGGGTAATATCTCCAACCGGCCGGCCAGCATTCCCAATATCAAAACCAACTTGGCTGGGGGCGGCAAGGCTATCGCCTCCGCCAAAGGTAAAAAGCTGGGACCAAAGCCGCCCAGAGCGCTGAAGGCGGCTGAGTAAGCCTCTAAAAGGGTGAGCCGGGGAACCAAAACGGTGAGCATCAACCCCGCCCCGCCGAGATAGACCAGCCACAACAAGAGCAGAAAGACAACCTGGCGCAACAAATTTTGGCTGATGGGCCGGCCGTCCAGAATGGGAATATGCAGGGCATGGGGCGGCGTCCACAATTGACGTATCTCATGCGTCACCAATTTCACCAGCAAGCCCACGCGTATTATCTTGAACCCGCCAGCGGTGGAGCCAGCGCAGCCACCAACCAACATCAACAGCAGAAAAATTTCTCTGGCAATCTGGGGAAAAGCCATGATGGGCGTGATCTCATAACCGGTGGTGGAGATTAAAGCAGCCACAGTGAAAAATGAGCTGCCCAACCACTCCCCCATCGTCCCCCCCTGCATACGCCAACTCACCAGGGTGACAGCGCCGACGCTGCCGATCAATAGATCCCACAGAAGGCGCATCTCCAACCCATCCCACAAGGCGTTCCACTCACCCCGTCGGCCCAGGCGGTAAAGGACATAGAAGTTGATCCCTCCTACCAGCATAAAGAAAGCCACCACCAATTCCAACCACATATAATGCGGGAATTGGGCCGGCCGCGCCCGATAGTAAGCCAGACTTTCATCATGGGTGGAAAAGCCGCCGGTGGCAACTGTCGTCATGGCGTGGGCCAGGCTATCGAAAAGGGACATGCCCAGCAAGGTGGTCGCTAGGGTTTGGGCCAGCGTCAGGATGAGATAGATGGCCAAAAAGCGGTAGGCAGCCTGACGAAAGTTGAGGGAAAGGCGACCTGAATCCACCTTCACCCCTTCGGCGCTCACCAGTGGCAACGCTTCCAGTCCCTGGCTGCGCCCCACCAGCAACACCAACAACAGAATCCCGATCCCCCCCAACCATTGGGTCAGAGCGCGCCAAAGCAGAATCGACCGCGGCAAATTGTCCAGGCCGGAGATAACAGTAGCGCCCACAGTGGTGAAGCCACTGAAACCTTCCACCAGGGCATCAATGGGACTTAAACCCACCACCAGCAGATAGGGCCACGCCCCCCAAACGCTGACCACCAGCCAGGCCGTGGTGGTTACCAGAAAAGCTTCGGCGGTAGTCAGGGCTAACAACAACCCCCGGCCGGCACGCAACCACCAGCCGGCCGCCAGCGCGCCAATAGCCGGGAGGACAAAGCCGCGCAGATCATTCCAGACCGGCCGACCGTCGGCCTCCCAAATTGCCAGGGCGGCCGGGGCCAGTAACGCCAACCCCAGAGCGATCAGCACAGGCCCTTGATAAGTGGCCACCAGGGCCAGCCGTCGTTGCCACAAAGCGCGGGATGGCACCATGGGGCTAACTGCGGAACAAACTTCGGCGCGGTCGATTGATGATCTGGTCGATCCGCTCGATGTCGTCGGGCGGCGCGACTACCAGAATCTCATCCCCCACCGCCACTGTTTCCCGGTCACGGGGCAGATGAAAACTCTGGTTTTCCACCTTGAGCAAACCTAGCACCAGAGCGCGTGGTGGGAAGGTGCGGTTTTCCCACAGCTCCTTGAGGTCGTGTCGCACCAAAGGGGAAACGGGCAACACCACAATCGCGGCAATTTCCACCCGCCCATCCCCCAACGCCATGACATGGCGTACATTGGGTTGCTCAATGGCAATTAGAAACTTATTGAGCAGGTAATCGAAGGAAGAGAAAATGTTGGTGATGCCGGCCAGCTCGTAGGCGGATTGATAATGGTGCTGGCGCAACCAGGCCAAAATCAAGGGGCGCTGAAATTGACGCGCAAACAGACCCACCATAATGTTTTTGATGTCCTTCTCCAACAGCGTCACCACCACATCGGCGCGGTCGATGCCCGCCTCACGCAGCACGCGAATGTTGGTCGTTTCTCCCTGCACCACCAAACACCCAACTTCGGTCGCTACCATCTGACAATACTCTGGATTGTCGTCCAGATAGGCCACCTCGTGCCCACGCGCCACCAACTCAGCCGCCAGGGTTCGCCCCAAAGGGTCTTCGTTTACAATTAAGATGTACATAGACGCACCTACCGTGGCACAACTCTAACACCAGAGGCTTTTTCCGCCCAAAAAGAGGCCATATCGACGCAGTTGACTTAAAGCTGCTACAATTACGCCAGATGCCGGCCGGTGCTATTCCCCCCACCGTCTCAGCGGCCGGTCGCTTCTCTGCATCCATAGGAGATATGACATCCATGGCTGACACAATTTCGACGCCTGATGGCGCTTATCGATTGCAATGGGGCGTGCGCCTCCCTCTGCGCGATGGGGTGCAACTCAACGCCACGCTTTACCTATCCCCTCAACAGGCGGAGCCGGTGCCGGCGGTTGTCACCATGACCCCCTACATCAGCGACACCTACCATGAGCGCGGACGCTACTTTGCCCAGCATGGCTATATCTTTGTGATCGTGGATGTGCGAGGGCGGGGCAGCTCCGAGGGCGTCTTTGAGCCCTTTTTGCACATGAGCGAAGATGGGTACGATGTGGTGGAATGGATCGCCGCCCAGCCGTGGTGCAATGGCAAAGTAGGCATGTGGGGTGGCTCCTACGCCGGTCAAAACCAGTGGGCCACCCTCAAGGCGCGACCGCCTCATCTGACGACCATTGCCCCGGCCGCGGCTGTGCATCTAGGCGTCGATTTCCCCGGCCTGCACAACATCTTCTACGCCTACAATATCCAATGGTTGACGTTCACCGGTGGGCGCACGCCTAATGCTAACCTCTTTCAAGACGATGCTTTTTGGGAAGATAAGTTCAAGCAGCTCTTTCTGGAACATCGCCCCTTTCGTGAGTTGGACACTCTGGTGGGTAACCCGTCGGCCGCCTTTCAACACTGGTTGTCCCATCCCGAAGCGCCAGCCTATTGGAACCAGTTTCTGCCCAGCGCTGCCGATTATGCCGCCTTTGACATTCCCATCCTGACCATCACCGGCCACTTCGATGGGGACCAGCCAGGAGCGCTGCATTACTACCGGCAACACATGCACCATGGGACAGCGGCGGCTATTGCCAGCCACTATCTCATCCTGGGGCCTTATGACCACGCCGGCACACGCACCCCCAAACGTCAGGTAGGCGGATTGACTTTTGGAGAGGCGGCCTTGCTGGACCTCAACGCCCTGCACCAAGAATGGTATGACTGGACGATGAAAGGGGGGGAACGGCCGGCCTTCTTACAGCAACGTGTCGCCTACTATGTGGTGGGGCAGGAAAAGTGGCGCTACGCCGATAGCCTGGAGGCGATTGGGGCCACGCCGCGCCGCTACTATTTGTTGGCCGGGGCTGACCCCCGGCCAGACGTTTTCCACTCCGGCCATCTGGTGGAAACCCGGCACAACAGCCCGCCACTTGCCTATGTGTACGATCCACTCGACACGCGGTCGGCCGAGCGTGACGCCCAACCCGAACCCGATTATTTGCTCAGCCAACGCCTGCCCCTGGCGCTGGAAGGGGATGGTCTGATCTTCCACAGCGCGCCCCTCTCTCAGGCCGTGACCATGGTGGGCTGGCTGCGCCTCGTCGCCTGGATCAGCCTCGATACGCCCGACACCGACTTTTACGCCGGCGTCTATGAAATCACAACCACGGGTCAAAGCATCAAATTGGGGGATGCCCTTCTGCGGGCACGCTACCGGCACTCCCTCGTCGAACCCCAACTGGTGACGCCGGGTGTCATTGAGCGATATGAGTTCGACACCTTCTGGTTTCACGCCCGGGAACTGGCGCGAGGCAGCCGGTTGCGGCTGGTGGTCACCGCGCCCAACACCTTCCACCTGATGAAAAATTACAACAGCGGCGGCGTGGTGGCCGAGGAAACGGCTGCCGACGCCCGCACCGCCCATGTGACGCTCTACGCCGATGCGGAGCACCCCAGCTATTTGGAGCTGCCCCTCCTGCCCACGTCACAGCCTGCATGAACCCACGCCGCCGGGACTTCCCAGCTCCGGCGGCGTCATAACCCCACCCAAGGAGTCCGTCCATGAAAATGTTCAGCGCCACCACAACGATCCAGGCTTCGCCTGAAACGATCTGGGCCATCTTGACAGATGCCGCCAACTACCCGGCCTGGGACCCGTGGGCGATACGCATTGAAGGTACGATTGGGCCGGGGCAGACGGTGACCGCCTACACCAAACTTAGCCCCGACCGTGCCTTTCCAGCCAAAGTGACAGTGTTTGAGCCGAACCGGCGCATGGTCTGGACAGGCGGACTACCGCTGGGTCTGTTCAAGGGAGAACGAATCTTCTCACTGGAGCCGCGCCCGGATGGCGTGGCGTTTACAGTGCAGGAAGCGTTCAGTGGGCTGTTGTTGCCGCTTTTTGGGCGCTCCCTGCCGGATATGACCCAACCCTTTCAAGACTTTGTCAATGGCCTCAAAGCACGCGCAGAGGGGAAGTAGAGACAACCGTCCACCCCTGACACGCTTGAGGTAGACGCAAAGCTTTAGATCTGGCGCACCGTCAAGGTGCGCCAGATTGTGCTATACTACGCGGACGTTGTTACTCGCGTTCCCGACCGGCCGAAACAGGGTGCGATGTCTTGCCAGATCTGTCACCCCGGCCGCGTGTCACACAACAACAATGAGGTGAGGCAAATATGCTGGCTAAAGTTCTGAGCTGTGCCATTGTGGGCCTGGAAGCAGAGCTGGTCGAGGTGGAAGTGGATATTCGCCGCGGCCTTGCCTCCTTCATGTTGGTCGGCCTGCCAGACGCCGCCGTGCGCGAAAGCCGCGACCGCGTGGCGGCCGCCATCAAAAATAGCGATCTGACGTTCCCCGGCGACAGGCGCATCCCCGTCAATCTGGCGCCGGCCGACCTGCGCAAAGAAGGGCCGGCTTACGATTTGCCCATTGCGGTAGGCATGTTGGCTGCCTCCCAACAGGTGTGGACAGGCAAATTGGAGGGCGGTATTTTCGTGGGCGAGTTATCGCTGGACGGCGCCATCCGTCCCACCAAGGGGGCTCTGCTGATGGCCAGTCTGGCGCGGAACAAGGGTATTCCACACCTGTTTGTGCCGGCCGCCAACGCCGCCGAAGCGGCCCTGCTACCCGAGATCAATGTCATCCCGGTGGAAACCCTGAGCCAGTTGGTAGGCCACCTGATCGGCTTACGCCCGATCGAACCCTACACCCGCACGCCGACGCTGTTGGATGGGGCAGAAACAACCCCTATCACCGACTTTGCCGACATTATGGGGCAGGAACATGTCAAACGTGCTATGGAGGTGGCAGCGGCCGGCGGCCACAATGCCCTGCTCACCGGCCCGCCCGGGGCGGGTAAAACTCTCATTGCCCGCGCTCTACCCGGCATTCTCCCCAACCTGACCATCGAAGAGGCGCTGGAGGTGACCAAAATCTACAGCGTAGCCGGCATGTTGCCAGAAGATATACCTCTGGTGCGCCAACGCCCCTTTCGTTCGCCCCACCACACCATCAGTTACGCCGGGCTGGTGGGCGGCGGGGCCTGGCCGCGTCCTGGGGAGATCTCTCTGGCGCACCGGGGGGTGCTCTTTCTGGACGAGTTGCCTGAATTTGGACAACGTTTGATCGAGGTCTTGCGCCAACCGTTGGAGGGGTTGCCCCGTGAGGTGTCCATCTCACGAGCCACCAGCAGCGTGACCTATCCGGCCAATTTCATGCTGGTGGCGGCGCAGAATCCCTGCCCCTGCGGCTATTACGGTGATCCTACCCACACCTGCACCTGTTCCAACACTATGGTGACGCGCTATCAAAAACGCATCTCTGGCCCGCTGCTTGACCGCATTGACATCCATGTGGATGTGCCCCGGGTGGCGTTTGAGAAGCTGACAGCTCAGCGCCGGGGGGAATCCTCAGCCGCCATTCGCACACGAGTGATCGCGGCGCGCCAGCGTCAGGCAGCGCGCTTTGCCAATCTTAGCCTGTTCAGCAACGCCGATATGGGGCCCGGTGAGGTGCGCCAATTCTGCGTTCTGGATCAAACCGGGGGGCGGCTGATGAAAAGCGCCATGGCCCAAATGGGTCTCAGCGCACGCGGTTTCCATCGGGTACTCAAAGTGGCCCGTACCATTGCCGACCTGGCCGGCGTGGCTGAGATTCAACCTCCTCATCTGGCTGAAGCATTGCAATACCGCCCGCGCCAATATGAATAACCGGCCGGCGCGTGTCTTTTGGCCGGTTCGGGGGTTTGTATGGTCGAGCCTGGATGGTCGCCCTTGTGCGTGCGCCCATCCTGAAGGTCACGCCCGGCCAGCGTGAATCTTTACCCAACAGGTTAGTGCGTGAAGGCAACTCTTATCTTCAACCCGATTGCCGGCCCTTCTCATTACGGTCAGGCTATTGAACAGGCGGCTGATCTGTGGCGCACCTATGGCTGGTGGGTGGACGTGCGCCCCACCCAATACGCCGGTCATGCCATTCAACTGGCGCGCCAGGAAGCGGATAAAGGAACCGATGTGGTCATTGCCGCTGGCGGCGATGGCACACTGGGTCAGGTAGCCAACGGTCTAGCCCACAGCCCCACCATCATGGCCCCCATGCCGGTAGGAACGGGCAATTCGCTGGCTAAAGAGCTGCGCCTGCCGCGTCCGGGTTACTTTCAATATGAGCGCCTGCTCGACGCCTCGGAGGCTCTGATTCAGGGGCGCGTTCAGGATATGGATATGGTGCAAACCAACAACGGCCAATATTGGCTGCTGTGGGCCGGCGCGGGCGCGGATGGGTATCTCGTGGAGCACATTGAGCCGCGCTCGAAACAAAGCAAACGTCTGGGCGCGGCCGGCTACCTGCTCCAAAGCCTGTACATCTTGCGCCGCATCCCCTCCTGGGATACAGTGGTGGAAATCGACGGACGCAGTGTGCGGGGCGACTATTTGTTGGTCGTGGTCAGCAATTGTCGCCTCTTCGCCGGTGGCGAGCTCGTGTTGACGCCGGATGCCATTCTGGATGATGGGCGGATGGAAGTCTGGTGCTTTCAAGGGCAACATGAGCTGATGGTCTACCGCTATCTGCTGGAGTTACGCCTGGGCTTGCACCATAACGACCCCAGGGTGGAAATGTACCGGGGACGGGAGGTGTCCATTCACACCCAACCCTCCATGCCGGTACACACTGATGGCGAGAAGGGGGGCTGCACCCCGTTTTACTCCCGCGTCTGTTCGGGGGCCTTGCGGTTGTTAACACCCACCACGGCGCCGGCCAGTCTTTTCAGCCGCCCCGGCAGTCGGCTTAGTCGGCTCTATGGTTTCGATGCCTGAATAGCCCAACCTGGGCGAAGGCAGCTGGTCTCTGCTGGCATCTGAATCCCAAACGATGATGGATAAAATTGACTTTCGTTCCGACACGGTCACCTGGCCCACCCCGGCGATGCGCCGGGCGATGGCCAACGCAGCGTTGGGAGATGATGTTTATGGCGAAGACCCAACCATCACAGCGCTGGAGCGGCGAGCCGCCGAGCTCACCGGCCACGAAGCCGCCTTGTTCGTCGCCAGCGGCACGATGGGCAATCTGGTGTGCCTGTTGACGCATGGCCAGCGTGGCGATGAGATCATCGTGGGCGAGGCGCACCATGTTTTGTGTTGGGAAGCGGGCGGCATGGCTGTTGTGGGCGGCATGATTCCCCGCCCTGTGGCGATGGATCGCGTCGGCCGGCTCAGATTGGCGGCCATCGAGAACGCTATCCGCGAGGATGATCCCCACCTGCCGCGTACCCGTCTCATCTGGCTGGAAAACAGTAGTGGTGGGCGTTTTGGGGCGGCGCTGCCGCCCGCTTACATGGCCGAGGTGAAGGCGCTGGCCGGCCGGTACGGTCTGGCGGTTCATCTGGATGGAGCGCGTCTGTTCAACGCAGCTGTGGCCCAGAGCATCCCGGCCGTTGAGCTGACCCGCCATGTGGATTCTGTCTCCTTTTGCCTCAGCAAAGGACTGTGCGCTCCCGTCGGTTCGGTTGTGTGCGGTTCCGGCGCTTTCATTCACCAGGCGCGTCGCCGACGCAAACTTCTGGGCGGGGGCATGCGGCAGGCGGGTGTTCTGGCGGCGGCCGGGCTGGTGGCGTTGGAGGAAATGATCGACCGGCTGGCCGAAGACCACCACCGCGCCCGCCGCCTGGCGGAAGGTCTGGCGACTATCCCCGGCCTGGTTTTAGACCTGGTGGATGTCCACACCAACATGGTCTTTTTTGAGCTGGCCCCCGATGCGCCTTACGATGCTTCGATAGTTGTGCGTCGCCTGCGCGAGGAACATCATGTCTGGTTGGGGGCGGAGGGACCGCGCTCTTTCCGCGCCGTGACCCACTACTGGGTGGACGACGACGCCGTTGACGCCCTCGTCTACGGCCTGCGCCACATCGTCGCCTGACGCGCCATCCTCTCCCTCAAATCCTCTCCTCGTTATTCGCCACAAGTGGGGTGAAGTGGCATAATACATTCAGGCTGTCAGCCACCCGCTGACGCTTATCTGCGTCCAGGTGTGATGTAAACTTTATGAGCGAGTTGATTGGGCAACAGATCGCCCACTACCGAATCCAGGAGTTGATCGGCGATGGCGGCATGGGAACCGTGTACCGCGCCTATGATCTGAATCTGGATCGGTCGGTGGCGCTTAAGTTGATGCATCCCCACTTCGCCCGCCAGCCGGAGTTTCAACTACGGCTGACCCAGGAAGCGCAAACCGCGGCCAAGCTGGACCACCCCTCGATTGTCAAAATCTACAATTTCGGAGAATCGGATAAAGGGCTGTATATTGCGATGGAGTTCATTCGCGACGGTAGCCTGCGCAGCCATCTACAACGTTATCAGGCAGCCGGCCGGTACATGGACATGAACCTGGGGTTGCAGATTGGCTTGCAGATTGCCGACGCCCTGGATTATGCCCATCGGGAAAATGTCATCCATCGTGATGTCAAGCCGGGCAACATCATCCTCAAGCGCTTGCCCCGCCCAGAAGAAGAAAGCTTTGGCCCGCTGCGGGCTGTGCTGACCGATTTTGGGCTGGTGCGTCTGCTGACCGGGACGCGCATCACCGATATGGGGGTGACGATGGGCACGCCCGTCTACATGTCGCCCGAACAGTGTGAGGGGCGTGAAGTGGATGGGCGCAGCGATCTGTATTCGTTGGGCGCAGTTCTGTATGAGATTTTTACCAACCGCCCCCCCTTCCTTTTCAGTTCGCTCTCACAAGCCATCGCTACCCACATTCGGAAAGAAGAGCCACCTCACCCTCGCACCCTGCGGTTGGACATTCCCCCTCTGTTAGATGCGTTGCTGACCAAAGCGCTGGCGCGTGACCCCAACGCGCGCTTCGCCAGTGGGTCTGAAATGGGTCAGGCGCTGCGCGCCGCCTTTTTCTCGCTGGGCAATGCGCCCACCCGCATCTGGCAGCGCCCCCAGATCGAGCCGATTGAAGGAGGGGTGGTCGATCCACCCACCGGCTACACCCTGACGCTGCGAACGCCCGGCCAACCTCTGACACGCCTGCCATTGGAAAAACGGTTGTATACCATCGGCCGGGGCCCGGATAACGACATTGTGCTGGCAGTGGATGGGGTATCACGTCATCATGCGCGCTTGCAGGCCACACCCTCAGGCTGGAGCGTGGTCGACCTGGGGGGCATTAACGGCACGTTTTTGCAGGAGCGCCGATTGCCGGCCGACCAACCGACCCTGTGGTCTGTCGCCCAGACATTGCGCATTGGCCCCTATGAGATGCTCCTGACGGGGCCGGCCGGCCTGGAAACGACGCCCCCCGTTGGAACAGGTTCACAAGCCGCTCCCACACCATCCAGCCCGCCACCCGCCGCCCCCGGGCCGCAACCGCCGCGCCTGTTAACACTCTTTTTGGCGCGCGAAAACCTGACGGTTGACCCAGGGCAGGTGGTCAATCTCAACATCGAGGTGGAAAACCACAGTGGTCTGGATGATCGCGTTGCTCTGCGCTTGCACGGCTTACCGCCCGACTGGGTGCGCGCACCAGAGGAATTTGTGCGCGTGGCGGCCGGCGAACGGGTGCGGCTGACCATTCAGATTCGCGCTCCCCGTCGCCCCGAAGGACAAGAAGCCAAAGGGCGGCAACGCTTTCGGGTGGAATTGGTGTCGCAACAGCACCCTGAGTTGAAGGTGGGGGCCAGTGGTTCGGTGACGCTGGGACAATATGAAGCCTTCGAGGCCACCCTGGCGCCAGATGAGGTCGCTTTGCCCGGTGTGGCGCAGGTGTCGATCCAAAACACCGGCAATGTCACCAGCACTTATAATCTGGTGGGCAAGCAGGCAGAAAATTACCTGCAGTTTAGTTTCGAGGCGCAGGCGCTGGAAGTGCGCGCCGGCCAGACAATGACCACTGATGTCACCCTAAACCCGACGCAACGCCGTCCTCTGCTAGATGGCCGGCTCATCTCGTTTGAAATTGAGGTCATTCCGACAACCGGCCGGCCGCGCCCACTGGCCGGAAGAGCTTCGCAACCTCCCTTAGCGCCCGCCTGGGCCTTTTATCTAAGCGCCTTTCTCATCTTTTGCGCTTGTTTCCTGACCTCATTTGTCATTTTCTTTGCTCCTGAACGCCCGCGCCTGGAGGCCACGCCCACCGGCAACCTAACGCCAGCCACGCTGGTCGCCATGGTGACCCCTGCGCCCGACGCCTCGCTCACGCCGCCCGCCCTTCAGACTGCCGCCGCCACCTTATCCCCAGCGCCGCTCAACGATAACGACCTGGATCAACTGAGCAACAGTCAGGAAGCGTTGGTGGGCAGCGACCCCAATAATCCTGACACCGACAACGACGGCCTGAGCGATGGGACTGAGGTATTGGAGTATGGTTCCAACCCCCTGCGTAGCGACACCGACAGTGATGGGCTATCAGACTTTGATGAAGTGACCCGTCACGGAACGTCGCCCATCAACAGCGACACCGATGGGGATGGGGTCAGCGATGGGGCGGAAGTTGCCCAGGGGAGAAACCCGCGCACGCCGGAGATCGCTCCCGCCACACCGGCCGCTACCGCGACGTTGTTACCCCCTGTGACGCCGACCCCTCCTGTCAGCACACCGTTACCCACCTTGACATTGACGCCGGCGACCACCCCACCGACAGCGACGGCCGTGTCCACCAGCACGTTCACTCCTACCCCGGCAGCAAGCGCTACAGCCACCCCCACCGCGCCGCCCCCCACTCCAACGGCGACGCCCACACCATCGCCCACGGCGACGCCGCTGCCAAGCCTGACGCCGACAGCCACTGCCACAGCAACAGCTGTTGTGCCCACACCAGAACCCTCCGACCTCACCCCCATTCCTCTGGCCTGTCAGTCAGCGCCTAACATGGATGGGGTCATTACCGTCGGCGAGTGGCCGGCCGCCATCGACGTTATACTCCTGCCCGACAATCCAGAGCGTCAGACGACGCTTCATCTGGCTAAAACCAACCTGGCCATCTATCTGGGCTTCGTCATTAGCGATGCCACGTTCGACGCCTCCGATTCGCTGCGGCTCTACCTGGATGTCCAGGGCAATGGCGGCGATCCGGACAGCGGCGACCGCTTCCTTCAGCTAGGGCGGGATGGAGCGCGGGTGATTCAGGCCGGCATCGGCAATAACAGTGATGGCGAAACCTGGGACCTCGACTACAGCAGCAGCAACTGGCTGGCAGCGATTGAGTCGGCGGCCGATAGCTGGGTGGTTGAAGTCCAAATCGACCTGGCGACCGAGTTGCCCTCGCTAGGGGCTACATGGGGACTCCTGGTGCAAACGTTATTTTCTGGCGAAGGGTTGGCGACCTGGCCGGCCGACGCCCTAGTGGATCAGGCGGAAACCTGGCAACCCATCGACAATAGCGCCCTCTGTTTTGGGCCGTAACCCTGGCTCGATAGAGTGAGACGCTAGGGGGCGAGCCACTGCCGCAAGCTGGGAATGGCCTGGGGATCGCTCATCAGCCAGTGCGCCAGCGCATCGTGGGGCAAGGTGCGCCGCCAGCGCTGGTAGGTGGAGAGCGGTAAATCACGGTAGAACAAAGCCACTACCACTGCTTCTGTCCCCCAAACGGGACGCGCATAGTAAACCGTTGTCAACACCCCCGGCAACTGCCCATTTTTATACCCCACCGTCAAATACCGTTCTCGATTGGCGGGAAAGGCCTCCATTGGCCATTCCAGATAGAAACGCACCAGGTGGTTGATGCGCGGCGTCGCCAGCGTGTCACCCATCAAGCGCGCCAGCAGATCAGCATAGGCGCGGGCAGTAGCCTGGGTATCCAGCGCGGCGGTGAACTGGGCCTGCACAGACACAGACGGCCGGCGGCGCAAACCCCAATACCCCTCCTCTGCCTGGCGAAAGGCTGCATCCTGGGTGTAGAGCCTGGTCAGGTCCACCACCTCCTGGGCATAACGCTCAGGGTCAGCAGCCAGGGCCGCCACCGCCTGAGCGTCGCTGCCCACACGGGTGTGGTTGCTCATGAGCAAAAAGCGCCCCAGAAAAGGGCAGGGGGCAGAGTGGGGCAGCAGCCCAAAGCTGGCCAGGCTATGCTCCAACGCAGCCTGGCCGAGTCGGGCGTGCACATAATCAGCCGCAGCATTGGAGCTGTGGCGGATCATCATCCACACAATCTGACTGAGGGCTACGCTGTTTTGTGTCACAGCTCCGGCCGCTTGCAGCTCAGCCACAGCCCCGGCGTGCGCCCCCAGGTCAGAACGGGGCAAATAAAAACGCGCTAACTCCTCCAGGGGAATCTGTTCATTTGGGTCCAACGCGCCCGCCTCCACCGCCTGGGCGTAGGCGAGCAGATGGGCCAATTTCACCACCGAGGCCAGCGGCATCGGAACGTCCGGTTGCCAGTAAACACCCGCCGACTCCTGTCCCAGCATGTAGGCCACCAGCGCCACGCTTTCCGGCGCGGCCGCCAGCTGTTCGAGAGCGGGCAGGGCCGCGGACGGAACATTGGCCGGCAGGGTTGTCGTCGAAGGGGAGAGCGCAGGGGGGGGAGTAGCCGACAGTGTCACCGGCAAGGTTTGACCACAGGTCAGCCAGACCAGCGCGGGTGCAGGTTGGGGCGTCACGCCATCGGTCGGCGGTAGCGGGGTGGCAACAGGTTCTGTCATGCTGCGGGGAGGAGTGGGGTCGTCCACCACGGCAACCAGAGGGGTCGGGGTGGTGGGCAAGAGCGCCGGGGGCGCAACGGCCGGAGGTGCGTCACACCCGGCTGTGATGAGGCCCAGCCAAAGCCCCAGATAGGGCCAGCTACGACGCCAACTCATCGGATGGTGAGACGCGCCTGGCGGGTGGCTTCCCGCGCCGCTGCCTCGTGCGCCTCACGCCAGGCGCTATCACGCAGGGCGCGCACAATAAAGTCGCGCGCTTCTTCGGGCGTATCGGTGACCAACAGCAGATCGAGGTCGCTGGCAGCGACTTTACCTTCACCCAACATCGTGGCCCGTAGCCAGGCCAGTAACCCTCGCCAATAGGCCGAGTCGAACAGCACCACCGGAAAATTGCGAATCTTGCCCGTCTGGATAAGGGTCAGGGATTCAAACAGTTCGTCCATCGTGCCAAAACCGCCGGGGAAGACTACATAACCCTGAGCATATTTGACGAACATTGTCTTGCGAGCGAAAAAGTAACGAAAGTAGATGGCCAGATCGACATAAGGGTTTGTGCCCTGCTCAAAGGGCAGCTCAATATTCAACCCAATCGAGGGTGCGCCGGCCAGTCGCGCCCCTTCGTTGGCCGCCTGCATAATGCCAGGTCCGCCGCCGGTGATGATGGAAAGGCCGGCCGCGCCTAAAAGGCGAGCTGTCTCCCGCGCCGCTACATACTGGGGGTGATCGGGGCGGGTGCGGGCCGAACCAAAAATGCTGATGGCCGGGTTGACATGAGCCAGTTTGTCGAAGCCCTCCACAAATTCGCTCATGATGCGAAAAACGCGCCAGGGATCGCCCTGGGTGAAATCCGCCTGGGTAGGCGTGGCCAAAAGGCGCTCATCTTCTGTCAGGCGCCAGGCTGAGTTGGAAGGGGTCAGGGGTGGGTTCATCATAGCACGCAAAAGGTAGGAAGTTACAGTGGCCTATTGTACATCAGATCGAAGTGGTTGTTTACTTATGGCAAATCGGAGGGCCGGTCGCTATAGTTACAGGCAACAACAAACCATGAGAACAAGAAGGAAACATGGCAGATTATGACGTTTTGGTCGTGGGCGCCGGCCACAATGCACTGGTTTGCGCCGCTTATATTACCCAGGCTGGTTATCGAGTGGGTGTTCTGGAGCGACGCGCCAAAGTGGGTGGAGCGGTTGTCACTGAAGAGATTATCCCTGGCTTCCAGTTTGATCTGGGGGGATCGGCGCATATTCTCATCAACCACACGCCCATTGTGGCAGACCTGGAACTCACCCGCTATGGGCTGGAGTACATCGATCTCGATCCCCTGTTCTTCGCCCCCTTCCCCGATGGCAGTCACCTGACGGTGTGGAAAGATGTGGCGCGCACAGTGGAGAGCATTGCCGCTATTTCCCCGGCCGATGCCGAAGCTTATCAGGCATTCATTGACACCTGGCGACCGCTGGCGGCCGGCATGGTGGAGATGTTCACCCACCAGCCTACGCCCTTGAATATGGCGCGCTATCTGGTGTTCAATCAGGGGTTGCGGCGGCGCGACAGCCTGGAGCGACTGAGCGATCTAATGACCGGCTATGGAACTTACCTGCGTCGCCGCTTTCACACTCCACAACTACAGGCCGTGATTGGTTGGATGGCGGCTCAATCGGGGCCGCCCCCCACCGAGCCGCTCTCCGCTCCTTTTGCCCTGTGGCATCCCATGTACCATGTCAGCGGAATGCGCCGGCCGCGCGGCGGTTCTGGGATGCTCACCCAGGCCCTGGCGCGCATGATCCAGGCCCACGGCGGTCATATCTTCACCAACGCCCCAGTGCGACGGATTGTGGTGGAAAAGGGGCGCGTCATCGGGACAGAAACGGTGGATGGGCGTTATCTGACAGCGCGCAAAGTTGTCTCGGGGGCGCACATCGTTACTACCATGCAGCTTTTGGGAGAGGACGCGCCGGCCGAGGCCCGGCGGCGCGTCGCCGGGGCGCGCATCGGCAACGGCTTTGGCATGATGCTGCGCCTGGCGGTTGACCAACTGCCGGACTACTGGGCCGTCCCCGGCGCGCCCGAACCCCACCACACCGCCATGCAATTTATCTGCCCTGACCTGCCCTACCTGGAACGAGCGTATGGGGATTATCTGGCCGGCCGGCCGTCGGAAAATCCGGCCCTGATCGCCATGACCTGGTCGGCGGCCGACCCTACCCTGGCTCCCCCAGGCAAACATGTGCTGTTCATCTGGGGGCAATATTACCCTTACGAGCTGGCCTCGGGCGCGTCGTGGGAGAACATAGGGGATGCGGTCGCGGATCACATGCTGGAGACGCTGGCCCACTACGCCCCCAATGTCCGTCACAGCGTCCTGGGGCGATTGGTGGAAACGCCGCTGTATCTGGAGCAAACGCTGGGGCTGCTGCGGGGCAATGTGATGCACCTGGAGATGTCGATAGATCAAATGTTTATGTGGCGGCCGGCGCTGCAAATGAGCACCTATCGAGGCCCAGTGACCGATCTATACCTGACTGGAGCCAGCACCCATCCTGGCGGTGGGATCATGGGGGCGGCCGGCCGCAACACGGCCGCAGTCGTCTTGCACGATTTGTCACGCCGACGTTGGTTTGGGGGGGGCAGGGGTTAAGGTCTGCCTGTGGGGTTAAGTGGGTTCGGCGGCCGGCTCCGGCCGGCCGATATACTTAAAGATCACCATTGTGCTGTCGTCATATTGCAAGGTATCGCCAGCGTGTGCTTCCACTGCCCGCTGCACCGCCCGCATAATGCTGTGGGCATCCTGCTGCCGCGCCTGGCTGGCGATCAGACGTAAGCGATCCAGGCCAAACTCAGCCTGGGCCTCATTCAGCGCCTCCGTCACACCATCGGTGTAGAAAAGCACCACATCCCCTGGGCGCAACGTGACCGTGTGCGCCCGATAGGTTGCCCCCTCCAAAATCCCCAAAGCCAGACCATGCTCGGTCAGCAGCCGGCTTTGACCATCTTCCCGAATTACCAGGGGTGGGTTGTGTCCGCCATTGGCATAGGTGAAAGCATTCTCTTCCGGGTCCCAAATGGCGTAAAAAACGGTGACGAATAAATCCGAGGCGGTGTCATTCAAAATCAGCTCGTTGGCTCGTTCCAACACCAGGGCCGGGTCAAGCCGATTGAACGCGACCACCCGCAAAACAGTGCGACACAGCGCCATGAAGAGCGCCGCTGGAATGCCTTTATCCGCCACATCGGCAATGATAATACCCCAACGGTCATTGGATAGGGGCAAAAAGTCGTAAAAATCACCACTGACCTGACGCGCCGCCTGCCAGAAGCCGGCCACGTCGCACCCGCTGATGTGGGGGCTGTCACCGGGGATGAGCTTGGCTTGAATCTCATAGGCGACGCTCAACTCTTGCTCCAGGCGATCCCGTTCGGCCGACTCCTGGTACAACTGGTCATTGACCACAGCAATAGCCGCCTGCTGGGCAATGCCGGCCAAAATGCGCAAGCGCCGGCCGGACAGCGGTTCAACATGGTGGGGGTCTGCTACCAACAACGCCCCCACCAGCTGGCCGCGGGCGTGCAAAGGTAGCGCGTCGGCGGCATCCGCTTCAAACACTCGACTCAACCAGGTGGGCAAGGTGATGCGATAGGCGACAGTGCCCGGCGTCAGGGCGTAATGGTCGTAGGTTTGAGTGAAAGCGAATTCAGTAGCATCGAAGGCAAAGCTGTCGATCAACCCCAACCCCATCTCGCTGACGCCGTAGCTCGGGCCAGCGCGAAAGGTCTGGCGTTCCGTATCCCAAATGAGAATCAGGCCACAGCGCGCTCCCACCAGCATAGGGGCTAGACGCACAATCGTGCCCAAAATTTCGTTTAACTCGATCAAGCTGTTGACCGCTTCCGCCACCTGCAACAAGGCGGTGTTGACCCACGCCTCTTCCTGTTGTGCCAGACGCAAGCGGGCATTGGCTATAGCCTGACCTGTCTGGTCAGCCATACGCTGCAACAGTTCACGCTGGCGACGGCGGGTCGCCCCTCCTTCTTGGAGGGGTGAAGCCTCAGCTTCTCCTCCTTCCTCCACCACCATCACTCCCTGGATGACCCCCTGGGCCATCAGAGGGAACAACCGCATGGAACGGCTGCGGCGTGAACCAGCCCAGGGGGGCGGCAGTTGGGTAGCCCACTCCACCTGCCCCACATGCACCGCCGTCAGCGGCGTCCACTGGTCAAGTTCCAGACGACGATCCAGCCAGGTGGTGGTTTGGGCCGAGGTTGCGCCATGCAAAGCCGCCAGGCGGTAATGGTGGCGCTCGCCTTCCCAGATCAAGATGGCGCATTGCCGCGCACCCGCCAGAAGGGAGGTCAGACGGGCCACAATCTGCGTCAGGTCTTCTGGGTCGCGGGCGCGGCTGATGGCGTCGGCTGTCTGGAATTCGACTGTCGCCACCCAGGCCTGTTCTCGTTGGGTGGCCAGCTGGCGCGCTTTGTAGATGGCGGCCGAAACTTCGTTGGCCAACGCCTCCAGAACAGCCTGCTCTCGCTGTGAAAAACCGCCCGTCTTGTCGCTCTGGACATCCAGAACGCCCAACACTTCCTCATCCACCATCAAGGGAATGGCAATTTCGGCCCGGGTGCGGGTGCCAGCAATGTCGTAATCCGTCACGCCAATGCCGGCTATATAACGTTCATCGAGCGAAACATCATGCGCCACCACCGTTTGGCGGGTGGCGGCAGCGGTTCCTGTCAAGCCCTCCCCCAACGTCAGGTACATTGAGCTTGACTCCAACCCTTCCACGCTACTAGCGCGCATGATCAGTCGGCCGCTTTCTGGATCTAAACTCACCACATTGACAGGATGGAATCCCAGGCGCTCGCGGGTGAGCACCACCACTTGCCGAAAGATTTCGTCCATGTCCTGGATGGCGTTCACGCGCCGGGCAATGCGGCTCACCATTTCCAGGTCATCCGCCCGGGCGCGCACCTGTTCAAACAAACGGGCGTTGGAGATGCCAGCAGCGGCCTGATTGGCCAGAATCGAAAGGCGGCGGACATCCGCCTCGCGGAAACGGTACGGATCGGGGTGGTGGGCCGCCATGACGCCCATCACCTCCTCACCGCTCAACAGGGGTAAAAAGATGGCGGAACGGGATGGGTTGGCGCTAATATAATGGGGGCGGGCCGGCAACTGGCTGAGTTCTTGTTGGAAATCTTTGATCAACAACGGCCGGCCGTGGTCACGCACCCACCCCACCAACCCCAAACTATCTCGCAGATCGAAGGTCTGGGGGGTGGGGCGCTGTTCGCCGCGCACACGCCAAAACAAGATGTGGTAAAGGTTGTGTTCAAAGAGACCAATCTGAAAGGTGCTGTTGTCGATAACTTTGCCCGCTTCGTTGGCAATGAGCTCGCACAAAGCCATCAAATCCAGCTCGGAGGCAACAATGGCCCGGCCGGCTTCCGCCAGGGTCTCCAATTCCGCGATGCGGCGTATCAGGCCGCGTCGCGTATCCCGCCGCCGCCAGTAGACAATCCCCACCAGCGTGAGGATCAAGGCTGTGACCAACCCGGCCACCAACAGCGCCGAACCCAGGCTTAGACCGTTCCCGTTGGGAAGCAATTGGATGAAAACCATGGCAAGCGCCGTCCACAGTTGTGGAACGGGCGATCAATCAAACAGAGATCAGGCTGGTGTACGCCGCTTGCCAGGTGGGGAAGAGGCGAAAGAGCTTGTCAAACCCGATCATTTCAAAAATCTCTGCCAGCCGTCCCTGAAGGCCGCACAAAACCAGGTCGCCTCCTTGTTGGCGCGCCCGACGCCAGGCTGTAACCAACGTGCGCAACCCCACGCTGTTGATATAGGTGGACTCGGAAAGATCGACGATAAGCCGGGGGCGGGTCTCGCCCAGCAGGTTCAAGAGCGCCTGCTCCAGGCGAGGAGTTAAGTTTTGATCCAGCCGGCCCCGAACGCCAACCAACTGGATATTCCCCCCCAGAGCACGCTGCCAAATGGCCAGATGGGGCGGGGCGGGCAGCCATTTGACCAGGGTTAACTGGTTGCCTTCGTCGTATCGATAGCGAATCTCATCCATCAAACGCCTAATAAACAACATCCCCAGCCCTCCCACTGGAATGGAATCCACATCCAGGCGGGGAGGCAGTTCCGGCGTCTCGACGGTGCGGGGGTCAAAGGGATCACCGCTATCCCAAACCGTGACGCGAAAGGCCTGATCGTCTAGCTCCCAGGTAACGGTCAGATCACCGACTTTTTCCCCGGTGTAGGTATGCTCGATGACATTGGTGCAGGCTTCGTCACACGCCAACTCGATCTGAAACCGGGTATCTTCATCAATGCCAGCCTGTTCGGCCCCGGCCGTCACAAAGCGACAAATGTATTTCACCTGGTCGTAGCGACCAGGAAAGGTTTGCGTCTCTTTACGAATCATAATCAACAGGCCAGCCGGGGGCTGGCCTGACATCAAGGCGGCGGGACAAACACAAACCCGGCCAATTTAGAAAGCTATTTCGGCAGCCGAAACAGTATCGTAAATCTCAAACAGGTGATCCATTCCTGCCAGCTCCAAAACCGTGTGTGCCCGCTCAGAAGGATTCGCCAGACGAACATCACCGAATCGAGAGCGACTGGTGCGCAACCCGCCCACCAAAGCCCGCAGGCCGGCGCTGCTCATGTATTCGACGTTGGATAGATCAACGACCAGATTGTAACGGCGGCTGTCAAAGGATTTCTTAAACGTCGCATCCAACTCCTCAGCATTGCTGCTGTCGATGCGCCCGCTTACAGTGATAACATCGACGCTCTCGCGCCTTTCGGTAGTGATCTCCATGCTCTATTCTCCTGGTTCCAAAGCGGGTATCCATCATCCTACAAGCGCCGCCGCTTGTGCCACAGCGCGACGGAAGCCTGAACGATTATAGGCACGCATTATATCACAAATAAAATGCAAACCAGCCTCCAGGTGGTTTATGGTATGATTGTAGCCTATGTCTGTCTCCACTGTGGCTGTATCCGCCGCACACCCATCGGCTTCGGCGTGGGCCGACATCACCCAGGGCCTGAAAAAGGAAGCTCTGGCGTTGGGCTTCAGTTTGGTAGGGGTGGTGGCCGCGCGCCCCGGCCGGCGCCTGGCCGCCTATCAGGCCTGGATTGCGGCGCAGATGCAAGGAGACATGGCCTATCTGGCACGCCCAGATCGCCTGGCGCGGCGCGAGGATTTAGGCCTGATTTTGCCCGGCGTAGCGAGCATGGTGTGTGTGGGGTTGGATTACAGCACGCCCCCTTTGCCGCCGGCCGTGGCGACAGACCCCGGCCGAGGGCGCATCTCCAACTACGCCTGGGGCGTCGATTACCATGCTGTCATGACGCCGCGGCTGGAGACATTGGGGCGCTGGCTGGCGCAGGCTACGCAACAGCCGGTGCGTCACAAGGTGTATGTGGATACCGGGGCGATTTTGGAACGGGACCATGCCGAGACGGCCGGCCTGGGGTTCACCGGCAAAAACACCTTGCTCATCCACCCCCGGCGCGGTTCCTACTTTTTTCTAGGAGAATTGCTGACCACCGCCCCTCTGATGCCTGACCCGGCTCCCCAGGCCATGCCAGGCTGTGGGCGCTGCCAGCGCTGTCTGACCGCCTGCCCCACCGCCGCTTTTCCTCAGCCCTATGTCCTGGATGCGCGGCGCTGCATCTCCTATCTGACCATTGAGCTGCGCGGCCCCATTCCCCCTGACCTGCGCCCGCTGTTGGGCAACTGGGTGTATGGGTGTGATGTGTGCCAGATTGTCTGCCCGTTTAATCGTTTTGCTTCTCAGGCAACGGAATCACCCTTTGGGGCGGCCGACTACGACCGCGCCGCGCCCCCCCTGCTCGATCTGCTGGCTCTGGACGAAGCAGCCTTTGAAGCCCGTTTTGCCGCCACGCCCATTTGGCGTTTGCGGCGGCGTGGGCTGGTGCGCAACGCCTGTGTGGCGGCCGGCAACTGGCGATCTGTCCGCGCTGAGCCAGCCCTCCGCCGCCTGGTGTTGCAGGAGAAGGAACCCCTGATCCGCCAACACGCGGCCTGGGCGCTGGGGCGTCTGGAGCAAGCGGCCGGCCGGTCGGCGCTGCTCGCAGCTCTGGCAACTGAAACCAACAACGCTGTGCGGCAGGAAATCGCCGCCGCGGTGGATGCCACTCCATTCCCTTTGTCAGGAGAATCTTGTGACTGACCCACATCCCGCTTTTGATTGGCGCGAAGTCGCCCGACTCATCTTAACTTCTCGCGCTATGGATGACCTGGAAGAAGAAGAGCTGACGCCGCAAGGCCTGGTTGTCTACCAATTTTCGGCGCGCGGACACGAACTGGGCCAGGTGTTGCTTAGCCAACTGCTCACCCACCCCTTCGACGCAGCCAGCGTTTACTACCGCTCCCGTGCCTTTATGTTGGGCAGCGGGTTGACGCCAGAAGAGGGTTTTGCCTGCGGCATGGCGCGCCTGGGCAGTGTCAACGCCGGCCGGGATGTCGGTGTGGTTTTTAACTTGCCCAGCCGGGGGCGGGCCACCATTTTGCCCATGGGGGGAGATGTTGGCTCCCAATACACCCCCGGCGTGGGCTGGGCCCAGGCCATTCGCTATCGCGTGGAGGAACTGGGAGAAATGGATAAACAAGAGAGCCTGGTCGTCATCTGTGGCGGGGATGGCTCTGTGGCAGCCAATGGCTTCTGGTCAGCTTTGACTATTGCCACCACGCTCCAGTTGCCCGTCTTGTTCGTCATTGAAGATAACGGCTTTGCCATCTCGGTTGTGCGCGATCTCCAGACCCCCGGCGGCAACATCGCCGACAATCTGGCCGCTTTTAGCGGTCTGACCATCTGGCAGGGAAGCGGGGTGGAGCCGGCCGTCACAGCTCGCCTGGTCGAAGAAGCGGTGCGCCATGTGCGCAGCGGCGAAGGGCCGGGACTGCTTCGCCTGGCCGTGCCCCGTCTCTCCGGCCACTCCGGCCACGACAATCAGGCCTACAAATCCCCCACGTTGCTGGAGCAAGAGTGGAAACAAGACCCGCTGCCGGCCCTGCGGCGCTATCTCGTTCCGGTGTTGATGACAGACGCTGAATGGGAAGCGCTGGCGGCTGAAACCCAGGCTCAGGTACGGGCAGCAGCAGTCGCGGCGCAACAACAACCGGAACCTGATCCGACCACCGTCGCCGATTATGTGTGGGCCAACCGCCCCTCGCCAGCGCAGCAGGGGAGTGTAGCGGCCGAGGGCCTGCATTTGCCGTCAGGTGACCGCCTGCCCCAGGTGACGGACCCCCGGCGCATCAACATGGTGCAGGCCGTGCAGCGTGTTCTGGAGGTGGAGCTGGAACTCAACCCGCGTGTGTTGGTGTTTGGGGAAGATGTGGGGGTGAAAGGTGGGGTACACATCGCCACCATGGGGTTACAAACGCGCTTTGGCGCCGGCCGGGTGTTCGATACCAGCCTCTCCGAGGAGGGCATCATTGGGCGGGCAACAGGTCTGGCGCTGGCCGGCCTGCTGCCTGTGCCCGAAATCCAATTTCGCAAATACGCCGACCCGGCCATGGAGCAACTGCACAACATTGGCACACTGCGCTGGCGAACCGCCAACCGCTTTGCTGCCCCCATGGTGGTGCGCATTCCCGTTGGTTTTGGGCGCAAAATTGGCGACCCCTGGCACAGCGTCACCGATGAAGCGATGTTTGCCCACAGTGTGGGCTGGCAACTGGCCTTCCCGTCCAACGCTGAAGATTGTGTCGGGCTGTTGCGCTTCGCTCTGCGCAACCAGAACCCAACCATCTTTTTTGAGCATCGCGCTCAGCTAGACGCGGCCTGGGCGCGGCGACCTTACCCCGGCGACGCCTACGTGATTCCCTTCGGGCAGGCTCGTTTCATCACGCGGGGCGACGATCTGACGGTGGTCACCTGGGGGGCGATGGTGGAACGGTGTGAGTTGGCGGCGCACCCGCTGGCGGCCGGCATTGAGATCATCGACCTGCGCACCATCGTTCCATGGGATAAGACAGCTGTGCTGGAGTCAGTGCGTCGCACGTCCCGCTGTCTCATTGTTCACGAAGATATCGGGGTGGCGGGTTTCGGGGCCGAGATCGCCGCAGTGGTCGGCGCAGAAGCCTTTCTCGACCTGGATGCGCCCATCACGCGCCTGACTGCCCCACCCATTCCCGTTCCCTTCAACGTAGGGTTGATGAACGCGGTTGTGCCAACAGTAGAGATGATTCGCCAGCAGATGGCCGATATGCTCGCTTTCTGAACGGCCGGCGCTCAATGGAGCACACGTCTCAACCAGTCGCGGATCTCAACCGGACGTAAGAATTGGCCCAGATAACCATCGCCAATGCGCAGCTCAAAATGCAAATGCACATCTCCCCCGGCCTCCAATGAGCCAGGGGAACCGGAATCCCCGACGTAAGCTATGGTCTGCCCTTGTGTTACCGACGCGCCCACCCACAGAATAGACTCCACCGCGCTGAGGTGAACATACCGGGTGGTTATTCCCTGGCCGTGATCCAACCACACCTGCCGGCCGCGATAAAAGTCGTGACCTGCATCCGAGGTATAGCCCAGGCGCTGGGATTCGGCGCGCCAGAAGTCGAACTGCGCTGGTGTTGGCTCGACAAAGACAAGATCGAGGCGCGTGACCACGCCATCCGCAGCAGCCATCACCGGCGCGTCTGGCTGCCAGTAAAAATCAAGCCCTTCATGCACCCCCAGGCGGTAATGACGCGGCGCGCCGGGCAGCTGGAAAGCGCGCTGATTAAAGTCAGCAATCCCCAGCGGCACACGAAAGCCAGCCAGGCTGTTTAAGCGTTCCAGATCGTGCGGTTGGGGGTCGGTCAGAAGGGGAGTGAGCGAAATCTCGGCGGCGCGCTCTGGCTGCCCCACCCACGCCAGATAGTCGCGGCCGACCAGAAGCAAACGTTGCGTAGCGGCGTCCACAGCCATGGCGCTGATGCGCCTGCGGTCGTGGAAACGATAGATTGCTTGCAGCCGGCCGCTGGCAGGATCGAAGGCCAGCAGGCGAAAGCCAGCCTGATCCAGAACATAGACGCTGGTTGGTGTGGCAACCACTTGGCGCGGCGATTGGATGGGGAAATTCGGTTCAAAAGCGGTAAAGCGCTCCCCCTGGCGATAGGCGTGCAGCTGTCCGGTGGGGGCGGTGAGCCCAGCCAGCAAGAGATAGAGCGTCTCACCTGCCTGGCTGATGTCCACACCCAGCAGATCGGGGTAGGGCCACACCACTTCCTCGCCCACGCCGTAGCGCAACATAAAGGGATAGCTAACCTCCAGGAGCGTGCGTTGCGGGCCGGCCGCCTCCACTGCGGCGTAGTAGTGGGAGGAAAGGTCGCGCACCGGGCGGTCGTATCGCTCCAACCGCCAGCCAACGCTCTCACCCGCATAGCGATAGACATCTCCGACGCGATCCAACACCACCAGTTGCGCACCATCCAGCGCCAGATCAAGCGGTTCCTGCACGCGCACCCCTCCCACCTCGTCCCCCGGCCGCAGCAAAACACGCGGCGGGGCGGTCTGGGTGGCATCTAGCGCCAGCACCCGCCCGCCGTCTATCAGGTAAACCTGCTCCTGTGTCAGCGCCAGGCCCACAGGGTGGTAAAAAGCGCCCGATAGGTAGCGTTGCTGACCGGTGTTATCCGCTCCCAACCAATCGAAGGTCGCCCCGGCCGGCGCGACCTCAGCCTGATAGACATTGGGCGCAGTCGTCAACAGGTTGGCGAGGGCAGCCATAAACGACGGCTCGCCATCGGGGGGCAGCGTCACATGCACTGCGGCGATTCCTTCACCCGCCAGATAATCCAGCATGTGACCGGCCGTATCGCGCAGCGCCAGGGTAGGATAGGGCAGGGCGGCGCGCAGTTGGGCCGCCAACGCTTCGCCGGCCGGCTGTTGGCGACAGCTATCCAGCTGAATGGTCGGCGTCTCGCCCTGCGTGACCAGGATCACTACCCAGGCGCGGGCCGTCAGGTCACGCATCGCCCGCGTTTCCGGCAGAGCAAAAGGATATAGCCCATCACTTCCATACCAGTTGTTAGCCGTGCAGCCATCGAAGTTGGTGTCCGCGTTGGTGAAAACTGGCTGACGGTCGGGATTGATGTCCGGGGCGATCCACAAACTGACGCCGGCCGGGGTCGCTTCTGGCTGGGCAGTGAAGTGGGTCAGCCAGAGGTCAGCCAGCGCCGGTTGATCCGTCATCACCACGACTGCCAACTCACCAGCGCCAAATTGATAGGCTGGCAAGGGGGTCTGGCTTAACGAAGAGTACCCCACAATTAGGCGACGCGCCGCCACGTCGCCTCCGTCAGGCGCGGGCGGCGTTATCCCAGGGCGGGTTGCTCCTGCCTCGCTGTCAGGCGTGGGTGTTCTATTGGGCGCGGCCGGTGTGTAAATGGTTACCACTGGGGTCGGCAGCGGCGCGGCCGGCGGCGTTGCGGAAGGGATGGCCTCCTGGTGAGAGGTCGTGTTCGGATTGGCCGGGGCGGCGCTGCACCCTAGCAAAAAAACCAACCAGATGATGATCGGCCAACGTTGCATCCCCTCAATTGTATGCCCAACCCAGACTCCCTGCCCACCTGGATTCCAGACGCACCAGCAACGCTTATCATGCAGTGGGGTTGTGTTCCATAACCCGTTATGCGCCTGTCGGCGGCGACCGCTGGCAACACGTTGAGGAGAAAACAGATGGGCCTAGAGATAGAACGCGTTCACAACCAACAACAACTCCAGGAGTTCATTCGCGTAGCGTGGCAGGTGTACGCCCACGACCCCTATTGGGTTCCGTGGCTCTACTTTGAACGCCTGGCCTTCTTTGACCGACGCCGGAACCCGTTCTTTGAACACGCCGAAGCGGATTATTTCATAGCACGGCGAGATGGACGCGCTGTCGGCGCAATCGCTGCGATTTTGAATCATCGCCATAACGAATTCCACCAGGAAAACGTAGCGCATTTTGGGGCGTTCGAGGTGCTGGAGGATCGGGAAGCGGCCCTGGCGCTGTTGAATCAGGCGTGCGCCTGGGCCAGACAGAAAGGCGCGAACAAGATCATCGGCCCCGCCACGCTATCAACCAACGATGAGAGCGGCCTCTTGATCGAAGGGTTTGATGCGCCGCCGGTGATGCTGATGACCTACAACCCACGCTACTACATTGGGTTTGTCGAGGCGGCCGGCTTCACCAAGGCCATGGATCTGCTGGCCTGGGACTTTGATCTGCCGTATATGCTGGCGAATGTGCCGGAAAAGATCCAAAAGGCCAACGCGGTGGCGCGTCAGGCGCAACAGATCACCTTACGCCCGGTCAATATGCGCGATTGGGATCGGGAGGTGGCGCGGGTTAAAGCGATCTACAACAGCGCCTGGGAAAAAAACTGGGGCTTCGTGCCGTTCACCGAAAAGGAGTTTCAACATTTAACCAGCGGTTTGAAAGCAATTGTCGATCCCCGGATTCTCTTCCTGGCGGAACATGAGGGAGAACCAATTGGGTTCGGTCTGGCGCTGCCCGATGTGAATGAAATTTTGCACCGCTTGCGGCCGGGACCGTCTCGTTTGAGTTCTTATCTTGCCGGGGCGCGGATGGCGTTACAAAAGCGCTCTGTCAGGCGGATGCGGGTCATTATTCTGGGGGTGTTGGAACAGTATCGCACCCGTGGTGTAGGCGCTATGCTATACTTAGAGATAGTGGCGGCGGCGGTCAAAGCAGGCTATGACCGGGCCGAAGGTTCCTGGATCCTGGAGACCAACGACAACATGAACCGTCCCCTGGCCATGTTACACGGTAAGGTTTACAAACGTTATCGTATGTACGAGAAGAACTTATGAAAGAGATCATCACAACCGAACACGCCCCGGCCGCCATCGGCCCCTACTCCCAGGCTATCCGTGTGGGGGAGATGGTGTACACGGCCGGCCAGATTGCTCTCGATCCGGCCACCGGTCAGCTGGTGGGGGAAGATGTGGCCGCGCAAACGCGTCAGGTATTGCACAACTTACAGGCGGTGTTGACCGCCGCTGGCAGCAGTTTGGAACAGGTGGTCAAGACGACTGTTTTCTTGCGTTTCATCGGTGACTTTGCAGCCATGAATGCGGTTTATGAAGAGTTTTTCGGGCAGGTGCGGCCGGCACGCTCGACTGTGGCGGTGTCTGCCTTGCCGCGCAAAGCGCGGGTGGAGATCGAGGCTATTGCCCTGGTTTCGCCAGTCGCGGCGCCCGACGATGAGGATGAGACCAAAAAGAAAAAGGACAAGAAACGCAAGAAAGATAAGTAGAGAACGTTAACCCATGCCGGAAACAATTCTGGTCGTTGATGACGAAGCCAATATCCGCGATCTGGCCCGCCTGTACCTGACCCGCGCCGGGTATCAAGTGGACACAGCCGCCGACGGTCTGACGGCGCTGGCGCAGATCAAACACCATCCCCCGGCCTTGATGGTCTTAGACCTCATGTTGCCCCGGCTAGATGGCATTGAGGTATGCCGACGTGTGCGCGCTGATAGCAACCTGCCTATTTTGATGCTCACCGCGCGGGATGATGATGTGGATAAAATCCTGGGGCTGGAGATTGGGGCCGACGATTACATGACCAAACCCTTTAACCCACGCGAGCTGGTGGCGCGGGTGCGCGCTATTTTGCGCCGCGCCCAGCCCGACCCGGCGTTGCAACGGGATACTATCCGGCAAGTGGGGGACATCGTCATCGACCCGGCCGCTCACAGTGTGACTGTAGCCGGCCAGAGCGTTGACCTGCGGGTGAAAGAGTTCGATCTATTGCTGACGTTGGTTGATCATCGCAACCGTTTGCTGTCACGGGAACAGCTGTTGGAGCTGGTGTGGGGGTACGATTTCTACGGTCAGACACGCACTGTGGACGTTCATATCGCTCATTTGCGCGACAAGTTGGCCGGCAGTTCCGTTCGCATTGAAACGGTGTGGGGGAAGGGGTATAAACTGGTAGAAGTGTAAGCGCCGGGCAACACTTCGGTTACAAGGCGTTAACCTTCTGGTTACACTCCCTTGCTATGATGTAACAAGATGCTCAAAAGCTTACGCAGCCGTTTGCTGGCTTCCTATCTGGCGGTCATTAGCGTCACCTTGCTGGTGGTAACCATCATTCTTCTGGTAGTTTCAGTGCGCGGGCGCGCCACCCCCCTGGTGCGCCAGCTAACCGAGCTGGCGCGCGGCGTGACGCCAGAGGTGTTGCGTCTGGCGGCCGCCGGCCAATCCGCCCGTCAATTAGAGGCCCATCTCTTGCAAGTGGCCGAAGATAACCAGGTGCGCATTCTGTTGATCAGCGGCGCAGACGAGCGCATCCTATTCGACAGCGCCCAACGCTGGACGGGGAGAGCCCTGACTGAGTTCGATGTTCCCAGGAGCGTACAGCAGTCGCTTGATCTCACGCCCAACGCGGGCATCTACCGGGGGGTGGATGGTCAACGTTGGGTTTTTTATTCCCAACCGGTGGCGGTGTTGAGCGGCCTGGCGCTGGTCTTTGGGCGCGAGGAGCCGCCTGTCTTGCAACTGTTCCGCGAAACGTTTCTGCGCCCCCTATGTTTTGGGGCGGGCTTGGCGCTGGCCCTGGCGCTGCTGCTGGCCTATGCAATTACGCGCTCGGTGGCGCGCCCCTTGCAAGAAATGGCTACCGTTGCTGAGGCTATCGGGCAGGGCAAGTTTGATCAACGAGCGCCGCTGGCCGGCCCGGAAGAAGTTCAGCGTGTGGCAGCCAATTTCAACCGCATGGCGCAACAAGTGCAGGCAACCCAAACCGCCCAGCGTGACTTTGTCGCCAATGTTTCCCACGATTTGCGCACCCCCATCACCGCCATTCAGGGGTGGAGTCAGGCGCTGCTGGATGGCGCAGCGGCCGACCCAGAGGCCCAAACCCAGGCAGCGCAGATTATTCATGACGAGGCCGGCCGGCTGGCGCGCATGGTGCAGCAGTTGCTGGAACTCAGTCGGCTGGCATCAGGGCAGTTGCGGCTCCACCGCGCCGCCGTCGACCTAAGCGCCCTGCTCCAGGAAGTTGTCGCCGCCCACCAGTTGGCGGCCGAGAATCGGGGGGTCTTGCTGCGGGTCGAGGCAGCCGTTCTGCCTCCTCTATCGGCTGACCGCGACCGTCTGGCGCAAGTTTTGAGCAATCTGGTCGACAATGGGCTACGCCACACCCCACCCGACGGGCAGGTCGTCCTGCGTGCGCGCCGGGAGGGTGATTGGGCTGTTCTGGAAGTGGCCGACACCGGCAGCGGCATTCCCCCGGCAGAGCAAGGGCGTATTTTTGAACGCTTCTACCAGGTGGATAAAAGCCGGGCGCGCCAGGATGAGCATAGTGGGGCGGGCTTGGGGTTAGCGATTGCGCGTGAACTGGTGGAGGCGCACGGTGGAACTATCCAGGTCACCAGCCAGCTGGGACAGGGTAGCGTCTTCACCATCCGCCTGCCGGCCGTTTAAGAGGGCGCCGCCTGGTATAGGATTGTGGGACTCAGCCCTTGATCATCTCTCAGGTCGGTGGCGTCTGGGGGGCGTGCGGTTCTGATGAGGTGTTTTTTAAGCCCGGCAGACTGCTCAGCATCTGGCTCAGGTCAACGCCTGTGATGGCCTCCAGCGCGGCCGGAGCCTGGGCCATAATGTTGACCACATCCTGGGTGATCCTGGATAGGCCGGCCTGCGCCCCATCCCCGGTGCTGACTACCACAATCCGTTCCGTTTGCGCCAGAGGTTGGGCAATGGCCTGCGCCATCTGGGGCAGGGCGTCGATCAACTGTTGAATGACCGCCGCCTGGGTGTATTCTTTCCAGGCGTTGGCTTTTTCCAGGGTGGCGGCGGCCGCAGCCAACCCTTGCTCTCGAATGACTTCTGCTTCGGCCAGACCTTTTTGACGAATCACTTCAGCTTCGGCCAGACCACGCGCTTTGGCGGCCTCGGCCTCAGCCAGACCCCGGCGGCGAATGGCCTCGGCTTCACCTTCGGCCTGCGCCTGGAGCTGGAAGCGGTGGGCTTCTGCCAGGGTTTGCACACGGTATTGTTCCGCTTCGGCCGGCTTGCGCACTGTGGCTTCCAGCTCCCGTTCGCGCCGGCGCACTTCCTGTTCCTGAACCTCGATCTGGCGTTGCTTGGCGACGATCTCGACGCCGACCTCTTCTGACTTGACGCGCTGGTTGACAATGTTTTCTTGTAAGGTGTAGGCCAGTTCAGCTTCCGCCTTTTGCCGGTTGATCTCCGCCAGGTAGGTGGCGCGCTGTACTTCGTAACTCTTCTGGCTTTCGGCGATCTTCGTTTCGGCCGTGAATTTGGCAGATTCCCCTTCCTGGCGCGCCGCGGCGCTGCGAATGGTGGCGTCTCGCTCCGCTTCTGCTTCACCGATGGCCGCATCGCGTTTCACCTGGGCTATGCGCGGCCGGCCTAACGCTTCCAGATACCCTTCGTCGTCGCTGATGTCCTTGATGACAAAGGAGATAATCTCCATCCCCATACTGGCCATATCCTCCCCGGAAACCTCCTGCACTTTTTGGGCGAAAGCTTCACGGTCGCGATAGAGCTGCTCAATGGTCAGGGTTCCCTGAATGGCGCGCAAATGACCGGCCAATGTTTCATGGGCGACATGCTCGATCTCTTGTTGCGTCTTGGAAAGAAACTGAATGGCGGCGGTGCGAATCGCGTTTTCATCGCTGCCAATTTTGATCTGCGCCACTCCCTCCACTGTCACCTTGACGCCCTGTAAAGTGGGGACGTCGGGTGTGGTGACATCAATGGTCATGATCTCCAACGACAGATCGTCCACCCGCTCCAGCACCGGCCAGATGAAGGCGCGCCCACCGGTGACGATGCGAAATTTGCTTTCCCCTTCGCCCCGGCCGGAAATAACCAGGACCTGATTGGGACCGACCTTCTTAATCCGGCTGGCATACACCACCAACAGGGCAAAAGCGACAAAAACCAACAGGACAATGGCAACCGCTAAAATCGAAGGCATCTTCTGGACTCCTGAAAAAAGCGCCTGGGTAAGTTCTAAGAGGTGGCATCGGCTTCGGTGGCGGTGGGTTTGGCTATCAGATGGTGGGGGTCGGCCGGCCGGACAAAAGCCACCCGTCCCACAATTTGCTCAATCACCACCGCTTCGCCGCTGTGAATGGCCTTTCCGCCGCTGGAGCGCGCCCCCAGGGTGATGCGCCCGCTTTGGTTATCGTAAGCAATCTGGCCCTGTCCCGTTTGTGGAATGGAGATGAGAACCGTGGCGACGCGCCCCACCGCATCTTCACTCAGGGAAAAGTGGCTCGATTGGGTGGGCGACAAAACATAGATGAAAAAGAGTTGCGCCCCGGCCCCCACAACCAGGCCAGCTACCGTGGCCCAAAAGATGCTGGGCAGGGGGGTCATTTCCAACCACAAGCGGGTTATCAGACCGGCCAACCCAAAGGTAGCGCCAAACAACGCCAGGGCAAATGGGCTGATGTGAATGAAGTGAAACCCGTCGTGATCGATGTCAGCGCCCAGGTCAAAAGCCTGACCAATCTCTGCGCCCAACAAGCTGAGGACAGCGAAGATAAAACTGACCCCCAGGACGCCCACATAGATCAAATCCAGTGTTCCAAGGTTTGCAAGTTCGGCTAACATAACCATCTTCCAGCCTGGGCGCTGTGTTCCAGATTGAGGAGTGCCTGCTTCGGAACGCGGCCGGGTTGCATTCGACACAGTGTCGGGCTCAGACCTGGCACAGCGCCAGATAGATCAAGGTCACCAACCCCTTGTACCTATTATACTCGCTTTTGGCACAACGGTTACGCTATTCGACGGCCGTCCCTTACGAAGCGACGGCGCGGCCGGTGGGGCGCACCGATTTATACCAGGTTTGTGAATACTCCTGAGCTAAACTTGCCAATCGGGGCAAAAACGGGTATACCCATTATGAGCGCCCAGGCTGGCGCTGCAAGCAAAGATTGTTATCATGCTCATGGGAGAAGAATAAAAATGGCCAATCGGAAAACACAACGCAAACGCTCAACCTCAGAGAAATTATGGATTGCGACCGCGATCTTCCTGGCGCTCTTGATGGTCTTCAGTCTGCTGAGTGGTTTGTTCGCCCACAGCTTCTAAACCTGGCCCGGCCGGAACGCCATCCAGCGGGGAGACAAATCACCAACCGGTCAAAACCACCGGGTCAACAACTGGTTGCCAGGCATCCTGTTAGGGAATGCCCACCTGATTCAGCGAAAGGAAACCCCTTTCGCTTTTGTGTGTTGGCGTACTTGAGGGCGGCTCCGGCCGGCCACTCGCTTCACGTCACCGGAGGTTGGTCGGTTCGCGACAGGCGCTGGCGAATGTTTCTGAACCACACCTGAGCCTGTCGGCTAAAACGTCGCCCGTCTGATGGGCGTTCCGGCGGAGGGTCTGGAAAGGGGGGTAGATCGAACATTTTGCGCCAGGCATAAAGCCCCACCAGTTTGAGCGTCGCCACAACCGGAGCGGCCAGCACCGCTCCCAAGATGCCGGCCACTGAAGTCCCCATAATGACGCCAATCATGACCGTCAAGGCGTGCAGGTCTAAAGCATCCCCCACAATACGGGGCACTAAGATGCTGTTTTCCAGCTGCTGGATCAACAGCATGATCACCAATACCAACAGGGCAAAGTAGCCAGGCGACAACCCCAACCAGTTGTCAGGCTGAAAGAGCGCCACAATGACAGCTGTCAGGGTTCCAATGAACGGCCCAATGATGGGCAAAAACTCCAGCAGGCCTGAGAGCAGGCCCAGAGCCAGGGCATCCTGCACGCCAATAACCGTCAAGCAGAGCCAGACCACAAAACCAATCACCAGCCCCAGGATAATTTGCCCCCGCAGATAGGCACGCCAGATGCGCCCAAACTGGGCAATGAGACGCTCCGCGTCCTGGCGATAACCGGGGGTTTGCGCCACCCGGGCCACCACACCGCCTAGAATGGGAAAGTCGTTCGCTAGATAGATGGAAACGACAAAAATGAAAAGGAACTGCACCACGACGGTCACTGTGCCGCCGGCGACCTGTCCCAATACATTCCCTCCCTGACTGAGAATTGGCTGCACCAGATTGACGATTTGCTCCCCTACATTGCTCCAATCAATCTGCCCGAAACTCAGCTCCAACGGCCCCAGCTGCCACTGCTGGGCAGCGAGTCGCTCAATGAAATTGGTCACACCGGTCACAATATCGGGAAAGGCCTCAATGAGGTTGTTCACCTGGCCGTAGGCGGCAACGCCCAGGGCCACCAAACCGCCAATGATGCTGGCTAACAAAAGCAGGTAGACCACCAGGATGGCCTGCGGGCGCTTCAAGGGGGTGCGGCGATCAAGCAAGGTGATGACGGGATTGAGCAGATAGGCGATGATGGCGGCCCCGACAATCTGCTGAATCAGCCCACTGAAGGAACGCACTACAAAGGCGATTAAAATCAGGGTGCAAACCGCGACTACCACTTTGGTACTACGCCCCCAAGGGGGAGAGGTGTAACTATCTTCTTCGGTCATTGGGCGTATTGCCCCGCCCTGAGCGCCTCCAGCTGGGAGGCGCTCAGGCGAGGGGGAATCATCTTCTTCGCTCATTGGGCGTATTGCCTCATGTCACACATGCACGCCGGTTATCCTTAAACGGCGCGCGACGCGCATTTGGATATTCCATCATTATATCGGTTATAATAGGCGCATGTCTAGCTTCGAGATCCGACCAATTGAGGATGAAGCCGTCTCACATCAGGCAGCAGCGCTGCAAGAGGCGTTCTGGCCCGTCACCGATCCGCGCTACACCTCCCCTAACCTGATGTTGCAAGCGGCGCGCCATGGCGGACTTTATCTGGGCGCTTTTGAAGGCCCACGTCTCATTGGGTTGCTCTTCGGCGCTTTGGGGTTGATCCCCGGCGGTAACCGGATTGATCTGGTGGCAGCTGCACGCCTGAAAATCTATTTGCGTTCGGTGTTGGTGGCGCCGGCCTGCCAGAATCATGGCGTTGGCTATGCGCTGTTGGTACAGGCGCGTGATTATGCCATCAGGCTGGGGATTCACCTGATAACGTGGGCGTTTGATCCGCTGTCCAGCGCGCAAAGCTGGCTCTTCATTGGGAAGTCGGGCGGGATCGTTCACACCCATGAAACGGCCGGCCATGACTTATCGCCCTATCTGGCGCTGGAGTGGTGGGTCAACAACAACCGCGTCAAACGGCGGACAACCCGCCCTCGCCAGCCGCTCACTCTGACAGCTTTTCTGGATGGAGGTGGGGTGGTGGCGAACGCAACTTCTGTTAACGCCGCTCATCACGCTGTACCGCCAGGTGAATTCATCGATCATCCCCATAATGTGGTTCTGGTGGAGATACCCAGTAACTTCGGCTATATTCAGGCAGATGACCCAGAACTGGCGCAACGCTGGCGAGCGCATATACACCAGACCCTGGCCCATTACTTCCACAAAGGGTATCTGATCACCGATTTCGTGCGCCATGTCAACGATATCCTACCGGAGCGAGATTTTTATATTTTGACCTATCGCGACGCATAGACGACGGTGTAGCTGAATTGCGCCGCCCCAACTGCGAGGAAAAACTATGTTCACCAACAAACGTCTGGCTGTCATTGGCACCGGAGCTATGGGCGAAGCGATGATTCGCGGTTTGCTCACCCAAAACATGGTCGCGCCAGAGCAAATCGTGGGAACCAACGTTTTGCCAGATCGCAACGAATATATGCACACGCAGCATGGCATTGAGGTGGCCGCCGACAACCGTCAGGCGGTGCGCGCCGCCGAAGTGGTGGTGCTGGCGGTCAAACCCCAGGTGTTGGGGCGCGTGCTGCACGGTCTGTACAACGCTATTGAGCATGAAGCGTTGGTTTTGTCCATTGTCGCCGGTGCGCCCATCAGCAACATCATGGAAGAACTCAACCACACCGCTGTGGCGCGCGCTATGCCCAACACGCCGGCTCAGATCGGCCAGGGTGTGACGGTATGGACAGCTACCCCAACGGTGACGGAAGCGCAACACCAACAGGCTAAGATGATTTTCAGCTCGTTGGGGCGAGAGATTTACGTTGAAGACGAATCGTATCTGGATATGGCGACAGCGCTCAGCGGCACAGGGCCGGCTTATGTCTTCATGATGATGGAGGCTATGATCGATGCTGGCGTCCACATGGGCTTTTCACGTCGCATTGCGGAGGAGCTGGTCTTTCAAACGATCCTGGGGTCGGTGCTCTATGCGGAACAATCCGGCCGGCATGTGGCCGAGTTGCGCAATCAGGTGACCTCGCCGGGGGGAACAACGGCCGAAGCTTTGTACCACATGGAGAAAGGAAGCTTTCGGACCGTCGTTTCGCGGGCGATCTGGGCTGCCTACCAACGTTCTGTCGCCTTGGGCAAGGGTAAATCCACCCGTTCTCCCTCCGAGGCCTGAACTGCCAGAAGCTACTCCTGCTGGGGAGTGTGGCTTTTATCTTTGTGCAGTTGGGACTCAGTTAACTCGTCCAGCCGGGCGGTCAGGACGTCGAGTTGGGTCAGTAGCTGGTTGAGTTCCTCGCGAGTGGGCAGGCCGGCCCGGCTGAGAAAACGCTCCAGTTCATGTTCGCGTGAACCGGCCGGCCGATGGCGCGGCAGCTGGTCGCTGTATTTCAACATTTTTTCTAACAAACGTCCGCCCTCCTCACGCGCCAGTTCTCCCTTGTTGATCAAATCCTGAATGCGCCGCTCGATCTCGGCGTCCACCTGGGCAAACATCTCCAACGGTGAGGCCAGGCTGCGGCGCAAGTTGCCCAAAGTTTCACCGCCGGCCTGGATCAAAGTGGTGAGTAGGGATTGGGGCAAGAACCCACTCGCCTTCTTCTCCTGTTCAAAGATGAGCTGCCCCAGGGTTAAGTTGGTCAGGTCATCGCCGGTGTTGTGATCAAGAATCTGAACCTCCTCCCCTTTTTGGATCAGACTGGCAATGCCATCCAGGGTAATATAGCGCTTGGTCTCGGTGTTGTAGAGTTTTCGATTTGGGTAGCGTTTGATAATAACAGGCATGTCTGGTCCTTGGTTACATAGGGTCGAACACCCCAAAGCCATTATAAGGCAGGTATCAAAAACACGTCAACCAGTGCGCCGACAATTGACCATCGGGCCGTTTTGATTACAATTGTGGCCTAGGCGTCAACAACCAATAGGCATCACAATGCAGGTCTGGGCTGTTGGTCAGCCGTGCGGTGAGAGCGGATGTTGCGCAGCGCCAGAGAGGCTGCCTGAATATATCCTGGTTGCCCCCGGCGTGAATTTGTTGGAGGAAGAACAACATGTCAAATATATGGTTGAAACGAATTGGGCTGGGGATCATCTCCTTGATCGTGGGTTTTGTGGTTACCTGGGCGGCGGTGACAGCCTCCTTTATTTTGAACACCACCCTTTCAGACTACGGCGCAGTTTACACCATCTTCACCATTTTGTCCGTCGCCTGCGCCACAGGCATCTGGTTGGATAAGTTCATGGGGACGGATATTCTGCCTAAGTAACCTCCTGGCGCGCGCGCCCGGCCGGCAGGCCTATCAGTAATCCCACCACCCCCGCGGCTCAGATGGCCGCGGGGGTGTTTTGCATCCTCTTTTAATCTGTCTGGGTCACCAGGCGGGCGATAGTCACCCCCTCTCCCCCTTCACCATCTTGGCCGATCTCCCAATCAATGACATAAGCATTGGTGTTCAGGGCGCGCTGCACCGCTTCGCGCAGTCGTCCCGTGCCTTTGCCATGAATAATCCGCACCCAGGGTAAATTGGAGAGCGCAGCGGCATCCAGGTATTGCTCCAACATTTGCAAACCTGTCTCCACGCGCTGGCCGCGCAGATCGAGTTCCAGACCCACATGACGTGTGAGAGGAACGGGGCTGGGGGCGTACAGTTCTATCGGCTCCTCCTCTGACTGACGCAGTTCCAGATCCGCCACCCGCGCCCGCATGTGCAGCCGGCCGATGGCGATTTCGGCTTCCTGCCCCTCCAGCGCCATAACCACCCCTTCGGTGCGGATGCTTTTGACAAAGACGGCATCCCCCACCCGCAGCTGCGTCCGCTGGCGCTTGCGAAGCGGCGTCTCAGTCAGCACAGGAGCCGGCGCCGGGGTGATGGCGGCCGGGGGGGGCAATTCGTCCACATCGGGTAACTGTTGGCTCGTTTTTTTGAGGGCGGTCAAAGAAACAGCGTCGCGCAGCTGCTTGCGAGCGCGGCGAATCTCCTCGCGCACCATGTCCAACTCAGCCTGCGCCTGCTGGCGCGCCGCGGCCAGAATCGTTTCCCGCTCGTGTTCGATGGCCTTTAGCCGTGCTTCCAGGCCGACGCGCTGCGTCTCAGCGGCGCGCAATGCCAGGCGTATGGCAGCTTCGTCGGCAGCCATCTTGTCCCGAATTCCGTAGATAGAATCGAGCAGACGTTCCGCCTCGTGGCTGCCGGCCCCTATCAACCCCATCGCTTCGTCCAGAATACTTTCATCCAGGCCCAGCCGGCGGGCAATCGCCAGCGCATTGGATTTGCCGGGGATGCCGATCACCATCTCATAGGTGGGGGCCAGAGTCTCCAGATCAAAAAGTAGTGAAGCATTGGTGGCCCCCGGCGTTTTGGTGGCGTAGAGCTTCAACTCCGGGTAATGAGTGGCGATGAAGGTTGTCACCCCTTTATCGAGTAAATAGGAGGTGATCGCCTGGGCAATGGCCGCTCCCTCTGTGGGATCTGTTCCCGAACCCAGCTCATCCAGCACCACCAGCGAACGTTCATCGACCTGCTCCAGGATGTGGATGATGTTGGTGATATGGGCGGAGAAGGTAGATAAATTCTGCTCAATGGATTGTTCATCTCCGATGTCAGCAAAAACCTGATCGAAGATCGTCAGGCGCGCTTCGTTGGCCGGGACGTGCAAACCAGACTGCGCCATCAGGGCGATGAGAGCGATGTTTTTGAGACTGACGGTTTTGCCACCAGTGTTGGGGCCGGTGATGAGAACGATGAAAATAGCTTCATCCAATAAAAAGTCTACCGGCACAACAATTTTGGGATCGAGTAGAGGATGGCGCGCCTGACGCACCCAAATGGTGGAGCCGGGATGAGGATGAGCGCCCTCACGCCAGGGCACGAAGATGGGTTCGACGCCGTCCAGCGCCATAGCGTAGCGCCCACGAGCAAAGACCAGGTCCAGCTCGGCCAGTCGATCCACGATCCGGCGCAAAGCGTCGCTGTGCAACCCCACCTGGGAGGACAATTCGCTCAGAATGCGCTCGATCTCCTTTTGCTCCTGAATCTGCAAACTGCGATATTGATTGTTGAGTTCCACAGTGTGCAAAGGCTCCAGCCACAAGGTGGCCCCGCTGCCACTCTGGTCGTGGACGATGCCCTTGATGCTGCCTTTGCTTTCGGCGCGCACGGGAACAACGTACCGGCCGGCGCGCATGGTGATGATCGGCTCCTGGAGATGTTTTTGCATGGGGCTATTGAGTAGGGCCCGCAGTTTGTCGTGAATGCGCCCATGCACCACCTGCAATTCGCGGCGAATGGAAGCCAGTTTGGGGCTGGCGCTATCCAGCACCTCCCCCCGTTCATCCAGGGTTTGGATGATGGCGGTAACCAGACCGGGGCGCTCCTCGATCAGGTCGGCAATAGCAGCCAGGTTGGGAGCGCGGTCTCTGGTTTTTAACACCTTGCGGCGCAATGCTTGAGAAGCCTGCAAGGTGGCGCTTACATCCAATAACTCGGCCGGCAGGAGAGTGAAACCGCGCGCCGCATTATCGACCGCCAGACGGATATCGCGCGCGCCGCCGACGTGCAGGTCCTGACCGTTTTCCATGAGCTGCCTGGCCTCGCTTGTTTCGGCCTGCCAGCGTCGGGCCTCAGTCAGATCGGTGGTGGGGTGCACCGCCAGGGCCAGCTCGCGGCCGGCGCTAAAACTGGTGTACTGGGCCAGCCGGGCCAGAATCTTGCTAAACTCTAGCATTTGCAGTGATTTGCTGTCCATGACGTTCGACTTATACCATCCTATTTGTCCGCCGCCTCAACTGTCTGACTGCAACAGCTGTATGGGGCAGCTTTCTCCCCCTTAGTATAACGTACCGGCCGTCACAGGGGGAGGTTGGTAGCCTGAGCATTTTCAGTTAGAATGATCAGCCGGAACAGACATGAACCAGCAACTGCCTATTCTGGCATTTCAACAGGTCAGCAAGCGTTTCATCTTCACGCCTGACCGCCCACAAACGGTCTTGGAGTCCATCATCTCTCGTTTTCGCCGGGGAGGGAGGCCAACCGAAGCGTTATGGGCGGTGCGGGATGTCACCTTTACCATCGCCCCCGGCCAGAGCGTAGGGTTCATTGGGCGCAATGGCAGCGGCAAAAGCACGCTGTTGAAACTGGCGACGCGCATCATTCGCCCCACTCTGGGCGAGATAACAGCGCGGGGGCGGATTGGGGCGCTGTTGGAGTTGGGGGCTGGCTTCCATCCTGACTTGACCGGCCGGGAGAACATCTTTCTCAACGGTTCAGTGTTAGGTTTGAGCCGGCCGGAAATCGCTCGCCAGTATGAAGCTATTGTTGATTTCTCTGAACTGGCGGATTTCATCGATATGCCGGTTAAACATTACTCCTCCGGCATGTACATGCGGCTGGGATTCAGTGTGGCTGTCCACACCGCACCTGACATCTTGCTGGTGGACGAGATTCTGGCGGTGGGCGATCAAGCTTTTCAGGAAAAATGTGTCCAGCGTATCCACGAGTTAAAACGCGCCGGGGTGACCATTATCATCGTCAGCCACCACCTGGCGCTGTTGCAAGATTTGTGTGAGGAGCTGATCTGGATGGAACAGGGGCGCATTCGCGAACGCGGCGCGACCGACCACATCATCGCCCGCTATGTCGACCAGATGCGTCGTTCCAGTCCCGGCGTTGGGGCGATCAGTTCGACCGGGCCTTTTCGCCGTTGGGGCAGCCAGGAAGTTCAAATTACCGCCGTCCGTATACTCAATCAACAGGGCGCAGAGCAACTGCTTTTCCAAACGGGCGAAGCACTGTGCATTGAGATCGCCTTTGCGGCGCACCAACCCGTTTACAACCCAGAAATAGGGCTTTCTATTTATCGCGAAGATGGCCTACAAATCAACGCGCCCAACTCACGTCTGGCCGGCCTGTCTCTCGGCTGGGTTGTAGGCAGCGGACTGATCCGCTATCATATCGCAGCGTTACCTTTGCTACCCGCCACTTATCTCGTAACAGCTGCCATTCACAATGCCCATCAGACGCTAGTTTACGATATACATGAGCGGGCCTATCCATTTCGCGTTGAACCCAGCGGCTCACGGGAGACGGAAGGGGTTCTGGCGCTGCCAGCGACCTGGGAATGGGCGCCCCCGTCTCCGCCGGCAACACCTCCAGCCTGAGCCGACGAATTAAAGGCTGCATTAAAGGTCAGAAAGCAAACCTGCACAAAAACCATAACCGGCTTAGAATTCAAACTTCGTAAGGTGGCTCGTTATGAGCGTCGACGCTGACGGGAGTCAAAGAGTTCGCATCCAAAGCGGCGCTATCCATTGAGTGGTCAACGGGGAGGGATACCTTTATCATCAACAGGTTTTCTATGCAAGTTGCCATGCGCAAACGACAACATGCTGTTTATCTTGCTGGTCTGGCGCTTCTGCTAATAGTAGGAGCCGTTCTCAATCATGTGACCCATAGGCCTATTGCCACCGCTGAAGAGCGCCCTCTGGCCAACACGCCAAATCGGCCGGGCCTCCTCTCCAGCCTGGCCTCGCAACCTGTAGCGCCCGATGGGCTGGTCGCCAACACGAACACCTTAGACCTCAATTGCCGCTATGGCGCCGCTGCCTCTGGCTCCAGTCGCTATTGGTTGGAAGTTATTGGGGCGGGCTGGCATGTCAACTTTACGACCAGCGGTAATTTCTTCAATGGCTCCGATTTTGTGCGCGTCATTCGCACCAAGCAAAACAAAGATGCCAATGGCAACTATTTGCCCGGCTACATCCTGGAACCAGACGCGGACACCCTGCGCGCTGCTGTCAATTCGGCTCCTGGCTCTCTGTGGCTGGTGGGGAATGAGATTGAGCGCATCGGCCAGGACGAGATTTTCCCCGACACTTACGCCGAAGCATACCACGAAGTGTATCACCTGATTAAGGAAGAAGACCCCTCGGCTCGCGTGGCGATTTCCGCCCTGGTGCAGGTGACGCCTAACCGACTGCGTTACCTCGATATGGTGTGGGAGGCGTACAGCCAGAAATATAACCGCGCCATGCCGGTAGATGTCTGGAACGCCCACATCTACATTCTGCCAGAGGTCTTTCCCGACGGTCAGCCCAACGATATTGCCAGCACAGCCTTAGGCGTCACCGACCTATCGGACGTCTATTATGAAAGCGATAACAATTCGGCTCTGTGCGGCAACCCGGATAACAACACATTTTGCTGGGCCGACCACGACAACATTGAGATGTTTGCTAACCAGGTGGTGCTGATGCGTCAATGGATGAAGGATCACGGGCAACAGGATAAACCATTGATCATCTCTGAGTATGGCATTCTCTACGTCAATGAGTGGCCGGATGGTAACGGCTGTTTTGAGGATGAGTTCGGTAACTGCTTCACCCCAGAACGGGTCAACAACTACATCACCGAAACTTTCAACTATTTTGAGACGACCACCAGCACCACCCTGGGTTACCCCGCCGACAACTATCGCCTGGTACAACAGTGGTTATGGTTTTCTATGTGGTCATCAGGGGTGGGCACGGCCAGCAATTTGTTGGAGGATGATTTTCTGAATTACGCCAACGGCGATCCTCAAGCTTTGACCCTCATGGGCGATATGTACCAGGATGAGGTGGCAGCGCGTGGCGATTTGACATCGAATCTACTGGTGGACAAAGCGCTGGGGGCTTCTGCTTTTCGGGATGAGGTCACGGGTGAGGCGACCGTAGAGTTGGTGGCGCGGATTCGCAATAATGGCACCGGCCGCATTCTCACACCGATTACCGTTACCTTTTACAGCAATGCCGGTCTGACCCAGGTCATTGGTTCCACGACCATAGCACCGGCGATCCTGGGCTGCACGGCGGCCGACTACGAGGCTTCTGTTTCCTGGACACGCAGCACGCCGGGGGCGCATAAATATTGGGTCAAGGTGGATAGCGATAACACCGTTGTCGAAACCAATGAGGCGGACAATCTTAAACAAGGAACGGTGTTGATCGATCCCGTGCGCGCTTACCTGCCCAGCGCTCCTTCCAGGCATTAAAACACGACCGTCAACTATCGGTTGAGATGCTAGGCGCGCCAGATAAGCCAGAGGTGGGCCATCACGGTCAGCGCCACGGTTAAGCCAATGCCCACCGGCCGCGTCTTCAGGCGCTGTGGGGCCAGCCAATAGAGTGCGGCGATCAGCCCCACCCCCAAAACAGCGCCTGACAGAGCCGCCGCCTGCTCAACCGGCAGCTGCCCCTGTTGCCATTGATGAAAGGGCGAATCTTGGAACAGGAAATAATCGCCGGGCTGACGCCAGAGCTGAGAAGCGTAGAGCCCTATCTGCCGGCCGAACTCTCGCCAGGTTGTATCGACCCATTCAAAGGTGGGGGCCATGCTCACCACCTGTCCTCCAAGACGGAGCGCCAGGGCGTAGCGTAACAGTGTCCATTGATGCCAGGCCAGCAGGCTGCCAATCAACACGCCTAAAATGTTGGGACGGGGTAAACCGGCCAGAAAAGCGGCGTAGCCGATCCCCCAAATAACCAACTCGCTGGTGTAACGGCGCGGCCCGAAACCCCCGCCGCCAAACCAGTCGGGGGTGCTGGCATTGACATAGGTCTGCAAGGCAAGCATCATGAGCAAGGGAAGGCCCAATACCGGCCGACGCCAGGCCAGGCGCCACAACCCCCACACAGCCAGCGCAGCCAGGGGCATCCAGGTGAAGAGGCCATGAAAGGTGGAAAAGAGGGCGGGGCGCAACCAGGCGGCATTCCAGACGATGAAGCTTTCACCCTGGGGAACGGTGATCCACGTTCCGTAAAAGAGACGCCATAAACCCAACTGGACAGAGAAAAGCAGCCCGGCGCCGGCCAGAAGGGCACAAGCGTAGCTGACCCGGGCTGCGATTGTACGCCGCACCCCAGCGTACCAGACAACAGACAGGAGCGGCAACGTCAGGTAGAGTAGATGTTGCCAGCGCACGAGAGCCGCCAGCCCGACGAGAGCACCCAGCAAGAAGCCCTGCCCAGGTGTAGGGGGGGTGGGTTGTTGAGCGTGAGCATACCAGACGACCACACACAGAGCCACAACCAGCGCCGAGGTGGTGTGGGAGTAATACGGTTCACGAAATTGATAGTGGATCAAAGGGGTGGCGAGGCCTAACGTCAGCGTCGCCAGAGTTGCCAGATGACGCCCGGCGACATCGGCCGCCAGACGCCAGACCAGGCCAAACGCCGCCAGACCGGCCAGAGCAGAGAGGGCGGCAGCGCCCAGGGTAAAAGGCCACTCATAAGCTGTTGGTTCAGGCCAGCCGAGAAAGGTAACGAGAAGTCGAACGGCAGCCAGCCAGGGGGTCCAGAGCAACGCTGTACCCGGCGCGAAAGGGTTTTGCACATAGCCGGTGGCGGTGAGAAGCAAATCGTAGCGCTTGTTGGCGAAGTCTTGGCCCGATGTGGGATAGGCCAGAACCAGATCGTTGGCTAAATGCCAATCGCCATCGAAAACCAGAGAGCGGGCGTAGGCGTAATAAAAAGCGCCGTCCCAATTGGGGGCGACGCGTGTGAACAACAACACCCACTGCACCACGAAAAGCGTGATCAACCAGAAGGCGGGCGACCAGCGTCGGCGACGCCCCGGCCGCGGCTCAGGGAGGTTGCCGCCTGTCGCCAGACTCATGTTGCCTCTGGGAACTTCTTCTCACCAGCCTGGATGGCAACCTTCAACCAATTTTCACGCGGGGGCAAGGGGCAGCTGTAATAAGGGCTGTAGGCGCAGTAGGGGTTGTAGGCGTAGTTGAAGTCGAGGCGCAGGCTGTCCTCGCTTAAGCGCCACAAGCCGGGGCGATGGCTATCCATGTAGCGGCCGGCCCCATAGGTGGCGTCGTTGTTGGTGGCGTCTTTGAAAGGCAGAAAGAGATCGTCGCCGGCCGGCCCGCTGAAAATCACCAGACTGGCTTCCTCGCCATCCACCACGAAGTGAACTTCTCCCCAGCGACGATATTCAACGATGTCACTGGTGCTGGTCTGCATGGGGATCAGCGGGTCGTCGTCGGGGAAGCGGCTGATGGCCAGATCAAAGATAAAGCGGGTCTCCTCAGGATAGTAGCTCAAACCTTTGAACTTTTTGCGCGCCGCCCGGTCGAGCGGGGATTGGGGGTGGTGGCGCATAAACTGGTCAATTTCTTGCCGAAAGCGTTTGAGATCGTAACGCATGAGGTTGCTCCCTGATCAATTTTCCAACAGGCTGTCGATGGTGGCGATCAACTGCGCCGGACTGGAGCTGGCAGCGACGCCATTGACAAAGAAGGATGGGGTCCCTTGCGCGCCGGCCAATTGCGCCTCGCGCAGTTCGTTGTTGACATAGGTTGTGTATTTACCGCCATCCAGACAGGCGTTGAAGGCGGTCATGTCCAGGCCTAACACAGCAGCATAGCTTTTCAAATCGCTATCGCTCAAGCTGCCGGGTTGCACCTGCTCGTACAAATAGTCGTGGTAAGGCCAAAACATCTCCTGGTCGGCCGCGCATTGGGCGGCCTCGGCGGCTTTGGGCGACTGACGGGTGATAACCGGGAAATGACGAAAGGTGAAGTTGATCTGATCGCCATATTGAGACTGAAGCTGTTCCCAAACACCGGCGTTGTGCCAGGAACGGCAGGCAGGACAACCGAAGTCGCCGAATTCGACAATTTGGATAGGGGCGTCGGCCGGTCCCAACGTATTGGGGGGAGCGTAATCGGCGCTCTCCTGGGCGATGGCCGGGGCCAGGCCAACAGAGGGCTGGCGTGTGAGATTGAGGAAGATGACCGCCGCCAGAGCCAGCAAGGCTATTATCCCTAGAACGATGGTCAAGGTTTGCTTGCGGCGCTGTTCCTGGGCGTATTGGGTGCGCCTGTTTTTGGCGCTCATATTCGAGGCTAGTTTGCTCATTCTATAGCTCCTCATGGCTTGGACGGTTGGGGTGGAGACCGCCGCGCCCCCGGTTGGTTGCGTAAAAAAAGACACCTGGCGGGTGTCTTAAGGCGGAGAGGGTGGGATTCGAACCCACGGTGACCTACCGGCCACAACGCTTTTCGAGAGCGCCCCATTCAACCACTCTGGCACCTCTCCTCAATCAGATCGGAACATCGGACGACGCGCCAGGTTGGTTAACCTGGCGCAATTGCTGAAAAAACCGCTGCAAAAGGGCAATCGCATCTTCCGCTAACACGCCTTCAGTGATCTCCACCCGATGGTTAAATCGGGGGTCACGGAGAACCTGCACAATGGTTCCATCAGCCCCAAAACGCACATCTTTCGCCCCATACACCAGACGCGTGAGTCGGCTCTGCAACATTGCGCCGGCGCACATGGGGCACGGTTCCAGAGTACAATAGAGTGTCACCCCAAGCAACCGCCAGTTGCCCACCCAGGCGGCCGCCTGTTTCAACGCCAAAAGTTCAGCATGGGCGGTGGGGTCTCCATCCGTTTCTTTCCGGTTATACCCGGCACCGATAACCTGGTTGTTAAAGACCGCCACGGCGCCCACAGGGACCTCGCCGAAAGCAGCCGCCTGACGGGCCTGAGCCAGAGCCAGGTGCATCCACTGCACGTCTGGCAACATGGCGGGGCTGGTGGCTACAGGCCCATTATAGCCGGATTGCTCGCCCGGAACAATGGCCGGTTCAGCCATGGTTGGTCACGCCTCGCCGGCCGGCCGCCAGGCGGACAAAATCGGGCAACCGGCCGGCCGCAATGAAAGCCAGCAAACTCTCCAGATCGGGCAAAATGAGGTCAGACGTAAAGCGAATAGCCCAATGGTGCTGCAAAGGCGTAACGGCCACAATGGCCGTGTTGTTTTGATACGCCTGCCACATCTCCATCGCCGTGCCCATACTGGCTGTGGGCAGATAAGCGATCAACACATCTGCCTGTCCGGCGCGTTGGGTAAAGGTCAAAAAGGTGTGGCGCGCTTCTTCTTCGCCATAGGCGACACTGTTAGGGTTGAGCGCCCAGGGATCGGTGATCACCACATCAGGAATATGAGCGCGCAAGGCTGCCGTAATGTGCACCCGATATGTTTGCACCTCGATGCCACGGTCGAGGCGACTGCCTTGCATAACTCCGGCAATAAAAACGTGCATGTTATCTGCCTCTAACGCCGCCGCCACAGAAGATAGAGCGAGCCGGTCAAGACCACCAACCCAACGCCGGAGAGAATAAGGCCGGTGTAAGTAGGGGACTCGGCCGGGGGCGACGCTGGGGGGGCGGTCGCGGTCGTTGCAGCGGGCGAGGCGGCGGCTAATTCAACCGGGGTGGGCGACGGTGGCGGAGGGGTGGGCGGCGCGGGCGTGGCCGTGGGCACAGGCGTCGCACTGGGTTCCGGGGTGGACGTGGCAGTGGCGGTGGGCAGTGGCGTGGCGGTGGGCAGCGGCGTCGCTGTCGGCGGCAGGGTGGGAGTGGCTGTTGGGGTGTTGGTAACAGGCAAGGGGGTGTTGGTGGGTGGGCGCGTCGCCGTTGGCGGCGGCCCCACCAACACCAATGAGGCTTCATCGACATAAATGTCGTTGTGGTCGTTGGCAAAATCGGGATTAGAGCGCATGTAGACCGTGATCACATCGTTTTGGGCCACTGCTTCGATGCTCATCACGTACCAGCGATCGATGACTTGATCCATGGGGGCTTCAAAAGACCACTGCACGGTGGAGGGGGGCGTAGCCCAGCCCGGATGGGCATCGCCGGTCGGGTCAATACCAATTTGGAAGTGGGGGTTGGCTGGCCCAACGGAGGTAAAGGGTTCATCTTCCAACGATGACCACACCTGTACCCAGATGGAGAAGCGGTAAGTCTGGCCGGGGGTCACGCCCGACACTTGCTGATACATGCCGGCGTAGTGGGATTTGAAAAAGGTGAACCACTGCTGGGCGGACGCACCGGCCACCACACGGTTGGGGTAGAACTGCACCTGGGCGTTTTTCCACTCCGGCCGCGCCCAAACGGGATCACGGTTGTTATCCTCCACATACCAGGGCGTCCATTCGGCCGCCACTTGAAGCTCCCCAATCCCGTTCCAGGCGCTATAAGGGGCTTCAAAGCCGGGGTTGCGCAGCAAATTGGTTTGGGCAGCGGCCGGCCGACTCAGGGCCCACACCGCGATCACCATCAACAATAACATCAGCCGTTGGATTGAACGCATACCTTGACCTTTCTTTGGCAGAGGTTTCGCCAGATAATGTGGGCAGCCTATGAGTCCGGCCGGGGGGCGGCGCAAGTGGCTGCCAGCTGATAGACTGCGCCAGTCTATTCCTCTGGGGCGGCCAGCGGCGTGGGCGTAGTGTTGCCGGTTCCCAAAACGGGCAGATCGGGGTTAATCGCCCCCACCCCCAGCGGCGTCCACTTTTGCGCCACCTCACCGCTGCGCAGGCGATGTTCCGCTCCGCCGCGGGCATGAATTTCTTCAAAACCATCCGGTGCAATGTACATCTGGCGCGACTCAAGGAGGCCTAGAATACCCTCTTGCCCCGGCTCCGGCCGCCGGGCAATAAGCGATTCCTGGTGGCTGATGATATGGGGATCGTAATCTTCTGGTTCCTGATAGGTGGTGATAAAGCCTTCAAAGTTGCGCAAAACTGTTTTGCTATATCCCTGCGCCAGTACATAGTTAGGGGTAACCGGAATCTTCCCCCCACCCCCGGGCGCATCCACCACATAGGTGGGCACAGCATAGCCAGAGGTGTGGCCGCGCAGCCCTTCGATAATCTCGATGCCTTTGCTGATGGTGGTACGGAAATGGCCTGAACCTTCCACCAGATCGCATTGATACAGATAATAGGGCCGGACGCGAATCTTAACCAGATCGTGTACCAGTCGGCGTTGCAGATGCACCGAATCGTTGACGCCGGCCAACAACACGCTTTGGTTGCCCAGTGGCACGCCGGCGCGGGTCAAACGGTCACAGGCGGCCGCCAGTTCCGGCGTGATCTCTTTGTGGTGGTTGACGTGGATGTTCATCCAAAATGGATGGTATTTCGACACCATCTCGCAGAACTCTTCCGTCACCCGCATGGGCAAAAAGACAGGCACGCGCGAGCCAATTCGAATAATTTCAATGTGGGGAATATCACGCAAGCCCTGCAAGATGTAGTCCAAAACGGTTGGCTGTAAAACCATCGGGTCCCCGCCAGACAGCAAAACATCGCGCACCTGGGGGGTGCGGCGCAAATAGTCCAGCTGCAGCTCGAACTCCGCCCGGCTAAATGTTTGGGTGGGGTCGCCCACAATGCGGCTGCGGGTGCAGTAGCGGCAGTAGCTGGCACACTGGGTTGTGACGAGCATCAGGACACGGTCGGGATAGCGATGCACCAATCCAGGAACGGGGGAGTGGCGATCCTCCGCCAACGAATCTTCCATCATGGATTTGAAGGGTACCATTTCAGCCGCCGTCGGTAAAACCTGGCGGCGCACCGGGCAGTTGATGTCGTCGGGGTCGATCAGGCTGGCAAAATAGGGGGTGATATCTACCCGAAACAGGCCGGGTGTGCTGAGCGCTTTGCGCTCAGAATCGGTCAAATTGACTACCTGCTCCAACTCTTGCACGCTATTGAGGCGATTCGCCATTTGCCAGCGCCAATCCAACCACTGTTCATCAGGCACCTCGCTCCAATACGGAGCACGGGTGGTCACCTGGGACACCAGCGGTTTATCTGGGTTTCTGGGGGGTCGATAGGGCTTGTGGGCTTGATATTTACTTTGCGGTGGCATGGGCTACACTCCTCTTTCTTGACGCCATGGCTCCACTCTGGAGCCTGTACACCTAGCCCTCAATTGTACGTTTGTTCAGAGAGGCAAGCAATGTCATGGGTCAGCGCATCGGGCTTGTCTAAGGGCCGGTTCAAGAATGGGGCGGCGGATGGGGTGCAAGGTTGTTTTTTTGAGCTAATGGGGTTTAATAACAGGCAGCATCCGGGTTGTCGAGCGGGTGCGGCAAGGGTGTATGGGTATGATTCTGGCGGTTGAATGGCTGGAGCAGTTAACCTTTTTACAACATGATTGGGTGACCCTTCTGATTTTGCTCAGTATTGCGCTGATCTGGATAACCAGGGATTGGCGCTGGGCCTTGCTGGCGTTACTGATCCAATATATCTTCAGCACTGTTCTGTTTCTGGAGTTGGCTTCCCCCCAGCTGGCGGCAGTGCAGTTGGTTGGCGGGCTGTTCGCCTGGCTGGTGCTGGCTTTCACAGCGGCCCAACTTCAGTGGGGGCAAGGAGTGACGCCACCAGCGGGCCTTGACCAACGTCGCTGGGTGTGGATCGTCGGAGCAGCGGCCGGGTTGGGGATTGTCTGGCTGGCCGCCGGCCGGCCGGAGTGGCAGCTGGCCATTGCACCGCCCCATCTAAACCGGCCGATCTTCGCTCTGGGTGGCCTGGGGGCCTTTCTGGCCCTGACCAGCGAGGAGCCATGGCGCGCTGGCCTGGGGTTACTTTTGTTTCTGCGGGGCTTTGCCCTCTACTACCATTCCCTGCAACAATCGCTGGTGGTGTTGGGCTTCCTGGTGGGGGTCGATCTGCTGACAGCGCTGGCAACCAGCTATCTGATGCTGGCGCGCTACGGGGCTTCCCGATGATCTCAGGCCCCGCCCTGGCGCTGGTCGGCCCTCTGACGCCAGCCATCATCACCTACCTGTTGCGGCGTTGGCCTTTGCTGGCCGGGTTGGTTGGTGCCTTGTTGTTGCTGGCGCTGGCTGCCATTATAGGCGTCATGCCATTGGAAACCTCCGTCCTGCCCGGCTCGACCGCTCTCTTCGCCGGTCAAACATGGCAGGCGTTGGGGCAAACGGTGGTGTTATCCGTTGGCGTGCGCGCCGCCCTGGTGGGGCTGTATGTGGGAACGGCCGTGCTGTGCCTGGCGGCGGCGCTGTTACCTCAACGACCAGACTTTATCCCTGTGATGCTGCTGACATTAACCCCTCTGGCAGCCGCCCTGATGCTGGGAAGTTCCTCCTTCGGCGTTCTGCTGTTGGTGGTGGTAGCCGGTCTAGCCGTGTGGCTGGCCCCGGCCGGCCGCGCCGCCTTGCGCTATCTGGTCGTTTTCGTTCTGGCGGCTGCCTGCCTGCTCGTGGTGGCCTGGATGGCGCAAAGCCATTTGGTCGCCCTGTCCTCCACCGCCTGGCGACTCTTCTTGCCCGCCGCGGCGCTGCTGTTGGCCGGATTCCCCGTCTACTTCTGGGTTTCACTCCTGTTGGAAGAGACGCCGGCGCTGGTGTGGGCTTTTCTGCTGGGTGTGGTACAGCTGGGCGTGTTCCTGCTGGTTGCCAGCTTTCTCCTGTCCAATCAGGTTTTGGCGCGCCAGACCTTTTTGCTCAATGCTCTGCAAGCCAGCGGCGCTGCTACAGTGGCCGCTGCCGGACTGTTAGCCTGGCAACCCTGGTTAGGCGGCAACTGGTCTGAGATGCGCCTGGGTCAGGCCCTCACCCACCTGATCCTGGTGGATATGGGCGCAACGCTCATGCTGCTGGGTCTCGATCCGGCGGGTAGTCTGGAGCTGTTACTGACGCAACATCTGGCCCGTTTTATCGCTCTGTTGCTGGCAGCTATCGGCCTGGACGGGTTGTCCCGGCGGGAGACTTCGGTGGTGACCGGGGCAGCGCGACACGCTCCCTGGGCAGCCATCCTTTTCCTCTACGGTGGTTTGTCGCTGGCCGGTCTACCTCTGACGCCGGGCTTTGCGGCGCGTTGGGCCATCATCCAAACGTTGGGGGCGCAAGAGGTAGGGCTGGTCATCTTGCTCTTGCTGGCCGCTATCAGCGGCGTGGCCCTGCTGGCGCGGGTGGGGGTGGAACTATGGCCGGCCGGTGTATCTGGCGACGATTGGCGCGCCAGCGTGCAAATCCATCTCATCACCGCCAGCCTGTATGCCGTTGCCGGGCTGATAGGGCTCGGAGTGGCCCTGATACCCGGCCCCCTTTTGAGTTACAGTCGGCTACTGGCGCAACGCTGGCTAGAAGCGGGTTGAGCCGGCCGTTACATGTCTACATGATGCTTCACTGGTACGCCTTGCACACTAAACCCCACAAAGAACGTCAGGTAGCTCAGTTGCTGGCTTCCCTGGCGGCTCCCTTCTTCCTACCCTTGGTGTACGTTCAACCCAAAAACCCACGCGCTGCCAAACAACGCCCCTATTTCCCCGGCTATCTTTTTGTCCAGGCCAATCTAGTAGATGTTGGCCTCAACTACTTCAACTGGATGGAAGGGGTGCATGGGCTGGTGACTTTTGGTGACACACCGGCCGTGGTATCCAATGAGCTGATTCAAGCTCTGGAGCAACACCTACAGCGCCTCAATGCTCGCGGTGGGCTGGCGCACCTTCGTCCAGGGGATACGGTTGCGATTGTCAGCGGCCCTTTAGTCGGTCACACAGGCCTCTTCGATGCCTATCTGCCCGGCCGCGACCGGGTACGAATCCTGCTAACCTATCTGAATCAAAGCCAGCTAGTCGTGAACCTGAATGCCGGGGACATTGGCCAAAAGCTTTAGCCATCCGCCTCTCCCCACTAAACTTATGATCAGCGCTAAACAACATCTTCTCGACAAAATTGCTGCCCGTCAAGCTCGCGTCGGCGTAGTGGGCATTGGCTATGTTGGCCTGCCATTGGCCGTGGCTTTTGCCCAGGCTGGTTTTCAGGTCTTAGGGATCGATGTCGATCCCCAGCGTGTGGAGAGCCTCAATCAGGCCCACAGCTACATCGGCGATGTGCGCGACACAGAGCTGCAGCCTCTGGTAGCCAGCGGCCGGCTGAGTGCCTCGCTCGATTATGCTGCGCTGACAGATGTAGACGCCATCTCTATCTGTGTTCCCACGCCGCTGCGCAAAACCAAAGACCCCGATGTCTCTTACATCATTGACGCCGCTGACAGCATCGCGCGCTATGGCGGGGGGCGGGGCAAAGTGATTGTCCTGGAGAGCACCACCTATCCCGGCACTACCGAAGAGGTGATCCTGCCCCGGCTGGCCTCCAACGGCGATCAGGTGGGGCGCGACTTCTTCCTGGCCTTTTCACCGGAGCGCATCGACCCCGGCCGCACCGACTACACCATTTTGACCACCCCCAAAGTCATTGGGGGGGCGACTCCCGACTGCCTGGATGTGGCGATGGCCTTATATGGAAGCATTGTGGCCCAACCGGTTCCTGTCTCCAACACCGCCGCGGCTGAAATGGTCAAGTTGCTGGAAAATACCTTTCGCGCCGTCAACATCGCCATGGTCAATGAAATGGCCCTGATGTGCGACAAACTAGGCCTGGATGTGTGGGAAGTCATCAGCGCTGCGGCCACCAAACCGTATGGGTTTATGCCGTTCTACCCTGGGCCGGGGCTGGGCGGGCATTGTATCCCCATCGATCCCCATTATCTGAGTTGGAAGCTGCGCACCCTAAACTACACCGCCCGCTTCATTGAGCTGGCGGCAGAAGTCAACGCCGCCATGCCGCATTATGTAGTAGGCAAGGTAGTGGACGCCCTCAACGACCGCAGGCAAGCGGTGCGTGGCAGCCGCATTCTCATTCTGGGGGTGGCCTACAAACCCAATGTCAGTGATGTACGCGAAAGCCCAGCGCTGGACATTCTGCATTTGTTGCAGGCGCGCGGCGCTCTGGTGGCTTATCACGATCCCTATGTGCCGGATCTGACGCCTGAAGGCGTGCCGCTGCAAGCTGCCGAATGGAGCTCGGAGCTGTTGCAAACGGCCGATTGTGTGGTGGTGGTCACCAATCATCAAGTGTACGATTGGGATGACATTGCCGCTCAGGCGCGCCTGATTGTGGATACGCGCAATGCCATTTCCGTTCGTCAACCCCACATTGTGCGCCTCTAGCAGGCCGGGGCGGGGTGAGCCACTATGCGGGTCCTCATCACAGGCGGGGCGGGGTTCATTGGCTCCCATCTGGCAGACGCTTTTTTAGCCCAGGGTCACACTGTTCGCGTTCTGGATAATTTGAGTCGTGGTTCGCTGACGAATCTGGCAACAGCCCAGGTGCAGCTGCTTCGGGGAGATGTCACTGACCTGACGACGGTGCATCAGGCGGTCGCCGGTTGCGATGCGGTTGTTCACCTGGCCGCGCTGGCGAACGTCCCCCAATCGCTGGCGCAGCCGGAGCTGAATCATCACGTCAATGTCACCGGCATGTTTCATGTTGTCGAAGCGGCGCGGTTGGCCGGTATCCGACGGGTGGTGTACGCTTCCTCAGCCGCGGTGTATGGGAATCTGCCCGGCCTACCCAAGCGAGAACGCGACCCGCTGAGACCGCTCTCGCCCTACGGGGCCGCCAAAGTTATGAACGAAACCTGCGCCACCCTGTATAATACGGCTTATGGAATGGAGTGCGTGGGGGTACGGTGCATGAATGTCTATGGCCCCCGCCAAGACCCTTCTTCCCCTTATTCGGGCGTGCTGTCTCTCTTCGGCCGGGCGGCTATCCGCGGCGAGCCGATCACACTTTTAGGCGACGGGGAACAGAGCCGGGATTTTGTGTATGTGGGGGATGTGGCGCATAGTTTGTTGGCGATCACCTGCGCCCCTTTTCAACCGGAGCGCGCCATCCTCAACCTGGGGCGGGGTGAGGCGGTAACGCTCAGACAGGTTATCGGCGCGTTGGAGGAGTTGATCGGCCGGCCGCTAAGCATTGTGCACCGGCCGGCGCGCCCCGGCGATATTCGCCATTCGTGCGCCGACATCAGTCGGTTGATAGATTGGGTTGGCGCGCCGCCGCCGACCGACCTAAAAACAGGGCTGGCGCAAACCTTGAGATGGTTAGCCGGCCACAGCGCAGACTAAATACAGGGCGTTCGCTCAAATGAGAGAGCAAAAGCCAAAAAGAGGGAACTTTGTCAGGGAAGCAAGTGAGACAAACAGCTAAACAGACAAAATAACCTCGAAAAACAGCACCTTACCAATCAAATATCGTCACCA
>DAOTXO010000067.1:0-33327 GCA_034435495.1 Anaerolineae bacterium
CCCCGGGGCGCTGGCAGCTTTCTAGTTTATTTTCTGACAACCATCACGGTTGCACAATGACCTCGGTGCCGATCTCCGCCCATTGGTAGAGGGTAGCAGCGTCAGGGTGACTCAAGATGACGCAGCCATAGGAGACGGGCGTGCCCAGGTAGCCATCCCACAAAATGGAGCCATCGGGCAGGATAGGCAGGGCATGGAAGCCGTTTTCCAGATAGCCGGTGTGGTAGAATCCCAGCCAGTAGGGCATTTGCAGGTTCCAGGTGTAGGCGTAGGCAGTGGGGATTTTGCTGCGCACATGCCAGGTTCCTTCCCAGGTCTCGCTGCCCGGCTGGCCGGTGGAGACGACAAAAGCGTTGATCAGCTGCCCGTTTTCATACAGGTAAGCGCGCTGCTCCGACTTGTCCACCACCACGCTTTTGGCGGCCGGGGCTGGCGCCGGAGGTGCAACAACCGCCCCCCCGGCCGGTAGACGCAACACCTGTCCCACGTAGATCAGGTTGGGGTTACTCAGGCCGTTGGCTGTCTGCAAAGCGCTGAGCGAGACGCTGTAGCGCATGGCAATGCCGCTTAAGGTTTCACCGCGCTGCACGGTGTGGCTGCCGCCGGCCGGGGTGGTCGATGGCTGTGGTATGGTCGTATTCCTATCGGGGATGTGCAATACCTGCCCGGCGTAAATGAGGTTGGGGTTGACCAGGTTGTTGGCCTGCGCCAACTGGGCCACGCTCAGCCCATACTGGTCAGCAATCGTCGCCAGAGTCTCCCCTCGTTGCACCGTGTGACTGCGGTCAGCCAGAGCCACGGCCGGGGCGGCCAGCCACAACCCCAGAACGACGCTCGCGATCAACCACCCATATCTACGAGACATGATAACCTCCTGGCGCTAGTGGGGCCTGCGCTCCAGCTCGGCGCGCAACAGTTCCACCTGATGGGGCTTGTCGGCGTCCATGCCAACCTCCGGGTAGGGCAGCAGCAGGGTGTAAGCCGGCCGACCCAGGATACGCGTGGCCAGGGCCTCGATCTCCGTTAGCGTCAAGCGGCGCAGCAACAGTTTAAGCAGCGTGCCCCAGCCAACCAGCCGCGCTATGCGCCAGGGGTACTTACGGGCGGCGGTGATAGATTCCCATAACGCCGGCTGAGCGTCTGCCAGATCGCGCTGGATCAAGGCGATGTTGCCGCCCGTGAGGGTCAGGTTGCCCAATCGGGTGTAGGTGCGTTGCGAACCGGGGAAACGCGCTTCGGTCGCCTCCTGGGTGATGAAGGGGTAGTAGAGCAGGCCGGTGTGCGGCGCGGCGCGGTCGATGAACCCATCCACCATGTCACCGGTTAGCAGGGGGATGTCGGCCGAGCACACCAGGGCATGACTGCCCCGGCCCTGTGCCGCCTGCCACGCCAGACCGGCGCGCACATTGGCGACAATCCCCCCCTGATCAGGCAGATAAACGACAACTTTGCCCGCCACGCTGGCCGGGCCATTCTCCAGCCCCACCACGCACAGGTGGTTGATGTGGCGCGCCCCGGCCAGCGCCTCCAACACCCAAAGGAGCATGGGCCGGCCGGCCAGCTCAAGCAGAGCTTTCGGCCGGCCCTGGGTGTAGGGGTAAAGCGGGTCGTCCGGTGTTAGCGTCCCACCGGCCAGGACAATGGCGTCCACTCCCTCACAAACCGTAGATGGCGCTGAACTTGTCGGTTACATAGGTCACAAAAGCGGTGTGATCCAGCGGCCGGCCGGTGGCGCGCTCAATAATTTCGCCAGGGGTGTACTTGGAGCCATACCGGTGGACGTTCTCTCGCATCCAGGCCAGCAGCGAGTCGGTGCGGCCGGCGGCCATGTCTGTGGCAATGGCCGGGTCTTGCGCCTGGGCGGCCGCATACAGTTGGGCAGCGTACAGATTCCCCAGCGAGTAGGTGGGGAAGTAGCCGAAACTGGGGGAAGTCCAATGTACGTCCTGCAAGCAGCCCTGGGCGTCGTTGGGTGGGGTGATGCCCAGATAAGCCCGCATCCTGTCGTTCCAGGCGGCCGGTAAATCCGCCACTGCCAGAGCGCCCTCCAACATGGCGCGCTCCAGCTCGAAGCGCAGCATGATGTGGAAGTTGTAGGTCAATTCGTCCGCTTCCACCCGAATGAATGAGGGCTGCACCTTGTTGATGGCGCGGTAGAAATCCTCCAGCGAGACCGCCCCCAGCTGGGTGGGGAAATGCTCTTGCAAGGTGGGATAATGCGCTTGCCAGAAGCCCCAGCTGCGCCCCACAATGTTCTCGAACATGCGGGATTGGGATTCATGCAGTCCCAGCGAAGCTCCTCGCGCCAGCGGGGTGCGGGCAAAGTCGGGGTCAGTGCCTTGCTCATACATGGCGTGGCCGGCCTCGTGCAACCCACCGAAGAGGGCCGGGTTGAGAAAATCTTCGTGCCAGCGAGTGGTGATGCGAGCATCGTTGCGGCTCAGGCTGATGGCGAAAGGATGTACCACCGTGCCCAGGTGGCCGCGCTGAAAGTCGTACCCCACAGCTGCCACGATGTGGCGCACAAAGCGCTCTTGGGCCTCGCGGGGGAAGGTCTGGTGCACCACCGCGTCATCCACCGGCCGGCCGCGTTCTCCAATCGCCTGCAACAGGGGAACTGTGGCCGCCTTCACAGCGTCGAACGTGCGTTGCACCTCGTCCGTGCGCGCCCCTTCCTCGTACAGATTGAGCAGGGCGTTGTACTTTTCTCCCTCATAGCCGTACAACTCCGCCATCTCCTGCGTTAGGGCTACCACCTGCTCCAGATGGGGTTGAAAGAGGGCAAAATCGCTCTCTTGACGCGCCTTGACCCATGCTTCTCGCGCTTTGCCGCTGACCAGGGCGACGCGTTGCACGAAGGCGTTGGGCAGTTTGCGCGAGCGGTCATAGTCGCGTCGCGCCACCCGCAGCAGGCGCGTCTGATTGGCGTCGGGGTCCCCTCCGGCCGCCTCCTCTTCCGCCGCTGCCAGCAGGTCGCCAACTTCATCGGCCGTTGCCATGCGATGGATCACTTTTTGCAACGTTGCCATCTGTTGAATGCGATCCGCCATGCCGCCGGGTGGCATATTGGTTTCGCGATCCCAGCTCATCAGGCCGGCCGCCCGGCTGAGGTCATTGATCTCATGTACTTTTTCCAGGAAAGCTTCATATCGGGTTGTCATGCGTGCTCCAGAGTGAAAAGTAGGGGCGTGAGGGCGCTGCGCCCTTTACGCCAGCTTATCGGTAGTATAGTAAACTCCCCCTGGAACGCCAATGGAGGAGAATCTTTCTCTATCTCAAACCAGGCCCGCCCAGATCAGCGGCAGAGCGAGGGCAAGTTGATGCACCAGGGAAGGCAGCAGGTCGTTCTGCGGGGTGGAGCGGTAGCCCCACTCCAACACATGCAGCAAGATGTAATCGGCGATGGCCCACAGTCCAAAACAGCTGAAACCGAAAAGAACGATGGCCAGGGCAATCGCCAGAATGAGACAGCTCTGCGCCCAACGCTGATGCCAGGGCGCGGGTGGAGTGGTGGAGCGGGCGGCCGCGGCCGGCGTAACCGTCGCTGAAACCGGGGCAGGGATAGCAGGGGGAGGGGCCGGGGCGGCTGTCACCTGGGGTTGTACGCCACGGGCGGCATTCCAAAAGGAACGCGCCCCGGCCGGCCTGGACGCCGGTCGACTGCGTGCATTGGCCCGGTGGGATGCCGGAGCGAAAAACCCACCCCGGCCGGCAATCGGCCCCTGACCAGCGCACCCCAGCGCCGTGCAGCGGTTCCCGTTGGCCTCCCAGCAGTAGGTATGGTGGCGCGTCTCGTCCACCGGACAAACAATGACTTCATCCTGGGGGTTGAAGGGTTGTTTGCACAGAGCGCACACCGCTCCTGAAATCACCGAGGGCTTGTCAATCAGGGTGGGTTGGAGCATGGGGTTGCTGGGCGGGGTGAGTTTGGAATCCACCCCCACCAATCCAACGGTGCGGCTAACGATTTAGACCAAAGGCTCGTCGAATGTTCTCCAACAGTTGCGCCCAAAAGCTGCGCGTGACGGGCCGGGGTTGGGGCTGCGAGCGTTGCGCCTGGCGCGCTTTTTCGGCCGACTTCAAGCGGCGCAGTTCCATTTGCGCCACCTGAGCCTCGGAGGGAACGTCGCCAGGGCGAATGGTTAACACCGGGGCCTGACGCGAGCCGTAGCGGTGGCAGGCAGTGTGGGCGCAACCCAGAATGGCGCATTTACCCCCGCTGCCCTCCCAGCACGCCTGGTGGTAAAGGGTGTTGCACCGGTTGCACACCACCGGGGTCAGCGCCGGCGTCGCCGCGTGGTTCTCCACCGGACTGGCGCAGATCGGGCACTGCAGGCTCAACTGGTTGGCCTCGGCCACATCATCGTAAGTGATGCGAAGAACACCGTTGGAATCGGACATGCTATTAGTATACTGAATTTTGGGGGTTGGGGCGCAGGTTAGAAGACAACCTGGAGGCTGACCCGGCCGGGCGCATTACCAGCCATCCGGGGCCCAATCGGGCCAGGGGAAGGGGTAGGAGCGCACCTGCTTTTGGCGTCGATCCCAACAGAAAAAGCCGGCCGTATGGGCGCGTGGGTCTAACACCAGCGCCACATGCCATAGCTGGGTGAAGAAGTTCGTATGGATGAACAGATCCATGTTGGAGAGAAAGATGCCAAAGCCTGGATGGGTATGATACCAGCCCAAAATGACGTGGCTGTCGGCCGGGTAGAGGGCAGCTATCTGGTCGTGAATGTCGCGCCAGCTTTCAGGTGTGTAGGTGACGCTGGCCCCGCTCATGCGCGTGTGACGAGCGACCAGGGCATCGGTGATGTGGACAACATAGCGCCCATCAGGCTGTTTTTCCGGCGGTGGGCCGATCAACATGCCGGCCACTTCGCGGTTGAGGCTAGTGAGGGCGTGCCCTTTGGCGGCGTTAAAGGCTGGTTCGTCGATCAAAATATCCACCGCTTCTTCGGTGGGATGGCCCAGGCGGCGCACCAGACCGGCGGTGCGGATGGCAGGTTGCGCCGGCCGGGGGCGAGGTAGGCTGGCTTCTTTTTCCGGGCGAACAGGTTGGGTTTCTGCCACGGCAATGGCGGGGTGGGGCAGCGCTGCTTCAGCCGCAGCCGACGTTGCCTCCGGTTGGGTCAAGGCCGACGGCGTTGAGGGGGCCGGGGGAGCGGTTTCGGCCGGGGCGAGGGTGGGGGGCGGCTGGGAAGTCGATTCGGGCGACGCCCCGGCCGGAGCATCAGGTTGATCAAGCAAAATGATCTGCTCCAGTAGAGACTCTGTGCTCAACTCGGCGTTGGGCGTAATCCCCACCAGCGAGACCTCCAGTTTCAGGTGCTCATCCTGCAACAGATCCGCCAGGGTGCGATCTTTGTTGGCGGCCCAGAAAGTGCGCTCCAACTGATCGGCGTAGTTTTGTAACTCAGCCAGGGTGTAATCGCCTAGCGGCCGGCGCTCGCCCTCAGCGCCAATGGCGTCGCCGGGCGTCAGCCTCACCTGAATGGTGACCTGCCCTTGGGCTTCTGGGGGGGATAAGGTGATGACAGCTGCGTAAGCCTGGTTGGGATTGCTCATGGAATGTGTCACCCACAGCGGCCGGCCGGTCGCGCCGGCGCGTCAACAGGTTAGGCGCTCCTTAGCCGAGCGCCACGATCAGCGCCGCCAGACTGACCAGCAAACTCAGACCGCCCAGGAAAACACCAACCCAGGGGCTGATGGGAGGCAGCAGTGGTGTGGCTGGCGAGGTGGTCGTCGACAGGAAAGAACCGGTAGCGCTGGGCGGCTCGACCGTGATCCGCCAGTCGATCACCGATTGGGTGACGCTGCCCCCATCTTCCGTCAGTTCGTAGAAGCCGGGGATGGCCCCGATGCCATCCTCTTGCCAGCCAAAAAAGCTGGCTTCGGCGCGCACCGGGTCCACCACCAGCGCCACCTGCCACGGTTGTGTGAAGGCGGCGCTGTGTACCACCACATCATCCACCGAGAAGAACACCCCCAGGTCGGGATGGGTGTGGAACCAGCCCACCACTTCCAAATTGGGGTAGGTAGCGCGGTCACGCTCCAATTGCGTCCAGACATCGGCGGTGAAGGTGAAGTGCACCGGGCCATGGTCAGGCGAGTGGGCGGGAATGGCGGCCAGCACTTCCACAAAGCTTTGCTGATTGTGGTTGTAAGGATAACCCAACAACGCGCCGCCTACCTCAGCCTGGAGGTTGGCGGCGCAATGGGCGGCGATCTGCTGCAACGCTGTCTGGCGCACCACAATGCGCGGTTCGCTCTCACCCGGCCGTGCCCCGTGTAAGATGCAGCCGCTTTCCAGCGGCGGCCGGCCGCGTGGCCGACTGCTGCTCGTGGCCGGAGCTACCGGCGACGCTGGAGGCGTTCCGGCCGGTTCAGGGGTTGAGAATGTTGATGCCGAGGTCATCTGGTTCCTCTGGTTCCCCGATGATGATCATCTCTTCCAACGAGCGCCCTTTCAAATCCCGTTTGTCAATCGGGAAGAGGCGCTTGTTGCGCAAGGCCCAGGCGGCTGCTTTGGAGTTCATAGGGTCTTTAGGGCCCAGATTTTTGTACTGCACCATCTCGCCCAGATTAAGCAACAGCTCATCGAGCGTTTTGGCCGGCCACCACGCCCCAATGCACACCGCCCCTGTCACGTGAATGTTGGGGTGGAAGATGGGAGTCAGCCACTTCAGCTGCGGCTGCTTGAGCGGATAATCAGCGTGCAGGTAAACCATCACCTCGTGGCTCTCGCGGATGATTGGTGTATCGTTGGAGCGCACATTCTCCACGCCGCGACAGGTGAAGCGGATGCGGTAGCGATCCGGCGGGTCGCCGTCCACGCTCACCACTTGAATGAAGTCGCTCCGCTCCACCAACTCGCGCACAGCCCGGTAGTCGTTGCGCAGACGTGTTTCGCGAATGTCGAAGGTCATAATCAAAGGGGTTCAGCTGCCGCCCTGGGTCTAGCGCCCGGCCGCAAGCTGAAGAGTAGAAGGCGGATCAGCAACAAAGTCAGCCGGCCGTCACTTCGGGAAACAGGCTCAGGATGTCATCTTCCTTCACGCCCGCATCCGACAACGAGTCGTCATCCGACAGGCGCTTGCCAGAGTCGCGGTGGTCGAGGCGATAGGTGATGGGGTTGCCGCCCTGGCTCGTAGGCAGCCCCATGCGGCTCACCAACGCCGGAATCAGCCGGCGCATAGGCACGTCGTTGGGTAATTCAACCGGCGTTTTCTTGGAACCGGTCGGATCGTAAATGATGACTTTGATGCTTGCCATGTTTATTTCTCCATCTAAGTGAAGTGATTCGATATTCTTTACGTGTTTACCTCGCCTGGGTTGCGCCCAACAGGTTGCAAACCCCGCTTCCAACGCATTTCTTATGCCGACGTTAGCTCCGACTGAAATTGAAAGAAGAGGGCCTTATCACCTGTCAGCTCCAGATAGAGGCGCTGGCTGCCCTGACGGGCGCGAATGATGCTCAGCAGAGGCATATCCATCTCTGCCAGGGTGCGCTCCAGATAAGCTTCGTCACCGGTGATGCGGTTGGTCAGGGTCATATCGCGGCGCTCGTGGCAGATGGGGCAAACCGCCTCATTTTCGTACAGTCGCGCCATACGCTTGAACACCGGCGTCGAGGTGTGGCAGGCGGCACATTCCAGGCTGGTGACCACTTCTGCCCCCAGGTCGAGCACCGCTTCGGGGCCAACACGCTGCCGCGCCAGCGCCAGCAATTCCGCCAGGCTGGTCTGGTCGCTGCGGTGGTCAGGCAACTCTTCGATAGGTTCAAGGCGGGAGTGGCTCATGCAGCTGGATTTGACCGGGTACTCGGTCAGGTAGATGTCGTTGGTCAGGCCGTTGATCATCAGCGCTTTGCCGGGTTGAATCTCCAAACCGTGGATGATCTTCAGCGCTTCTTGGGTCTGGAAAGCAGCCACAATCGAGGCGCTGGTGGGGGTGGTGGGAACTTTACCTTGCAGCAGGTTGTCCCGCGCCAGCAGGGGACAGGAGTAGCGCAGGTTGATGATCTGATAATCGTTGTCGGTCAGGGTGCATTCGTAGCACGCCCCCAGGCCGGGGCGAAAGACACGCACGATGCCCATCAGCTCTTGAATGGCTCCATCCACCCAGGTCTGACCGACGTTCCAGCAGAAGCGATTGATGGAAAGACGCGCCTCGCGATTGTCGAGGCAGCCGATGACGGCATCCACGTGACGAAAGACGCCCAGGCCCATTTCGAAGTTGATGTCGCCGTGCCAGGGCATGACCTGGACATCGGGGTTGATGGCCCGGACGGCTTCAGCGGCCACGTCCACTTTGCGCCGGCCGTTATCCTGTTCGCGAAACAAGATGGAGCGGCTCAGATTGCTGTCCTCAATGGTGTCGAAGTCGCAAATCACGATGCGTCCAATGCCCATCAAGGCCAGATTCTTCAGAACTTCGTTGCCCAACGCGCCGGCGCCAATCACCAGAATGGTGGCCTGGCGCACGACCTCCTGTTTCCACCAGCTGATGTAGCCAAAGGTGTGGTAGCGGTCGCTGTCGGGGTCGGTGATGACAATGGTTGGGTTGGTATCAGTCATAAAAGCGCCTGTTGGATAAGAGGGCCGGCGTCATGGCTTGTAGGCGCGGCCGGCCGGTTGCGATGCTCAAGGCTTGTCGAGATTCAGTCGGTAGTAGAAGGGCAGGGTGAACTCAGTGCGTTGGGTGTTGAGGGTGATGGATTTGCGCTCCGTCTTACCCCCATATTCACGCGGCCAGGTGACATCTACATCGTAGGTCAGGCCGGAATACTCACGCACCGGCAGCTCGCAACGAAAGATGCCCTGGGCGTCGGTGGCGGCGGCGACATATTTGCTCACGCCGTGGCAACGCAACTTTACCTGTAGGCCGGGCAGGCCGGGCCCATCGGGGTAACTCTGCACCACCACACGCAATTTGGTGCTTTTGAGTGGCTCGTTGCGGAATTTACGCCGCACTGCACCGGCCAGATCGGTCAGTGTGTGGGCGATCTGGGTCGCCGTCTCACGTCCGCGTTGGGTTGGGCGCGGGGCCGCCTGGGGGACGCCGACTTTGATCTCCGGTTCAGGCGCCGGCCGCGATGGCTCTACTGTAATGCTGAGTTCGGCCGGCAGTTCCTGCGGTGTGATGCTGATCGGTTCGCCACGCGCTACTGGCGGTGGATCGGCCGGCAGTTCCTCGGATGTAACGGTTAGCGGGTCATTGTACTCGGGGTAACGTACTGGAATAGGCGGGCGAAAATGGGGCGGCAGAGGGGCGACGCCGACCTGGGTGGGCGGCAACTCTTCCAGGGTGGGGACGCGCGCGCTGTCGAAGCCCCACTGCCGGGCCAGGCGCTCTCGCTCTGTGGCGCTGCGTTGAACCTGGCGGCGCAGCCATTGGCCCGCCTGGTGTAACACCTGGCCGGCCGGACTGTAGGTGGCGGGTGGGGTGGTCGGGTCTAGCTGTTGCACCGCGTACCCCTGTTTCCAGGCAAAGGCGTTCACGACCAGCGCCAGCCAGGGCAGGGCGGTCGGAGGTTGGCTGGCCAGCATCAGCCAGGCCAGCTCCACCCGCTCCCCCAACCTGGCGGCGCTCAGCAGTTCACCCAAGGCCACACGCTGGGCATCCGCCTGGGGAATGAGGCGCTGAAAATCATGCAGCGTCGGTTCATCCACCATCTGGGTCGCCAGCAATAGCGCCCGCGCCCGCGATTCGGTCAGGCTGGGGTTCTCCAGGTTTTCGCCCATCTCGCGCCGCAGCCATTCGAGTAGCCGGGCTGCGGCCAGCCCCACCCGGCTTTCGGGTAGCTGTTGCATGAGGAGAACAGTCTTGCGATCCACAGGTGACTCCTTAATTTTGAACCGCTAAGGCGCAAAGAAAACCTCGCGTCTTGGCGGTGGAACGGCCTCTCCGCATTCGTTAGAACAACTTTTGCTCAATGGCGTGCAAACCTTCCCAGGTACGCATCAGCGCTTCCAGGTCAGAAATCGATTCCAGGTCTGGCTCCATAGCTGTCCGCAAATCAGCGTCGTGCAGTTTGCGATCATGCTGGCGGAGCATAGGCTTGATCAGGTGGTTGTTGTAGTCCCGCTCGGCGCGGGTGGCTTCCAGCCAGAAGAGCCGACGCAAACGAGGCAGCAGCGCGTCGTCAGAGAAAAGGTCTTCGATGATCTTATCGAAAATACTCTCCGTTTTGCTGGAGATGTTCTCCAGCTGCGCTGCGTAGCTGGCTTGCAGAGACGCCGCGTCTGCTTTCCCCTCACCGTTGCCATCCCAGACGTGGATGGCAATGTCGCCGTCGTGGCCTTTCACGGCCGGCGCTTCGTCCAGAATGCGGATCGGGATCTCGTCCTCGGCCGGTTCGACAGCCGGAGGAGCGGCCGGCGTCTCGGCCGGGGCAGCGGCCGGCAATTCGCGACGCACTGCTTCCGCCCCACGTAGCGCCACATCCAGCAGGCGTTCGTTCGTCACCAACCCCAGTTGTTGTTCTCCTTCCGCCAGGCTGTGATGAATGGAGCGCTCCGGGCGCACCAGCTCATACATGGTGGCCTGCTGGCACACCTGCCGGAAGGATTCCGCCACCCGCTCAATCAAGGCGTCAAACCCTGTCTCCACGCTGTACACCTGGCCGGGGGCGTGCGGCAGGGTGTAGGTATAGGGTTGGTTGTAACTGGCCCGTACCAGGCGCGACTTGATCTCGTGGTCGGTCAGGGTACGCTTCAGTTCGGCGCTCATCACATCACCCAATTGGGGCATGTAGCGCGCCACCGACTCTTGCATACTCAATTCCACCTGGTAAAGAATGCGTTTGATGGGCAGCTCAATCCCGCTCGTACCCCAGATCAGGTTGTCATAGGTTACGTCGCGGTCATCCCAATGTTCTGTGCCGTAGCTTTCCAACAGGGTTTCAATCTCGGCCTGGATGCTTTGCTCCACCCGATCTTTGATGTTGCTCAGGGTGGGGCGCAGCAGTCGCCGGAAGCGATTGTCATCATTGTAACGCTGACTCAGCTCCACCAGAGCGGTGTGGAAAGCGCGGGGCAACTCTTTTTGGTGGCGTTGCAGCAGGTTCTCAAAGCGGCGCTCTTGCAATGTCTCCCAGCTGATCTCAAAGGGGGGATACACATTGCGCGCCGCCAGTTGTTGTTCGTGATGGCGCTTCAGGCTTTCCAGCACGCTGCGGATGCGGCTTTCCGCCTCGCGCAGCTGGCTGCGGATGCGCTCACTCTTGATGAACTCAATCAAACTCTGGCGTAGGGCTGGTATTTCGCTCAGTTTGAGCAGCGCTTCCCGTGTGTCAAGGTGTAGCGGGTCGGGATCGACCGGGCCAAGCTGATCTTTGTAGATTTTCAGGATGCGCTCTGTTTCGGTGGCGAACTCATGCGGCGCGTGGTCGGGATCATTGACGTATAGAGCGGCCGGCGGCATGACCAAAAAGTAGGGCCGGTTGCCAGCCCGTTCCCGGTAGCGCTCCCAATAGTTGGGCGCAATGTGGCGCGTCAGCTCGCGTACTTCCCGCTCCGCCTCTGGCAAGCCGCTGTTCAGGCGGTCGAATGCCTGGCGAATGTTGCCTCCGTTGAGCACCAGGAATATTTTGGCGGCGGCTTCATCCAGGTCTGCACCGCGCAGGCCGCGCAACCGGTTCTCTTTGATCCAGTTGACAGCGCTGAGGGATTTCATCTCATCGACGCGCTGCCGGCCGGCGTCCGTCACCAGCACGATCATGGCGTCTTCTCGTTTCATCTCCTCCAGGGTAATTGCTTCGTGCAGCCGCATCCCGGCCCCCAGACCGGGCACGTCTACAATGCGCAAATAGCCGTTCAGCAACAGGCTGGGTTGGTCGGGCCGGGGGTGAATGCGAAAGACGGCTGATTTGACCAGACGGATTTGCCGCTGGTCGCTACCCTTGAAGCCATCTTCACGCAAATGTTGGTATGCTTCGGTGTGATCCAGGGTGTAGACCTGGGGCGGCAGCGCCCCAGCCTTAAGCAGGGCGGCATGGCTCTCATAAGTGCTGATGCAATCGAGCAAAATCTCGAAATATTCATCCCGCTCCGTTTTGGCATCGTCCCGGCCGTCAGCGATCAACTGGTTGATCTGCTGGTGTGTCAGGTCGCGCTCACCGTCGTTGGTGATGTCAAAAGTGGGTATCTCCGCCAGCTGGCACAGGCGGCGCACGCGGTCGGCGAATTCATGGCGCTCCCAATAGTTGAGCGTCAGGCTCTCCGCCTCTCCTTCGTCCGCCTGTTCAATGTAGACAATCGTGCCCGTGACGGCTGTCACGGCTCCGGTGGGCAACAGATTGCGTCCCAACAAGGCGTTGATCAAGGTGCTTTTGCCCACGCCGGTTCCGCCGAAGAAGATCAGGGTGTAGGTGCGCTGAGCCAGAATTTTTTGCGCTTCTTCAATGTTCAGCTTTGCTTCAGGGACAGCGCGAATTAAAAAGTCGCGACTGCTGTCAATGGCGCGTTGCAAATCCACCCAGCGTTCCACCTGGGCCGGGCTGATGAAGGGCACGCTTTCCAGGGCGCCCTTGAGCGTGGTATATTTGTCTTGGTTCTCAGTAGCCATTCTCTCTGTCCTTCAAACCTGAGGAGTATCATGCGCGGCGACAGCCTGGCGAAGAGGCCTACCCATCAAGCCAGAAATGTCTCACCTGAGCGCTGTTCATATCATCAATTGATACGCACATGGAGGCAAAAGGTTGCACAGAACATTGACGCTTTGCCCACCTGATGGGACAATGACAGGTTATAGAAGGAGGCTTTCCATGCGTCATGGCGCTGCATCCACCAACCCAACTGCTCGACGTTGGCGGCTTTTTCAACGGGCCGATCTTTCGCTGCTTATCCTGCTGGTCGCGCTGACGTGGCTCGCCTTTGGCGTGGAGCGTTGGTGGGGCGAACGGCTGACCCCTTTCTGGCTCTTTTGGGCCGGTGTGGTCATGTCTCTGGGCCCGGCCGGCATCTGGTTGTTCTTTTTCTATCGGCGGGATCGCCACAACCCTGAGCCGGCCGCCCGACTGTTGCAGGTTTTTACCCTGGGCGCATTGCTGGCGGCAGCAGTGGGAATTCCCTTGCTGACCGATGTTTTCGCCGTGGAGACGTGGTTATGGAGCAACTGGCCCTGGTCGTATCTGGCCGGAAGTTTTCTCGTGGTGGGCTTTACCCAGGAGTTCCTCAAATACGCGGCGGTGCGGTTCTCCGTTTTCCAGGCCCCCATCTTCAATGAGTTGACAGATGGCATCTTCTACGCCACAACGGCCGGCCTGGGGTATGCCACCGTCCTCAACATCCAGTTTGTGGTGGAGGCCGGGGGCGTCGGGTTGGGGCTGACGGCCATTCAAATTACCGTCAACGCGCTGGCGCACGCCAGTTTTGCCGGTGTTATGGGTTTTTTTCTGGGGCGCGAGCGCTTTTCGCGTCGACCGGTGTGGTGGATGCCGGCCGGGGTGGCGCTGGCGGCCCTGTTGAATGCCGTCTTCTTTTTCTTGCGCACGTTGCTTTCGTTGGGCGATGTCACGCCGTCCGGCAATCCCGCCAACACCTGGGTGGGGCTGGCCCTGGCGGCGCTGTTTGCCCTCGGTCTGCTGTGGTTGTTGACTCGTTGGTTGGAACAAGACCAGCCTGAGCCGCCGACCCGGCCGGCGCCCGCTTCAGGAGGTGCAACATGACCACCTTGACCCCTGCACCCACCAACCGTTGGTCCGCCTGGGGCGTGTTGGCCCTGACTTTGCTGGCGTTGGGCCTGGGGTGGATCGTCAAGGGCAACGTTGAAAAGCCAGGCCGTGAGGTGGTGAGTGAACCGATTTCCATCCTCCTGCCGACCGACTGGGTGGTGACTTCCAGCGAGGACACCCTCTTCATCGCCTGGAGCGTTGTTGCCCCTGAGCGCCGTTGCTACGCCTGGCGCTTACCGCGCACGCCGGAGTTGAGCCTGGCCAACCTTGCCTCGCAGCGCAATTTGCAGCGCGGCCTCGAATTGGATAACTATCGGGTGTTGGAGCAAACGCCCGTTTTGGTGAACGACCTGGAAGGGTACAAAGTTTCCTTCGCCTACGTAGATGGGGCTGATCCCACCACATTGCCCCAGGTCATTCAGGGAGTGGATTACTTCTTCCCGTATGAGGGCGAAGTGATTGGGGTGACGTTTGAGGATGAAGCCGGCCGCTTCGCCGCTTCCACCCCTCTCTTTCAACGGTTGTTGGCGACAGTAGATCTGACGGCCGAGCGTGCAGCGGTCGGGGAGGATGAGTAATGGCAGATGATCGAGCGCGGCAATGGCTCTGGCCTGCCTGGGTGGCCTTGTTTCTGGCGCTCCTGGCCTGTGGCCCAACCAACGACATTATTGAAGTCATTCCTACCCTGGCCCCGACGCGTATTCAGCCTACGCCCTACGGAGCCGGCGAGCTGCCCACCCCTTTGCCCACCTCTGCATCCGGTGAGTCAGCGATTATTCCCACGCCGCTGCCGGTGGTGGAAGGCAACAGCAGCGCCTTCTTGTCTGGCTCCCAGCGTCAACGTCTGGCGTTAGCGACGGTGCACATCGCCATGTTGCGCCAGCAACGGAATGGCTACGCCGTGATGGGATATGGGTCTGGAACCTTGATTTCCCCCACCGGACTGATCTTGACCAACGCCCATGTTGCTTCCCCCGCTTCCCAGGGTGCGCCAGAGTATGAGCCGGACGCTCTGGGCATTGAGATTCTGACGCGGGAAGATATGCCCCCGGCCGCCACCTTTTTGGCCCGCGTGGTGGCTGTCGATGGCCTGTTGGATCTGGCGGTCTTGCAGATTGATCGCTATACTGCTGGCTCACCTGTTCTGCCCGGCGATCTAAATCTGCCTTTTGTGGAGTTGGGGGATTCTGATCAGGTGCATCTGGGGGATAACGTCTACATTTTTGGTTTTCCGGGCATCGGCGGCGACACCATCACCTTCACGCGGGGTAGCGTGTCTGGTTTTTCCAGCGAAGAGCGAGTGGGGAACCGCGCCTGGATCAAGACAGACGCCACCATCGCCGGCGGCAACTCGGGCGGTCTGGCAGTGGATGACTCCGGGCGGATTATAGGTGTTCCCACCCAGGCTTCGGCCGGGGGGACTGATCAAGTGGTCGATTGTCGTGTGGTGCAGGACACCAACGGCGATGGTTTCCTAGACGACCGCGACAGCTGCATTCCCATCGGTGGGTTCATCAATGCTTTGCGCCCCATCAATCTGGCTAAGCCGCTGATTCTGGCGGCGCAGGCGGATGTGGCCTATGTGACCCCCTTTGAGCCGACCGCCAGCGGTTCCGGCGGTGAGGCCTTCACGTTCCAGGCCTGGTCGCTCGACTTTGGGCGCGACGGCTGCCCCTTGCAAACGGTGACGGACTTTCCTGCCAACACCTCTCAGATTACGGCCAATTTCAGTTATGTGGGTATGCAGGATGGCGAGGATTTGCGCTATGTGTGGCTGCACAATGGAGAGGTGGTCGCCGAAGACCTTTTCTCCTGGCAAGATGGCCCACAAGGGCCTTGCTACCCCATCTGGCTGCGCAACGGCAACGGATTGTCCGGCGGCGCTTACACGGTGTTGATTTACGCCGGGGAAAGCCTGACGCTGATTGCCCAGGCGGAGACGACAGTGGGCGAGGCGGCGGTGAGCGACGGTGTGCATGTGGAGGGCGTGGTGACAGACGCTGCCACCGGCCTGCCCATTCGAGGCGCAGCGATCATCGTTTTGCAACCCGGCCAATCCATCAGCCAATGGTTGGACAACCCCCGCGACGAGGCGGTCTTAACGGCGGCGCAAACTGACCGCAGCGGCTTCTATCAACTGCCCCATCCTCTGGAGCGCGGCGTGCGCTACGAAGCGGCGGTGCTGGCGGATGGTTATGTTGAGGAGACGGGCTACCTGGAATTCAATGCCTCGGATGAGGATCAGGTGGCTATTGACGTCGCTTTGAACCGTTAACCTCTCCCCCCTCACGGCCTGGTTGCAACAAGGCCGGCCCGTGTACGTATAGACCAGGAACAGAGAGCCAGGCAGTATGGCCTGGCTCAACCAAACAGGTTGATCTGGAGAATCACATGCGCATTATTCTCTATTTGGGTAAAGGCGGCGTGGGGAAAACCACCACAGCGGCCGCCACCGCGCTCCGCAGCGCCCAGCTGGGCTACAAAACGCTGGTCGCCAGCACCGATATCGCCCACAGTCTGGCGGATTCCTTCGATATACCTCTGGGCTCGAAACCGGTGCGGATTGCGGAAAATTTGTGGGGACAAGAAATCAGTGTTGTAGCCGACATCTTTAACTACTGGGATACCTTGCAGAGCTTTGTCTCCGGTTTTATGGTTAACGCCACCGGGTTGAATCGTGTGGTGGCCGATGAGCTGGCGGCCATCCCCGGCATGGACGAGATTGTCAGTTTGTTGCACATTAACAAACAGGCGCGGGACGGCAACTTTGATCGCGTCATCATCGACGCTGCCCCGACCGGCGAGACGATTCGGCTGTTGACCATGCCGGACACCTTTCGCTGGTATGCAGCCCACGCCATGCGCCTGGAAGGCCCCATCACCAAAGCGCTGCGCCCTTTTGCCGGCCGGCTATTGCAAGGCCCGGCCGAAGTCTTGAACGCTCTGGAACGCCTTGATGTCGGCGCTCAGGAGTTGCGTCTGGTGCTCAGCGACCCAACCACCACCAGCTATCGCGTCGTGGTGCAGCCGGAGAAGATGGTGGTGCGTGAGGCCCAGCGTGCGGTGAGCTACCTGGGTTTGTTCAACTATCCTGTGGACAGCGTCATCATCAACCGCGTCCTGCCCGAAGAGGTGGATGAAGGAGAGTTCTACCGCCAACGGCGTGAGATTCAGCAAAAGTACATGCGTTACATCGAGGATACTTTCCGCCCCATTCCTCTGTGGACAGCGCCCTATTATTCGCATGAAGTGGTGGGGTTGGACGCGCTGGCCTTGCTGGCGCAGGACTGTTTTGGGGAGGTAGACCCCGGCCAGATCTTCTATCGGGGCGTTTTGCAAGAAGTGGTGGAGCAGCCCGATGGCAGCTTTGTAATGCGCATCCCTCTGCCCTTTGTCAAAGGCGGCGATGTGCGTCTGCGCAAGCGCGGGGATGAAATGTTCATCACCGTCGGCAACTTCAAGCGTGAGATGATTTTGCCCCATGTGTTAGCCAAACGCCGGGTGGAGAGCGGCCATCTGGTCGACGGGGTGTTGGAGCTTACCTTTCTCCCCCTGGAGCAACCGGTAGTGGGTGTGTCATAATCCATTGCCGGTTTATTTTCTGAAACCCCATCACCCCCAGGCGTGTCTTTCATCCAGCCGGCATCACGGAGCGCTGGCTTCCGTTCATAGTAACGGCTTTAGTCGTGCTTTAGCTTCCAGCCAGCCTGACCGGCCGTGAAACTTTTCAGCAGCGCTTGCGTACAGTCCGATAATGAGGTGTTCACCATGACAGACAAAGCGCACACCAAACCCTCCTCGTTTCGTTCTGACCCGGAGAACTGGCTGGGGCTGGCGCTGATTGGGATCGGCGCGCTCATCTTGCTGAGCAATCTGGTATCTATCCCCTTTGGGCGCTACCTGTGGCCGTTATGGATCATTACACCGGGGTTGCTCTTACTCTGGCCGGCCGCGCGAATGCGGCCGGGCCAACGCGAACCGCTGGCTGTTTTAGCGGTTCCCGGTGCAGTGATCCTCAGCGTGGGGCTGTTATTGCTGGTGATGAACCTCTTCAACTACTTTGAAATGTGGGCTTATGCCTGGCCTCTGCCGCTTATCGGCGCTTTGTGGGGAGTAGACTATAAGAACCGCTTTCAAGAAGACGCGGCCGGCCGGCAAAGCCGTCGCCAGGCCATGCGGGCTATGTTTTGGATTTTTCTCATTTTCGCCATCGCCTTCGAATTGCTCGTCTTCCATCCCATCTTAGGAGCCTGGTGGCCGTTGCTTTTGGTGGTGTTAGGCCTTTATCTCGTGGCGCGCAACTGGCGTGCAAAGGATAGATAATATGACCGATACGATTAAGATCGAGAAAGAAGAGTTGCCTCAGGAAGAAATCCGGCAAGAGCGTATGAAAGTCTCAGCTGAGCAGTTGATGGATACAGTCAGGAAGCTGTTCAAAGAGGCTTCGGTGCGCCGCATCATCATCAAAAACCCAGAGGGACGTACCTTGTTGGAACTGCCGGTGGTTGTTGGCGTGCTGGGTATTGCCCTGTTTCATGTCTGGGCCGCCATCGGCGTCATCGCGGCCGTGGCCATGGATTACACCATTGTGGTCGAGCGGGTAGCCGAGAGCAAAGCCATTTAAGCCTTCTTTTTCTCAAACTATCGCGTGCAACCGCCCCTGGTGTTCCCAGGGGCGGTTGCGTCTTGCAGCCAGATGATCCAGCGGTTAGAGGGCTGTTAGAATGCTGACCACGACCTATCAGCCGCCCCAACTGAAACATATAATGAAACGGGTTGCGAGCGGCGGCAAAGCATAACCGCTGCCACGCCGATCACATCGGCGTGAAATCCTATCCCCAACCGACGTCAATGGTCGGATCAGGGTCAAAGGTACGCTATGTCCGTCTGGTGGATGATTATAGGTTTTGTTCTGGTTTTATCGCCGATTATCATCGTGCATGAATTTGGTCATTTCTGGACTGCGCGCCGTTTTGGCATCAAAGTTGAAGAGTTTGGCCTGGGCTTCCCCCCGCGCGCCGTCACCCTCTTTGAACGTCAGGGCACGATCTACTCGTTGAATTGGATTCCGGTGGGCGGCTTTGTGCGGCCGGCCGGCGAAGATGACCCCACTGTCCCTGGTGGGCTGGCCTCAGCCTCTAAAGTGGCGCGTTTTTCTGTCCTGGCGGCCGGCTCAGTCGCCAACTTTATCCTGGCTTTTTTGATCTTGTGGGTCGCTTTTATCGTTGGCCCCCCTGCTTATGACGAGAGCCGCGTCGCCGTGTCCACCGTTTTGCGCGATAGCGCCGCCGCCGAGGCTGGCTTTCAACCGGACGATCTTTTTGTCTCAGTGGACGGTGCGCCAGTCGTCTCCACTGATGGACTGATCCAGGCTATTCGCTCTAGCGCCGGACAACCGGTCTCCGTTGTTGTGGATCGCGCCGGCGAGTTGGTGACACTGGTGGTCACCCCCCGCCTGAGCGATCCCAACGATCCCCAAAGCGGCTCCATTGGCATCACCCTGGAGAATCCTCCCACCGGCGAGCGGCTGTCGCTATCGCCGGCCGAGGCGGCGGTGGAGTCTGGCAGCACCATGTATCAGGTGGTGGCCCTGACCATTCAAGCGCCGGCCATGCTCATTCGCGGCCAGCTCACCCCCCAGGAAGCCCGCCCTATTGGCGTCGTGGGCATGAGCCAGTTGATCGGTTTTCAGGCGCAATCGGGTGATTGGTTTGGCCTCTTGTTTTTTGCCGGCCTGATCAGCGTCGGGCTAGGTTTCACCAACCTGTTGCCCCTGCCAGCGCTGGATGGCGGCCGCATCTTATTTGTGATCATCGAAGCCATTCGCGGCCGGCGCGTCGAACCAGAACGCGAAGGTATGGTGCATCTGGTCGGTATGTTGCTGTTGCTTGGCCTGATGGCTTTGTTGATTGTGCAGGATATTGTCAATCCTATCATTCCGTTTTAACCCGGGGCTCTGAGCGAGTTGGGGATGGAATCTCCCAACCCGCCGCCCACAACGCTAACCGATTCCTGGCAGCGGCCGACGCCAAGACGCCTATTGAGTTGTCTTGGTGTTTTTTTGCCAGAAGAAAAAAGAAGGTGTTTCATGCAACCCAACCCTAATCAGGCTTTTAGCGCTGTGTTGCACAAACTGTTCGACGCCGAGCAGATTGCTATTCCCCTGCTCTTCCGTCTCTCTGATATGGCTCCGACCGAATTGAGCGAGTTTACTGAGCGCTGGCCTGCGGCCTCCGATGAGCGACGAGCGGCCATTGCCCAACATCTGGCGGACATCAGCGAGGAAAACTTTGAGGTGGATTTTAGTGCTGCTTTGGCAGTTTGTCTGGGCGACCGCCTGCCAGGGGTGCGTCGCGCAGCCCTGGATGGTTTGTGGGATACGTCCAATGTCTCCCTCATTCAGCCTATTTTGCGCTTGACGCGGGAAGATGCGGATATGGAAGTGCGAATTGCCGCGGCGCGCACACTGGCTCATTTTGTGTTGATGGGCGCCTGGGGACAGATCGCGCGGCCGGTGTCAGAACGCTTGGTGCGCACCCTGGGGGAGTATTATCGCGATCCTGCCCTGGCCCGGCCGGTACGCCAGGCTATTTTAGAAGCGCTGGCTCCGTCTGATCATCCCTATGTACCAGATTGGATTAAAGAAGCGTATGCCTCAGCCGATGAAGATTGGCAGTTGAGCGCTCTGTATGCCATGGGCAGTAGCGCCGATCCCTGCTGGTTGGCAGTCATTTTGGAAGAGATGGAACATCCTTACGCCGAATTTCGGGCCATTGCTGCGCGCGCGGCCGGCGAAATTGGTCAGTCCGACGCCATTGAGCCCCTGCTTAAGTTGGTTTACGATCAGGATGGGGAAGTTCAGGCGGCGGCCGTGAAGGCCCTGGGTCAGATCGGCGGCGAGCGCATCAGCCGCATCCTCACTAACCTGAGCCAGGATGAAGACCTGGAAAACCTCTACGATGTGATTGACGAAACATTGGAAGAGATGGAGGGGGCTGGGGGCTATTTTGACCTGCTCGATCTTGATTTCGACGACGACGATCCTGATAGCGATTAACGCTGTCTGTGTCCACCCCAACCCCTGCACCGGCGTTCCGCATCTGGTTAGCGCCGACCTCTAAGGTTGAATGAACCATGACCGCCGGTGACGTTTTTGTCAACAACATCGCGCCCATTTTCCTGGTGGCTGCTCTTGGTTTTGCCCTACGCCGCGTCTGGGGGGTGGAGAAACGGGCCTTAGCGCAGATCGCGTTCTATGGCTTAAGCCCTTGCCTCATTTTTTCTGTTTTGGTCAAGGCAGAAATATCTCCGGCCGAATTGACCCGCCTGAGCGCGTTTGCTTTGTTGAGCATCGTGGCCATGGGGGGGCTGGCGTGGGGGGCAGGGCGACTGATGCGCCTGGAGCGCTCGGAAAACATGGCCTTGGTTCTGGTTGCCATGTTCAGCAATGCCGCCAACTATGGGTTGCCGCTCAATCAGTTGCGCTATGGCCCGGCCGGCGTGGCTCATGCTGTGCCCTACGTTGTCGTCAGCGGCGTTCTGGTCTACACGCTGGGCAGCTTCATCGCTTCCCTGGGCCAGCAACCGTGGCGTCAGGCGTTGGTCGACCTGGCGCGTTTGCCGGTGATCTACGCTGCGGCTATCGCCCTGGTGATATATGGTGGGCGCATTGCGCTGCCCCCTTTTGTGATGCAGGGGATAGATCTGGCAGCGGCCGGGGCCATTCCCGCCATGTTGGTGCTGTTGGGAATGCAGCTGGCAGATTGGCGCGCCGTGGATCAATGGCGCTTGTTACTGCCAGCGTTGGGGTTGCGCCTGATCATCAGCCCTCTGGTGGCTGGCGTCGTCGTTGTTATTCTGGGGTTGACCGGTCAGAGCCGGGCCACCTCCATCCTGGAAGCCAGTATGCCCGCTGCTGTCGCCGCAACCATCGTGGCTTCTGAATATGACCTGCACCCAGAGGCAGTGGCTGGCGCGGTGGTGTTGTCCACCCTGATCAGCCCCTTGACTTTAACAGCTATTATTCAACTGTATGGCATCTGATCCCGCCCAGATGCTGAGCGCCTCATCACCCGGCCGCGCCGCCCAGAGGCTAAACGTTGTCGTATCCCATGAAGGAAATCTTAACCGTGAAACCCCACCAATCCGACCGCATCTTGCACCTGATACAACAGGGAACCCGTTTAATTGGGCAAGGCCAGGTGGTCGAGGCTGTCTCCTTGCTAGAAGAAGCGTACCGTCTCGATCAAGCCAACCTCGATGTCGCCCTCAACCTGGGAGCGGGTTACATTCTCACCCGGCGTTTCCGCCGCGCCGTGCGCATCCTGGAACAGCTGGCGCAACGGGATCCTGATAATCCCATGGTGTGGACCAACCTGGGGGCAGCCTATCTGGGCAATCCCGTGTTAGCTACCGACGATAATCAACGTCGCGCCCTTGAAGCCTTCAAGCGCGCTTTGGTGTTGGATGCTCAGGCCCCCAACGTGGCCTACAACATCGGCCTGATTCACAAAGATCGACAGGAAAAGGCGGAGGCCCTGACCTGGTTCCAGCGCGCTTTGGAGAGCAACCCTCAGGATCGGGATGCGCGCTATTGGATCAACCAGCTGCGACCCGCCTGACAGCGCGCTGGCCGACGGAGCGCCCCAACCGGCCGGCACAACGGCGCGCCGACCACCGCCTGCTGCCAGAAGCGGTCGTCTTGTGTACAATAGAGCTATGAGTACCAATACGCTGTGGGTCATTGGCGGTGGTCTGGCCGGTGTCGAGGCTGCCTGGCAGGCGGCCAATCGGGGTGTCCCGGTGACGCTGTTCGAGATGCGCCCCCGGCGCACCACCCCGGCCCACGTTTCCGACCATCTGGCCGAACTGGTGTGCAGCAATTCCCTGGGCGCAACCGCTCTCCATAAAGCAGCTGGTCTGCTCAAGGCTGAGTTGCGCGGCCTCGGCTCACTGATTCTGGCCTGTGCGGCTCAAGCTGCCTTGCCAGCCGGCGGTTCCCTGGCCGTTGACCGCGAACGCTTTGCCGCCCTCGTCACCAATGCCATTACCGGCCATCCCGGCATCACCCTGGTGCGCCAGGAAGTGACGCAGCTACCCAACCACCCGGCTATTATCGCCACCGGCCCCCTGACCTCAGAGGCGCTGGCCGGGGAGATTGCCGCTCTCAGTGGTCAGGAACATCTCTACTTCTACGACGCCCTGGCCCCCATCGTCAACTACGAGACGATCAACCTGGAGATCGCGTTTCGCCAATCGCGCTACGACGATGGTGAGACAGATGATGGAGATTACCTCAACTGTCCTTTAACAGAAGCGGAGTACGACCTTTTCTATACCGCGCTGTTAGAGGCGGAGCGTATCAATCTGAAATCATTTGAGCAGGAAGACCCTCACTTTTTCGAGGGCTGCCTGCCCATTGAGGAGCTGGCGCGCCGGGGGCGAGATGTGCTACGTTTTGGCCCCATGCGCCCGGTGGGATTGAGCGACCCCCGCACCGGCCGGCGGCCCTACGCGGTGGTGCAGCTGCGTCAAGATAATCTTGTTGGCTCCCTGTACAATCTGGTGGGCTTTCAAACCAACTTGCGTTGGGGAGAACAACAACGGGTGTTGCGCCTGATTCCTGGCCTCGAAAAGGCGGAGTTCTACCGTTACGGCATGATGCACCGCAACACTTTTATCAATGCCCCCCGACTCCTGGCCCCCACGCTGCAATATCGGGGGCGAGCCGATCTCTTTTTCGCCGGTCAGATGATTGGGGTGGAAGGGTATGTGGGCAACGCCGGGACCGGTTTGTTAGCTGGCCTCAACGCAGCCCGTTTGTGGCAAGGTCAACTGCCGGTCATCTTGCCCCCGCAGACGATGCTGGGGGCGCTGTGCCATTATGTCACCCACGCCGAGGCGCGTTCGTTCCAGCCGATGAAGGCAAATTTTGGCCTTCTGCCGTCGCCGCCCGCCAATCTGGGCAAACAAGAGCGTAGTTTGTGGTATGTCCAACGCTCTTTGACTGCTTTGCGCCGCTTTGCCCGCGCTTACGACCTGGCCTACGACCGCACTCTGGCGGAGGCCGGACTGGTCGCAGCCTGAGCCAAAACGACAGAGCGCCGCTATCCTGGCGGCCCCGGCCCAAACCGGCCGACACACCCTATAACGGAGTGTCGTCACCCTGGCGGCCGTAGCCTGATCAGGATAGCGTTCAGGACAGAGTTATGACAGTTTCAGCTTATTCGCTCAATGTCGTCATGGGCAGCGCCTACTTGCTGCACCAGGAACAACGCCTGCGTCAGTTGGCGCGCCTGGCGCAACCGGCCGGCTATGCTATGTTAGCTCTTGCCTTCCTCGGCTGGCTGTGGCTGGTGTGGCAGAGCTTCCGCGGAGCCACCGCTCTCCCCGGCTGGCTGCTGACATTTCTGGGGGTGGCGACCATCCTGGCCTTGCTCTTGCCCGAAGCGGCCGATCGTTTGCACAATGAAGCCGACAACTACGTCATCGGTCGCCTGGGCGAGGAGCGCCTGACCACCTTTTTGCAAGAAAACCTTGATGGACGCTACACCCTGTTTCGCAACGTGCTTTTGCCCGATGGACAGGGGGATATCGATGCTGTGCTGGTCGGCCCTCACGGCGTCTGGGTATTAGAAATCAAGGTTTATGGCGGCCAGCACCGCACGGTCGGCGATATATGGTACGAGCGGGCCGCCGACGGCGAGTGGGTTAAGATGAGCCGTAACCCGACACGTCAGCTACAAAACAACGCCGAGCGACTGCGCCTTTTTCTGAAAGATTGTGAAGTCTCTGCACCGGTTAGTGAGCGGGTGGTGTGGGCCGGGGACGGTCTGTTGGTCCAGGAGAACCCGGCGGTGACCATTTGGGAGCTACGCCGCCGCGATGACATATTGGATGAGTTGGAGCGGGCTGAACCGCTGGAGCCGGTCGTTGTCGCCCCGGCTGTTGAAGCCTTGACCCTCAAACAAGGGGCGGAGCCGCGTGGGTGGGCATGGTTTTAAGGCGATTCTGGGCCTGGGCGCTGCTTGGACTGTGGCTGACAGGCTGCGGCCGGCCGCCATCTGCTGCACCACTGCCCGTGGCTTCGCCCACGCCCTTTCTGCCCACGCCAGCTTTGACACTCCTTCCACCAGCCTCACCGACGCCATCGGTAGAGGAGGTAAGCTTCGATGCGCAACGCGCCCTGGCGGATGTGGCTGCCCAGCTTGCCTTTGGCCCCCGCTACCCCGGCGCGCCGGGTCATGCCCAGGTGCAAACGTACATTCAGACCCAACTCGCCGCCTGGGGTTGGACGGTGGAGACCCAACCTTTCACTTATCAAGCTGTGCCGGTGATGAACATCATTGGGCGTGCGCCGGGGCCGGCCGGCCGCCCCATTGTCTTGCTGGGCGCGCACTACGACACCCGCGCCCGCTCCGAACAATCCCCCGGCCTGGAGGCTACCCCAACGCCGGGGGCTGTCGATGGAGCCAGCGGGGTGGCGATTTTGCTGGAACTGGCGCGAACACTTGATGCTGCCGCTCTGGAGCATGAAGTCTGGCTCCTCTTTTTCGATGCTGAGGATAACGGCAGCGGCGGGTTGCCCGGTTGGGATTGGATTGTCGGTTCCACCTACCTGGCGGATAATTTGACTGTCACGCCGGAGGCGATGGTTTTGGTCGACATGGTGGGTGACGCTGACCAGCAACTCTACTATGAAGGACATTCTGACCCAGATTTACAGGCAGAACTGTGGTCGCTGGCGGCCGGCCTGGGCTTTGGTAACTATTTTATCCCCACCATGCGCCACACCATGATTGACGACCACCTTCCCTTCGCCCGGCGCGGCATTCCGGCGGTGGACATCATTGACTTTGACTATGTTTATTGGCACACCGTTGACGATACACTGGATAAAGTTGGCCTGGATAGTTTGTGGCGTGTAGGGCATGTTTTAGAGACCTGGTTGGAACAGGAAGGCCAGTAAGGTATGAACCAAGATGTTGTGATGTGGGTCGATCAAGTCACCATCTATCCTGATCGGGCGCGGGTCGCCTGTCTAGGAGAGATGGAGATCGCAGCTGATACGCGCTATGTGGTGGTGGACGGCCTGCCCTTAAGTCTGGAAGTGGATTCGGTGCGCGCCGGTGGGCATGGGACGGCTCAGGTGCGCCTGTTGGGGGTGGAGGTGCGCAGTGTCCACTTTGTCCAGACGCCGGCCGCCGAGGTGCAGGCTCTGGAGGCGCAAATCGAGGCTTTGGAAGGGCAGGTGCGGCACTTGGAAGACCAGCGCGCCACGCTCAAAGGCCAGGTGCAACATCTAGATGGCCTGCGCAATGCCACCGCCGAATATGCCTGGGGATTGGCGCGGGGACGCACCACTGTCGCGGATCAGGAACAGCTGGCCCGCTTCTTGGAAACGCGGGAAGGAGAGCTGCGCGACATGCTGCGCGGCCTGGATGAACAGCAACGCGGCCTCGACCGCCAGCTACAAAAGTTACGCCAGGAGCTTAAACAGATTCAATCTCAGCGTCCGCGCCAGCGCTATCAGGCAGTGTTGGAAGTGGAGGTGGTCCAGCCAGGCCTCTTCCGCCCCAGCCTGACCTATGTGGTGCAACGCGCCGGCTGGCAGCCTTTGTATGACATTCGCCTGACGGAGACGGCCGTCGGCCACCAGTTGGAACTGCATTATCTGGCCCAGGTGACCCAGCAGAGTGGTCAGGATTGGCGCAATGTAGCTCTGGCTTTCTCCACCGCCCGGCCGGCGCTCAATCAGCGTTTGCCGGAACTCCATCCCTGGTATATCGACCGCCGCCAACCCGCTCCCCCGCCGCAACCGCCCGGTGTCCCCCTGGATGCCGTGCGCACAGCCAGGCAGGCAGCTCCCTTGCGCGCTGTGGCTGCCGGGGAAGCGCCGGCCGAGATCGTGGCGGCCGAAGTTGTCCAAAGCGGTCTGGCAGTAACCTTTCATCCCCCTGGCCGTACCGACATCCCCAGCGATGGCGCGCCCCACAAAAGCCTGATCGACCGGCTAGATTGGACGCCCCACATCGATTATGTCGCTATTCCCCGCCACACCGACGCTGTTTACCGCCGGGCCCAAGCACGTCATACCGGCCCCGCTCCTTTGCTGGCCGGCCCGGCGGCCCTTTTCGTGGGCGATACCTTCATTGGGCGCAACCAGTTGCCCTACACTCCCCAGGAAGGTGAAGTGGAGTTGTTGCTAGGGGTGGAAGAACGTCTGGCTGTGCGACGCGAACTGACCCGTCGCGACGTAGATAAGCGTTTGTTGCGGGATCGGCGGGTTGTGACCTACGGCTACAAGATTGAGCTGCATAACTTGCTGGCCCACACGACCCGTGTGACGTTGAAAGATCAGCTGCCGGTGTCCCGCCATGAAGAAATCCGCGTCACGCTGGACCGGGTGACGCCTGAACCGGCCGAACGCACCTCCTTAAACATTTTGGAGTGGCAGCTGACGCTGACCCCCCAGCAAAAATTGATCGTAACCTATGACTACACAGTTGAGCATCCACGCACGTTGGAAGTTGCCGGATTGCTTGACTGAGCGCGGCCGGCTATAAGAGCGGTCGCCGGGAGGCAAACCTTATTACCACACAACCTGTTCATCCCGTTCCATTGGAACGCGCCTTCATGGTCGGGGCCGAGTTAAAATTGGGCCGGCCGCTTTTGCCGGTCGAGGAAAGCCTGGACGAGTTGGAACGTCTGGCGGATACGGCCGGCCTGCAAGTGGTCGGGCGCACCTATCAGCGCTTTGACCACCCTGACCCGGCCACTTTCATCGGTTCCGGCAAGGTGGAGGAAGTTAAACAGCTGGTGGAAGAGTTGGAGGCGGATGTCTTGCTCTTCGATGACGAGCTATCACCGCGTCACCAGCGCGAATTGGAAAAAGCGTTCAAAGAGAAGATCAAAGTTCTGGATCGCACTGCCCTCATTCTCGACATCTTCGCCCAACACGCGCACACACGCGAGGGGATGTTACAGGTGGAGCTGGCGCAACTGGAGTACCGCCTGCCCCGGCTGACCCGTATGTGGACCCACCTGGCGCGTCAGACCAGCGCGGTGGGCGGCGGCGTTGGGGTGCGTGGGCCGGGTGAGCAACAGATCGAAATCGACCGCCGCCTCATCCGCCAGCGCATCGCCTTCTTGCGCCGTCAACTGGAAGAGGTGCGCGCCCATCGTCATCGTCACCGTGAGCGCCGTCGTCAGACCGAACTGTTGGTCGTTGCCATTGTTGGCTACACCAACGCCGGCAAGAGCACCCTGCTCAACCAGCTCACCGGCGCACAGGTGTTGACAGCCGATATGTTGTTCGCCACTCTCGACCCCACCACCCGGCGCGTCAAAATGCCCGGCGGGAGGGAACTTCTTTTCACCGACACGGTCGGTTTCATTCAGAAGCTGCCCACCCAGATTGTGGCTGCTTTCCGCGCCACCCTGGAGGAGATTGCGGAGGCAGATATCCTGCTGCACGTGGTGGACGCCACCCATCCCCAGGCCCTGGCGCAGGTGGAGGCGGTGCAGGACACCCTGGCCGAGCTAGAAGTGGATCATCTGCCCACCATTACCGCTCTCAACAAAATTGATCTCTTGCCCCCAGACAGCGACATCCTCAATCGCTTCACATTGCCAGGGTCGATTGTGCCCATCTCGGCCGCCACTGGGGTCGGCCTGGATATGTTGCTGACAGCCGTGGAAGCAGCCACAGAGACATACATGCAGCCTATTCAGCTTTTACTACCTTTCCTGCGTGGCGATCTCGTTTCTCTCTTCCACGAACGAGGACAGGTGGAAAAAGAGGAGCACACTCCTGACGGCGTCCACCTGATAGGGCGGTTGCCCACCCGCCTGCTACCCTACTTTCAAGCGTTTGTGGTGGACAAACAACGCCTTAAAAAAGAAGACGCGTTCTAATGGAACCTGCTCCCATCGTTGCTCTCATGTCTCATCCGCCGGTGCAACAGGCCCTCAGCCGTCTGGCGGCCGGGCTGGAGTCACAACTCGATCTGACCGTTGCCATTCAGCAAATACCTGCCCCCACCTTTGCTGAACAGGCGCGCGCCGACTTTGTCCAGGCGCACATGAACGCTCTTGGCTTGTGGGATGTCACCCAGGACGCCCTGTACAACGTCTACGGGCGTTACCCTGGCACAGGCGGCGCGCCGCCTGTGGTTGTTTCAGCCCACAGCGACACCGTTTTTCCGGCCGGTGTGGATTTGCGCGTCCGTCGTGAGGGGGCCTTGGTGCATGGACCAGGCATTGGGGATAATGCGGCCGGGGTGGCCGGGGTGCTGGTTTTGGCGGCTGCCTTGCGCGCCCATCGCTTGCGCCCTCCGGCCGATATCTGGTTTGTCATTAACACGCGGGAAGAGGGGCTGGGCGATCTGGGAGGGATGCGGGCCGTGGTAGACCGTTTCTCCGAGGCAGCCGCCTTTGTGGTGGTGGAAGGTGGCGCGTATGGCTGCATTTTGCACCAGGCCATTGGAGTGCGCCGCTACCGCCTGGAGGTTCAGACGGAAGGCGGACACTCCTGGAGCGATTTCGGCCGCACCAGCGCCATCCATGTTCTGGGCCAGGTGATTGCTGCACTGGCCCAACTGAGGCCCCCGGCCGCCCCCAAAACAACGTACAACGTGGGTGTCATCGAGGGGGGAACTTCGGTCAACACCATCGCCGCGTCTGCCTCGCTCTTGCTCGATTTGCGTTCGCAAGACCCAGCCGAGTTGCAGCGCCTCATCAGCCAGGTGGAAGCCATCATAGCCGACGTGCAAAGTCAGACCGACGCCCGCCTGCGCCTGGAGGTGATCGGTGACCGGCCGGCCGGCGGGTTAGAGCGTCAGGCGGCCCTGGTGCAATGGGCCGATCAGGCGTTGCGCGCTGTGGGTTGCGAGGAGATTGCCTACCTGAGCGGCAGCACCGATGCCAATGTGCCCCTCAGTCGCCGCCTGCCGGCCGTGTGCATTGGCTTGGCACGCGCCCATCATGCCCACCGTCAGGATGAATACCTGGACGCCACAGATTTGCCGCGTGGGATGCAGCAATTGCTTCTCCTGACGCTGACTGCGGCCAGCTACACGCCCGGCTAACGGCCGGCCAGCTTTTTTGTTTTCATCGCCAGGATACAAAGAGTACCAAGGTTTTTCTTTCTTCGCGTTCTTTGCGCCTGAGCGGTTCAAGCATTTCGTCTTCATCGCAAAGACACAAAGAGCGCCAAGGTTTTCTCTTTCTTCGCGTTCTTTGCGCCTTAGCGGTTCAAGCAAGTCGTCTTCACCACCAAGCCACAAAGAGCGTCAAGGTTTTTTCTTTCTTCCCGTGCTTTGTGCCTTAGCGGTTCAAGCATTTCGTCTTCACCGCCAAGACGCAAAGAGTACCAAGGTTTTCTTTCTTCGCGTTCTTTGCGCCTTAGCGATTTAAGCTTCTTGGCGTTAAAATTTCAACAAGGAATTCGCGATATGCACTTCGACCTCACCCCTGAACAACAGGCTTTTCGCCACTTTGTCCACGACTTTATGGCGCACGAACTCAAACCCGGCGCACGCGAGACAGATGAGAAAGCTGTTTTCAACTGGCCGGCCGTCAAGAAAATGGGGCCGTTAGGCCTGTTGGGCATGACCGTTCCTGAAGAGTATGGCGGGGCCGGCCTCGACACCATCAGCCTGGCTATTGCCGTGGAAGAGATGGGTTGGGCCTGCGGTTCCACCGCCCTGGCCATCGCTGCCCACAACGGTCTGGCCCTTGGCCCCATTGTCAACTATGGCACGGAAGAACAAAAGCAGCACTGGTTGCCCCGGTTGGCGACTGGCCAGGGACGTTTGGGAGCGCTGGCCCTGACCGAGCCGGGGGCTGGTTCCGATTTACAGGGCGGGGTGCGCACACGGGCCTTGCGCGATGGCGATGCCTGGGTGTTGAATGGCAGCAAAATGTGGTGTACCAACGCCTCCATTGCTGACATCATCGTCGTATTGTGCCGCACCGATGCGGCCGGTGGTAGTCGCAGTCTCAGTCACATCATTGTCCCCACCGACGACCCCGGCGTGATCATCCATCCTGCCGAAAAGAAGATGGGCTTGAAAGGCTCCCCCACCCACGCCGTTACCTTCCAGAATGTGCGCCTGCCGGCCGAAAACCTACTGGGCCCAGAAGGGCGCGGCCTGCAACAAACGCTGGCTACCCTCGACAGCGGACGCATCACCATCGGCGCGCTGGCGGTGGGGTTAGGTCAGGCCGCTTACGAGGCGGCCCTCAATTACGCCCACGTGCGCGAGACTTTTGGCAAACCCATTGCTTATCATCAGGCGGTGCAATGGATGCTGGCGGATGCCGCCACTGAGCTGCACGCCGCCCGGTTGATGGTGCAACACGCCGCCTGGACGAAAGACCAGGGCCGGCCGTTCACCCAGATCGCTTCGATGGCCAAACTCTTCGCCACCGAAGTCAGCGAACGTGTCTGCCGCAATGCGGTGCAGATTCACGGCGGCTATGGTTACAGTTCTGAATTTGAAGTGGAACGCATCTACCGCGACACGCGCCTGATGACCATTGGGGAGGGAACCAGCGAGATCCAACGTCTCATCATCGCCCGGCATATCCTGAACTTATAGCCGGCCCGACCCAACGGCCGGCCTCTAAACCAAAGGAGAAAAGCCCATGTTGATTCCCACCTGGCCGTTGAACCCTAAGAGAGCGCCGGCCGCCAACCGGCATGTCGATAGCAATCATCTCGTAGCCGCGGTTTCTCAACCGCGCTTCATAAAGAGAGCTGTTCCCAGGGGTGTGTCATGATCCAGCAACGTTTTCTCTGGCTGTTTATGGCGAGCTGTACCGCCATGGTTTGGCTTGTGGGGTGGGTGGGTTTGCCGCCCCTCCCGACCGCCCAGGCCGACCCGGCCCACGCTCCCCCTTTGAACTGTCTGACCGACGTTCCCGATTGCCAGCTCTCTGGCGCATCGCTCAACCGGCCGACCCTTTTGCCTGCTTTCGAGGATAGTACGGTCGTCGCCGGCGTGACCAACACCCACCACCCCCACTACACCGAAGCTCCCGACTTCACCGAGCGCTATCTGGTCACCGGTCAGGCTTGGGGCGACTATGATCGTGATGGTTGGGAAGACCTGTACATCACCGACCACTACGGCTCTAACCAGCTTTTCCGCAACAACGGCGATGGCACATTCACCCGCTCCCCGTGGGCGGCGGCCGTGAGTTTGCCCGACAGTATTAGCGGTGGGGCCACCTGGGCTGACTACAACAACGATGGCTGGCTCGATCTCTATGTGCTCAATTTTGGGCCCAACCGTCTTTTCCACAACGACGCTGGTCAGGGCTTCACCGATGTCACCATCACGGCCGGGGTGGGGGATGCCGGCAAAGGCAGCACTGCCGCCTGGGGCGATTATGACCAGGATGGTCACCTTGACCTGTACGTCACCAATTGGACTTGCTGGCCGGAGTGTGGCTTTGATCCCGATTGGGCCCTGCAACGCGATACCCTCTACCACAACAATGGAGATGGGACCTTCACCGATGTCACCTCACTGTTGATCTACGAGAAAACCATCGGCGCCGGTTTTGCTGTCAGCTGGGTGGATTATGACAATGACGGTGACCTTGACCTTTACGTCGTTAACGATGAGTTCCAAAACCCCATTGGCAACGTGCTGTGGCGCAATGACGGGCCTGGTTGCGGCGGGTGGTGCTTCACCGATGTCTCAACTCCTTCCGGGGCCGGCATCGTTCTCTATGGCATGGGCCTGGCAGTGGGGGATTATGACAACGATCAGGACCTGGATTTCTACTTCTCCAACATGATGGAGCCGGCCGTCTTGCTACAAAATCAAGGCGATGGAACCTTCCTGGATGTGTCGGCCGCCGCCGGCGTCGATTTTGTCACCGATTTTAGTTGGGGGACGGTCTTCTTCGACTTCGATAACGATGGCTGGCTCGATCTCTACCTGGCCAATACAGACGATAACCCGCTTTCCAACCCCTCTTTACCCAATCCCCTTTTCCACAACCAGGGTGATGGGACTTTCATTAACCTGGACGCTGCCAGTGGAGCCGGCGACACCGGTTCTACCTTGGGGGTTGCCTACGCCGACTACGATGGCAACGGCTTTCCAGATCTGGTCATCGGCAATCTAGGGGCCAGCTATGTGCTCTATCGCAATCTGGCGACGGAAGGCGCTGACCATAACTGGCTCACAGTTGAATTGGAGGGGGACGCGGCCGGCGTGATCAACCGCGACGCTATCGGCAGTCGCATCACCTTGACAACGCACGCCGGACAAACCCAGTTGCAAGAGCTCATCAGCGGCTCCAGCCTGGGGTCCGGCAACTCATTACGGCTGCATTTTGGCCTCGGTTCCTCCACTGTTGATACCCTCACAGTGCGCTGGCCCGACGGTCTGACAGAGACCTTCACCAACACCGTTGTGGCCCAGGAGATGTCCATCCCCCACAACACTTTGTGGCGCTTGAGCTACCCACAGGCGGGCATTGGCCTGGGGCCAGATCACGCCGCTTCCACGCCACCCAATACGGTGATCAGCTACACCCACACCCTGACCAACAGTGGCAATCGTCAGGACACCTTCACACTGTCGCTCGCTTCCACCTATGGTTGGTCTACGGTCACCCCCGCCAGCGTC
>DAOTXO010000068.1:0-5056 GCA_034435495.1 Anaerolineae bacterium
TGGCCTGTTCCGCCTGCGTCTGTTGTGTGCGAGCGTCCCCTTCGGCGTTGACGATGTTGAACGCCACCCCAGCTTCGGTGAACGCTTCCTCGAAGAAGCGCCGGTCGTCCGTCTCCCAACGCGCCGAAGAAGCACTGTCGGGCAACAAAACCCAAATGCTGCCTTCTTCCCCACCGGCTGGAGCGGTCGCCTCATCACCACCGCCGCCGGCGCAAGCTGCTAACAGCAGCGCCATAATCACAAACAGTATTAACCAGCGTACACGCTTCACTTTTTTCTCCTCACATTCAGATGAATAAGGGTTGGTGATGAAACATCGGCTTCAGTCAGGATCACGTCACGTTGTCATATTTACCAGGGAAGGCCACCACCTCACTTCGTGCCTACTTTTGGGGGTCGGCCCGTCGCCAGCCCGGCTGTCAGCGTGCACCCCATAGCATAGATTATCAAAAAATGGGCGGGATGGGTAACATTTGCCCCCTTGGTTCCAGCCTGGTACAGAAAACAGGCTCCAACCCACCGGCCGCACCAGATTTGTTCTTCTCACACCCACCACACCTCTTGAGCAAAGCATTCAAGGCCATCGTGGCCGACCACAATGGCCCTTTAATAGGTCAAACTGTGGGCCGTCCACACCTTTTCAGATCGTTTGGCGTGGACGGCCCACCATTCAATCAGGCGCGGCGACGCAATTGCCGCCACGTCACCAGCCCCAGGCCGACCAGGATGAGCAAGGTCAACCAGGGCCAGGGGGCAACTGCTTCCAGGGCGCGCCAGGTGATGGCGGTGGGCTGACTGACGCGCAACAAGGCGTTGTCGCTATCGGTGGCGGGGCTGGAGGTGGAAGTTGCCGTCGCTGTCAGGATGTAATCTCCCGGCGCGTCGCCGCTGGCCTCCACCACCACGGTGGCGGCGCTGTGGGCCGGAATGAAGAGGCCTGTCAGGCTGGGCGTTAGGATCGCCCCAGCCAAAACGGTGTTGAAGGTGAAAGCGAAATCCGTCGCCAGGTTGCCGGTGTTGGTCACAATCACCAGGTAATCTACTGCCACGTTGACATCTGTCACCTGTTCGTCTGGCGTCCAGAGCACAGCCACCGCCTCATACCCGGTCAGCGTGACCGGTTCGATATCGACATCGAACACCTGCCCATCCGTCTGCGAAACGGCCTGGACGGTCAGGTCGTAGACGCCCGGCAAGGCGTAGGGGATGGGATCCGTCGTCAGGCTTACCTCGGTGCTCTGGCCGGGGTTGAGCGCCACCGTTTCAGGCGTCAACGTGGCAACCGGGCCGAAGAAGCCCACAACGCTGAGGGCAAAGGTGTCGGCCACGCTCCCCAGATTGGTCACTGCGATCTGCCACGCGCCGCTCTGGGTGGGGTCGAGGGTGGTGCGCGCTGCGGACAGGATGTCCACTGTCACGCCCAGGTCAGTGATGGTCGCTACTGCCTCGCCAGTCGCTGTCACAGATGGAGCGTCGGGGGCCTGAGCGGTGACGGCTACGGGGTAATCGCCGGGGGTGGTTCCGGCCGGCGCCATGACCCACAAGGTGAGGTCGGCGCTGTTGAGCACAGACGGCGGTAGGCTGAGGGAGAAGACCGGGGTTCCGTTGGCGGTCAGTTCGGTTGACCAACCGGCCGGCGCGTCCACACTCAAATCAAAAGTGTCGGCGGCATCTCCCAGATTGGCCACTGTCACGGTGTACGGAATCAGGCTGCCCACTCCACCGCTATTGACTGGCGGCGCGACCGTCACCATGACGCCGCGGCTGCCCAGGACGTTGAGAAGCGCGTTAGCCTGCGCCGTCGCGCTGGTGGCCTGGCTGAGACCGTTGAGCGTGATCAAAAGCGCACCGGCTGTAGTGTGGGAAGCAGTTAATGGAACAGTCGCCACGCCCAGCGGAGGCAGTTCCACCGTCGCCGGCAGCTGTATCGTAGCCGCGCTGACAACACTCAGGGCCACCGTTTGGGAAACAGGTAGGGCGTTGGTCAGGGTGGCGGTGTAGCTGGCGGGCTGGCCGGCCGGAGCGCTGCGATAGGCGGGCGTCAGGCGCAAGTCGAAGCTGTCTACCAGATTCAACGTCGCCGCCGCCTGGTCAACCCCACCCGAACCGGTGGTGGCCGTCACAGCGAAGAGCGAGGCGTCGAGGCTGGCCGAAGTGGGCAGCTCCAACTGCAAGGATGTGGTCACGGTCGCGCCGGCCGGGATGGCCACTGACGACGCCAGCGACACCCATTCGGCCGGGAGGCCGCTCAGGGCCAGATCGTAAACATCATCCGTCGGTCCCGGATTGAACAGGGAGACGGTGTAGGTCGCTGCGCCGCCTGGCGACGCAGTCTGGGTCGTCGGTGTAATGGCGATGATGTGGGGGGCAGCCACATACAGCGGCGGCAACAAGAGGCGGTTGGAGCCGCTGGGCAGGGTGTAGATCACTTCCGTGCTCTCACTGACGCGGCGCACTTCGGCCGGCTGCATTCCTTCCAGGCGCACATCAAACGTATTGCCCTGCACCAGTTCATCCCACGCCTGTTCATACGCCCAGACATAGGGGTTATCGTCCAGCGTCGGCGGCAGGGTGAAGGTGTCGGTCAAAACCTGCGCTCCACTGAGGGGTACCGTGTGCGTCACCACCACATCGTACACCGGCAAGACCACCTGGAATGGGGTCTGGGTGCGATAGGTGTTGTGAATGACCCAGCTGGGCGCTTCCAGAGCCGGAATACTCAGATCATCGTTGACGTTGGTGATGGCGTAGTTGTACTGATTCCACAGCGGGCGCGCCTCGGCCCACATATCATCCCAGCCAACGATAAAGATACCATCATCGTCATTGGTCAGGATTTCCGCCTTGTCATCACCATCCACATCTGCAATGGTAGGGTAGTCAATGCGGGTGGTGGAGTTGATCAGTGGTTCGTTGAACAAAATTGCGCCCGTCGCGCCTTCAAAAACGGTCAGACCCTGGTTCGCGCCGTTCCACACCACTTCCCAGACCCCATCCCCATCGAGATCGAGTACGGAGACGGAGTTGGCGGAAGTGCTGTCGAGCGCCGGGGCCTCCCACAGCAGGGTGCCGTCGGCGTTGAGCGCGTAGAGCCGGCCGCCGCTGACCTGAGCGCTGGCAACAAGCTCCACTTCCCCATCCCCGTCGATGTCGGCAATAGAAACCCCACCCGGCGCGCCAGACCCGGTGGTGTATTGCCAGAGTTGCGTACCGTCAGCATCCAGCAGATGAATAGCCCCGTTGGAAACAACAGCAATCTCTGGCCCACTGTCGCCGCCGGGTTGCAACCCATCTACATTGGCGACGGCCGGCGTGCCTCGTCCGTCAATGGTGTTGCCAAAGGTGTGCGACCAGGCCAGCGTGGGTGGCAGGGTTGCCATATCGTAGAGGTAGAGAGTGCTGCCGCTGCCTGTGAGCAAGTCCAGCCGGCCGTCGCCGGTCAGATCCGCCAGGTTGGGAACCAGAGGTTGGTTGAACGTTCCCCGCCACACAATGGCTGACCCATCGGGCTCAACAACACAGGGGCAGTTAGAACCAGAAGTCACCACCTCTGGCTCAGGATCAGCGTCCACATTGCCAATGGAGATGGCCCGCCAGGTGCTTTCCACATCGGCGCGGAACCAGTAGAGTGTTCCATCGGCGTGGAAAGCATAGAGGCCATCCGGGCTGCCAGCGATAATTTCAGCGCCGGGGTTGCCATCCAGGTCTGCCAGGGCCGGCCCATCCGGCTCGCCCCCCAGGTCGGTGCGCCACAGGATGGGATCGCCATCGCCGGTGTCCTCACCGTCGCCACGGAAGACGGTTAGAAAACCATCGCTAGAGGTGACAACCAGTTCGACAATGCCATCTTCGTTGATGTCACCGGCCACGATGGTGTTGAGCACCGGGCCGGTGATGGCGGTTTCGGCCCACTCCACCAGAGGCACGCCGGGGTCGAAAACTGTGGGATTGGTCTCAAAAGCATCCAGGGCGGTGCGAGAGAGACCACGCACATGCAAAACGTGCGGCCCAGGCTCCAGGTCGGTGTAGTGGAAAACGAGGGGCGAGCGCGTCCATCCATAGTACAAATCCACCACACCTAACGAAACGCCATCCAGGAAGAACTCGGCGCTGGAAGCGGTGTTTTGATCGCTAAAGGCGCGGATGGTCACCACCTCGCCGGTGAACCGGAACCAGGCGTTGAGACCATCTTCGTAGTAAAAGCCGCCGCGCGCGCTATCGTCGTTCTCAATGCTCCAATCGCTGCTCAAGTCAACCTGCGCGTTATCCTGGTAGGAACGATCCACTTCGTACCAACCCGAGGGAACCACAGCGCCATCCCAGACATCAATGTAGTCCAGGTGGATGCGGGTGTTGCTGGCGGCCGGGTTGCTGGTATCCAGCACCACGATCTCCAGCGTGTGCGTCCCGGGGGTCAGACCCGGGTAAAACCAGGCGCGGACATCATCGGTGGGGTTGTAGGTATCCACGATACCTTGACTGACGCCATCGATGAAAATTTCCGCCTCGCCGCTATTACTGGCAACCGCGAAGCCAATCGAAACCCAGGAGCCGTCAAATGTCAGGCTGACCGTATCGTTCAGTGTTTCCGAACGCGCCACATAGCCGCGACTGGCGCGTGTCAACGCCTGGTCGATCCAGGTGGAGACGGTGTCATCAAAGCCAACGCCATTGTACAGTAGGGCCGGGTGGTCTTCCTCATAGCGCACCACGCCGCTGAATGACGGTGGGGTGTAGAAGGGGGCTTCTCCAGGCGTCTGCAACGTATCCACATAGGCGGACCCCCGATACTGGTTGATCTGCAACACATGGGGACCGTCTCCCAACCCTTCCAACGAGAAGGTGCGCGTGACCGTTGTTGGGCTGTAGAGGGAGAAGCGATCCACCAAGACGCCATCCACATACACCCTCGTTTGGTCGCCACTGGTTGTAGCCAGCGCCTGATAGGAGATACTATCCCCCGTGAAGGGGAACCAGAGATTGGCGTCGCCTGTGGCGCGCAGGAAATCTCCCTCGCTGGCTACCGGGTCATCCCGATCTTCCCAACCATCGCTGG
>DAOTXO010000069.1:0-84341 GCA_034435495.1 Anaerolineae bacterium
CCCCCCCCCCCCCCCCCTGACTCGACTGCTTGGTGATAGTGGGAGGAGAAGGGTTTAGTCCGGCCGGCCGATCACCAGCCAGGGAGTCCATCTCTCGTACAAGATTTCCTCGTTCTGACGTTCATACGCCCCAATATCGCAGGGATTACCATCCAGGCCGCCATCTTCGTTGCCGTCTTGATCCACCCGCGTCAGACCCCGCTGGTCAAGGCCCAAAATTGGCGCTGCCTGACAGCGCGCGTCATTGCCAGCATCGAGGGCCAGACTGGTCGACCGCAAGGCGTGCGTTTGGGTCGCTCCGCCGTTATTATCCAACGAATGCAAGAGGGTGGCGAAGACCAGCAGCGGTTCAATCGTCTGGTCGTCAGGATGGGTGACGGGACAACCTGTCTCTTTGCCCACCACATTGTAGCCCCGGCTGGAAGTGTTGCTAACGCCAGCGCAATCGGCCGAGATGGCTGCTGGGTCGCCATTGGCTTCATTGCCTGCCAGGATGCTGTTTTCATAGCGCAGAGCGCCGGTATTCCAGATGCCGCCGCCAGCCAGGGCCGCGTTGTCAGCCAGGGTGACGCTTTGCAAGGTCGCCAGGCCCTGGTTCCACAGGCCGCCGCCGCTGAGCGTAGTGTCATTGCCGCTGAGTGTGGCATTGGCAGCCCGCAGGAAAGCGCGATTGTATATACCTGCGCCGCTGCGGCCGGTATTGTCGTGTACAGCACTTTGGGTGAGGAGCATCAGACCCAGGTAGTTATAAACACCGCCGCCGTTATCCCCGGCGCTGTTGTGACTGACGGCACTCTCCGTCAGGCTGGTGACGCCACCCCAATTGACGATGCCGCCCCCGTCGCCGTCGGCGCTGTTGCCGGAGATGGTCGCCAGGGTGTATTCAGCCGTGGCATACGTGTGATAGGCGCCGCCTCCATCCACGCCGGCGCTGTTGTCGGTGACATTGCCGTAGGTGACGTTGAACGTTCCCTGTTCAGAGTAGTAGCCTCCGCCAATCAGGCTGGCGCTGTTATCGCGGGTGTTGACGCGCGTCAAGGTGACGTCACCCGACTGGTTGTAGAGTCCGCCGCCATTTTGGGCCTGGTTTTGCTCGATGTCGGTCAGATTGGCCGTCACCAGCCCTGACTGATTGTAGAGACCGCCGCCATTGTGGGCGGCCGTATTGCTGATGATAGCCCCCAGGAAGATGTCAAGCGCGCCGTTCTGGCTGTTGTACAGCCCGCCGCCATCATCGTTGGCGCTATTGTTGAAAAACGTCACGCGGTTCAGAGCCAGGTCGCCGGCGTTGTAGATGCCGCCGCCGCTATCTTCCGCCTGATTGGTACGCAAAGTGACGACGTCCAGTTCGGCGCTGCTGCCGGCCGCCACATAGATCGCCCCACCCTGATGGGCAGCGTTGCTGTTCTCCAACAGGCTATTGCTAATGGTCAAAGCGTTGGCGCTATAGATGGCGCCTCCATTATTGTCAGTCGAGGCGTCGGTGATCGTGCTTTCCACCAGCCACACCTCACCGCTATTCCAGACGCCGCCGCCATCGCCGCCCGAAAAAGCCGTATCCACTGTGCTCAGTGTCAGCGTCAGGCTGCCACTATTCCAGATGGCGCCTGCCTGCAGACTGGCTTCGGAATCGACCACCGCCGTTTCCAACAGCGACATCTGCCCGCTATTCCACACAGCGCCTCCATAAGGGCTGCCATTGTTGGACAGGGTGGCATCGGTCAGGGTGGCGTCACCCTCGTTGGAAATAGCGCCGCCCTCAAAAGTCCCTGTGTTGCCATCCAGGACGACATTGGTGAGCGTCAGCGTGCCGGCGTTGTAGATAGCCCCGCCGCGGGCTGCCCGACTACTGTTCAAGGTGGCGTTAGCCACCTCAACGATACCCAGGTTGACGATCAGGCCGCCAACATCATTGCCGGCGTTGCCCCGCGTCAAGTCCAGGTCCTGAATAAGCACATCACCGCGCGGCCCAATCTCAAAGATGCGCCGTCCCAGATTGCCGCTGACGATAAGCCCCGGCGCGTCGCTCCCGTCCAGAGTCAGATGGCGATTGACAACCAGAGGGCTGCTGCTGAGAGCAATGATGCCGCCGCTGAGTTCAGGGTCGAACGTGATCAGGCTGCCATCGCAGGCGCCGGTCAACGACTGGCGCAAACTCCCCGGCCCGCCATTGCGATCATTGTCCACGGTTAGCGCCGCCTGACACACCTGCACTGCGTCGGTGATAACATTGGTGATAGGCGCGAATTCGGGCGTCAGGGAGGCGATAACGACGGTGTTGGAGATGGCCGGAATGCCTTCTAGATCGGGACTTAAGATGCCGGTGACGGTGACCACGCCGCTGACATCGGGGGCTAGGTTTTCCACCAACCAGACATAGTTGGTCTCGCCGATGGGAAAGATAGAGGGGCCGGAGAAGGTGTAGGACGGGTTGGTGATAGTGATAGGGAGAATATCCACCAGCAGCACCCCTGTGGCTGTGGCCCAGCCGGTGTTGGAGTAAGAGATGGTGAAGGTCACCGGCGCACCCGGCGGCGCATAAGCTGGTGTAATGACCTGAGAGACTTCCAGATCGGCGAAGACGGTCAGATCTAGCTCATAAGCGCCGCTGTCGCAGGCTTCACTGCCCGGCCCCGGCCGGACAAGATCGCGTTGATCGACCACCACCTCATGCCCATTGTAGTCCGTGCAGGCGTCACTGTTAGCGGCCGGGTCGCCGCGGTCGACGCTGGCCCCGGTGGAGCGCAGGGCGTGCGTCAGAGTGGGACCGCCATTATCTGCCAGCGGTTCTAGTTCCAGGGTGAAGACGGTGGATGATGGTGTGGTGGCGTCGGTGCTGCCAATGGGGCAACCGGTGCCCAGCCCCACGACATTATAGCCCAGGCTATCGCCGGATAAGACGTTAGTGCAGTCTGCCAGGCTGTTGGAGATGCTACCGTTGGCGCTGTTGCCGGCAACGATGCTGTTCTTATAACTGAAGATACTCAGATCATAAATGCCGCCGCCATCATCCAGGGCCACATTGTTGGCGATGGTAACAAAGCTTAGCTCGGTCGTCCCGCGGTTGAAGAGACCCGCCCCATCATCATTGGTGGTGTTACCGCTGATGGTGCTGTTCTTCATGAATAGAGTGTCTAAGGTGTCGTTGTGGATGCCGCCCCCTTCATCCACGGTACTATTTTCGTGGATAGTGCTGGCGGTGATGGTCATAAAGCCGGTGTTGAAAATGCCGCCACCGTCATCATTGGCCTGATTGTCTTCGATGTTGGTGTGGGTCATCGTCAGCGTCCCGCTACTATATAGCCCGCCGCCATCAACTGAAGCGGTGTTTTCTGTCAGGGTGGCATCGACTATTTCCATCTTGCCGCTGCCGAGATTGTACACCCCCCCGCCCAGGCTGGTGGCCGTATTGTAAATTAGGGTGGCGCCGTTGATGGTCACAAGTCCGCCATCGTTGTACAGACCGGCCCCATTCAGAGCCGTGTGGCCGCTGATAACGGTTCCATTTTGCAAGGTCAGCGTGCCCTCCGGCTTGTTGTAGATGCCGCCGCCCAGACTACCGGGGGCAGAACTGTCGCGCACCAGGACATTGTCCAGCGTCAGGACGCCCTGGTTCCAGATGGCTCCGCCGTTGAAAGCCCCCTCCCGGCCGCGCGCCAGAGTCAGGTTGGTGAGCGTCACGATAGCCGAGGGTTCGATGCGGAAGATACGGCTCAATTCGTTGCCGCTAATGGTGACGCCTGGCGCCGCGCTGCCATCAATGGTAATGCGATCTTCAAGTCTGATCTGACCGGTGAGCGAGATGACGCCCCCCGCCAGAATGGGATCAAAGACCACCAGATTGGTTGCGCAACCAGCGTCGCCGACGGCCTGACGCAGGCTACCAGGCCCCTCGTGCTCGCCATTCACCACCACCAGAGTGGTGGGACAGATGTTGAAGTTGCCTGTTGCCGTGTTGTTGTAATCAAACCCCTCTGTCAGACTGGTGACAATGGTTGCCACGTTGCTGACAACCGGAATGTTAGAGACCAACGGATCAACCTGGGCGTGAATTGTGATGACGCCGGTCGCGCCCGGCTCCAGGTCTACCACTTCCCAGGAGAAAGCTGGCCCAGGCAGCAGTGTGATGGGCGCGCCGCTGTGGGTGTAGGTGGGGCTGATCAGGCCGGCCGGCACAATATCATCCAGTTGGACATCGACCGCCGTCACAAAGCCAATGTTGGCGAATTCCAGGGTGTAGGTGACAAAATCACCGGGCGCAGCAATCAGCGGCTCAACCGTCTGTATGATACGGAGATCAGGTTGATCCAGGAAAAATTGCAACTCATAAGCCCCGGCGTCACAGCGCGTCGTGCCGTCGCCGGGGCGGATTTCGCCTCGTTGATCCACTGTCAGGGGGATCAACCCCTGAGCGTCGGCCGTGCAGCCGGCCGGGTTGCCCGAATCCAGCGCCTGGCTGATAGGCAGGAAAGCATGGGTTGGGGTGGGGCCGCCATTGTCCTCCAGGGGCAACAGCAGCTCTGTTAAAACAGTATTGGGATCAACCTCCAGGTCATTAGCGTCTGGGGTACAGCCGGTGTCCTCGCCTATGATGTTATAGGCCTGACTATCGCCGCTATCCACCCCAAAACAGTCCGCTTCGGGGTCTTCCACGCTGTCGGCGGCGATGTTACCGGCGATGATGCTGTTCTTATATTTCAGGTTAGCTGAAAGATTGTACAAGCCACCGCCGCTATCGATGGCGGTGTTGTTAACAATCGAAACGTTGCTGAAATTGGGAATAGCCAGGGTATCCAGAAAAACCCCGCCTCCCTCATCACCGACGTTGTTGCCAGAGACGGTGGTATTCAGCAGCGCCAATGTGCCGCTGGCAAAAATCGCGCCGCCATCATCGTCGGCGCGATTCAGGGTGAAGGTGCTGGTCTTCATATCCACTGTACCCAGCGAGACGTACAAGCCGCCGCCGTCGCCATCAGCGTCGTTCGTGTCGAAGGTGCTGCTGTCGATCCCCATGAAACCAAATCCCCCATTGTAGACAGCCCCACCGTCGATATTGGCGTGGTTGTTGGCCAACAGGCTGGTAGCGAAGACGATTGAGCCACCGTTGCCATAGACTGCGCCCCCATTATCGGCGTTGTTGCCGGTCAGGGTGCTATCCACAAAGGTGAAGGAACCGAGATTGTTGTAGATCGCGCCGCCGTTGGTCAAGGCGGTGTTGGCGTCCAAGGTGACGTTGGCCATGTTGACCGAGCCAAAAACATCACCGGCGTTGTTATAGATCGCACCGCCGTTGTTGTTGACCAGATTTAGGTTAAACAGGCCGCCGCTGATGTCCACCACTCCCCCATCGTTGTAGATGGCCCCACCGTAGCTGGCGATGTGGTTGGTGAAGTCGGTGTCTTGCACCACCAGAGTTCCGGTGCTGCTGTTGTACGCGCCGCCGCCCAGTGTATTGGTGGCACGCCCATTGGTCAGGGTGCAATCCACCAGCGCCAGATAGCCATCGTTGAAGACTGTCGCCCCGTTGAAGGTCGCCACGAACCCGTTGGTCATGATCAAATTGGTGATGGTCACGCGCCCGGAAGGTTCAATCTTAAAAAGGCGACTGAAGTTGATGCCGCTTACGGAGAGACTGGTGACCATACTGGCGTCCACATGGACACGCCCCACAATGGGGGGGAGTTGTTCACCGCTGAGGTTGATGGTGAAACCGCTGAGCGAAGGATCGAACTCAATAACGTCGATCACTGCGCCGCCCTGGCCGGCCGGACAGTCAGAATAGGTGGCGGCATTGTTGTTGGCATTGGTCAGGGCTTCACGCAGGGTACATAGGCCATCGGTAATGGCGGTGTCTATGAATGTCTCCACCAGCATGACACTGCGGGTTGAAGACGCGGCGACCATCTGGGGATGACCACCGCCGAGCCAGGCATCCGCCAGAGAGGCGCTGAACAAAAAGACGCCCCCCAGGCTAAGAGCCACTGTAATGAACAAAAGAAAAAAGCGGTAGTGTCTATGTTGGGCTGGGGGTTGAGGGGTGTACATGTTTCCTCCTAACCAGATGGTACTGAGACTCCTATCTGGCGCATTAGTACAGCTAGAGAGCAAGGCTTATAACTTGTTGTCAAATAGCTCAAAACCCACCGTTGTGGAGGAACAGCCAGATGAATCTTATCAATTATAAGAGCAAGCTGAAAAAACGCCAACCGCCCCCGTTTGGCCCCTCGGTCGCTGTTCAGGCAACGCGCTTGTCGGGTTGGGGGGTGTGCCCGCAGGGCGCGCCCATGACAGGCAGCGGAATGGCGTCGGCCGGGCCGACCAGCTCGAAACTACGTGGGAGGTGCAGCATAAAGGGACACGCCCCCTGACCATGGCAACTCCCGCACGCCATCGTTGCGCCGCTCTGGCGAATTTTCCCCTTGCGCACCCAATACTCTAGCATCCCCTCCAGCCGCTGCGGCGAAACGCTCAAGGCATGGGCCATCTGCGGCAACGACAAAGGGGTGCTGGCTGTTTCAAACAGCGTCAGTACCTGGCGTAATAAACTTGGGTTCATGATGATCGGCTACATCAATAACTTACCAACCTGGAAAACCAGCACCGCCGCCACCCAGGCCAGCGTCAGAGTGTAGCCGATTTGCAGCCACATCCAACGTCGGCCGAATTCCTGCCGCATCGCCGCCGCCGTCGCCATGCAAGGGGTGTAGAGCAGCACAAAAACGTTAAAGGCCAGCGCCGCCGCCCGGCCCGCGGCCGCCGACCCGGCCGAGGCCGTGAATGATTGCACCAAAGCTGCTTCCAGACGAGTCGTTGCAGCCGTCTCGTCCGCCTGGCTCAGGAAACGAACCTCGCCGACTGTCACGCCGGGCAGCAGATTGAGGGTGCGGGGCGCAATGTTGATGACTTCCTGGAGTGTCAGGCCGACCGCCTGGCCCAAACCCACCCATGCTGCTCTCACATCTTGCCTCCAACTTGTGGGCGACGCATCGACCGCTACCACTTCTGTCTGGGTAGCGTACATCTGGTTCAGCGCTCCCACTACTGCTTCCTTAGCTAGAAAGCCAGCCACCAGCGCCCCGGATGCCTGCCAGCTGCCAAAGCCGGCCGGCCGGAAAACAGGTGCTACCGTCCCACTTACCACACCCAACAGGCTATCTTGTGGGGCCACGTCGTTAAACGCCCCGGCGCTGACCCGCCCTGGAACAGCCATGAGCAGCCACATGACAATGGAAAGAGCCAGAATCACCGTGCCGGCCTTGACCACAAAGTCAGCGGTGCGGTTCCACATCTGCCGCCACACGTCGCGGGGGTGGGGAACGCGATAGGGGGGCAGCTCCATGACAAAGGGAGCGGGGGGTTGGCCTTTGTAGACGGTGTGTTTCAAGGCCAGGCCGGTCGCCAGCGCCACGCCGATGCCCACCAGATACATGGCGAAAATCAGGTTGCCTGAGGTTGCGCCAAAGAAAGCCGCGCCGAAGACAACATAAACCGGCAGCCGCGCCCCACAACTCATGAAGGTGGTCAGAAAGCCGGTCAGCTTGCGGTCGCGTTCGTTTTCCAGGGCGCGTGTGGCGTAGACGGCCGGAACGGTGCAGCCAAAGCCCACGATCAGCGGCAGGAAGCTCTTGCCGTGCAGCCCCATCCAGCCCATCACCCGATCCATGACAAAAGCAGCCCGGGCCATATAGCCAGAGTCCTCTAGCACGGCCAGGGTCAGGTAGAGAAACAGCAGCACCGGTGTGAAAGCCAGCACGCCCCCCACACCTGGGATGATACCGTCACTGACCAGCGCCGCCAGCCAGGTACCCCCCAGCCCCAACCCAGCCATCAGCCTCTCGCTCCAACTGTAAACAGTTTCGTTGATGAAGCCATCCACCCAATCCAACATGGGGGCGCTGACTTCGGCCGTAAATTGAAAGACCAGCCACATCATCAGCAGGAAAACAGGTAGCCCCCAGATGCGATGGGTGACCATGGCATCTATCTTGTCGGAGGTGGTGATGACCGTCTGCGCCGGCCGTTGCAAGACTCTCTCCACTAGTTCGCCAATCCAGGCATAGCGCTGGTCGACAATCAACGTCTCGGCCTCTTCGCCGGTGGCGGACTCAATGCGTTCCTGAGCAGCTATGGCCGCTTCCACCACCCTTTCTGCCCCCTGCGCCCGCAGACTGTCCAGAAGGGACGGGTCGTTCTCCAACAGCTTCGTTGCCAGCCAATGGATATTGTAGCGCGCCCTGAGCGGGGCATGAGCGGCTATCTGCGCCTCCAGGGCGGCCGCCTCCTCGCCCAATATCCCGGTTAACTGTATCAACGGTCGGGTTTGTGGTGGGCGCTGGCTCGCCCGCACGATGGCTTCTTTGAACTGCTCCAGCCCCCGGCTGCGGTTGCCCACCATCTCCACCACCGGCGCACTGCCCAACCCCTGGGATAGCTGGTTGATGTCGATCTTCAATCCCCTGCCGGCCGCCACATCGCTCATGTTTAGGGCCACCATGAAAGGCGTACCCAATTCCATAATCTGGGTCACCAGATACAGATTCCGCTCCAGGTTGGATGCGTCCACGACGACAACCACAACTGTGGGGCGTTCGTTGATGATGAAGTCGCGGGCGATCATCTCCTCCAGCGAATAAGCTGTCAGGCTGTATGCGCCGGGCAAGTCGACCACGACCACTTCTTCAGCGCCAACGCGCAACCGTCCTTCTTTCTTTGCCACCGTCTTGCCCGGCCAGTTGCCTACATGTTGGCGCGAGCCAGTCAGAGCGTTGAAGATGGTACTTTTGCCGACGTTGGGGTTGCCCACCAGGGCAATGGTAGGGGCCATATTAGCCATATTAGCTGCCTGCGGGGTGTGCCACAGCCACCAGCTGCGCCTCTGCCCGACGCAGCGACAGGCGGTAGCCGCGCACCAGATATTCCACCGGGTCGCCCAGTGGCGCTCTTCTGATAACGGCCATGTCTACCCCCTGGGTAATGCCCATATCCATCAGTCGGCGGCGCACTGCGCCTGCCCCGCCCACTCTTTGCACCCGCGCCGATTGGCCGGGTGCAAGTTGATCCAACGTTACGGTGGTTTTACCCATGATGTCCTCTCTCAAGCGTGTGATAGGCCGGGAGCCGGGGCCTCATCGTCTATGTCTGGTCAGCTCTCAGGCTGCTGTGAGCACCAATGCCGCCATCGACCGCCCCAGCGCCACCTGGCCACCCTCCAGCTTCAGGGTGATAGGCCCCTCCAGCGGCGCAATCTCAGCTATTGTGAATGCCTGACGAGGCAAAACGTGATGCCGCTGCAGATAGGCGAACACATCCGGGGTGGTGGGTTGAATGCTGTGAATCCGACCCGTTTCGCCAACCCGTAGCGTTGTCAGCGGTCGGGTGGCGGCCTCGGGCAACGAACCATCACGCTGGGGAATGGGGCTGCCATGGGGGCAGGTAGTGGGGTGACCCAGATAAGCCGCCAGCGACTCAGCCAGAACGTTGGAGGTGGCATGTTCCAGGCGGCAGGCCATTTCATACACCCCAGCCCACTCAAATTTGAGGTGATCCACCAGGAAGCATTCCCACAACCGTTGCCGTCGGATGACGCTATAAGCTATGGCGCGTCCCTTAGGCGTCAGCCTGACCCCTTTGTACCGTTCATGAACCACCAGCTCTTGTTCAGCCAGCCGTTTGATCATTTCGTTGGCAGATACGGGCGTCACGCCCAGGCGCTCTGCGATGCGGGCAATGATGACTAGGGAGTGGTCGTCGCTTAACTCGGCAATGGTTTTGAGGTACATCTCCACGGCTTCGTGGCTGGTCGTTTGGGTGCGCATACGTCGGTTGACCTATCATGAAAAATAAGGTTACCCTTACCATAGTGCAAGGGCGCGCCGGGAACAAGACAAAAGATCACCCAAACTTTGTGACAAACGTCACAAAGTGGCGCTGCGTCGCCCGACCACCCTGACACACCTTCCAGGGCAAGTATGGTATAGTTACACCACATAACTAAAAATTGGACTGGAACAGCGCCCGAATCGGCCGGAGCGCGCACAAGACCAGAGATAGCTTGTTTTCATGTAGGCCATTGGTTGACGGAGGGAGCGTGATTGCATATAGTTAGGGCGGCTTAGAACATATTTGCTATTGTGAGGCTGGGATGGCCCACCGCTGGCAACGCCACTTTCATGTAAGCAAGGCCTGAAGTTATGGAAATCGGATTGGTTGAGCAGATTGACATTGATCAAGAAATGAAACAGTCGTACCTGAGCTACGCCATGAGCGTCATTGTAGCGCGAGCGTTGCCAGATGCGCGGGATGGGTTGAAGCCGGTGCAGCGGCGCATCCTCTATGCCATGTACGATATGGGGTTGCGGCCGGAACAGGCCTACAAAAAATCGGCACGTGTTGTCGGGGAAGTGTTGGGTAAGTACCATCCACACGGCGAACAAGCGGTGTACGAAGCGATGGTACGAATGGCGCAAGATTTTTCGCTGCGCTACCCGCTGGTGGATGGACAGGGTAACTTCGGCTCGATAGACGGGGACGCTGCCGCTGCCATGCGCTACACGGAAGCACGCATGTCCTCTCTAGGGCATGGTCTGCTGACAGATCTCGAAAAAGGAACGACAAACTTCACGCCCAATTTTGACGATTCCTTAAAAGAGCCAGAAGTTTTGCCCAGCACCATCCCCAATCTGCTGGTGAATGGTTCTTATGGCATTGCGGTGGGGATGTCCACCAGTATTCCGCCGCACAATCTGGCGGAAGTGATTGACGCCATGACGTATATGCTGGATCAATGGGAGACATTGGATGGCGTGACGGTGGCGGATTTGATGCGGTTTATCAAGGGGCCTGACTTCCCGACCGGAGGGATCATTTTTCGCTATCAGGATGAGGGGACAACCGACGCTTTGATGAAGGCGTATGCCGCCGGCCGGGGCCGGGTGACTGTGCGCGCCAAAGTGCATATTGAAGAGATGGAGCGCAACAAGTCGCGCATTGTTATCACCGAGTTGCCCTATCAGGTGAACAAGGCCAACTTGATAACGCGCATTGCAGATTTGCATCGCGACGGCCGGCTGGAAGGGCTGACCGATATGCGCGACGAATCTGATCGCACCGGCATGCGCCTGGTGTTGGAGACAAGCCGCACGGTCGACCCCCGTGATATTTTGCGCGAACTCTTCAAACAAACACCCATGGAGAGTACCTTTAGCATCATCATGCTGGCCCTGGTACATGGCGAGCCCCGGGTGCTGTCGTTGAAGCAAGCCCTGCGTGTCTACATCGATCATCGTCTGGAGATTGTGCGGCGGCGCTCTGAATATGACCTTAAGCGGGCGCAAGAACGAGCGCACATCCTGGAAGGGTTGTTGATTGCGCTCGACAACCTGGACGCGGTGATCGAAGTCATTCGCCGCTCGCGCACCACCGAAACGGCGCAAAAGAACCTCATGGCTGCGTTTCAGTTGAGTCAGGCCCAGGCTCAGGCCATTCTGGATATGCGTCTCCGTCGACTGGCGGCTATGGAACGGACGGCGCTCAAGACGGAGTACCAAGAGGTGCGGCGCACCATTCACGGTCTGGAACGCCTGCTGGCCCAACCGGCGCTGCAACGACAAACGATTAAAGAGGAGCTGTTGACTATCCGCCAGCAATATGGGGACGCCCGGCGAACCTTGATTGTGAATGAAGACCCACGCGATGTGGTGACGGTGGTCGACCTGGAGGCGGATCAAGCGGTGTGGGTGGTGGTCGGCGAGGCGGGAACGGTTGGACGCACAGCGGACGAGAATCTGTTTAAGATTCCCACCCGGCCGGCCGAACTCCCTCTGGCCTTGCTGGAAGGGCGCACGCGAGATCGGCTTTACCTCATCGATGTCAATGGAGCGGCAATAAGCGTCGAGGTACACAAGCTACCTAAGATCGAGGCCCTGGGTGAAGGCGCCGCCTGGAACGATTTGAGCGGAACGCAGCGCGAAGGAGCGCTGGCAACTGCTGTGGTAGCCCCGGCGGCCGTATTGGGGCGGGATGAAGAACTGGGCTATCTGTGTCTGGCCAGCCGTGGTGGTGCGGTCAAGCGTATCCGGCTGGGCGATTTGCCAACGGTGCCGGCGCAGTGGTTCCAACTGATGCGCCTGGATGACCAGGACAGTCTGGGGTGGGCGGCCATCTCCACCGGCCAGGATGAGATTATCTTGGGCACAGCCGCCGGTCAGGTGATCCGCTTTGATGAAGGTGATATTCGCCCCATGGGTCTGGCGGCCGGCGGTGTGGCCGGCATTAAGTTGCAAGATGAAACAGACAGCGTCATCGGCATGGTCCTGGTGCGGGCAGAGGAAGCTGAAGCGACAGCCAGGAAGGTTGCGCTCGTATGGAGTATCACGGATAATGGGCTGGCTAAGGCCTCACCATTGGCGCTTTATCCCAGGCAAAAGCGCTATGGCCAGGGTGTGATGAATGTGAAACTCCCACGCGAGGCGCGTCAGGTTGTTGCGCTGGTGGTGGGGGACAAAAGAACAGAACTGTATGTTAAAACCCAACGAGGGTCAGTCAAGCGGATGCGGATAGCCAGAGCTGTGGAAGGCAACCGCCCCATCCGTCCTCAGCCGGTTGTACCCATCGGCGCCAGCAACCGTGTGTTGGGAGTGGTGCGAGCCCGTCCGGCGGTAGATTTGGAATCAGAGGATAGCGACGCCGAGAATACAGAATGACGACTGGGCAGCTTGCTGCCATCGATCAAGTTGAGCAAGACACGCTGCGCCAGCACTCGAGATGCGACACCATGAACTTTCGCGACCATTGGACAACGGACACAGAAGGAAAACGGATTCTTTTTACGGTTGAAATGCAACGCGCTCTGCACGAACACAACCTGCCCCTTAAGTTGGAGAGTTTGGAGAATTTGCCGGCCAACCACCCCCTCCGCTCCAACGCCACGCCGACCAGAGCGACCTCCTCCACGCCGCCTCCTGACCGCGCCGGCCGCCGCAGCGAAGAGCCACGCCGTGAGGCCAGGGACGAAAAACGCCGGCCGCCGCGTGAACCGCGGGCTGAGTCGGATGAGCCGGAGACCATGCAATTAGACCCGGTGACAGGTAAATTTATTGGCCGCCTCAAATTCTACAACCCTACCAAAGGGTATGGCTTTATTGCTCGCGGCAGCGGGCAGACCATCTTTGTTCACCGCACCCAGATTATTGGCGACCCCACTGAATATCCCAAAGGGATGTGGGTGCTGTACGATGCGGTGGAAACAGCGCGGGGCCTGGAAGCCTTTGACGTGGAGCCGTATGATCGAGCGTAACGGGTGGCTAACCAGCGTTTATCCATCATGCCAGCTAACACAGGAGCCAACGATATGACCCTGGAACGATCAGGCGGGGTAACCAGTAAAGGGAGACCGTTAACCATAGTGGGACAACCGTTGCAAGTGGGTGATCCAGCCCCGGCTTTTACGCTAACGGATCACGCTTTGCGCCCTGTCCAACTCTCCGATTCGGCCGGCAAGGTGCGCTTAATCTCCGTGGTGCCATCCCTGGACACGGGGATTTGCGATGCCCAAACCCGCCGCTTTAATCAGGAAGCGGCTGATCTGGGCGCATCGGTAGCTATTATTACTGTCAGCGCTGAACACCCGTTTAACCAACGGCGATGGTGTGGGGTGGCCGGCATTGATCAGATTCAAGTGGTCTCAGATCACATGGAGCTGGCGTTTGGTTACGCTTATGGGGTGGCGATTAAGGAATGGCGGCTGTTACAGCGCGCTATCTTTGTGGTCGACCGTGACGACAGGATCACTTACGTCGAGTATGTACCTGAAATCGCCCAATTCCCTAACTTTGATGCAGCTCTAGAGGCGGCGCGTCGGGCTGCCAGATAAGGAATGGTATGCGGACTATTTTGATCACAGGCGCTACAGATGGCATTGGGTTGGCGCTGGCGCGGCTTTACCGCCAGCAAAGCGCACGGCTGATTTTGGTGGGGCGACGTCCTCTGGCTATGCTGCAAGGGGATGCTTTCGAGGCGGGTCTTTTCACGCCGGAAAGTTATTGTCAGGTAGACCTGGCGCAGTCAGATTGTGCAACGGTTGTGGCGGGATTTCTGGCGGCGCAAGGCATCGACCACCTGGATGTGTTGATCAACAATGCGGCCGGGGCGTATGCTGGCCGGTTACAAGACCAGACCAGCGCCTCCATTCAGACCGTGGTGGATGTCAATCTGTGGGCCCCCCTGGCGCTCACCCATACCCTTTTGCCCCACCTGGAACGCGCTCAGGGCAAGGTGGTTTTCATCAGCTCGGTGGTATCGGCCGTTCCCACCCCCAACATTGTGGTTTATGGGGCCACCAAAGCTGGCCTGGATGGGTTGGCGCGCAGTTTGCGCCTGGAACTGGAGGGCCAGGTGAGGGTGCAGGTGGTGCACCCCGGCGGAACCCGCACCAGCATTTTTGCCAAATCGGGCGACAAGATGCAGGTGCGCCGGGCAGAGTCACCGGAGCAAGTGGCCGCCCAAATCGCCCAGGCAGTGGAAAGCGATCAATCGGTCGTGAACATCGGGCGCGGCGTTAGCTCGGTGCGCTTTTGGGGGCAATACACCCAGGTTATGGATCGGCGGCAACGTCGGCGGCATGGGGTTGAAGGTGTGGCGCTGGAGCGGCCGGCCGACCAGCCACCCCATTGCGTCATCACTGGCGCGGCCGATGGCATTGGCCGCGCCCTGGCGTTGCGCTACGCTCGGGCTGGCTACGCCATAACCGGCATCGACATCAACGCCGAACGCGCCGCCCAGACCCAGGCTGAAATGGAAGCTCTGGGGGCTTCCGTCAGCTTCATCCAGGCAGATTTGCGCTATGAGTGGGATTGGGTGGCGCACTTAGCGCCGGCCGATGTCTTCATCCACAACGCCGGCGTGCTCCAGATAGGGCGTTTTTCTAAGCTCAGCCTGGAGATTCAGCGTACTATTCTGGGGGTCAACTTGCTGGCTCCATTGCAGATTACGCCTCGCCTGTTGCAGGAGCGCAAGTTATATCAGGGTGGCTCCCTCGTGTTCATCTCCTCCCTGGCGCGCTACACCGGTTTTCCCGGCGGCGCAGCCTATGCCGCCACCAAAACCGCTCTGGCCCATTACGCCCGTTCCCTGGGGGTGATTCTGACGCCCCATCAACATGTGCTGACCGTTTTCCCCGGCCCGGTGACGACCGGGATGGATCGCCAGTACGCCAGCGATGGCAGCGGCGCGCAACGTCGGTTGTCACCGCAGGAAGCGGCCGAGTTCATTTTTCAAGCGCAGCAAAAGAAACGTTCCCTTCTGTTGCCAGGCCGGGGGATGCGCCTGATAGCTGCGATGGGGCAGATCGCGCCGGGGCGTTTGGAAGCTTACTTAAAGCGAACGGTGTATGAACAACTCGAATAGCCGATCAGATGTTATTTGACCGATTGCACCAGGCGCGGATCGAGCGCATCCCGTAAGCCATCTCCCAACAAATTAAAGGCCAGCACCATCATCGTGATGGCGAAGCCGGGGAAAAAGACCAGGTGGGGAGCGCTGAAGAGCTGGTTGAATTCGCTGGCGACCATCAACCCCCACTCTGGGTCAGGCGGTTGCGCGCCCAGGCCAATGAAGGAGAGGGCAGCGGCCTCGATCACGGCTGTGCCGATGCCCAGGGTGGCCTGCACAATCAGGGGAGATAGGGCGTTGGGCAAAATGCGCCACAGCAAAATTTGCCACGGCGGCGCGCCCAAGGCGCGCGAGGCTTCCACGAACTCCAATTCACGCACCACCAGAACGCTGGCGCGCACCACCCGCGCATAGTGGGGAATGGTGACAGCGGCGATAGCCAGCATGGCGTTGGTCAACCCCGGCCCCAACACCGACACAATGGCGATAGCCAACAGCAGCGAGGGGAAGGCCAGCACCACATCCAGGATGCGCATGATGATGTTATCCGGCCAGCCCCCGGCATAGCCAGCCACCGCCCCCAGCAAAGTGCCCACTACCACGGCAAAAGAGGTGCTGATGAACCCCACTCGAAAGGAGATGCGCGCACCGTAAATGACCCGTGTGTAGAGGTCGCGCACGTTGCCATCAACCCCCATCAAATGTTGGGGTTGATCACTGGGGCAGCCCAGCAGATGAACACAGGGAGGTTGCCGTTTTCTCACCTCCTCCACCCCAATCAGCACCTGGTTGGGTTCATAGGATGTCAGGAACGGGGCGAACACGGCGAAGAAGATCAAAATCGACAACAAAATCAGGCCGGCAATAGCGGAACGCTGCCGCAGAACACGACGCAACGTCTCCAGCCACAACCTTTCGGTCAAATAGCTGGCCTGGGCGGCCGGTGGGGGGGGAGAGGTAGAAGCAATGGTTGTCATGGCAACACCCTGTGAGTCTACTGCAGGCGGACGCGGGGATCGATGAAGGCGTAGGAGAGATCGACCAACAGGTTGACCAGCACGTAACTGACGGCGATGACGATCACAAAGCCTTGAATGATGGGAAAGTCGCGGGCTGTGATGCCTTCAAACAAGGCCAGGCCGACGCCGGCCAGCCCAAAAATCGTCTCAGTTAAGATCGCTCCGGCAAAGACAGAGCCTAGCTGAAGCCCGGTGATGGTCACAACAGGCAGAGAGGCATTGCGAAAGGCGTGGATGAAGACGATGACCGATTCCGTCAACCCTTTGGAGCGCGCCGTGCGAATGTAATCCATCTCCAGCACCTCGATCATGCTAGAGCGCGTCATGCGCGCAATGATCGAGAGAGGAATGGAACTGAGAGTAAAGGCCGGCAGGATCAAATGTTTGAAAGCATCCCAGAAGATTTTCCAATCCCCGGTGACGAAGCTGTTGAAGAGGGCCATATTGCCGAAAAATTTGATCAAGAAAGCCCAACCGCCCGATTCCGGCACGCTCCAGCCGTATACTTCATAGAAGGGGACGGGAATCAGGCCGGCGCTTAAGCGACCGCTGGGGGGCAGGGCGAAGGCTGTATCTCGCAGCACCACGGCGAAGATATATTTTAACAAAAGACCCAAAACGAAGATGGGAATGGACACGCCAAGGTTGGCCCCAATCATAATCCCAACATCGAACAGGGAGTTGCGACGGATGGCGGACAGGATGCCGGCTGGAATGCCGATGATCACCGCCAGCAACAGAGCGGCAAACCCCAACTCAATTGTCAGAGGCAGACGTTCCACCAAAATCTGACTGATCGAGCGATTGAAACGCAACGAGTTGCCCAGGTCACCACGCACAAGGTCGCTCATGTAGATGGCAAACTGGGTGGTGAGCGGTTCGTTTAACCCTTTCTCTTCCGCAAAGCGTTCGCAGGTCTCCACGGTGGCTTTCTCGCCCAGGATAGCCCGGCAGGGATCGCCCGGAATCAGGCGCGCCAGGACAAAGGTGACGATTAAGACGCCGATGATGACTGGGATGGCGGCCAACAGGCGACGGACGGTATATTGGATCATAGCGGCGCTCCTGAAAAATGAGCCTGAGATGCCGGCCGGGCAGGGAGCAGAAACTTCTCGGCGTGGTGGCAGGCGACTTGATGGGCGGCGTCGGCCGGCCCCACATGGCGCAGCGGAGGATCGTCTTGTCGGCAAATATCGGTAGCAAACCGACAACGCGGATGAAAACGGCAGCCGGCCGGTGGGTTAGCCGGATTAGGCACATCTCCTTCCAGGATGATAGGTTGTCGTTTGGCTTCTTGCACCGGGTCGGGGATGGGAATGGCGGAGATGAGCGCCTGAGTGTAGGGATGAAGGGGATTGTCGTATAGGGCGTCGCGTAGCCCCATCTCCACAATACGCCCCAGGTACATCACCGCCACCCGGTCGCTCATGTGGCGCACCATCGAAAGGTCATGGGCAATGAACAGATAGGTCAACCCCAGACGTTGTTTCAAATCTTCCATCAAGTTGACGATTTGTGCCTGGATGGAGACATCCAGAGCTGAAATGGGCTCGTCAGCAACGATGAACTCCGGGTTGGTTGCCAGAGCGCGGGCAATGCCGATGCGCTGACGCTGTCCACCGGAAAATTGGTGGGGATAGCGGTTGACGAAAGCTGGGTCCAGACCAACCATCTCCAGCAGTTCCCGAATGCGCGCCTGACGGCCGGCCCGCTCCCCCAGGTTGTGAATCTCCATCGGTTCAGCCAGAATGCGCCCCACTGTCATACGCGGGTTGAGTGAGGAATAGGGGTCTTGGAAAATGATCTGCATGCGCCGCCGTAAAGGACGCAGATCGGCGCTGTTCAGCCCATTCAACAGTTGCCCATCGAAGGTGACGCGACCGGCCGTCGGTTGTAGTAGCTGCAAAATGGTGCGGCCGGTTGTAGATTTGCCACACCCGCTTTCACCCACCAGACCCAATGTCTCACCTCGTTGAATGTCGAAAGAGACCCCATCGACGGCCTGCACCTGCCCCACTACGCGTTTCAGGACACCGCGCCGGACAGGAAAATACTTTCTGAGGTCATGCACGGTCACCAACACATCGGCCTGGCTCATGCTGTTGCTCCCATGACGTTCAAGGATTCAGCGCGCACCACTTCCCAGCGAAAACAGGCTGCCTCGTGGTGGGGGGCTACTCTCACCAGCGGCGGGATCGCCTGCCAGCACTCCGCCACAGCAAAGCGACAACGGGGTGCAAAAGGGCAGTGGATTGGCTGATGTGTTAGGTCGGGGGGAGAACCGTCAATCGGCGACAGGCGTTGGCGGTCATGAGCATCCACTTTGGGCAGCGATTGCAAGAGGCCCAGGGTGTAGGGGTGACTGGTGCGCTTATACAGGTCAAAGACAGGTGCTTTTTCAATGATGAAGCCAGCGTACATCACCATGACTTTATCGACGAGGCCGGCCACTACCCCCAGGTCATGGGTGATCCAGATCACCGCCATACCGAAATGCTGTTTCAAACGTTGCACCAATGCCAGAATTTGCGCCTGAATGGTGACATCCAGCGCTGTGGTCGGTTCATCTGCAATCAGCAGCGCCGGATTGCACGCCAGCCCAATGGCGATCATAATACGTTGACGTTGACCGCCTGAAAACTGGTGGGGATAATCCTTCAGCCGGTCGGCAGCGTTCGGGATACCGACCAACGTCAACATCTCCACGGCGCGCTCGCGCGCCTCTTCTCGTGAGAGTTGTTCATGCCGCCGTAACCCCTCTGTTAACTGCCGTTCCACCGTCAAGACCGGGTTGAGTGACGTCATGGGGTCTTGAAAGATCATGGTGATGTCTTTGCCGCGAATGTCGCGCAGGGCACGCGGTGAAAGCTTCAACAAATCTTGCCCTTGAAAGATGACTTCGCCAGCCACCACCTCCCCCGGTGGATTAGGGATCAGCCCCATCAGCGATAAAACGCTGACCGATTTGCCGGAACCGCTCTCCCCCACAATAGCCAGAGATTCCCCTTTGTCCAGCTGGTAGGAGATGCCGTTCACGGCATAGACGATCCCATCACGGGTGCGAAAGCGAGTTACCAGGTTCTTGACTTCCAGCAGATGTGGCATGAGGTCTGGTCGGGATAGGCGAAGCGGGATGGTATCTGCACATGAGAAACCATCCCGCTTCAACGAGAGGAAGGATACATTGCTGGCGAGCGAATATACCCCTACATAGCAGGATCGGTTGCCTTTACTCTTCTGGCGCGTTGATCAAGCCCCAGAGATAGGAGTAATACTCATAGGCCCCGGTGTTGCCCTTGTGGTAAGGATTGGTGTAGTCGAGACCGGTCGAGAAGGAGGCAACGACATCGTTGGCGTCAAAGCTGCTGCCATCGTGGAAGGTTACCCCTTCGCGCAGAGCGCAGGTCCACACCGTCAGGTCGGCATTGGGTTCGCAGGAGGTCGCCAACGCCGGAATGGTGGCTGTGCCGCCCACTTCGTAGGCATAGAGGGATTCTTGCACTTGTTCGCAAGCACGCAGGGATTCACCATCTGTTTCGTCGGCGCAGTAGAGGCTGATCGGCTCAGCGTTTTGCATCCAGACGAAGGTGTCCTTGCCGTTATCCACAACTGAGAAAAGCTCGTTGCTCAGGGGGCTGGCCTGGCCACCGGTGACGTTGGCGCCGTAGGCTGTGCCAGAGCCGCCATGGGCAATAGGAACCATCGGAATGAATTCCCGAATAGCGTTGTTAGCATCCGTGTAGATACCCTCTGCATCAGCGGGGTTGGCAATCTGGGCTCCTTGCTTGAGCAACTCATAGATCTCAGGGAAGGGCGTCCCAAATTGAGGATTGGCCTCGCTGAAGTGAAAGTCCAGGAAGTTGGTGATGTGAGGATAGTCGGCCCCCCAGCCCAACAGATACAGGCCATCCAGATTACCGGCCGTGGATTCGGCGATGAAAGCGCCCGATTCCATGACCTCAATTTCGGCCCGAATGTTCAGGTTTTCCAACAGCTGGGCCTGAATTTCCTGGGCCACTAGGCCGGGGTCGGGCAGATAGCCGCGCACAACATCGCGATAGTAAATCTTGGTATCGAAACCGTCTGCCAGACCAGCTTGGGTCAACAGGGCACGTGCGGCCTCAACGTCAAATTCGTACCACGGGTCGCCTGTGCAGGCGTTGGGAATAGCGCAGGGGGTGAAGTGCGAGGCGACTTCCGATCCTGGGGGATAGAAGGTGTCTACAATGCGTTGGCGGTCAATGCCCATGGCCACTGCCCGGCGCACATCGATATTGTCCCAGGGTGTGAAGGTGTTGGTCATGGCCAGATAGAAGATATTCAAGGCCGGCCGTTCCAACAGCTGCAAATTGCTGTCGTTGCGAATGGTCTCGAAGTCATCCGGGCTGGGATTGTCGATGCCATCCACTGTACCTGCCTGCAATTCCACCAGGCGCGCCGAAGCTTCGGCGTTCCACCGGAAGACCAGCGTGGGCACAATGGCTTTTTCACCCCAATAGTCATCGTTGCGGGTGAAGATGATGCTATCGCCGCGGTTCCACGCTTCCACTTTGTAGGGCCCAGTGCCAATCGGCGCTTCCAGAATGGCGCCGGTTCCGCCAGTGGCCTCTATGTACTCCTGGGAGTAGATCGCAAAGGATGAGAATGCGATCTTGGACAGGAAGGCGGGGTCAGGGTTGCACAGCGAGAATTGTACCGTGTAGCGATCCAGGGCGGCGATTTCCTTGAAGGCCCCGGCGCAATTCGGGTCGCTCAGAGCGGGCAGAGCGACAAATTCGGGCATGGCTTCTTCTTCCGCCGGAGGGGCGGTGTCCTCCGCTTCTTCGGCTGGCGCACCGGCTTCTTCAGCCGGTTCTTCGGCCGGCTGTTCGGCCGGCGTACACGCTGCCAGAATCAAAGCCATCAACAGCCCTAAAATGATCCAACGTAGCGTATGCTTCTTCATACTGTTCTCCTCCACAAAAATGAAAGGGGTGGGTTTTGTCCGCCTTCATTGTCTACGTTTTTTCACACCTTGTCAACCTTAAGTATAGAATGGTCGTGAAAGTCGCATTCTTTTAAGTAAAACCCCTGGTAGCTGTGGGGGGGGTCTGTATAATCCAGGCAGCGAAACAAGGTGAGAGCATAGCATGAACAATCGTGAGATAGCTGATATTTTAGATCGAATTGGTGATATGCTGGCTATTCGCGGCGATGCCATTCATCGGGTGCTGGCCTACAAAAAGGGGGCGGAAAGTGTGCGCGCCTTGGGGCGCAGCGTGCAGGAAGTGGCGGATGCCGGGGAGTTGATCGATGTGCCGGCCATTGGCAAAACGCTGGCCGCTAAGATCGAGGAGCTGCTGACCACCGGCCAGCTTGCCTTTTACACCCGGCTGAGCCAGGAGATTCCCCCGTCGTTGGTGGAGATGTTGCGGGTAGAGGGTCTGGGGCCGAAAAAGGTCAAGTTGCTCTATGACCGGTTGGGCATCACCACCCTGGAAGAGATGCAAGCGGCCGCCCAACAAGGGTTATTGCGTGACTTGCCGGGGATGGGGCTGCGCTCAGAAGCGAAAATCCTGGCTAATCTGGCAGCTTTGCAGCGTCACGGCGATGCTCGCGTTCCATTAGGGGACGCCTGGCCGGTGGCGCAGGCTATCCTGGCAGAGTTAGCCATGCTGCCGGGGGTGACACGAACGTCCGTAGGCGGGTCGGTGCGCCGGATGCGGGAAACCATAGGCGATGTGGATCTGTTGGTGGCCGTGGATGACATGACCGGCCGCGCTCGCGTCATCATGGAGCACTTCGTCCACATGCCCCTGGTGGAGTCCATCTCAGGCCAGGGGGAGACAAAATCCCACGTCACCCTGCACAGCGGCCTGGGCGTCGATTTGCGGATTTTGCCTACTGAACGCTGGGGCACGCTGTTGTCATACTTCACCGGCAGCAAAGATCACAATGTACGCCTGCGTGAACTGGCGCTTAAGAAGGGGTTGAGCCTCAATGAGTATAGCTTCACCCCCCTGGATGGGGGGCCGGAAATCCTGTGCCCGACCGAAGAAGATGTGTATGCCCGGTTGGGTCTGCCCTACATCCCGCCCACCTTGCGAGAGGATCGGGGCGAAATTGAAGCGGCGCTGGCCGGCCGGCTGCCCGATCTCATCCAACGCCCGGCCATCCAGGGAGACCTGCACGCTCACACTACCTGGTCGGATGGCCGGGCCTCCATCGAAGAGATGGCGCGGGCGGCGCAGGCGCAAGGGTTACGCTACCTGGTCATCACCGACCACTCGCGTAGTCTGGGGGTAGCCAATGGCCTTTCGCTTGAGCGTTTGCGAGAACAGGCAGCCGAGGTACGCGCTGTTGATGCCCGTCTGGGGCCTGATTTTCGCGTCCTGCATGGAACTGAGATGGAGATTCGGGCGGATGGGACGCTCGATTACCCAGATGAGGTGTTGGCGGAGCTAGACTTTGTCATCGCTAGTTTGCATGTTGGTCTCTCCCAATCGCGAGAGCAGGCCACGCGGCGCGTGCTGGCAGCGTTGGACAATCCCCATGTGGATATGTTGGGGCATCCAACCGGCCGGCTGTTACCCGACCGCGCCGGTGCTGACCTGGACATGAGCGCCATCTTCATAGCGGCTTCCGCCAGAGGGTGTATCCTGGAGATCAACAGCAACCCGCGTCGGCTGGACTTGAACGACGTTCAGGCCCGACGGGCAGTGGAGTTGGGCGTCCGACTGGCGATCAACACCGATGCGCACCAGCCGGCCGATTTTGAGTTGCTCCCCTACGGTTTAGCTATGGCCCAGCGTGGCTGGGTGACTGCTCCTGTGGTGGTCAACACCTGGCCGGTGGAGCAGCTGCTGGCGACCATAGGGCGCTCCAACCTGTCGAATTAGGAGATCTTGCGCATGGCTTCTTATCAAGCGCCACCCGATCCATCTGAACCTGTGCTACGCCCCGGCCGGCCGCGCCGTGAGCAGAGCGCTGGCGTGGATATGGCGGCTGTGATTGGTTTCACCTTGGGGGTGGTGGTTACACTGGCGGCTCTTTTCCTCGTCTGGCAGGCTCTACGCGCTTTTCTGGCTTCTGAACCGCCGCCGGCCGCTGTCCCTACGATTGTGCGGTTGACCGCCCCGCCCACCACGCCCCCTACGCCAACCCCCTTTCTGGCGCTGGCTACCGCCATTCCCACCCTGACCCCGTCCCCGACGCCGGATCTAGCGACGCCGCCGCCCACAGTCACCCAGGGATTTTATGCTGCGGTTGCTAACACCGGTGGTATTGGGGTCATCGTGCGCGGCGGCCCTGGCACCAGCCAGGCCAGTTTACGCGTAGCGGAGGAAGGGAGTCTGGGGTTGGTCATCGCTGGGCCTCAACCGAAAGATGGGTTGACCTGGTGGCAAATCCGGTTCGATGATGGCACGGAAGGTTGGGTGGCGGCCGATTTCCTGGCTCCGGCCGGCGAGCCAACCCCTTAATCTTTCAGCACAGGTTACACCCTATGCCAACAACTCAAGAACGACTGCAACAGTTGCGTGATGAGCTAAATTACCATCTATATCGCTATCATGTCTTAGACGCCCCGGTCATCAGTGACGCTGCCTACGATGCTCTGTACCGTGAACTGGTAGCATTGGAGGCGGAGCATCCTGAACTGGTGACACCCGATTCCCCCACCCAACGCACTGGCGCGCCGCCAATGGAAGGCTTTGACAAGGTCGCCCATCCCGCCCCCATTTTAAGCCTGGCCAACGCCTTCAGTCTGGCCGACCTGGAAGCGTGGCGGACGCGGATTGGGCGCTTGCTGCCACCCGATGCGCAGTTGGATTACATGGTAGAGCCAAAAATTGACGGCCTGACCGTTGTGCTGACGTATGAAGATGGGCGTCTGGTGCGCGGCGCAACGCGCGGCGACGGCGAAGTGGGGGAAGACATCACGCGCAATTTGCGCACCCTACCGGCCGTACCCCAGCGCATCCCCATTGACCCCAACAGCCCTTTAGCCCCGCCCGTTTATCTGGTGGTGCGCGGCGAGGCCTTTTTCCCGCTGGACAAGTTCGAAGCTTTCAATCAGGCCCGCCTGGCGGCTGGCGAACCGATGTACATGAACCCGCGCAACGCCGCGGCCGGCTCGCTCCGCCAGCTAGACCCCAGCATCACAGCGGCGCGTCCCCTGACGCTTTTTTGCTACGATATTGTGGTCGCTGAAGGGGTGGATTTGCTATTGCAGAGCGAAAGGCTGGCTTATTTGCGTTCTCTGGGCTTTCCTGTCGCTGCTGAAACGACCTACTGCCCCAATTTGGAGGCGGTAGCTGCTGCCTACGCTGCCTGGGAAACAAAGCGCAATGAGATTCCTTACGAGGTAGATGGCATTGTTGTCAAGATCAACAACCGTCCCCTGGCAGACAGTCTGGGATATGTCGGCAAAGATCCCCGTGGCGCCATTGCCATGAAATTCCCCGCCCAGGAGAAGACAACCCGCCTGTTGGAGGTACAGGTCAATGTGGGGCGCACTGGGATTCTAGCCCCCAACGCTGTGCTGGAGCCGGTGGAAATTGGGGGGGTGACGGTGCGCAACGCCACCTTGCACAACTATGACGAGATTGCCCGCAAAGATATTCGCCTCGGCGACCTGGTGTTGGTCAAGCGGGCTGGCGAAGTCATCCCCTACGTGATTGGCCCGGTGGTGGAGGCGCGCACCGGCGCAGAGCGCCCCATCACGCCGCCGGAGCGGTGTCCAGCGTGTGCAGCCCCGGCCGTGCGGTTGCCGGACGAAGTTTATTATTACTGTGACAACCCCGCCTGCCCGGCGCAGGTGGTGCGACGGGTGGAATATTTTGTCAGCCGCAGCGCGATGGACATTCAGAGTTTCGGTTTTCAGACCGGCGAATTGCTGGTTCGACAGGGGTTGATCCGCGACGTGGCGGACATTTACTTTTTGCGCCGCGAAGATTTGCTGGCCCTGGAGGGTTTCAAAGATAAGAAGGTGGATAACTTGCTGGCCGGCATTGAAGCCAGCAAAGCCCAGCCGGCCGACCGCGTGCTGACAGGTTTAGGCATTCGGTATGTGGGCAGCGTCGTGGCCCGTTTGTTGTTGCAGGCCTTTGGCTCATTGGAGCGCCTGGGTCAGGCTTCATTGGAGACGTTGCAGGCTGTGGAGGGGGTTGGGCCGCAAATTGCCCGTTCGGTGGTCACCTGGTTTGAGCAACCAGAAAACCAAGCCCTGATGACGAAGTTACAACGGGCGGGCTTGACCCTAGCGACGACAACGGAGCGGGCTCAAGGGGAAGCGCGTCCCCTGGCCGGTCTCACCTTTGTCATCACCGGGACATTGCCCACTCTCAAGCGGGACGAGGCTCAGGCGTTGATCGAACAGGCTGGGGGCAAAGTGACAGGCTCGGTGAGCAAGAACACCAGCTATCTTCTGGCCGGTGAAGCGGCCGGCAGCAAGCTGACCAAAGCCCAGCAGCTGGGCGTTCCCATTTTGGATGAGGCTGGCCTGCACCAGCTGGTAGGCAGGTAGGGCCGGGGTAACAAACTTATTTTGGGGCGCTCACTAACGAGTTTGGGTGGTTAAGAGGTGTTCATGTCCCAAGACATCAATCACCTTGACCGCCAGCGTGGGGCCGATGGCGCGCATCGGCAGCGCATAGCGCCCTTGCACATAGTCGGCAGCGCGTCGTGGGAAATCCGCCAACCTTACCTGGAAACATTGCCCATCGTAGGCCGGGTCGACCAGAATGGCATCCACCTGGGCGCGCCATTCTGGGGCGTCGAGCCCTTGTTCGTGCAGGCGCGCCTGCACCGCCGGGCTGGCGAAATGGGCCACCTCCAGGATAACATTCTCTTCTTGCCCTATCAGTTGCAATTGACCTGCGGAAGGGGGCGCATTATCGGCCCTCTCAGCGGCGTTTGTGGGACGAGACGCCATTTGCCAGACGGTCAGGTGTCTTCCTCCACGGGGGCGAATGAGCAGGGGGTAGATGCGGCGGATGGTGGTGTGCATGGCAACTAGGGAGTTGTCGCACCCTATCCAGCGCCGCCCCAGCCTTTGTGCTGCTACGGCGGTCGTGCCGCTACCTAGGAAGCCATCCAGCACCCAATCGCCTGGGGCAGTGGACATTTCCAGGATGCGGGTCAGCAGATCCTCTTTCTTTTCAGTGGGGAAGCTGGTCGAGAAGGCATAGGCGGTCAGGTCGTCCCACAAGGAATCGTGTAAGATTTCACGGCTGGCGGGGATGCGATATTCCGGCCGGCCGGTGCGTGGGTTAGGACGCAGGTCGCCGCGCGCCATCATTTTTTCCGCTTCGGCCACCGTGCGCAGCCAGTGCCGGCCGGGTGGGGGGTGATGACCAAATAAGGTGTAGCTCAGATTGGGACGCAAGCTGGGGGCGTCAAAAGCGTGCCAGCGCTCCGGCCGAATGTGCGGTTTGTGGGGGGGTAAAAAGCGGTGGGCTTCGCTGCGGGCGTAGACGTGGATACAGTCCGTCGCTTCATTCAGGCTGCGCACCCGCGTGCGTTCGCGGATGTTTTTCTTGACACGCCGTACCGTCAGGGTGTTGCGAAAGTTCTCCGGCCCGAAAACTTCATCCAGCAACAGCCGTAGATGATGGGTGCGGGCGCTGTTGCAGTGCATGTACAACACCCCTTCAGCGTGCAGTAAAGCGCGCAACAGGATCAGGCGTTCGTATATAAACTGCAGATAACCATCTGTTGTCCACACATCGTGATAGGTAGGTTCCTGCCCCAGGCTGAGGTGTTTGTGCTGCGGGCCACGCAAATGGACCCGCCGCGTGTAGGCCGCGCCGGAGTCGAAGGGAGGATCGATATAGACCAGTTTGATCGTTCCCTGGTAACCCTGCCGCAGCAAATGGGTCAGGCTGGCCAGGTTGTCACCCAGAAAGAGATGATTCGGTTCTTCTTCGAGCAAGGCGTGGGGCGCTTGATAGCGCTCAATCAGACGGGCGGAAACGGATTCGGACAGCTGAGGGATGGATTTGCCTTCCCACTGCATGAAGGAACGGCCTTTGGGCGGCGGAAAGGAAACGTCGGTTGGCGGGGACACAAGGAGAGAGGAGTTCACGTCAGATAGGTCAGCAGTTCGGCCGGCGGGCGTATATCGCACAGGCGTAGAGTGGGGGCCGGCCGGCGTTCGGTGGTGTAGGGGACGAACTCGGCCGGTTCCAGGTCACGCCGCGCCGCCCAGCCCACAATTGCGGCGTAGCGCAGGCTGGGCAGCGTCACCCGGCTGCGGTCGGGCGAGAGCCGGCCGAAAACATCCAGCCAGAAATAAACTTGCACATTGACATCCCGCACTTCATCTGGGCGTGTCGCCAGAGTGAAATCGGTCAGGATATCCTCCAGGCCTTTAAGCGCCGACAGGGAAGATTTGACAGAACAGGTCACCGGCCGGCCGTCGCGGCTGGTCAACCACAGGTCATGGCCCAAGTCCGGTGTGGCGGTCGATTTATCCACCGCCGACTGCGCCGTTTTGCCCATCGCCAACAACCAACTCAGAACCATCGTCTCGGCCAGTTCCCCCAATAAGATGTCCAGGAACCGTTCCAGAAAGTCTCGCGCGTGCAGGTCGGCGCGATCCGTCAGGCGCGTGGTCAGGTGCAGCGCCGTTCCTACGCCATGCGCCACCATGCTATCGGGCATATCCAGGTAGATGACATCCTCAACCGTCACGCTCATCAGGCGGACATTGTAACACGGATGTCGGCGTCCAGGGTAGAGAAAGGAGATTTTGCTATGAATGAGCCGACGCCCTAAGACCAGATTGGTCATTGGGCCAGCCTGGCTGGGGCGGTGTTGCCATTTGTGTCAGGGGGAGGAGACGCGAGCAACCTGAACCCCCAATGCGGGCGCTGTGACGGCCTGCCCGACAACAGGGTGAAGGGAGGGTCGGCCACCGGAGGCTCGCCCTGCGCCGCCGAAGGAATGAGGGAGCGATGTGGGGCCGCAGGCGCAAAAGGGCAAATTGACCGACCCTTAGACAAGATGATACAGAATCATCTATTATTTGTCAATCTATTGTAGATATATTGTTCTTATTTTAACTTCTTTTAATCTCCCGGCGCGCCATCATCCTTATCGCTGCCAGAGGTCGAGGATGTACACCGGAGCGCCCAACAGACTAGTCAGCCGGAGCAAGAGGAAAACGAGCAGCGACATCGCCACAGCGCTTTCGGGCGACAGACCGGCCCCGGCGAAAAGGGCCGGAGCCAATAGCTCGCTGACGCCCAACCCGCTGATGGAGGGAACCAGCAACGCGATGGACAGAAGGGGTACGGCCAGCAGGAAGTAAGTGTAAGGTACGCTGTGTCCCAGAGCCCGGCCGGCCGCCAGCCACCAGGCCACCAACATGAGGTTGAAAACCAGCGAGACCGCCAGCGCCTGACCCAACGCCGGCCGGCCACACCCTTGCACAGCCTGGAGCGCCGGCCGAATAGCCTGCTGGAACAAGCCAGCCAACCGGGGCCAACGCGCCAACCACTCACCGCCCCGTTGCATTTGCCGCCCTTCCAACAACCACGCTCCACCAGCCAGACCGACCAGACAGATGAGCACAATCAGGCGCAACCAACCATCGGGAAAATCGGCCGGCCGCCAGGGCAACATCGCCAGCGCCATGACAAAGAGCATCAACAAACCGGTCAGCCGATCAACAATAACCGCGCCGGCGGCAATTTGGGCCGGCATGTCGCGGGTAGCTTCCACCGCCCGCACCACATCCCCACCAAAACCGCTGGGCAAAAAGCTGTTGAAAAAATTGCCCACGAAATAAAGTCGCACCAGACGCCCAAAGCGGGGCGCGACCCCCAGACCGCGCAACAAGACATACCAGCGATAGGCGCGCAACGCCAGGCTGGCGACCATCAGGCCGGCCGCCAGGCTCAGCCAGCGCCAGGACGCCTGTTGCAACGCCAACGCCAGGTCGGGCAGGGAAAGGGAACTTAAGACATACGCCAACCCGCCGACCGTCACCCCAACTTTAAGCCCCACGCTCAGCCATCGTGGCATCGTGCACCTCGCCTCGTGTCCATCATTCGTAAAAAGACCTGCCTGCCGCTATAATCTTAAGCGTGGCGAGCAGCCAAGATATGGGTTGGCGGCGACCCAGCCGCGCCGGGTTGTTGCTTGGGCGCCTGTTGTGTTGCCGCACATTTATGGATAGTAGCACACTCAGGAGCAAGCATGGAAGAGCGGAAGATACGCATCTTAATTGCCAAGCCTGGTTTGGATGGGCATGATCGGGGAGCCAAAGTCATTGCGCGGGCCTTGCGCGACGCTGGCATGGAAGTGATCTACACCGGTTTGCGCCAGACGCCGGAGATGGTGGCGGAGGCAGCCCTACAGGAAGATGTGGATGCCGTTGGTTTGAGCATTTTATCCGGGGCGCACACCGCCCTGGTGCCACGCATTATGGAGCTGATGCAGGAGAACGATCTACAAGATGTGCCCGTTTTCCTGGGCGGCATCATTCCCAACGACGATGTACCTACCATGAAGGCGTTGGGCGTGCGCGAGGTTTTTGGCCCAGGCACAAGCACAGACGCAATCATCCAGACAATTCGCCAGGTGGTGCTGGGTGAATGATGTTATTGAGCAAGCGCTGGGAGGGAATCGTCGCGCCATTGCCCGCCTCATAACAGCTGTAGAGCGGAGTCTGGATATCGGGTTGATGCAAGATGGCGCTCAGGCCATCGTCAATGCTCTGTACCCCCACACTGGCCAGGCGCACATTATTGGCGTGACCGGTTCCCCCGGCTCCGGTAAGAGCAGTCTGGTCAATGAGTTAGCCAAAGCTTTCCGGCGGCGCGACCGCGAGGTAGGCATCATTGCCGTTGACCCCACCAGCCCCTTCACCGGTGGGGCGGTATTAGGCGACCGGGTGCGGATGCGCGACTTATCGGGCGACAAGGGTATTTTCATTCGCAGCATGGCGTCGCGCGGCAACCTGGGGGGCCTTTCACGCGCTACAGCTGCGGCCATCAAGATTTTGGATGCGGCCCGTTTTAGCGTTATCCTGGTGGAAACGGTGGGGGCGGGGCAGGCGGAGGTGGATATTGCCAGTATGGCCCACACCACGTTGGTGATCGAAGCGCCAGGTATGGGAGACGACATCCAGACCATTAAGGCCGGCATTTTGGAGATAGCCGATATCATCGTGCTGAACAAAGCGGATCATCCCGGCAAGGATGCGGCCGCCAAAGCGCTGCAAGCTATGCTGCGCCTGGGTCACAGCACGCGCGCCCGTTCCGACCGGCCGGAGAGTTACTGGCATCCTCCTTTGCAGGAAACGATAGCCATCAGTGGCACTGGTATTCCAGAACTGGTGGAAGCCGTGGAAGCGCATTGGCGTCATTTACACGCCACTGGTGAATGGTTTGAACGAGAGAAGGATCGCAGTCGACAGGAGATAGTCCAGTTGCTATCGGCCCATCTGCTGTACCGCCTGGAACAGGTGGTGCCTCGTCCAGAACGTGAAAACCTGGCAACGCTGGTGGCGCGGCGGGAACTCAGCCCCTATGCGGCCGCTGAGCGGCTTTCCACCCAATTGGTTGCCATGCCATAGGGCCGGCCGATGTGTTTTCCTGATCGCTATTGCTCTGGTGTCTGGACAACTATCTGTTGGAGGGTAGATAACATGTCAACGCATACAGGGTATGGGGATATCAAGCTGTTTGCCGGCTCAGGTTGTGCCGATCTGGCCCAACGAATTGCCGGGTATCTCGAAATCCCGCTTTCGCCCTGGGAGATCACCGATTTCCCCAACGAGAATATCTTTGTCAAGCTCAAGGGAAGTGTGCGCGGTCAGGATGTGTACATCATCCAAAGCCATGCCCGGCCGGTGCACCGCAACATCATGGAGATGTTGATTGCCATTGATTGTTGCAAGCGGGATTCGGCCGGCCGTATTACCGTTGTCGTTCCCTATCTGGCGTACTCTCAGAGTGACAAAAAGGATCAGCCCCGAGTGCCCATTTCGGCCCGGCTGCTGGCTGACATGATCGAAGTGGCCGGGGCTGACCGTTGGATGACCATCGACCTGCACGCCGATCAAATCCAGGGCTTCTATAAAATCCCTGGTGACAGTTTGACCAGCTTTCACATTATGGTGAACTACCTGAAGCAGAAAGACCTCTCCCGTGCTGTGGTAGTAACGCCTGATCTGGGGTATGCCAAGAAAGGGCGTAATTACGCTGCCGCCTTAGACCTGCCTCTGGCGTTTGTGGAGAAGCGGCGCGTGGGCAATGCCATCAAACGCCAGGCCCTGACCTTGATTGGAGAAGTGAGGGACAAGGATGTCTTCATCGTGGATGATCTGTGCGACACGGCCGGCTCTATGAAGGAAGCGGTGGAAACGGTCAAACGCCATGGCGCCAATCGTGTCTATGTTGTCTTCACCCATCCCGTCTTGTCTGACCCGGCCACCGAACGCCTGCGCCATCTACCCATCGAGGAGATCATCACCACAGATACCCTGCCCATCCCTCCCGACAAGACCTTGCCCAATGCCACGATTCTTTCCGTCTCCTCTTTATTGGGCGAGGTTATTTTGCGGTCGCATGAGGGGCGCAGCGTTGGCGAATTGTTCAACGAGTAAGGTTGCCCTGGCCTGGGCCCCGACTGGCGGCCGGCGCACCGGATAAGGCGCTGTTCATGTTTATCTAACGATTGGCCGGTACAATGATAGATTGCGTGAACGTAGCGGCCATCGGCCGTCGGATAGATTGAGATAAACCTATGTTCAAGAAAATTGTTAAGCTCATATTGGGTGACCCCAATCAGAAAGTCTTGAAAGAGTTGAAGGTCACCGTGGATGCAGTGGCCGCATTGGAAGCCGCCTTGCAACCCCTTTCCCACGACGCCCTACGCGAACAGTCGTTGGCCCTCAGAGATGACGTGGCCAACGGGGCCGCGTTAGATGACATCCTATCCCAGGCCTTTGCTCTGGTGCGCGAAGCGTCGCGTCGCACCACAGGGATGCGCCATTTCGATGTCCAGATCATGGGCGGCATTTTGTTGCACCAGGGCAATGTGGTGGAAATGCGCACCGGAGAGGGCAAGACGCTGGTGGCGACGCTGCCTCTCTATTTGAACGCCCTGACCGGCCGCGGCGCGCATCTGGTCACCGTCAATGACTATCTGGCCCGGCGTGACGGCGGCTGGATGGGCAAAATCTACCATGCTTTGGGTTTGAGCGTGGGGTGCATTGGCCCACAGAATTTTTCTGCTCTCTACGACCCGGACTACGTCAACCCCGGCGCAGAGTTGGAAGATGAGCGGCTGGTGCATTGGCGACCCTGCACCCGCCAGGAAGCTTACGCCGCCGACATTACCTATGGCATCAGCAGCGAATATGGCTTCGACTACCTGCGTGACAACATGGCGCAAAGCCGTCAGCAGTTGATGCAGCGCGATTTGCACTTCGCCATCATCGACGAAGTGGACAACATTTTGATCGATGAGGCGCGTACCCCCTTGATTATTTCAGGGCCGGCCGACCGCTCGGGCAGTGATTATGTCCGCTTTGCCGGTTATGTGCGCGGTTTGCGAGAAAACACGGCCGATGAGGACACGGAACCTAACGGTCACTTTAACATCGACCACAAGAGCCGTTCCATCACCTTGACAGAGATGGGCATTGCAGAGATTGAACGGCGCATTCCGGAAATCGATCCCGAAGCAGGTGATAGCCTGTATGATCTGCGTTTCTCCCGCCTGACTTACTATCTGGATAACGCTATTCGCGCCCAGTATATGTTCCACCGCGATCAACATTACATTGTGGATGATGGTCAGGTAATCATTGTGGATGACTTCACCGGCCGACCCATGCCCGGCCGGCGCTACTCCGACGGTCTGCATGAAGCCATTGAGGCCAAAGAAGGAGTGGATGTCAAGCGCGAGACGGCCACAGTGGCCACCATCACTCTCCAGAACTACTTTCGCATGTATGAAAAGCTGGCCGGCATGACGGGTACGGCCATGACGGATGCGGAGGAGTTCGACAAGATTTACGAGTTGGGTGTCTTTCCTTTACCCACCAATGTCCAATACATCTTTGAGACAGGGCAGATGGGGTTACAGGAACGGCGCGAGCGCGAAGATAACGCCGAAAAGGTTTACTATATTAAGCCGGGTCAGGACACCCCTGTCTTTTTCAAGCGCACCGATTACAAAGATCAGGTTTACGCCAATCTGGCGGTCAAGGATCGGGCTATCGTTGAGGAGATCAAGCGCGTTCATAACACGGGGCGACCCATCCTGGTGGGCACCACCTCGGTGGAGCACTCTGAAACGATCAGCCAGATGCTCAAGCGGGAACGTATTCGCCACAATGTGCTGAATGCCAAGATGCACCAATCGGAAGCGCTGGTGGTGGCCCAGGCCGGCCGGCGCGGCGCTGTCACCATCTCCACCAACATGGCTGGCCGTGGTACAGACATTTTGTTAGGAGGGAACCCAGAAGGCCTGGCGGCCGAAGCGCTGGAAGAGGAGCTCTTTGATCGCCCCTTACTGGGGCAACTGGCCAGAACCCTGCTAACCGAAGGGGAAGCGGCCGCTCGCGACCTGGCTCAGCGCCATCGCAAACTTAGCCCGGACCTGGTCAATGCCTTGTTGGAACAGAGGAACGAACTGGAGGCCGCCCAGGCGGAGATCGACAAGGTGCAGCTGGTGGGTTACCTGGCGCGCCATTTACAAAGCGCCCACCAATTCGACTACAACCAGGCCTTGCAACTGTTGCAGTTGGTGCGTCAGGGAAATCTACCCCAGGCGCGTGACTATTTGAAATCCCTGGGCCGGGACACCGTGGCTGCCGAAGAAGCGGCTCGCCTGATCGATCTTCATCTGCGCTACGAGCTGGCCCGCCAGCACGAGATGCACGTCGCCAACTTCCTGACGGAGTTGGTTTTCGAGCGCCTTTACAATGGACGTGCGGCCCTGGTGCGGGCCACCCTGGCCGGCGACCTGGACGAGGCGCAGCGTCTGGCGAAAACGGTGCCTGCCCTTTCGCCCGGCATCGTGGAGCGGGTGCAAACGATTCAGCGTCAGGCGACCGAGGAACGCCGGGCGATTTGGGAGTTGGGCGGTTTGCATGTCATCGGTTCGGAACGACATGAGTCACGCCGCATCGACAACCAGCTGCGGGGTCGCGCCGCCCGTCAGGGCGACCCTGGCTCTTCCCGCTTTTTCCTCTCATTGGAAGATGATCTCTTGCTGCGCTTCGGCGGCGAGCGGTTGAACAACCTGATGAACCGCTTTAGCTTCCCCGAAGATATACCTATCGAGAACACTGTTCTGGATCGTCTGATCGAGAGTTCCCAGGAGCGCCTCGAAGGATACAACTTCGACGCCCGCAAAAGTCTGGTCGAATATGACGATGTCATGAACAGACAGCGCGCCGCCATTTATGCTGAGCGGCGTGAAATTTTGTTAAGCGACGATGTCGACCTCGACGCCAAAGTTATGGCGGCTTTGACGACAGCCATCGAAGAGCTGGCGCACAACTACCTGGATAACTATGTTGGGTACGTGCGCCAGGAAATCGACCGCGCTGTCGCTGAACATAGCGCCGAAGCCACCGACGAGATCAATCTCCGTGGATTGCTGACGCGGTTAGCGCCTCTGCTACCGGCCGCCCGCGACCAACGGGAAGAGCTGGCCGGGCTCAGCCCAGACCGTATAAAAAGCCGGCTGGTGAAATTGGCTGAGCACAACCTGGCCGAGGGAGAGAATCTGTACCAGCTCCTTCGCGCTATGGGGCGTTTCCTGCCCATCATGCCCACTCCCCCCAATGTGGTGGGGCATGTTACATCTCGTCGCGGTGACCGGGTCCAGGTGCGGGAACAGTTGCGTCTGGCCTTTGTCGGGCAAGTGCAACAGCTCTACCAGGATTTTCTGGCCGATCACGTTGACCCGGCCGACCGGACACGTATCTGGGACAAGACCACCTTGCCGGCCATCAATGAAGCCTTTTTGCGCTATCCGGTGGAACGGGCGTCGCTGGATGAGCTGAACAGCTACCAGGTGCGCTTCCGCCGCCAAATTGAGAACAGCTTACGCCAGCTCTTGGTGGACAGCCTGGAGGCGCTTTCCAGCCACGACCTGGTAGAAGCTTTGCAAAGCTATGTCAGCCGTCAGGCGGAGGCGCGACGCCAGCAAATTGGCGAAACGGAGTATCGCAACTTCCAACGCCTGTTGTTGTTGAGCGCCATCGACCGCGAGTGGCGCGATTACCTGACTGCCATGGATGACCTGCGGCGCGAGGTGGGGCTGAGTGCCGTGGCCCAACGCGACCCCAAAGTGGAATATAAGCGGCGCTCTTACGCTATGTTCCAGGATATGCGCCGCAACATCGACGAAGATATTGCCAACCGTTTCTTTGTGGCTTTGGAGAGGCATCAAGTTTTCACCCAACAACAAGAGACCCAGGCGGCAGCGCAACTGCAGCTGAGCCAGGGCGGCTACACCATGGTGGAACGCGCCAGCGGGCGGGGGGTGGAGACGCGCCGCGCTATTCCTAAAGTGGGCCGTAATGATCCCTGTCCCTGCGGCAGTGGCAAGAAGTACAAGGTGTGTCACGGCCGGCCGGGGGCTGCCGACAACGGCAAACCGGCCGCAGCGCGGACATCGACCGCTTCCAAACGACGCTAACGCCCTCTCGGTGGGTCTGACCCGACTTTTCTCCTACCCTGACATGCTCGATACGCTGAAAAAAGGCTCTCTGGCGGCGCGGCTCAAGCAACAGTTTGGGCCGCGACCGGTTCCCATTTTTTTTCACCACCTTTATAACCTGGCCCTGATAGGTAAAGGCTTGCTCCGGCGCGCTCCACTGCGCGGCCGGCCGGAGACCCTCAGTTGCACCCCCTTCTTTATTATTGGGTCGGGGCGTTCTGGCAACACCCTGCTGCGCGCCATTCTAACGGCTCATCCCATGCTGGCTATACCGCCGGAGTCCTATGTCTTGGGGCGGGCGATTCGCCACTATCGCTTCTACAGCTTTTTGCCCTGGGAGTTATTGGCGCGGTTGGTGATCACGGAGTTTGAGAGCTTTGAACAGTTCCCTACCTGGGAGATCGATATTCAACCCTTTTACGCCACCGCCCTGGCCTTGCCGGCCGAAAAACGCAATCTGGCCTGTTTGTTGGATGGTCTCTATGGCTACTACGCCCAGGCTAAGTTTTCGGGGGCCACGCGTTGGGGCGATAAAACACCAGCCAACACTTTTCAGGTGCGCCTGATCGATCAGGTCTTTCCCCAGGCGCAATACATTCACATGTTGCGCGACGGACGGGATGCTGTTTCCTCCTATCTGGCGGCCGGCTTGTACACCGATGTTGAAGAAGCGTGTCGGCGCTGGCTGCGCAGTGTGGAAACAGCCCAGGCATTTGGGGCACGGCTGGGGCCGACGCGCTATCTGGAAATCACCTACGAAAATCTGGTGCGCGCCCCAGCGACCACCACCCAGACGGTGTGTCACTTTCTGGGGGTGGATTTTCGCCCTGAGATGATGGATTTTTGGCGCACCACAGAAGCATTGGGAGATACCAAACTGGCGCATCACAGCAACTTGCGCAATCCCATCAATGAAAAATCGATTGGCAAATGGCAGCGCGACCTGGATGCTGACACCCGGCGCTATGTTGAAGATCGATTAGGGGACAAACTGCGCGCTCTGAATTACCCCATCAGCGAAGTGTAGCGCCGGTTTTTCACCGACGTTATCGAACAGGGGCGGTTGCTCAACCGCCCCTCTTATCCTTTGACTCTTTTACTGTTGAAGCGTGCCGTAAGCCGCCAACAACCCCTGTTTTTGGAACTCCCAGGCGTACAGCGTTTCCACCCGTTTCCGTCCAATCGCCCCCATGGCCTGCCGGCGTGGTTCATCGGCCAAAAGCTCAACAATCTTGGCAGATAGATCCGCCACATCGTCCGGCCGGGCGTAGACGGCCGCATCTTGCGCCGCCACTCGCGTCTCCACCAGGTCGAAAACGGCAATGGGGCGAGCCATGGACATGTATTCCAGAACTTTGTTCTGGGTCACTGCGTCGCTGTAACCATTCTTAGGCATGGTATCGACGCAGACATCAGAGGTGGAGAGGTACTGACGCATGGTATCAGCCTGCACCCAGCCGGTGAAATGGATATCTTCCTCCACCTGGAGCTCGCGTGTCAGGTCGCGCAACATCTCATCGGAGTCACCCGACCCCATGATGACAAACAAAATATCTTGACGCCCCAGCGTGTGGACAATGTGATCTGCCACGCGCACGAAAGTGTCCACCCCATCTTGGGGATTGAGCACGCCCAGATAGCTGACCATGTAGCGTCGGCCCTGTTTCAGGCTCTCATCGGGTGGAACCGGTTGCAGCCGATGGTGGTCGGGCCCGCTGCAAGCGATGTAAATCTTGTCGTGGGGGTAGCCAGCCCGCTCGACGGCCACCCGACGGTATGTTTCATTTAATGTCACAACAACATCGGCTGTTTTGTAGGTCAGGCGTTCCAACAACACCAGCAGTTTATAAGTCAGGCCGGTGCGCCGAAAGCGAGAGTAATACATCTCCGGCGAGAGGTCGTGATGGTCGAACAGAAATTTCTTGCCCAAAAGCTTGTAGAGCCATCCGATCAACCAGAATGTCTCCGGCGGGTTGCAAGCGTGGATGATGTCGATGCCATGTCGGAAAGCGATATACACCGAGAGGCCAAAGGTCATGAGCCAGCAGTAAGCGAACTCCATGACAAAACCCAAGGCATTGTTGGCCGGCCATGGGGTCGGGTAGCGGTAGATGTGTACCCCGTCGCGGAAAACATGGCTTTCTGTGGCATTGCGCCCTTTGATCGAGATGACCGCCACGTTGTAACCGGCGTCGCGTAGGGCAAGGGATTCCAGCCACACGCGCCGGTCGTTGGGGACGGGCAGGTTTTCAACAATGATGAGGACGTTTTTTCTTTTCACTCGCTCTCCCTGTTAAGTTTGGTGCGGGAAGACTTTAGTGCACAACAGATTCGTACACCTGACGAACTTGATCGGCTTTGAGACGCATATCGAAGGCGGCCGCTGTTTGCTGGCCGGCCGCTGCCAGACGGGCCCGCAGGTCAGGCTGGGTCAACAGCTCGCGCAGGCTGGCCGCCAGTGCGGCCACATCTTCCACCGGAAAGAGCAGCCCATTTTCCCCATGGCGGATATTTTGCGCCAACCCGCCCACGTTCGAGGCAATCACCGGTGTGTTGCAAGACATCGATTCTAGAGGAGTCAGGCCAAAAGGCTCCGTGCGCGAGGGAACCACTGAGAGATCGGCCGCGGCAAACCAGATATAGACATCATCATGAGGTACCCCACCCAAAAAGCGCACCCGTTCCCCCAGGGCCAGGGTTTGGGCCAGCTCTTCCAGGCGTGCGCGCTCTTCTCCCTGTCCACCAATGTAGGTTTGAAAGGCCATGCCCTCGTCGCGTAACTGGGCCACAGCCTGGAGCAGGATGTCCGCTCCCTTGCGCCGCGCCAGATTGCCAATGAAGACCACCACCGGTTCCCCGACCGCCAGCCCCAGGCGTCGGCGCGCCTCGGCGCGTGACATAGGGTGTGGATTGGTTACCCCCATGTCGATCAACACCTGCTTGTCGGGCGCAATGCCGGCTACCGCCTGAACATGGAGCTTGTGCTCCTCGCCGACGGTAATGATGGCATCCGCCTGCCGTAACACCAGGCGCACCGTCTGACGAATCGGCCAGGGGTATTTGTGAAGGTCATCCACAAAAGCGCCGTGCGAAGTGACCACAAACGGTTTGCGGCGCGCCCGGCTCAGGATCAGCGCTAACAGGCCGGAGGGAAAGGGGTAATGGGCGTGCACCACATCAAAGCGGGCGGTGAACATCAATCGCAACACCTGGACGAAGACCAAAATGTACTTCCAGGCGCTGTAAAAGCTTCCCTGCCGACTGTCACGCGGCGCGACCACATTGACTTGCAGCCCACTTTGGCGATGAAAATTGACATGCCGCTGCACAAACATACAAAAGTAGGGACGCAACGGATTGGGGTAACAGTTGGTGATGACAATTACTTTGAGGGGCAAGCTGACGCCTCCCATTGGGTAGCCTGTGTTGTCAACCGGGTCATAGCGGTCAGGCAGACAGTGTCGCCAATTGCGTCTCTGGTTGTGGCTCAGGAACAGCGACCCATTGGTGGCTGTAAGACAAGTTCAGGGTCAGAATGTAGTGAAGCCAGAAATAGGTGCTGATCTTGGGCAGGATGAGTAGGTCGTTGGTGACATTTTGCATCCAAAAGCCCACGACACCGGCAAACATGCCCACAATCATAATCCGCTCCCTGGCGCCCCTACATCGTAGATAGGCCTGAAACATTTCCCAGGTGGTGAACACCGCCAGACCTAGCCCGACCAGCATAACGATCACCCCATTCTCTGCGCCCAGCATGATGAACATGTTGTGTGGGTTGGCGCGGGCCGGATAACGCACTGGATTGCTGGTGATGGTCGTCATGTAGTTGCCAGGGCCTACGCCCAATATGGGGTGGTCGCTCATCACTTTGACCCCCACCGACCAGAGTACCATGCGGTCAGTGTCGTCCTGCGTGAAGCGGGTGATGTATTCGGGCAAGATAATGAAGACGATAGCCAATAAGATGGCGCCGGCGATCATAAACATGCGCAGCAAATGCCACAAGCGCAACAGAATGATCATCCCCAGCACCGCCAGAATAAGAAAGATCAGACTGGCGCGAGTGAAGGTGGCTACCAGGCCAAAGAGCTGCATCCCAATGCTGGCGATGTAGAAAAGGCGTTCCCGCCGGGTTTGGGCCATCATGGCGGCGGACATGGTGGCCGGAATCAGCAATAGGAAGAAAGCGCCGGCGAAATTGGCAATGTCCACCGTTCCGATAAAGCGCCCTGGCACACTACGCGCCGCAGCGTTATCGCGCGCCAGCTGATCGATGCCCGGCAGCACCTGGCCGGTGAGCAGAGCCACTGTGTAGACGACCACCGCCATCAGGCCGATGAGCGTACCGGCTCGCACCACCCAACGCACAGCAAACCAGAGCCGATCAGGGTGTCCCAGCGTCCAGTTGTGAACGAAGACAATGATCAGCAGCATGTTGATCGGGCGCAGCAACCCTTTAGCCACCGAGCGCCCGAAATGGGCCAGTGTATCAGCGCCTTGCAGTGCGGTCAGGAAGCCCATCAGGCTCCAGACAATCAGCAGGGGAATAGCAGCGGTGCGCGGTAGTTGAGCGGTGCGCAGCACAACCAGCGCCCCGACGCCGGCCGCCACCAGGGGAATGATGTCATCCGGGTTGAGCACAGAGGCCGAAAAACGGGGATTAGCCAGCCGCGGCACCAGGATGGTGCAGGCCAGCAGCGCCATGACAAAATGGGAAATGGTCAATTTCTGGGGCGCTGTTTGGTCGGCGCTCATGGATAACCTCGTCACAGGCTCAATGGTCAGGCATTAAGCATTGGTCGGCATCTGAATGCCGTGCAGCTGATGCCCCAACACCATGCCCCGGTGGAGCGCTTCATCGGAGTTGATGTAGGCCCATTCGCCAAAACGCCCCACAGTGTAGATGTTGTACTCCTGGAGCCAATCTTTGACCTGACGCACGATGTCGTTGCGGTCAATGGTGGGGACGGGGTAGGCGTACTTCGCGTCGATTAGACGTGTCTGCAACACCTCACTGCGGTCACGAATGATGCCCATTTCCAACAGATTGTCCACCACCCACGCTTCGGTGTCCTCACGGTACATCTTTTTGTAAGGGGAGTAGGAGATCTCCGCCATGATGCCGTGATGGGGCTTCTGACGCAGATAGTCGCTGGAGTTGTGGTTCATGGCCGTCTTGTGGGCGGCAATGTGTTCGTCCGCGCTGTAGATGCGCTGAATTTCCGTATCGACAGGATGCCCAACGACCACCAGCACCAGTTTGAGCGACAGGTAATCGAGACGAGCGACGGCGGCTTCAATTTCGGCCGGCACATAGTCCAGTCGCTTCAGAAATTCGTTGATGGGCATGGTGGAGATGAGATGTTGCCACTGATACTCGCGCCCGTCGTTGGTGTAAACGACTCGCTTGTGTGGGTCGACGCGAGTTACATGCGCCCCAAACTGAATGTTGGGCACACGCCGCCCCAAGGCAACGAAAATTTCACCAAAGCCGCCCCGGGCGGGATACGCCACCGTGGTGCCGGCCTGCAATGGCCGACGTTGCCCACCGCTGACATCAAACTTTTCTTTAATCCCCTCCGGCGCGGCGACCCGTTCACCTACCCAGTCGGCCACCAACAGGCGCAGGTCGCGCGCCCACAGTTTGCGGTTGTAGGGGTACATGAAGTGTTTGGCGATGCCGGCCCCAAAGCGGCGCAGGATGAATTCATCGAAGTTGGCGGAGTTGGCTCCGCCATCGGCTTCTTCCAGGCCGGCAATACATTCCGCCACCACCTCTGGGTTATCGATCTGGCGGAAACTTTTCTGGAACGGGTAGGGGATCATGGAGCCGTAGCTGAAGCAACGTGCATCGCGGGTCTGTTCATACATCTCAACGGCCCCAAAAACAAGATCGCGCACGTGTTCGTGAGGGGTATGAAATGAGTGACCGCCCAGGTCGAAAACGGCTCCGTCTATTTCAATGCTCTGGCTGAGACCACCTATATCGTGCTGACGTTCCAGCACCAGGGCATTGTTGCCCAAAGCCAGAGCGGCCGCCAGACCGGCCGGGCCAGCCCCTATAATCACAACATCGGCTGCATTCTTCATTCCGGGTTGCTCCCTTCAAGTAAGTTAGATTCCAACTGCCACGGTCGCCGGCCGGATTAGCCACCTGCATAAGGCCCGGCGCGACTGGTGAGCAGAGATGTTAAAGGTGAACGGGCAAAGCGGGCCCTGGTGCGGCCGGCCGCCGGCCGGCAATTCATTGCGCACCCCCCCAACTTTACCATAAACTGCTTGTTCTGGGTAACGCCACCCTGTCATCTTGACAACCATCATACAGCGGGCGGCGGCGCTTCGAGAGCCGGTTGGCAGGTGGGGCAGAAATGGGTGCTGCGTTGCCCTACAACCATGCGCATAATGGGAGTGCCACAGGTGTAACAGGGAGCGTCGGTGCGCCGGAAAACCTTCACCGCATCTTGCATCTCCCCCTTGCTGCCATCCGGTTTGACATAGCTGTCAATGCTGGCCCCTTCACGGGCGATCCCCAGCTCCAATACCTGGCGCAGGGCGTGGTGCAGGTGGGCGACCTCCACTTCCGTCAGGCTGTCGCTGCGCCGGCTGGGGTGCAACCCGGCGACAAAGAGCGCCTCGTCAGCGTAGATATTGCCCACGCCAGCCAGCACGGTTTGGTCAAGCAGGCAGGTTTTCAGGGCGCGTCGCGAACGACTCAGCTGGGTTTGTAAGACGGCCGGGGTGAAGGTAGCTGTCAATGGCTCTGGCCCCAACCGCCCTAAAATGCTTTCGGAATCGGTCACCAGATACACTTTGCCGAATTTACGCGGGTCATGAAAGCGTAACTGGCGACCGTCGTCGAGCTCGAACCAGGTGTGGGTGTGTTTGTCCCACGGTTCGGCCGGGTCGACCACGGAGAGGTGACCGGTCATCTTGAGGTGGATGATGAGCGTTTCGCCGCCGTCGAGGGTGATGACGATGTATTTGGCGCGTCGGTCGAGGGCTTGAATCGTTCGGCCGACAATGCGCGCCCCCAGTTCGGCCGGCGATGGGGTGGCAATGTGTCTGGCCCAGGTGTTGTGAAAGCTGAGGATGGTGCGACCGCTGAGCGGCCGGCGCAAGGCGCGCACCACGGTTTCTACTTCGGGTAATTCTGGCAAGCCGCTACCCCTCTGGTTTCAGGCCAGCAGGAACTGCCCGCTGTCGTAAAAGAGCTCGCCGTCAGCCCAGATTTGTCCTCCATGACGCATGTCGCAGATCATATCCCAATGAATGGCCGATATATTTTGGCCGCCCGAGTCGGGATAACTACGCCCCAGCGCCATGTGAATGGTGCCACCGATCTTTTCGTCGAACAGGATGTTGCGAGTAAAGCGTTGGATGCCACTGTTGACGCCGATAGCAAACTCGCCCAGATAGCGCGCCCCCTCATCGGCGTTGAGCATTTCCAGTAGAAACGCTTCGTTTTTACGCGCCTGCGCCTCCACCACCCGCCCGGCTTCAAAGCGCAAAGCCACCCCTTCCACCTCGCGCCCCGACATAATGGCGGGGTAGGTGAAACGCACCCACCCTTCGACGCTGGTTTCCACCGGGCCGGTGAAAATTTCACCGCACGGCATGTTATGCCGGCCGTCGCCATTGATCCAGCGGCGGCCGGCCACGCTCAGGCGCAGATCGACATCCGGCCCTTGCACCCGCAGTTCCCGGCGTTGCGCCAGCCAATCGCACACCCGTTGGGAGCGCGCTGCGCTGGCCTGCCAAAAGGCGGCCGGGTCAGCCTGATCAAGGTAACAGGCGTTGTAGACAAAGGTTTCAAACTCACTCAACGACATATCCGCGTCTTGTGCGTAGGCTTCGGTGGGAAAGAGCGTCGTCACCCAGCGCAGTTCACCACTGGCCTGGCGACGCATGAAGGTTTCGGAAAGGTGGCGTTGGGCGCGTTGCACCTGTTGTTGGCGCGCCGGGTCAACCCCCGACAGGGCGCGGGTATTGCTCGACCCGGCCAGACTGATCAGACAGTCGAAGTTCTCATACGCCAGCGTGCTAAAGGGAGAGACGTAGTTGAGTTGTTCCGCCTGGGCTTCTTTGAAGAAGATTTCATCCAGCTGCGTATCCTGCAACAGGACATGCGGATGGGCGCCGGCCTGCAACACGGCGCGATACACTTCCAGCGCCAGCGGCATCGCCCCCAGGGCCGTGCGCACCAGCACCTTATCCCCCGGCCCCGCCGCCACACTATAATCAGTCAGCAGCTGCGCCAGTTTGACAACTCGTGGATCAGACATGAGCTACCTCAGGTTTAGAATGGCGTCATTATACTCTGAACCCGTTCCAAAAGGCCCACTTTCACATCAGTTGTTAGGCCAGTAGATGGGGTTATAATAACAGGCAGTTGCAACGCGCCAACCCAATCGACCAGAGATCGGTCTGGTTCCAACCCAACCCGTCCCCGGCCGGGTAATGCACATCTATTTCTGTAAAAATAGGTAACTTTGGTGGTTTTCTTTCAACTCCTCAGGATACCCGATGGCCTACTAACCACCCAAATTGACATCAAACCATTGACCCTAACGCCCATTAAAAGAAGCTGCGGGAGATGAGACAAACGGCCGAACTCAACGTCCGTATCGCCATCACCAAATCCTATCGCTATCTTTTCTGCCCTACCAGCGATGCACCTAAAGAGCACGCCTTTTTGCGCCGGGAAACAGTGCCGCCCCAGGCACAGGGAGATACCAACCTTGACCAGACCAATGTGGTTGTGCGCGTGTTGCACAACCTGCAAAAAGTACGCACAACCGATGACAACCATCTGCCGGCCGCCTATCTGAAAACCAAAGCGTGGGACAAAAACCAGGTGGAGATGAGTACCGAAGATTTGCGCCGCGCCTTTGCTCGCAAGGTGAGCCTGCCCCTGCTGCTGGATGTGAACCAGTTGCAGCGTACCCTGGAAAATGGCGTGAAAACCCGCCAGTGGGTCTATTACGATACCAGTGTGGGCCTACGATGAGGCTTCCCCGTCCACTTTCTGGCAGATTGGCGACCATACCCGATTGTATGAACCGGCCGAAGCGGAGCGGTTAAAGCTGCGGATCAAGGGCAAATCGCAGCCGCCTCAGCCACCAGCAGGAGACAGTAGGCCGACTGCTGTTAAAGTGTTGGATGAGCCACCGGCCGATCTATTAGAGACGATTCTGGGCGACGGTCGTCCCGGGCATATTAAAGGTTCTGGCCTACCGGCCCAGGCGTTCCAGCAAATCTGGGACCAGTGTGAAGAGCAGCGTGTCACGGCTCTGCGCCGTTTGCAGCTGGATTTCTACGGCTTCAGCAAGAGCCAGGCTGATAGCCTGGCGGCCGTTGGCCTGGCTATTCCCCAGATAGGTAAAGCTGATTTTGGGATCATGCTCAAGTTGACCGTGCAGTTCGATCCGCCGCCGGGCGAACAGTTCATTCTGGATTTCCAGGGTAAATGGGATCGGTACAAGCGGTTCAAACAAGTTACCGATGCCTTTGCCCGCGAAGAGGTACATAGGTTGTTGGTGGAGTTCAAGCTCATCGTAGATTTTGGCCGGGACGTGCCGCTGAATGATATGCAGCTAAAAACCATCCAGGATGTGCTGACGCAAATGGGCATGGGGCCGGTAACCGTGGTGGCCGAGCCCATTGACACAGTATCCTGAGCTTGCTTTTGTGCTACAATGTAACCACAATTGTGGATATATTTTCCGGAGGTGGATCATGGTTACTGTGGGTGTGCGCCAGTTAAAGCAGGAAACGAGCAAGATATTGCGTCGTGTGCGTGAAGAGGGTCAGATCATAGAGATTACCTATCATGGCGAGGTGATCGCCCGCCTGGTTCCGGTCGCCCCGCCAGAGCCGACGGGTGAAGAGATCACCGCAGTTTGGGCAAACCTGGATCAGCTAACGGCCGAAATTAGCGCCAAATGGCCGGAAGGCGTTTCTGCTGTAGATGCCATTCGAGAGGTACGGCGAGAGCTATGATTGTAACGGATGCCAGCGTCTGGGTTAGCCACCTGATTGCGCAGGAAGTTCATCATGCGATTAGTCGTCGTTGGTTAACGGCCGTTGTACACAGCAACACAGTTATCGCTGCCCCTGCCCTGCTGTTGGCAGAGGTAGGCGGTGCTATTGCCCGACGTACTGGTGATGCAGATTTAGGGCATCAGGCAGTCAATCACATTCTGTCCACCCCTAACTTGCGCCTGGTTTATACAGATTCATCCTTAGGCATGTTGGCTGCCGATCTGGCTGCCGACTGGCGACTTCGCGGAGCGGATGCGATGTATGTCGCGGTTGCCCAGAGGTTAAAAATCCCGTTGGTCAGTTGGGATCAAGAGCAGCTTGCCCGCGCCGCTGGCGCGATTACAGCCTATATGCCAGACAGAATTAGCTGAACAAAACAGGCGACCATGAAAAATTGAGGTAGAGGAAACCAATGAAAGCACTCAGTTTCCGCCAACCCTGGGCCGAATTGGTTCTCCAGGGGCGCAAGACGATGGATTTACGGACCTACAATACCCCCTATCGCGGCCGTATGGCCATCCATGCTTCCCAAACAGTGGAGTCCGACCCATGTTGGGAAAATGATCTCAACCCTGATAACCTGGATAGTGGCGGCATTGTCGGCACGGTGGAATTGGTAAATGTGATGCCACTTGACGAAGCGACCTACAGGGAGCATCAGGCTGCTCATTTGGGCAGCCGCCGTTGGCGTGAAGGGCTGTATGGGTGGGTTTTAGCGCATCCGGAACGCCTGTCCGTGTTGATCCCGGCTCGCGGCCGCACCAATCTCTTCAATATTGAGCTTGACCTGGATTCTACAACCCGCCAACCGCCAATCGCAATTGAAAATCGTCAACCGGCGCGGCCATCAGCCAGTCAGCGCCAGCCAATTTACAACACCAACCTGAACGGAACTACCCCCGAAAGACCCTTTGCCTTGTACGTGAGGCCAGTAGCGGGGCGACTACTGATTATTCCTTGACGTTGCGGCAGCGGGTGGTGGAGCATCCTGATCCCGAGCGGCCAGAAGTCGCCCCTCGTTTAGAAACGATCGTGACCATCAACGGTGATAATCTACGGGCTGTAGCCGATCATGTGATTGAAGCCTTGCGCAAAGCCGACTACAAAGCCACCGACCTTTCCCAGGCACGACGCAAGCCGTTTTATTTGCCAGAGGAAGCGGGTGTACGCCTGGGCCTGGTCTTTTTGACGGTGAGGCCCCTGAGCAAATTTCGCCGGGTTGAAGAAATTTCCTACGGCATTCGCCAGATGCCCTCAGAGGAAGCGTATTATTGGTACAGTAAATGCACCGCCGCTGGCACCGCCGAACGGGCCCAAAAGGCACTACGCCTCTTATTGGCCGCTGGATAGATGTTACAATTTGCCTATCCTATCAATAGGGAGAGATGATATGACGACTGTTACTATTGAATTACCCCGCGATCTGGCACAGCGTTTGCAGCCGCTTTCTAATCGCTTACCCGATATTTTAGAAATGGGCCTGCGCCAATGGCAGGCAGCTGGACAGCCCGGCTTTCAGGGCACGGCCGAGGTTTTGGAACTGTTGGCTACCCTACCCTCCCCGGAAGAAATTCTGGCCCTGCGCCCCTCTGAGGCGCTGCAGGCGCGGGTGCAGGTGCTCCTGAGAAAAAATCGGGAAGAAGGTTTGTCACCCGCGGAAGAGCAGGAGTGGCAGCAGTATGAATACCTGGAACATCTGGTGCGCATGGCCAAAGCCAGAGCTTTGTTGAAGCAAGAAACTCAATGAGTGATTATATCCGGCCCCGCTGCGTCAGGAGGTTTATGGTCGGGCCGGCGGACAATGTGAATATTGCCTGATGCCGCCGGTCGCGGCGCTCGTGTCGCCCGAAGTGGACCACATTGTTGCCCGAAAGCATGGCGGCGAGACAGAAGCAGACAACCTGGCGCTGGCGTGCAGCCTGTGCAACAAATATAAAGGTTCTGACCTAACCTCAATTGATCCGGAGAGCGGGGCCATCACGCCCTTATTCCACCCGCGCCGTCAGCGCTGGGCAGACCATTTTCGCCTGGAAGCTGCCCACATTGTGCCTCTGACGGCGATAGGCCGGGTGACAGTGGCGCTCTTGCAACTCAATCGGCCGGAACGGGTGACCGAACGCGAACTTCTCCTGGCCGCCAACGCCATCCAAACCCCACAGTGAGACAAACGGATGCCCGACAACATGCCCAAAGTTCTGATTGAAGATTGGTTGCCGATTGAAGCGATTGGGGCGGCGAGTAAGCGAGAACGGGGGCCAGCGGCGGCCGGCCACGCTCAGGCGCAGATCGACATCCGGCCCTTGCACCCGCAGTTTCCGGCGTTGCGCCAGCCAATCGCCACCCGTTGGGAGCGTGCTGCGCTGGCCTGCAACGGCACGATACACTTCCAGCGCCAGCGGCATCGCCCCCAGGGCCGTGCGCACCAGCACCTTATCCCCCGGCCCCGCCGCCACACTATAATCAGTCAGCAGCCGCGCCAGTTTGACAACTCGTGGATCAGATATGAGCTACCTCAGGTTTAGAATGGCGTCATTATACTCTGAACCCGCTCCAAAAGGCCTACTTTCACATCAGTTGTTAGGCCAGTAGATGGGGTTATAATAACAGGCAGTTGCAACGCGCCAACCCAATCGACCAGAGATCGGTCTGGTTCCAACCCAACCCGTCCCCGGCCGCCAGATAAGGGAATATGCAATGCTATTCGACAACCCTATTCCAAACGACAAAAAATCAGATCACCTCATCCTCCTCGTCGGCGGCAACCCCCTGCCCAATGCGGTCGCCGCCCAACTGCTGGCTAATGACGAGGCTACAATTTGGCTGTTGCATTCTGATGGTGCTGGTGGCGAGCCTAGCACAAAGAGGATAGCCGAAAATCTGGAGCTGTTTTTACAGTCTAAAAATAACACGTGGTGTTTCAAGTTGGAGCCGATCCCCAGTTCCAACAACGTCGGCATTGAAAATCGTGTGCAGGAGATTTTAAGCAAGATACCCATAGATAGCCATGTAGGTCTTCATTACACTGGTGGCACCAAGTCTATGTCCGTCCACGTTTATCGCGCTTTGGAAAAAGCGTCCGCTAACAAGCGCGCCCGCCCCATTTTTTCCTACCTTGATCCTCGCCAACTGGCCTTACATATAGATAGATATGGAACGGAAAGCGACCAAATCTACTTTCTAATGAGATGTAAAGTTTTGCGACAGGCGTTAAAAATTTCTGTCGACCAACTGGCGCAATTACATGGTTATAAACGTGTTGACCAACAAAATGTAACTTGGGCAAAGCCTGAAAATACCCCCGGCTTAATAGAGCTATGTAGAGCAATAGCTTGTCTCAACAGTAGCGAACGAGGTCACCGCACCTGGAAACAGTGGGTTTATAGAGAGCAGCTTAAGGAACTACCAACATCTGCTAGTAACCCGGGGTTGGAAAAGATAATCGCCGGGTTTGCCCAACTGTGCGCTGTAGATGTTGCCCAGCTTACACCAGAGATGGTGGCGGCCAAATTGTTGCCAGGTAGGCCTGGGATACACTTGACAGCGTGTCAGGAATGGTTTCGTGCCCATTGGCTTGAAGAATATGTTCTATGGTGTATTCAGCAAAGCACCAATTATGATCTTCATTCGATTGAAAAAGGGTTGCACTATAAGTTGTCTGACGCCAAAGATGATTTTGAATTAGATGTGGTAGCCTTGATAGGCTATCAGCTATTCGTTTTTTCCTGTATTACAACCGGTGAGAAGGATAAAGCCAAAGAACATTTATTGGAAGCTTTTGTGCGAGCGCGTCAGTTAGGCGGTGATGAAGCTCGCATAGCCCTGGTATGTTGTTATGAGGATCAACAACGACTGCAAAGCGAAGTAGCTCGTTCGTGGGATGCGCAAGACAAGGTGAAGGTTTTCGGCAGGCCTGAATTAGGCAAGCTGTCCGAGTATTTGTCTGATTGGTTCCGGCAGGCAATCAGATAAAAGGTGGATCCAGGTAAGGAGATGTTTTTATGAGAGCAGTGACCCTTACTCAAATTGAAGTTAGCGGAATTCAAGACTACATTTTTGGCAGCAACAACTTGAAGCAAAACATTGGTGCTTCAGAGTTGGTAACCCAAGCTACAATGGACTGGGTTGTAGCTGCTTTCGACGAGTTGAAGATTTCGCACAACGCTTTGTGGAGTGATAGATTCAGGTCCTGGCAGTTAAAGGAGTGGGACAGTGGATTACCAGAGGCGCAAATCGTTTACTGGGGTGGTGGGAATGTATTGATTGTGTTTAATGGCCCCCCTGAACAAGACGCTCACCGTTTTACTCAAGTCCTGACTAGAGAAGCTGTCAAGAAAGCCAGAGGGCTATCGTTAGTGGTTGGTCATCAATGTCTGGATTGGGATCATGATTCGACCGCTAAAAACCATCAGGTGCTGCGTAAAATGGTGTCTGTTCGTAAGCTGAGTCGGCTACAGGACACGCCCTTGTTGGGTTTGGGTGTCACGGCTGCCTGTGTCTATACAGGGCTACCAGCTGTTGCTCTGGACGAGGATAGCAATCCTGTTTCTCAGGCTGTTCGTGACAAATTGAATGTTCGTGATCAAGCTAGAGGACGTCTGATAAATCTCTTAAGAGAGACCATTGGCAACTACGAAGTTGTGGAAGATTTTAACCTGTTAGGCGAACGAGACGAATCTAGCTATATGGCCGTAATCCACGCCGATGGCAACAGTATGGGCAAACGCTTTGAGGCCATTGCTGAGAAGCATCCAGATGCCAGGGATAATGACCCATATTGCCGGCAACTGCGCCGACTTAGCGAAGCTATCCAGCAGAAAGCAGCCGGTGCCTTGGAAGCCACCGTTAAACTATTGGTTAACTCACGTCATCCAAACGACAAATTCGGCGGTGAAGTGCCTGTGCCCAAGGCCAAAGATGATAATGGTAGAGAATATTTGCCATTTCGCCCTGTCGTGTTTGGTGGGGACGATGTCACTTTTGTCAGCGCGGGACGATTGGGGCTGACCTTAGCTGCCCATTACTTGCGCCAGGTTGCTCAGGGCAATCTGCCGGGGGCAAGAGACGGGGAGCAAGGTGATCCTCTTTATGCCCGGGCTGGCGTGGCTATTGTCAAAACTCACTACCCGTTTGCCCAGGCTTATGAATTGGCTGATGCGCTTTGCCATTCGGCCAAAAAGAAGCTAAAGGATTTAACGCCGGAGGGCAAAGGTATCATTATGGATTGGCACTATGCTACCGGTGGCATTATTCTCTCGTTGGCGCAGATGCGCAACCGGGAATATAGCGCTCAAAATGGACACAATTTGCTGATGCGTCCGGTGCGCCTGGATTTAGATCCAGAGAAACCACCCGCAGGCAGCCGATATTGGCGCTCCTGGCACAATTTTGTCGGCGTCACGCGTGAGTTTCAGGAAAAACCTGATTGGTACGAACGGCGCAATAGGGTCAAAGCTTTACGTGAGCCGCTTCGGCACGGGGGGGGAAGCGTGAAAGCGTTTCGCCAGAATTATAGCCTGCCTGAGTTACCGAAGATCCCAGGCCAGCAGATGACCGAGACGGGTTGGCACAGTGAAGATTGCGGTTATTTCGACGCCATTGAAGCGATGGATTTTTACGTTCATCTGGAGGAAGCGGGTGAAAAAGTTTAACGACAATTTATGGTTGAAGTTCACTTTGTTAAGTGATGCCACATTCGGCCGGGGGGATGGCGTGGCTGGCCTGGTGGATGCCGAAGTATAGCATGATGCGTTTGGGCTTCCTTACCTGGGTGGCAAAACATTGAAGGGCTTGTTGGCGGCCGAATGTGCTGAAATCTTATCTGCACTAGAACAAGGTCAGAATAGCCGATTGACTGACTGGCAACAGGCAGCACAATTCCTATTCGGTAGCCCAGGTAGCCGAGACAATGAAACAGGTCGAATGATAGTAGGTAATGCGCAATTACCGGATGATTTGCGAGGCTGGATTCGAGAGGACTTTCGGCAACTTTATAGCGAGCAAGAAATTGGTAAACGGCAGCGCGCCAATTTGGAATCCTTGACAGCATTGCGTCGGCAAACAGCTGTAAATGCCGTTAGCGGCGCATCTAAAAATAAAACGTTGCGTACCATGCGTGTTATTGTCCGTGGGGTGACATTTGCTGCCCGACTAGATTTTACTGAACCACCACCGATGCGCGCTCGCTGTTTATTGGCTGCTTGTGTACAGGCTTTTCACCGCGCCGGCACAGGACGTAACCGGGGGCGGGGGCGTTTACAAGCTGCTTTATATGATCAACCAGTAGATGGCAATCCGGTTACCTGGTTTGCCGACTTTGTTGAGGAGGTGCGACGTGAAAGCACTCACATTTCTGGTTGAATTGCACGAACCTCTACTGGCTAGCCAGGTACGAAGTGGGGAGGCTAATAGCGCCATTACTTACCCGTTTATTCCCGGCAGTATGATTCGCGGTGCACTAGCCACTCAATACATGGCGGGTGGGACTGTAGTTGACCTTGAAAAGAACAAAACTTTCTCCCGGTTGTTCCTGGATGGTACAGTTTGTTACCTAAATGCCTATCTGGCTCACCCTGATAATCGGTCACGTGCTTTACCCAAACCTCTTTCGTGGTTTGTGCTTAAAGAAAATGCAGATGACCCAACGCCTGACATTTTCGACTTCGTATTTAAGGAACAAGGTGGCCAGTCGTACAAGGTGCCTGACGGAGGCGACTTTGTCTGGCAAATAGGTAGCAGCGTAGCCTTAATTTCACCAAATCGAGCAAGCATTGTTCACAATACCAGTCGTAACCCCAATCGCAAAGATCAAGAAAGCAGCGATGTTTACCGATATGAGGCGTTGGCGCCGGAGCAAATTTTTGCCGGAGCCATTGTCTCTGAAGATGTCGTTTTGCTCAAGGAAATCGAGCCTCTCTTGAAAACTTTACTTTCCGATAAGTTGGAAAGGGGCGTGTTTAATTTGGGTGGGTCACATACAGCTGGGTATGGTCGAGTCTCCACTTCCTTGCTAGGGCTCGATCCAGATTGGCACGAATTCGAGCCTATTCTGGCTAACGATAACTCGGAACAATATGAATACAACGAAGAAGGGGAAGAACGGAGTGTAGTTGACGAAACCGCACCAAAACTTGCTATCCTCACCTGTCTCAGTGACCTCATCTGGCGCGATCGCTCAGGACAAATCAGTAGCCATCTGACAACACCATCTGGCATAAAGCCAGAAAAGGCCTTCTATCGATTGCGACCGGTGGGAGGCTTCAACCGCAAATGGGGGTTACCTTTATGCCAGGCATGGGCCATCCAGGCCGGCAGTGTTTTTGTTTTCCCCGCAACCTGTTATGGTGAGCTGGAAGAATGGGTCACAAAGGGAGTAGGCGAGCGACGAGCCGAAGGCTTTGGTCGTGTAGCTTTGAACTGGCATCCCTCGGCAAAAATTGATCAGACGGCCCCACCTGCTTTCCGGCTTGCCGCACCTGAAAAACCTTTATCCGATGAATCGTATAGGCTGGCGCAGCAGATGGCAAATCGGCAATTGCAAGGTCAAGTTGACCGCCAGCTAGTGCGACGTATCAGCGAGTTGAGCCATTTTCAAAACCTGCCTAAGACGGTGCATCTATCACGGGCGCGGTTGGCGGCGCAACGCGCCTGGCGCAAGGGGAATTTACAGGAGATTGCTACCCATTTTAACAATTTGTCACCGACAGCCGTGAAACAGTGGGAAAGGGCCAAGATTAAAGGAGAACCTTTTAAGGACTGGATATTGAAGGTTGACAGTCTGCCCAACCTGATAGATGAATTGCCTAAGGTGGCTGGTGTAGAAGCCCGCTTTGATTCCATTCACGAGGTGACGTTAGCCCGTTTGGTTGAAGGGGTTTTGCGCCGGGCGGTCAAACAGGCTAAAGCTCGTGATGAAGGAGGGAATGATGGCTCTGTGGAGTCGTAGTCGTCGGGTGAGGGAAAGAATCTTTATCAGGGGCCTGCTTCACCTGGACACCCCTACACATTTTGGCGGCGCGGAAAGCGAAGGCTCAACTGACATGCCCCTGCTCTATGACTCTGTAGAGAGTAGTCGTCCATTGCTAACTGGGACCTCGATTGCCGGCGCTTTGCGCAACTATCTGCGTGAATATGAAAAAGGGTATCAATGGCTAGAAGATGCTACAGTACCGCCCGAGAAAAAATCTTGGGCGGAAAAGTTGTTTGGCTATCTGGATGATCAGCCTCACCCCCAAGACCAGCAGCGCCGTCTGAGAGGTTCGGTACAAAGCTGGCTTATGATTGATGATGCGTTGGGGAATCTGCCCGACGGCAACCGTTCAATTGAAATACGGGATGGAGTAGCATTGAACCCAAAGACGCGCACGGCGTATGAGGGTAAGAAGTTCGATCTGGAATTGCTGGCGGCCGGCACAACTTTTCCCATCAGCTTTGAATTCTGGTTAAGTGAAGATACCCCTCAACTGCTAGAGGCGCTGGCTATAGCTTTACAGGGGCTGGAGCAGGGAAAGATTGGTTTGGGTAAGCGTAAGCGACGGGGATACGGTCGGTGTCACGTTTCTGGTTGGCAAGTGTGGCGCTATCAAATGAGCGACATTGAACAAGTCTTGGGTTGGTTGACACATTATTCGCACGATGGGGATGCCTACCAATCTGACATCTATGCCTTGCTCAACGTTAAGCCTTCTATACACCCCCAGATCAATTTGTTCCATATAGAAGCCAGCTTTGGCCTAGACGGCTCCTTGTTTATTCGCTCTTACGGAAGTGAAAGGAACGTCGCTGACACTATTCATTTGCGCTCCTGGCGAGACGGCCTTGAAAAGCCAGTTCTGTCTGGTACTAGTCTGGCCGGTGCTTTACGTGCGCGCGCCTTCAAAATCGCCAATACGTTAGATAAAAGGGGCCAGGCAGATGACTTGGTTATAGGCTTGTTTGGCGGCGAAGGCAAGGATGAAGAAGGTGAGGAAAATTTGCTGGCCAGTCGCCTGTGGGTAGATGAAACAGTCATCGAGCCAAAGCAGGTGGTGATGAATTTGGTGCAGAGCCGGGTGAGTATCGACCGCTTTACGGGTGGGGCGCGGGATACGGCGTTGTTCAATGAGCAGCCGGTATGGGGCCGGCCGGATACCTGTCTCACCCTAAATCTGCGCGTCATCAACCCCACGGAAGCTGATATTGGCCTGTTGTTGCTGCTGCTGAAAGATTTGTGGACTGGTGATTTGCCTCTGGGCGGCGAGATCAGTGTGGGACGGGGAAGGTTAAAGGGTAGAAAAGCCACTTTAACTTTGGGCGAGACTGTTTGGGAAATAAGGGATGATGGGGGAAGCTTCCAATTCGCTGGCAACGGCAATCAGACTGACCTACAGGATAAGTACCTGCAAGCCTTTTTGAAGGAGATGGGCCATGAGTCATGATGTAAAGCCGTGGCGAATTGATCACGAGTTGGATTTCCAGGGGTTTGAACCTGATCCACGGGATTGGTTCAGCACCCAGGCGATAAAGCTCAGCTTAACCTATTTTCTAGCCCATGCTGATGATGGCGTGATTTGGGGTCAGATGCAGGATGGGCAGTTACAGCTATCCGGTGAAGCGTTTACAGAGGTGGCGGTTGAATTGCGCCCTTTGACCTTGCAACAGGCGCGCCTGTTTGGCACCAGGGGAGAATTGCTGATATGGCGAGGTGAGAGTGGGAACTGGCAAGGGCGTTACCTTTATGATGACGCTGACGCTAACGGCCACCACGACATGCTGGATGAAAAACACCGGCTTTGGGGAAAGGCGGTCGGCCGGTCGTCCAACGGTTTTACCTTGATGCGCGATGGGGCCCAGGGGATGCTCCACGCCCCGCCGCTCGATCTGCCGGTGGATAGTCGAGCGGTGCTGTGTGTAAGGCACTACCTGGGGTATGATGAACAAGGTCAGGCCTATATTGCTCTGAGCCGATTGGTTAAGGTGGAGGAAGGTGATGGAATTTAGTCGTTGGGTAGACGCTCTTCGCGGGCGATCCACGACGCTCGTGATTCAATCACCTATTCGTTATTCAGGCGCAAGGCCCCCCGACCACCGGTCTATTCCAAAGGGAGTTCGTTTAAGGTGGGGATACGGCCACTGTTGTATGGCCAGCAGTTCTGCGCGTGTCTCGCCCCGCGCATTATCGACGGCCGGGGGCAGATGGCGGCTATGCTTTGGGCCACCAACCTGGTGACGGATTGATGTGTTTGCCGGGCTAACTGCTCCAGAAAATGAATTAACTGCTGTAATGGATTGTGATTCGACCATAACCAGATAAAAACAATGTGGGCTGACTGTTACTAAGGAGTACGAGATGGCGCTGAAACACACAAACCCGACCAAGCCCCGCTGGGACAAGAAAGATCGCGTTGAGGTCACCGCTGTTGCCCCTTATAACTTTGTCCCCTTATCCGAAAAGATGGTTACAGCACAACCTCCACTTGACCATGATAGGTACCAGATCGAACCCGTCGCCTACACTGGCTGGATCGAATGTGAGTTAGAAACTTGCTCACCTACCTACATTCGTGGTCTGTTGACCGAAAAACAGTTTGCTGAATTTGGTCAAGCTGGGCCGGACACCCTTACCGATGACCAGAAGAAGTTGAAGGCCGACTTTTTCGCTGTCGAAAAAGAAACCCCTCTTATTCCCGGCAGCAGCCTGCGCGGCATGATCCGGCAACTGATGGAAGTAGTAGGACATGGCCGTATGCGCTATGTCTCTCCCACCCCCACCTTTACCTACCGCGCTGTAGCCGCTCAATCTGATGACCCCCTACGCGAACCATATCGCGCGGTGGTAGGGGCGTTTGCCCGCAATGTCCGGGCTGGTATCTTGCAAAAGAGGGGTGATGAATGGTGGATTCAGCCCACATTGCTGCCTTCCTCTTTGAATCTGGCCGAGAAAGGGGCGTTTCTGAAAGTAAGAGAACGGGATATACCGCCCAAAGCGATTCCAGGAATCTATCGCCTAAACAGTCCGAATTACAAACCGACGTGGCATGAGGTATCATTTGATGTGGAAGCCCGGCGGGGCAAACAAGGGCCGTACTCCGCCATTACCCGCATTGGGTCTCGTGAAGCCGGTTATCAGTATTCAGGGGTGCTGGTCTGTTCTGGCAACATGATGGAGACAGGAGACCGCACCAACCGCAAAAACCATACCCTTATTCTTGCCAGAGACGACAAGAGTCAACCGATTAAGATTGACCCCCAGGCAGTGGAGGATTATCGCAACGGCCTGACCCCGTTTCAAGAGGCGTTAACGGCGTGGGGAGGTAAGGGATGGGGTGTTTTGAAAGATGGCGCGCCTGTTTTCTATGTGTCTGATGGCAGCGGGGTGCGCTTTTTTGGTCACTCCCCCCACTTTCGCATTCCGGCTCGACTGGCTGTACCCGGCGAGACCCGCGCCGCCAACCCGCGTGACTTTGTGCCTGGCCACCTGCGCGAAAATCCGCAACCTGATCTGGTTGACGCCATTTTTGGCTGGATAGAGGAAAAAGAGTGGGTGGAAGAGAAGAACGAGTTTGGGTCTAGGCTCACACCGGACGCGGCGACCACCATGTCAAGGGAAAAAGAGTGGGTGGAAGAGAAGAACGAGTTTGGGGAGGTAGTACGTAATAGGAAAGTGATTGGCCCGCCTGCGCAACGCGCCGGCCGCATCTTTTTCACCGATGCCCGTTTTGAGTCGGCCTCTGGTGAACTCTGGTACAAAGCTACACCGATTATCCCCCATGTGCTATCGGGGCCAAAACCGACTACCTTTCAACATTATCTGGTTCAGGATGGACAGGCCGGGCAGAGCGGCCATCATCCTGACAACAAAATGTCATTAGCCCATTATGGCACGCCGCCAAACGAAACCCAAATTCGCGGCTACAAGTTGTACTGGCACAGAGGGGCAACGCCCGATATTGAAGCCAGCGCCGCCGAACGACAGCACCCTACGCAGTTGACCCAGATCAAACCCATACAGATTGGTGTACGCTTCCGTTTCAAAGTCCATTTTGAAAATTTGCGCCCGGAAGAACTGGGGCTACTGTGGTGGGCGCTGGCCTTGCCCGGTGAACCGGGCAAGCAATATCGACACAAATTGGGGATGGGTAAACCGTTGGGCATGGGGGCTGTTGCCATCACCCCCTATTTGCGCCTCACTAACCGCCTGGCGCGATACACATCCTTATTGAGCGATGGACGATGGGAAACTGGGGTGTATACGGCCGATCCGCAACCATTCCTGGATAGATTGGCCCGTTATCTGTTGCAGGAGCAAGGGCTAGGGGCGCGAAAAACATCTCTATTGGAACTAGAACGGATTGAGATGTTGTTGACCATGCTGGAATGGCGTGAAGGCGCACCGGAGTGGTTGGCGAAGACACGCTACATGGAAGTTGAGCATGGTACAAAGAAGGTGAATGAGTATAAGGAACGGCCGGTTCTACCCGATCCGTTTGGGGTAGCGAGGACGCACGTCACAGCCGTTCAACCAGCTACGACACCTGAGACGCAACGGCCGACCACGTCCAAACCGGTCACGCCTGCTGGCCCACAGGTCGGCGATCTACTTCAGGCCAGGGTTTATGACGTTGAAAGTAACGGGGATGTTTATCTGGAATTGACCGGTATCTCCGCAGACGAGATGATGGGCTACATCCCTGCGGCCCGGCTGGGTAATAAGCAATATCGGGAAGGTCAAGCAGCGTCAGTAAGAATTGTCGCGTTCCAGGATAAGGGAGGTGAAAAAGTGGCCGAATGTGAACCAACCGGCGTTTCGGATCTACAAGGCACGGTTAAATGGTTTGATGAGCATAAGGGGTACGGTTTTATCAAGCCGGATAATGGCGATAAGAATGTGTATGTACACAAAAGCCGGCTTGTGGGGGTGGCAAGATTGCGTGAGGGGGAGCGTGTTGTGTTCCGAGTGGGCAAAGGGATGAAAGGGCCAGAGGCGCAGAATGTCCGTCTGCAAATGGAGTAACCCATGAGCGTCCAAGCCATTCGTCTAGAAAACTTCATGGCTTTTGCCGATACCGACTGGATTGAGCTGCGGCCGATCACCTTGCTGTTTGGGCGTAACTCCAGCGGCAAAAGTGTCATCATCCGCGCCTTGCGCTTGCTGCGCCAGACATTGGAACAACCGGTGACACAAGATGCCGACCGCCCGGCGTTGCGTTTCAATCATGAACATGGCGTCAGGTTGGGGAATTACAAAGAGACCGTGCATGGCAAAGAAGAAAAGCGGCTCATGCGCTTCCATTTTCGCTGTACGGTACCAACAGCCATGGATAGGCTCAGGCAGGAAATCAACCAATGGCGCGGGCAAAACCATTTGCCGGATATCATGGCTGGTGAGGATGAGTGGTTGACCCTCAGCCTGACCTTTGGTTATGATCCTCATCGTGAAGCGGAACTGCTTGGCATTGAGATCGGTTGTTGCTGGCAAATTACTTCCGAACCCGGTACGCAAACTTTGTTGACGGCCGTCTGGTTAGACCGGGAAACGCGTTTGGAAGTTGATGACAACTGGTGGTTAGACACCGACTTGCCGGCATGGCACGAACTTGACTGGCAACGAGCTACATTTACATTTCCACAGAACTTTTTACCTCAACTGATTGACGCTCCCGCCGATACATTAGCCGACGCGATGGACAGTTTGGGGAAAACCGTCGCTGATTTTCTCCACGGCATCGAATATCAGCCCCCGGTTCGTCCTGAACCGCAACGATTTTATGTTTTTGACAAAGTCACCCGTGACCATTGGCGACAACAGGGCTGGGGCGCGTTTCTCGCCTTTCTGGAAGGCGAACTCGATGATGACAGGGTGATCCAGATTGACCGCTGGTTGCAAACGCTGAATTTAGGCCGCGAAATTCGTCAGCCTACCCGTCAGTACCAAGATGAGGATGCCACAGTTGCCAAAATAGAGTTAAGGGAAAGGGAGACGGGGCCGTACATAAATCTGAAAAATACAGGTTATGGCGCTTCACAGGTGATTCCAATTATTATCCAGAGTCTTACTACACCACCTAAAACAGCAAATCAGCAACGAGTTCTCCTTGTTATTGAACAACCTGAATTGCATCTGCACGTCGAAGCCCAAGGGATGTTAGCCGATTTCTTTATTGAAATGGCGGCTAAAGCCGCTAAGAATTTTCTCCTCGAAACGCATAGCGAGCATCTGTTGTTACGTTTCCAACGGCGCATTGCCGAAACGCAGTATGAGAAAATTCGACCTGACAAGGATGAAATGCCTCCGCCACCCCCAGCCAATGATAGTTATTCTTTAGAGCCAAAGAATTTAGGATTAATTTTTATGACTCGGTCTGGCATAGACACCAAATTAGAATTCATTGAGGCAGGTTGGGATGGCCAATTAATAAAACCTTCGCCAGCATTTCAAGATTTTTTTCGCTACGACTATGATGATGTGGAAAAATTGATGAGCAGTGTTGCCAAAATTAGAAGACAGGAATTATCTGATGGCAATAGCAGAGGTTGATACCGACGTTATAGTAGTGATTGATACCAATATTATCATAAAAGCTTTCCGAGAGGCTGAACAAGACCGCCTTCGTGTAGCAACCTTGATAGGGCGAAAGCAATTTAAACTTGGTTGCGATAACGGCCACGAAGGAGAGATTATCAAGGAATATAAGAAACACTTAGAGGGATGTATGTTTTATGAAAAATGGTTTCAGCGACTGATGCAATTGCAGGCAATACGTCACCTATCCAGTTATAAACTTCACAAAAAACATATAAAATCTTTAAGCAAGCACGAATGTCGCCAGGCATCAGATCTGGTTTTCATTGGCGTGGCTTATCATTCTGGAAAGATACTCGTTTCTGAGGATAGCGATGTTGGTAAGGGGCCAAAAGGCAATCAACCGCCACATACTGAGGCTTTAGCTTATTTGACCCAACAGATGGGGTTAAAAATTTGGGATGCACGAGAAGCGTGCGAACAGTTGGAAAGGTAACTGGCCGTTTCTGTTATCCTACTAATCCCCTCGCGGACAGTTGATGGCCCAAGCATCACACGGGGCTTCCCAGCACCATCTGCGTTATCAGTGAAGCTGAATTATGGCGCGGCTTGCGCGCCCATGAAGTAGAAAAACATACCATCTTGCTGGCTCAATTCGTTGTTTTGCCCCTGCGTTCAGAAGCAGCGCGTCTGGCCGGCGTTTGGATGCAACAGTATCAGGCCAGCGGATTGGGTTGGATGGATGCGTTTATTACAGCTACGGCTGCCTTGAGCGATCTCACGCTCCTGACATGGGATAGACACCTGGCCGACCTTTTGGTCTCGCAATCACGTTTTGAGGTGTATTTATGAGTCAGGCCACGTACCCATTTACCTTACTGGCGTTCTCGGCCGCCTCGATGTTGGCGTTGTTCCCCCCGGCGGTCTGGCAGGCAGCTTCGACCGCGCTCTCCAACAGCACAACGCTATGGGCGGAAGGGCAAGACGTGCATGTATCCTGAAGACCCGGTTCTGATCGCCTATGTACCGACCCCGGCCGATTTTGAGCGTGTTCAGGCGGAGGGGTGGTATCGCATTCCCCAGGCGCATACGCCCAAGGGGCTGTATGCGATGTACCTGGGCTTCTACTTTGGCCGCGCCTTTGGCCCCCACCAGCACGCCATCCATTATTACGCCCCAATTGTGGGGCATGAACTAACCACTCGCCAACAGCTGCTGCCGCATGAACCGGATCACCCACGGGCGAGGGAACGATATTACAAAGTGCAGTTGGGGGAGGTGCGCCCATTGCCCCGGCCAATTATCAGCCTGCGCTGGCGGCGTATTCTCTTTCTCCACACTACCTGGGATCGTTTCCAGGATGCCACCGAGATCAACGATCTCTTTTTGGAGGGCGGGTACTATGTTGACCGCCTGTATGCCGTGTTGAAGGAGCGAGGTTTGCAACCCGAACGCCAATGGGACGTGCGCGAAGCCGACGCCGCCTATACCGCCTTGCTGGCGGTGCCCACCCAAAATGGCCTGGCGCTGTTGCGCCCCGACGAAGTCCCCGACAGCGACCAGGCGGTGACCCGGCTGGCAGAGCGCATCTGGCAACAGGCGCAACCACCGGCCGGCCGGTAAGGAACCACACCCTGCCTGATAGATGGGTTGCACCGCTGGCTTGACCCTATGCCATGCCTTGTGTAGGATACCGTTTCATGAAAAATCAAGCACCGATGTGGGTCGCGTTAACGCTCGTCATGTTGCTTCTGGTGGCTCTGGCTACTATTCTCTTTCTGTTTCAAGGACGCTACACCTTGCAGGCCCAGACGACCGCCTTGAGCGCCGAAAAGGCCAGTTTGGAAGCGTCCGTCGCCCAAAGCGCGACCGAAGCAATGGTTGCCCAAGAGGGGCGTCTAAGCGCGGAAGCCACAGCGCTGGCGGCCGCTGCGCTCCAGGCGACGCTGGAGGCGGACCTGACCGGTGTGCAGGCCCAACTGGCGACGGAACAGGCGGCGCCGACTGCCACCGCTCCCCCGCTCCCCCCGCCCACGCCCACCCCGGTTGCGCCCCGCGCCCAATTTTTTGTCCCCTTGCCAGGAGCGTTGGCTTTGCCGGGCACATCGCTGGATATTGTAGCAACGGTGATGGACCCAAGCGGAGTGGTTAGCGTCACCCTGAGCGTGGAGGACGAGGTGATTAGCGTCTATGCCGGCGATGGTGGCCCCCTGTACACCCTATACACTGTCTGGGAAGTCCCGGCCGATGTCCCGGCCGAGATCGCCTTGACTGTGCAAAGCTTCCAGGCTTCCGGCCAACCCGGCGCACAGGCCACCCTGGTCTTGGATACCCGCACACCGGAAGAACAAAACGCTGCCCTGCGCGCCGAGATCGAAGAACGAGTGAGCGTCATCCGCGATCTGTCGGCGCGTGAGCCGGTGGAACCTACGTTACTCTCACGCCAGGCGTTCACTGAGCGCCTGGAAACGGAGTTTGAAGAAGACCTCGACCCCGACGAATTGGCGGACAGTGTGCTGGTTTTCTACTCCTTGAATCTGATCGAGCGGGATTACGATCTGTATCAGGCTTATCTGGATCTGTACAGCGGGAGCGTCTCTGGCTTTTACGATGCGGAGACCAACGAGTTTGTCGTCATCAGCGACGATGACACACTCAGTCTGCCGGAACAGTTGACCCACGCCCATGAGTTTGTCCATGCCTTGCAGGATCAACACTTTGCTCTGGATGAGCTGAACGATGAATCACTCGACTCTGAGGCGTCGGCGGCTCTGCGCGCCCTGGCGGAGGGAGAAGCAACGTTGGTCGAGCTTGCGTACATCCAGGAGTTCCTCTCCCCGGCCGAACAGGTGCAGTTACAGCAGGAAGCGGCCGCCAACAGTCCGGGCTTGCCGGCCGGCGTTCCTGGCTTTTTAATTGACAACCTGCTTTTTCCCTATACGGCCGGCTTCGAGTTCGTGCTGGCTCTTTATCAACGGGGTGGTTTTGAGGCGCTGGATGCAGCTTGGGCCAATCCCCCCCAATCCACCGAGCATATTCTCCACCCCGAACAATACCTGGCGGGCGACCCTCCCCAACTTGTCGCCCTGGCCCCATTGACCGATACCCTGGGCGTCGGCTGGCGCGAAGTGGAAAGTGAGATCATGGGAGAGTTTTTCCTGCGCATCTATCTGGGGGAGGAGCTGGATATTGCCACCACCGAAGAAGCGGCTGCCGGCTGGGGCGGGGATCGTTTTCAATTTTACACCCAGGATGCTTCCGGGGCCTTCGTTTTGACTCTGTTGTTGACCTGGGACACCCCGGCCGACAGCGATGAGTTTGTGGCGGCCTATACCCAATATGCTGACGGCTTCTACCATACGCCGGGTCAACCCCCGGCCGACGCGGCCGGAAGATGCTGGCAAACCAGCGACGTCACCTGTCTCTACCAGAATGAGGATGGGGATACGCTGGTGGTGCGCGCCCCCGACCTGGAAACGGCGCAACGGGTGGCTGGAGAGAACGGCTATTGATGGCTGGCCTCATCCGCGCCTTCATCGCCTTGCCCCTTCCCCCGGCCGTAACCGCCTACCTGGGGCGTGTCAGCCAGGAGCTGAGCGCCGACTGGCCCGACGGTTGGGTGCGTTGGGTGCGCCCCCAGGCGATGCACATCACCCTACGTTTTTTGGGTGAATCCACCCCCCAGCAATTAACGACTCTGACAGCCCGCCTCATCCCGTTGGTGCAGGCGCAGCCAGGCGTCACCCTGCGGTTGGCAGCACTGGGATGCTTCCCCAATGCCAGACGCCCCCGCGTCATTTGGGCCGGCGTCCAGGGGGAGGTTGCGCCCCTGGAGAAGCTGGCCGGACAAATTGAGGCGGTGGTGACGGCCGGCGGCTGGACGCCAGAGCCACGCTCTTTCCAGGCCCATATCACCCTGGGGCGAATGCGCCCGGAACGTCAGCCGCCGGGGGTGCGTCTGCCGGCCGGCCAGCTTTTGACCCCCCAGACCATTCCGGTTGACGCCATTCACCTGATGCGCAGTGATTTGCGTCCTGAAGGCCCTCAATACACCCTCCTCCACACCTTCCCCCTCGCCCCGGCCGGGGCGTGAAGCCGCCTGCGGCCGGGGCGATGAATCCTGGCCGGCGCGTGATACAATTCTTCTATGAATCAGAATGCTGAATTTAGCGCTACCCATCCGATCCGGTCAGATCGTCGCTCGCCAGAGCGCTGGGTTTTGTCCCACCTCCTCCATCACAAGCTCCTCATTCTCAGCCTGTCGGTGGGGGCTTTTGGCAATGCAGCTCTGGCGGCCGTCATTCCCGTCTTGACCGGCGACGCCTTCAATGCGGCCCTGGTCGGGGATATGGGTGTGGTCGGTTGGGCGGCTCTGTGGATTGTCATCTCCCAGGCGGTGCGCGCCGTTTTGCAGTTTGGCCGCAACTTTTCGGCCGAATTGATCGGCCAGCGTATCGAGCGCGACGCACGCGAAGAGCTGTATGTCAGCCTGTTGGGCAAAAGCATGACCTTTCACGATATGCAGCCGGTGGGGGACACCATGGCCCGCGCCACCAACGATGTGCGCGAGATGAACCTGATGGTCAGCCCCGGCTTCAACCTGGTCATTGGGTCGGCCAACTTTATTATCATGCCCCTGGTGGTCGCCCCCCGCTATCATCCCGCTTTGCTGGCCGCCCCCATTTTTTTCACCATCACCTACACCCTGGCGTTGGTGCGCTACCTGCACGTTTTGCGTCCGATTGCCGATTGGGTGCGACTCGCCTTTGGGGCCATGAACAGCCGACTGGCGGAAGCCATCGATGGGATCGAACTGGTCAAGGGTAGCGCTCAGGAAGAGCAGGAAATCGACCGCTTCATCCTCAACGCCACCGAAAACCGGAATGCGATTGTGGCCCAGGGGGAAGTGGAAGCCCGTTTTCTGCCTTTGCTCCTGCTGGGTTTGACCCAGGCCTTGGGGTTTGCCCATGCTATGTTGCTCTTCCGCAGCGGCGACCTCAACGTGGGGGATGTGGTGGCGTATATGGGTTTGCTGGCCCTGTATGGCTTTCCCACCTTTATCTCTCTGCTGGCTTATTCACAGGTGGCGCGGGGCATGGCCGGGGCGCGGCGTATTTTAGCCTTGATGCAGGCGCACACCGAGCTGGATGAGAACAGCGCCGGCTACGCCGGGGAGATTCAAGGGCGCATCCAATTTGAGGAGGTCTCTTTTGGCTACACCGCCGGCATGGATGTGTTGCAAAACATCAGCTTCACAGTTGAGCCGGGCCAGACGGTGGCGATTGTGGGCCAGACGGCGGCCGGCAAAAGCACGGTTGCCAAGTTGATCAACCGCACCTACGATGTACGCGCCGGCCGGGTGTTGGTGGATGGCCGCGATGTGCGTGAGTGGAATCTGGCCGCCTTGCGGCCGCAGATTTCCATCATTGAGCAGGACATCTTTCTTTTCTCTCGCACCATTGCCGAAAATATCGCTTTTGGCGCGCCTGAAGCCACCCGTGAACAGATCGAAGAGGCGGCCCGCACGGCCCAGGCCCACGAGTTTATCCTCTCCTTCGAGCAGGGGTACGATACGCTGGTTGGCGAGCGGGGGGTGACGCTTTCCGGCGGTCAGCGACAGCGCATTGCTCTGGCGCGCGCTTTCCTGACCCGACCCCATATCTTGATCTTGGATGACTCCACCAGCGCCATGGACAGCGCCACCGAAGATAAGATTCAGCGAGCCATTGCCCAGGCCGCGGCGCGCCAGACGACGATCTTGATCACCCACCGTCTATCCCAAATTCGTTGGGCCGATCAGGTGCTGTTGTTGCGCCAGGGGCGGTTGGTGGCGGTGGGCAACCACGATACGCTCATGCGCGACTACCCGGCTTATGGACGGATTTTTGAGCAATATGAAGGGGCAGTCGAGGCGCAGGTGTGAAAGGGTTGGTGTATTGGTGTCGCTGGCACGATGCGCGCCTGCGTTTGCAGGGGCGTGAGTCGGAAGCGGTGTGGGGGGAACTCGTTTTCCCCGATGAGACGGTGCGCTTTCGCTATTTGCTTCAGGAAGGGGTGTTGACGATTGATGAAGGGCGGCGCGCCGGCCGGCGTCGGCTGGATGACAGGGGTGTGGAACAGGCCGATTAGCGTCCAGGGCTGTTCTTAGCTGCCGCCCTGGATGAGCCAGCCCACGACCGCGCCGCCTAGGATAAGCCAGGTGGAGTTGATGCGCCAGCGCACCAGCAACACCGCTGCCGCCAGCCCCAAACCCCAGGCCGGCCAATCCACCAGCGCCGCCCGGCCGAGATCCCAAGTAACGGCGGCCATCAGACCCAGCGAGGCGACATTGACCCCATCCAAGAGCGCGCCGGCCGTCGCCGATTGGCGCAGCCGGGGAGCTACCGGGTTGATGACGGCTACCAAGATGAAGGCTGGCAGAAAAATCCCTACGGTTGCCAGCAGCGCTCCCGGCATTCCCCCCAGAACATAGCCAATGAAAGTGGCGGTGGTGAAGACCGGCCCCGGCGTGATTTGACCAATAGCGATGGCGTCCACCAGCTGCTGCTCGGTCAGCCAGCCATACCGCGCCACCAGATCGGCGTGCAAAAAGGCCAACAGCACATAGCCGCTGCCATACAGCACCGAGCCGATCTTCAAGAAAGTCCAGAAGAGACGCTCCAGGGTGAAGGGGACAAGCGCGCTGACGGCGGCCGGCCAGGCCCAGGGTAGCCAGAGGATGGGCAGGGCTGCCAGGCTGGCAGCGCGCCAACGGCGCAGCGTCGTTACCAGCCAGACGACAAGCCCACCCAGCGCCAACAAGGCAATCTGGTTCACGCCCATCAGGGATAGACCCATCGTCAGCCCACCTATCCCCAGCGTTAACGGGCCTGTGACGGCTTTGCGCCCTAAATCCCACAACGCTTTGCCCACGATGGCGATCATGATCGGCTTCACGCCGTAGAGCAGCCAGCCCGCTTCGGCGGTCGTTCCCAGACGCACGTACACCCAGGCCAGCAGGATGACAATCAACATCGCCGGCGTGATGAAGGCGACGCCGGCCGCCACCAGACCCATCCAGCCGGCGCGCCGATAGCCCAGGTGAATCGCCATTTCGGTGGAGTTGGGGCCGGGGATGAGGTTGGTGATGCCCAGCAGATCGAGGAACTCCTGGTCAGTCAGCCAGCGCCGGCGCTGCACCACTTCATCATGCATCATGGCGATGTGGGCGGCCGGCCCGCCGAAGGCGGTGGCCCCCAGACGGAGAAAAAAGAGGGTCACCTCTAATAGGCGGGGCAGGGGGGAGCGGTCTGGAAGGGCTGGCGGCGCGCTGGACATGTTAGGTGCGCGCTCAGTCGGTTAAAAGCCGGCTGTGGACTTCGATGACGCTGTCGAAGTCGCGCAACTTGTTGCGAATCCAGCGTGCCTGATCGAGGTCGTTGACCTGAGCGGAAATGTAAATGTGGGTGTGGCGGGAGCTGTTGGTGGCTTTTGCTTTTAAGAGATTGATGTTTTGCCCCTTCAAGGTTTCAGCAATGCGCCGTAGCAAGCCGGTATCGCGGTGCGCCTTGATGTTGTAGGGCACGGCGTAACTGCCCGTATGTTCTCCCCAGGAGACAGGCACCACGCGCTCCGGTTCATGGCGCAGCTTATATAGCACCTGAGGACAGTCGCGGTGGTGAATTGTCACGCCACGCCCCCGCGTCACATAGCCCAGGATAGGTTCAGGCGGGATGGGTTTGCAGCAGCCAGCCAGATTGACAGGCAGGCCGGTTGCGCCCAACACCTGCACCCCGCCGCGCCCAGAGCCGGCCGATAAAAGAGGCGGGCCGGCCGGCGGGGTTGGGGCCTCTGGCGTGGCCTGGGGTTCTGATGGCGTTTTGCGTTCGCGCAAGATAATCTTAAGCGATCCCTCGATTTGCGCCCGCGAGATGTCGCCAAACCCCACCTTGGCCAGAAAGTTATCCAGGTTGCTTTCGTTCAACTGGTGGGCGATCTCTTCGGCTGTCACGCTGGCGCGGTAGGGGCGCAATACTTCTTCCACAGCGCGCCGGCCGAGTTCGATGTTTTGGGCGCGCTCATGCTGGCGAAACCAACGGCGAATGCGGTTGCGGGTGTTGGGACTGGTGGTGTAACCTGATTTGGGGTTGAGCCATTCGCGGTTCGGCCGGCCGGGGGTGTCCCTAGGGTAGGTGATAATGCTCACTTCATCCCCCGTTTTGAGTTTGTGGTTTAAGGGCACGATCTTTTTATTGACCAGCGCCCCGCGACAACGGTGGCCGACATCGGTGTGGATGGCGTAGGCAAAATCGACCGGGGTGGCATCTTTCGGCAAATCGATCAGATCGCGCCTGGGGGTAAAAACATAGATGCGTTCCCCCAGCAGCTCTTCGCTGATGTTCTCGCTGCTGTCATCCCCCATCTCGCTGGAGTGGCTGCCCAAGGCCCCCAACAGCTGGCGCAGAGATTGGATCTGACGTTGCGCCTGGGCGCTGGGGCGGTTGCCTTCCTTATAAGCCCAGTGGGCCGCAATTCCGCGCTCCGCCTCGTCGTGCATTTTCTGGGTGCGAATCTGGACTTCCAGAATGTGCCCCTCTTCATCCATTACGGCCGTGTGCAGCGAACGATAGCCGTTCTGTTTGGGGTGCTGGATGTAGTCGTCAAATTAAGAGGCGATGGGCGTCCACAAATCATGGACAACTGCCAACACCCGGTAACACAGGGTGTATTTGTGTTTGCGCCGCTCCTCGTCCGGCAGCGCCGGGTCTTCTGGCTCGTCCTGCTCCACGATGACGCGCAAGGCCTGGGCGTCGTGGATGTTGTCTACCCCCACCTGTTTGCGCTCCATTTTGCGGTAGATGGAGTAGATATGTTTCGGCCGGCCGGAAACAGTCGCCTGAATCCCTTCCTGAGCCAGCTCCTGTTGCAGCCGTTGGGTCGCTTTACGGACGCGCTGATCCCGCTCAGAGCGACGATGCACCAGATCGGCGGCGATGTGGTTGAATTTTTCCGGCTCCAGATGGCGGAAAGCCATGTCCTCAATCTGCCATTTCAGTTGCCAGATACCGAGCCGGTTCGCCAGCGGGGCGTAAATGTTGAGGGCATCCTGGGCCAGGGCGCGCTTCAGCTCCTCTTTCAGATTGGCGGCCACGTGCAGATCGCACAGACAGAGGCTTAAACGCAAAAAGACCGTGCGCAGGTCGCCTTCAACAACAGTGAAGACGGCGCGACGGATAGCTTCCAGAGTCCGTTGGTTGGTGTTGCCGGTGGCAGTGTCGGTGTAGACATCCAGCTTGTTGAGGCTGTCGAGCATGTTGACCGTGGCCCGGCCGAAAAGCTCCGCACATTCCGGCCGGCGATACTCCTCCGGCTTCAAGCCGTGGAGTAGGGCGGCCGCCAGCGTATCCCCATCCACTTGCAATTCATTCAACGTGTTGGCCACGGCCAGGCCGTGAGTGACAGCATTCACCCCTGGAAAGCGCTCGCGCTCGCCGATAACCTCTTGGGCATGGTCATAGGCGCGGCACACGATTTGGGCCATCGGGCCGTTCGGGCCGCCCGGCAGGGCCGTGATCAGCTCATTCAGGGGGGCTACACGCAGACGCGTCATGCTGGAAGGGAGACTTGCCATACCCTGGGGGTTGGAAGATTCCCGTTAAGATGATCGGGCGGGGGCGAAGCGGTGGGGAATCTAGGCGTCGGACGCAGCCTCATGGATGTCGGGTGGAGGAGGCGCCGGGGACGGTGGTTGATTGAGGATGATGCGCGCCTGGGCATCGGGGTCATTGGAGGACGCCACGTCGCCGACCGATTCCCCCCAGGCCCCAAAATGTCCCGCTCCCCCACGGGTGCGGTAACGTCGCCATTGAGCCTCACTAGACTCGCGCCAGGCATGGCCGCGGGCGGTCAGTTGGGCGCGTGTCTGCTCGCCAGATTGAGGGGCCAGGATGAAGGCCACCGCCACGCCCACCAATCCGCCGATCACAAAGCCAGCCAGGAAGGCTCCAGTATCATCTCCACGGTTGCTCATAAGTTGCTCGTGCCTGACCGACGCGCCCGGCGCGCCGGCCCAAAGTTAGTCAGGTAAGTTGCGTTTGGGATCGCCAAACAAGGTTTTAACCCCCTGTCGCACCCCGGCCACATAGCTGGAAGCGGTGATGGTGGGGCGAACCAGGTTTTGACTGATGAATTGGGTTGTGCCGCGCACTGTGCTGACCGTCTCGTTGGTCTTTTGCAAAATGGGCTTGATCTCAAACTCCACCGTGTTCACCAATCGAATGAGCATGACCAGCATAATAAGGAGGGCAATGCCAAACAGACAGGATTCCAGCGCCAGGACGATGATGAACAGGTCGCGGATGACTTCGACCTGCAGGCCAAAATTGCGCCCTACCACCACCAGACCCCAGATGAACAGGCCGGCCAGCAGCAAGATGCTGATGACCCCCAGGGCAACATAGAGACGGCGAATGAGTGGCCGGCGCGCCGCAGAAGCTGATGGGATGGCAGGGGTGGCGGGAAGTTGATCGGTCATGCTGATCCCTCTACAGATTGAAAGTATACCACCCTTTGCACCGGCCGGCGAATATCCCACACACTCAGCTGTCGGGAGCGCTGCGTCCCCACAGCCACCGGCTACCCAGCAAGAAGAGCCAGGCCAGCAGACTGGCGCTCAAAAGCTGAACCGCGCCCAGCCGGAACAGCGTCAGCCCCAGCCAGTCGCCCAACAAGTGACCGGCAATAAAGCCGATCCAGGAAGCCAATAGGTATAGCAGGAGTTGAGAGGCTGACCCACCGACGAGCAAATGAAAAGCGGCAGCGTAACCAGTGGCTAACAGAAAAGCTAAAACGAGACCGGCGGCGGCAATGCTCATAGACGGTGGTTTAGGTTGCGTCGGCGATGATGCCACCGCCCAGACAGCGCGTCCCCTGGTAGAAGACAGCCCCCTGGCCGGGGGCGATGCCCGGCGTGGGGGTCTCGAAGTGAACTTCAGCCTGCGCCTGGGGCTGGGGAATGACCACGGCCGGTTGGGCCGCGCCGCGGTAACGAATGCGCACCTCGGCCGGGGTGGGGCCGGCCGGCGGCGCACCGGCTATCCAGTTCACCCGTCGCGCCAGCAGATGCGATTGACCCATCTCGGCGCGCCGGCCGACCACCAGGGCGTTGCGGGCCTGGTCCTTGCCCAGGACAAAGAGGGGTTCTGGGGCGGCAATGCCCAGCCCTTTGCGCTGTCCGATGGTGTAAAAGGCCAGCCCGGTGTGGGTTCCCAGCGTTCGCCCTTGCGTATCCACAATCGGGCCGGGGGCGGCGCTCTCCGGGGCGTGGCGGTGTAGAAAGTCGTGGTAGCTGGTGTGGCCCAGAAAACATAGATCCATGCTCTCGCTCTGGTCTACCACCGGCAGGTTGTAGGCGGCGGCCAGTTGGCGCACCTCTGGCTTCGTGTAGCCACCAACGGGCAGCAGGGTATGGGCCAGTTCCGCCTGGCCTAACACATGCAGGACGTAGGATTGATCCTTGTGGACATCCACCCCCTGATGCAGTTCATACCCATCGGCTGTCTGAATGATCTGGGCGTAGTGGCCTGTCGCCAGATAATCCGCTTCCAACGCCAGGGCGTGGTGCAATAAAAAGCCAAAGCGGATGTGGCGATTGCACTCCAGGCAGGGGTTGGGGGTGCGCCCTTGAGTGTACTCATCGAGGAAGAATTGCACGATGGCGCGTCGGAAATAATCTTTGACGTCCAGGGTGTAGAAAGGAATCCCCAGCCGTTCTGCCACCTGGCGGGCGCGTCCCATCTGGTTGGGGGTGCAGCAACGATTGTGTCCTTCCTGACCCGGCTCGCTCCACAGGCGCAACATGAGGCCGATGACATCGTACCCCTGTTCCACCAGCAAGGCGGCCGCCACCGAGCTATCGACGCCGCCGCTCATGGCGACGACGACGCGCGGCCGGCGCGCCCCTTCCAGCCCATTGCGTCCGGTGATCTCAGGCATAGCGTCCCACATAATGGCGTAGTTGGACAATGGCTTTCAGCAACAGGTCGGCTGCCCGCTCCGCGTCGTTGAGCGTGTTGCTGCGTCCGAAGGAGAAACGGATACCGCCTCGCGTCCAGCTTTCATCCAGTCCCAGAGCTTCCAGCGTAGGCGAGGGCTTGGGGTTGCCCACCGTGCAGGCGGAGCCGCTGCTGGCGGCGATGCCCCCCAGGTCGAGGTGCATGAGCAAGTCGTTGCCGCTGACGTGACGCACAGCAAAGCTGGCATGGTGCGCCAGGCGGTGGGTGGGGTGGCCGGTCAGGATGCAATCGTCCGGGCAGCCAGCCAGCACAGCGGTGATCAAGGCGTCGCGCAGACTTTGATAATGCGCCAGGTCGGCGGCGCGGCGCGCCTGCGCCAGCTCCAGCGCCTTTGCCGCGCCAACCGCAAAGGCGACGTTTTCGGTGCCGGGACGCCGGCCGTTTTCCTGCCCACCGCCCGTCAAGACCGGATAGAGGGGCACGTCCTGACGCACGTACAGAATCCCCATCCCTTTAGGGCCATAGAACTTATGCGGGGCCAGAGAGAGCAAGTCGATGGGTTGGCTACGCATATCCCAGCCCAGCTGGCCGGCCGCCTGGACAGCGTCGGTGTGGAACAGAACACCATGGGCGTGGGCCAGTGCGCCAATGGCCTCGATGGGTTGCAACGTGCCAATTTCATTATTGGCCGCCATGATGCTGATCAAGACCGTTTGGCCGGGGCGAATGGCTGCTTCGACATCCGCCACAGCCACGCGGCCGGCGCGATCCACAGGCAAGACGGTGACGGCGAAACCCCAATCCTGCTCCAACTGCCGGGCGGTGTCCAGGATGGCCTTGTGTTCGATGGCGCTGGTGATGAGGTGGTTGCCCCGGCCGGCGGCGTGGGCGGCCCACATCACCCCGCGCAGCGCCAGATTATCACTTTCGGAGCCAGACGCGGTGAAGTGAATCTCCTCCGAGTGTGCACCCAGGCTGACCGCTATGGCGGTGCGCGCCTCTTCCAGAGCGTGTTTGGCGCGCCGGCCGAAGTGATGCACGGAGGATGGATTGCCGAAGTCGGTCGTCCACCACGGCAACATCACCGCCACAACGGCGGGATCGACAGGGGTGGTGGCGGAGTGATCCAGATAAACAGGTGTGTCAGGTCGCATACCAATCCAGATGGCGGTCGGCCGGGGGCGAGCGCACCCACCCGGCATCGCCCGGCCAGATTCCAGCCGCGATAGCTTGCCACGACCCCAATGGTCAGGCGAGGGAGTTGGCGGCGGTTGTGTCTATCCTATAATCGTAGAAGCTGAGGTGGTTTTCGTCAACTGGCCGGGAGAAGTTATGGCGCAACCCTAACCGATGTCTCCGGCTCCGGCGCGCCCTAGAGTGGCAGCCGTACGCTAAAGGTGCTGCCTGCATCAGCCTGGCTGGCGACTTCGATCACGCCGCCGTGCTTTTCCACCCCTTCTTTGACCAGGTATAGCCCCAGGCCTGCCCCGGCCACGCCCCGCTCCACGGCGGTCTGGGCGCGATAAAAACGCTTGAAGAGATTGGGCAGCGCTTCCTGGGGAATGCCGATGCCCTCATCCTGGACGGCGACATGGATGAAGTCATTTTCCAGCCACACCGCGACGGTGACCCGGCCGGCCGGGGTGAATTTGATGGCGTTCTCCACCAGATTCTTCAAGATGATGTGCAAAAGCTCACTATCGCCCAGGATGAGGGGTAAATCAGGTTGAATCACAGTGCTGAATTGCAGCCCTTTATCGCGCGCCTGTTCCGCCAGGGGCGTCAACGTTTCTTCCACAATGTGGTTGAAGTTGACGCGGCTGGCGCTGCGCTGAATCTGGTGCGCTTCGAGGCGGGAGATGGCCAGCATCTGACGCACCATGCTTTGCAGCCGATCCGCCTCTTTCTCGATGATGCCCAGAAAGCGCTCTTGACGGGCCGGGTCGGCGGGGGAGCGTCGCGCCCGCAGCAGCCGGGCGTACATGAGAATGGTCGCCAGCGGGGTGCGCAGCTCATGGACGATGTTGTGGAAGAAATCATCCCGCATCCGTTCCAGCTCGCGAATCTGCCGTAAGTCGCTGAAGACGAGAACCGTTTCGCTGATGGCGCCGGCGTCGCTCACAATGTGGGCGCTGCTGATCAGGGTCGGTGTGACCTGGGGCGGAGAGGCGTGGGTGTAGAGGTCGCAGGCCACGGTCTGGCTTTGGTCTTGCCCGGCCGGCCGCAACAGATGGGCCAACAAGTGGGGGGGATGGGTGCGCACTACCTGAGTCAACGACCGGCCGGCTACCTGTGACAGTTCGGTTTGCAGCAGGGTTAAAAAGCCATCATTGGCGGCGGTGATGCGCTCTTCCTCATCCACCGTCACGATCCCTTCCGACATACGGGCGAAAATGGTTTCCATGCGCCGCTTTTCCGATACGACCGTCGCGTGCAACCGGGCATTTTCCAGGGCGATAGCTAACGGGTTGGCGATGGCTTGCAACAACTTGAGGTCTTGTTCGTCGAACAGGCCGGGATGTTTGTTGATCGCTTCCAACACACCGATTACGCGCTGCTCGATCCGCAAGGGCACACACAACATCGAATCGGTGCGAAAGCCGCTTTGTTCGTCCGACCGGGTGTAAAAGCGCCTATCGTGGTAGACATCGTTGGATAGCACCGGCTCCCCGTGCTGCGCCACCCAACCGGCAATACCCTCTCCAGGGGCCAGACGCAGCGGCGGCAAATTCTGGAACAGCGGCCCCAGCAGCGCTTGCAAAAAGACGATGGTCCCGGTCTCCTCTTCCACCAGACCGATAGAGACGGTTTGGACATTGAGGATGCGCCGCACCGGGTTGGAGACCGTTTCAATGATCTCCTCCAGACTGAGCTTGGAGGTCAGCTGATTGCTGATGTCCTGCACGACGTCCGCCATGATCTGGCGGCGCACTGCATCGTAGAGCAGGCTGCACCGTTCCAGAAAGGCCGCTACCACGCTGACCCACCCGGCCACCTCACTCAGGTTGAGGGCCGCCGCGGCCGGGGTGTGGCTCAAGGCCATCCCCCCCCAGAGACGGGCCGCGCTCCAGGGGGCCGGTGAAGGCGGGAAGGGTACAATCAACCAGGCCGCGCCGGCCGGTGTGACATTGACGCTCCAGCTCAGCTCCTGGGCGCTGACGATGCCGGCCACGTTCCAGGTGGCGTCGAGCGGGGCCGTGGCCAACCAGCGTTGGGCTTCTGGCGGCCGGCCGGGTTGGGCCGTTGCCACCATGTAATGGACACCCCCCACTTCCTTCAAAAACAGGAGCGCGGCGCGCTCCGTCCTGTCGGCGATCAGCTGCGCCGCTGTCAGGCACAACTGTTGTTGATCCAGCAAGGGTTGCAGGCGTGTGGTTAATTCCTGCCAGAGGGAGGGTGTAAGAGGGGACTGAGGAGACAACCGCTGCCTGCGCTTGCTCATGGATCAGACTATAAACATACTTTTTTCGCTTGACAAGGGGCCATTGGTCATGTTTGATTGGGGAAAGGGTCTGGTTTGCGGGATAGCAGCGCTTTCTGTATGATCATCATGTGGCGCGCCACGCTTGTTCGATAGCTGTGGGTTACCGCCACGTGTTGCAGTTCACCTTAAGGAGATAACCATGTCCTATATTGAATCGATCCACGGACGGGAAGTGTTGGATTCGCGGGGCAATCCGACCGTTGAAGTGGAGGTGCAGCTTAACGATGGCGCCGCCGGACAGGTGATTGTGCCCTCTGGGGCATCCACCGGGGCCCACGAAGCCTGGGAAAAACGGGATGGCGACCGCGGCCGGTATGGGGGCAAAGGGGTTTTGGCCGCCTTGGAAGCGGTCAATGAAGAGATCGGCGATATGCTGCTGGGATGGGATGCCCGTGACCAGATTGGCATTGATGAAGCCATGTTGGAATTGGACGGCACGCCCAACAAGAGCCGGCTGGGGGCGAACGCTATTTTGGGTGTCTCGTTGGCGGTAGCCAAGGCGGCGGCTAACAGTGTGGCATTACCCCTCTACCGCTATTTGGGGGGCGTGGGGGCGCGTCGTTTGCCCGTTCCGATGATGAACATCATGAACGGGGGCAAACATGCCGCCGGCGCAACGGATTTGCAAGAGTTCATGGTCATGCCCGTTGGCGCGGAGAGCGTGGCGGAAGCGATTCGCTGGGGAGCAGAGATTTATCACAGTTTGAAGAAGGTGTTGGATGCTAAGGGCTACCGCACCACGGTTGGGGATGAGGGAGGCTTTGCGCCCACTGTCTCGGCCAACCGTGAGGCGTTTGATTTGATCATGCAAGCCATTGAGAAGGCCGGCTATCGCCCCGGCGAAGATATTTTGCTGGCCATGGATGCCGCCGCCAGCGAAATCTACGCCGATGGCAAATATCATTTCAAGACTGAGGGCAAGGTGCTCACCGGCCCGGAGATGGTGGATTTTTATGCCGAGTGGTGTCAGCAATACCCGATTATCTCGGTTGAAGATGGCCTGCACGAAGATGATTGGGAAAGCTGGAGCCTGATGATGAGCCGCTTGGGGGATCGCATCCAGATTGTGGGGGATGACCTGCTGGTGACCAACATCGACCGTATTCAGGTCGCTTTCGAGCGCCGGGCCGCCAACAGCCTGCTATGCAAGGTCAACCAGATCGGCACCCTGACAGAGTCCATGGCGGCGGTGGAGATGGTGCATCGGCGGGGCTGGACGACGGTGGTGTCGCACCGCAGCGGTGAATCGGAGGACGCCACGATTGCCGACCTGGTGGTGGCCTTGAACGCCGGGCAGATCAAAACCGGCGCGCCGGCGCGTTCCGACCGCGTAGCCAAGTACAACCAGTTATTGCGCATTGAAGAAGACCTGGGGGACAACGCTGAGTACCCGGGGCGCGCCGCTTTCACCAATTTGCGTTGGTGATGCTTCAGTGGTCACGCTTCACTCTCGCCGCCCACGCCCCAGCGCGTTGACCGCAATGATCAGCGAGGTGACCATGCCCAGCAGAAAGGCGATGACGAGGATAAACACCAAAACGCTCACAGACAGGAACATGGACATCTCCTTCGTGTCTTAGATACACCATATATGTTAGTGTAAACAAGACACTTTGTCAAGAGTCATCCAGACAAAAAGGCGGGGCTGGTGGAAGCCGGCCCCGCCTTGATTGGAATACCCTCTGGGAGCGCCGCGGGCCTACGATTTGTCGGGCAGCGTAGGACGGTTGCGCAGATGCACCGGTTCTACTTGCGCCTGACGTAGCCGCAAGTTGAGCAGTTCAATGACGACGGAGAAGGCCATGGCGAAGTAGGCATAATTTTTCAGATGTAGCTCCTCCGCCTGTTCCCCCAGCCAGCCTTCGATGACCAGCAGAGAGCCGATCAAGATCAGGAAAGCCAGAGCCAGGATTTTGAAAGTGGGGTGGCGCTCAACGAAGTTGCTGATAGCCCCGGCGAAAAGCACCATGACGGCTGCTGCTATGACAATCGCCACAATCATGACGCTGATCTCATCTGCAATGCCCACGGCGGTGATGACGGAATCGAGTGAGAAAACCACGTCCACGATCAACACCTGTACGATCACCGAGGCCATGGTGGCGGTGGGGCGTCCGGCGACATGCGCTTCGCTCAACCCTTCCAGCTTGGCATGAATTTCATGTGTGCTCTTGGCAATGAGAAAAGCACCGCCCGCCAGCAAAATCAAATCGCGTGGCGAAATGCCATTGCCAAACAGATGGAAGATGTCCTCTTGCAGGCGGATGATGACGCCAATGCTCAGCAAGAGCAAGATACGACTGATGACAGCCATGGCGATGCCCAACTGCCGGCCGCGATTTTGCTGTTCTGGCGGCAGCTTGGCGGATAAAATGGCGATGAAAATGACGTTGTCAATGCCCAGGACAATCTCCAGAGCGGTCAGGGTGAGAAGAGCGATCAGGTTGGTGGTGGTGAAGAAATTCTCGAACATGGGATCTCCGCCTACACATAACTTCAGGTCGCCAGGAGGGATGTAACCATCTCCCGCGCCGTAAGGTGCTAAAATTACCTGAGTTTATCCCAATTGGCAACTGCTGGTTGCCCTGGAGCTTGCGCGAGGTGTAGGATGGGCAGTGTATACGATTCAGAGCGGTTTGATCGCGGCATGGGGGCGCTGGAACGCACCGGCCTGGCCGGCCGGCGGCGCGCCTTGTTGGCCCAGGTACAGGGACAGGTGCTGGAAGTAGGGGCCGGAACGGGCTTCAACGGCTTACATTACCCGCCGGGGGCGCAGGTGGTGGCCACAGACATCAACAACGCCCATCTGCAGCTGGCGCAGCGCAAAGCGGCAACGGTGCGTCTGGCCTGCGCCGACGCCCAACAGCTGCCCTTCGCCGCCGAGACCTTCGACGCGGTGGTAGGGACGCTGGTCTTTTGCTCCATAGCTAACGTCACCCAGGCGTTGCAGGAGGTGCGGCGGGTGTTGCGCCCCCACGGCCGGCTGTGGCTGCTGGAGCATGTGCGCGGACAGGGCCCGGTGGCGCGCCGGGTGACTGATTGGCTGGCGCCGCTGTGGTTTGCCTTGCAGGGGGAGTGTCACCTGAACCGCGAGACGGCTCAGGCGGTGGCGCAGGCCGGCTTTGAGGTGCGCTATGTGGATCAGTCGGGCTGGTGGGGCTTGCTGGCGGAAATTCACGCCATCAAGCCGACCTGATCGGCCAGATAACTTTGCAGATAGGTCAACCCCTGAACCGTTGGGGTTCCGTGCCAGCTCAGCATCTCGCCATCGATCAGGCGCACCTGCCGGCCGGCATAAGCGTAGGCCGGCCGGTGCGCGGCGGTGTAGGGGTAAGGCTCGCTGCTGAGAAAGGCCACATCCGCTTGCAGGGCGGCCACTTCGGCCGGGGTCAGGCGGGGATAGCGGGCCGGGGAATATTCAGCCGCGGCGTTGCACCCGCCGAACAACTCCAGCAAAGCGCTGATGTAGGTTCCCGCCCCGGCCACCATCAGAGGATGATCCCAGATGAAGTAAAGATAGCGAAAAGGGGGGTAAGCGCGGGCGCGAACGGCGGCGACTGCCTGCTTGATGGTTGCCACCCACGCCTGCGCGGCCGCCCTCACCCCTAACTGCTCCCCAAAGAGTGTCACCATCGCCAGCGTGGAGGGGATGTCAACCGGCGTGGTGACGATCACCTGCGCCAGCGCTTCCAATGGAGGCAGGTGGCGCAGGTTGTTCTCCTCCCGGTTGAAGAGAATATGGGTGGGGGCCAGCCGGGCGATATGGCGCAGGCTGGGATTTTTCGTCCCGCCGACGACGGGAATGCTGTCCACCTGCCCGGCCGGCCGGATGCAAAACCGCGTGCGCCCCACCACGGCCGGCCCCAGCCCCAGGTCGAACAGGGTGGCGGTGGTGGAGGGGCAAAGGGAGACGAGGCGCAGGGCAGACATAGCCCCAAGTCAGGAAGCGGCCGGGGCCAGGGGCGTGTGGCGCAGCCGCCAGTACGCTTCCAGGGTGTAGACCAGCAGGGCGACCCAGATCAGACTGAAGCCGAGCAGTCGGGCCTGGGTGAAGGCTTCATCGTACACCAGCACCCCCAGCAGAAATTGGAGCGTGGGCGCGATGTACTGCAAGATGCCCAGGGTGATGAGCGTGACGCGACGCGCCCCATAGCCAAAGAGCAACAGGGGCAGACCGGTAGCCACGCCGGTGAAGGCCAGCAGTAAGGTAGTGGAGAGGTCGCGATGGCCGAAGGCGGCGGTCTGATTCACTTCCAGAGCCAGCAAATAGAGCAGGGCCGGGCCAAAGAGCGCCAGGGTTTCCAGCGACAACCCCACCAGGGCCTCCTGTGGGGCGATTTTGCGCAGCAGGCCGTATAGGCCAAAGGAGAGCGCCAGAGACAGGGCGATCCACAGCACCACGCCGTAGCTCAGGCTCAGGTAGACCACTCCGGCCAGCGCCAGCGCCACCGCCACGCCCTGCCCCGGCCGCAACCGCTCGCGCAGAAAGACTACCCCCAACACGACACTGACCAGAGGATTGATGAAATAACCCAGGCTGGTATCCACAATGTGCCCATTGTTGACGCCCCAAACGTAGATAAACCAGTTGACGGACAGCAACAGAGCAGAGGCCAGAAAGATGAGGAGGGCGCGCGGTCGGCGCAGCGCCCGGCCAAAGGTGGGCAGCTGGCGTGTGGCCACCAGCAGGCCCACCATGAAGACAAATGACCATACCATGCGATGCGCGATAATCTCCAACGGGGAGACGTCGTGAATGGCTTTCCAATAGAGGGGAAACAGACCCCACAGAGCGTAGGCGCTGAACGCCGCTACGGCGCCTTTGTGCATAGAAACCTCACGGTACTGCACGTAATCATCATCAGATTATAGCCCCAGGCAACAGCCTGGGGCAGGGCCGACCGACGTTTCTAATTCAGCATCTACTCAGACAATAAACCTCCGCAGCCTGGAAAGTTTGCGCCGGCCCTAAAAGTCGCTGGCCGGGAGATAGGGGGCGCTCCATAACGCCGTTTGCAGGACAACAGACTTGAACCATGCCTGGTGCATCCGCTCCACCTCTTGCGGCGTGTGTCCCTTGCGCGCCAGGAAAGGTTTGATGGTAGCGGTGATGGGGTAAATGAAGGCTACCAGATAGCGGTGGTGAATGATGGGCACAGCCTGCACCCCATCGGTCTGGTTTTTGCGGTCGCGGTGATGCCGCCGGCCGATCTCGTGGGCATAGTTGAGCCACGCCTGATCATAGGGGCGACGGCAGGTGTCCAGAATCCATTGCCCAAAACGCCGACGCACCGCCGCCAGATAGTCGCTGTGAATCTGCCCCTGGTCGTCGCCGAAGTAGGCCACCAGGTGGGGATGAGCGGCCACAAAGCCATACCACACATCCAGCACATCCTCGACTTGATCGGCCAGCACCTCGCCGGCCAGCTGCAGCGCTTGCTCATCCTCCGGGCCAAACAGGGCCGACTGTTTCAGCTGCTCCCATTCGGCCGGGGTGAGGGGTGAGGGGGCCAGCGCCTCCGTCCCATAGGTGTAACCAGGAATAGCGTGTGTCATATCAAGACCTCCATGGGTATAGGGTTGCCAAAAAAGGGGCCCCGGTGTGCAACAGACGCTCAAGTTCCTCATCGTCTGGTTCGGTGACCACGAGTTTGACCTTGCCCGCCCCCAACACCAGGGTGGGTGTGCTGCGATAGCCGTGGTTGATGAAGATGACAAAGCGTTCGGCCGGCGCATCCTGATCGATGTTGATCTCTTCAAAGGCCACGCCGCGCTGTTGCAGCTGATGACGGGTGCGCTGCGTGTCGTCGCAATCCGTCGCGCCATAAAGTGTGAGGGGCCAGAGCATTGGGTTGTCTCCTTTTACGGGACGGGGGGTGTGAAGTCAGGGCATTCCAGATAGGTATCGGGTTCGGGCAGGGGGGCGTCCATGTAGGCGCAATGGTGCGGCCCGGCCGGGTCGTTGGGGTGAGCGTCACGGCGGAAGAATTGACATCCCCAGCACATCTCGTAAACCGGCACATGGCCGGCCTGTTGCAGCCGCTGCACAATGGCCTGGGTGGCGTGCCGCAACGCCTGTTGCTCCCCGGCCGACAGGCTCGCCACCGCAGCCATCACCTCGTCCAGCACATCTTCCAGCTGGGTCGTCTGTTCTTCACCGGCCGGCGTCAGGGTCAGGGTGACAACGCGTTGATCGGTCGGCCGGGGCGCTCGCTGCGCCAGCCCTTTGTGTTCCAGGGCGTCCGCCACGCCGCTGGCGCTGGCCTGGCTGACCTGCAGCCGTTGCGCCAGCCCCCCCATGCTGCGCACCCCGGGGCGGGCATAGCGCAGGAAGAGCAGGCTGTCGATTTGCGCCGGCGACAGGCGCGCCGCCTGGCCGCGCACGCGCCACAGACGCTGGATGGCCTGGGCGATGCGATAGAGAGCGATGGTGACCTGCCCGGCCGGGGTGTCACGTTGTTGGGGGTTGAAAGCTGACATTATTTAGGACTCCTAAGCAATTTATACCCCATCAAATACTTTTTGTCAACCCCGGCGCGTCAACTCGACAAGCTTTTTCAAGCATGGTAAGATGATGGGGCCGCGCCCTGGCCGGGGGCAAGGGTAAGGCTGGCGTATCATGGGATGATGAATAGATGTGACGGGAGGTTCTGACCGGGGCGAGCGGCCGGAACCGCCACACAGGAGATTGATGGGGATGGACCCAGAACTGGCGGTGATACTCAGTGGGGTGGTGGGCCCGATTTTTGAGCAGGTGTACGCCGGGGCCAAAAAGACCCTGGCCTGGGCCAGAGGGCAGACCTGGCAAAAAGTCGTCTGGGCGCAGGCGGCCCGGGCTTATGCCGAGGCCCTGGCCCGCCGCTACAGCACGATCCACGTCATGGGCATGACCCGCCCTACTCCTTTGCGCGCCATCTACACCGATGTCTACACCCTGGATCGCCCCAGCGCCCAGCGCCGTTACAATGTGGCGCAACTGGAAGCTGATTTTCGGGGCGAGGCGCGGGCAGCGGCCTGGGGGCCACAGGCGGCAGAGCGCCGGCCGGGCGTCGATCTGGCGCGAGAAGAGCAGCGGCTTTTCATTTTGGGCAAGCCGGGGGCGGGCAAGACCACCTTTCTCAAATATCTGGCATTAGAACTGGCCCCCCGCACCCTGGGGGCCGTGCCCATTTTCATTGGCTTGCGTGACTGGGGGGACAGTGAGCAGCCGTTATTGGATTACATCACACGCCAGTTTGAGATTTGCCACTTCCCTCAGGCGCGGCCATTTATCGAGCAGCTGTTGAAGGAAGGGCCGGCGCTGGCGCTGTTCGACGGCCTGGATGAGGTGTCGGCCGCTCAGGAAGCGCGGCAACACATTCGCCGCCAGGTGCGCGACTTTGCCGACCAATACCCGGCCTGCCGCGTCGCTCTCACCTGCCGCGTGGCCTTCACCGACTACACCTTTGACCGCTTCACCTATGTGGAGATGGCGGATTTCACCCCCGATCAGACGCGCCACTTTATCCGCAACTGGTTTAACGACCGTCAGCAGGTGGGGGAGGACATGGTGAGGGAACTGGAGTCGCCGGCCCAGGCCGCCATTCAGGAGTTGACAACCAACCCGTTGCTGCTGACCTTGTTGTGTTTGAACTATGGCGAGACATTGCACTTTCCGGCGCGCCGGGTGGAGCTGTACGAGGAAGCTCTGGATGCTTTGCTCAAGAAGTGGGACAGTTCCCGCGACATCCGGCGCGATGCCGTGTACGCCAACCTGTCGTTGGGGCGCAGGCGTCAGCTGTTGGCGCGGCTGGCGTATGCACAATTTGAAAAAGGGCGGGTCTTTTTTCCCCAGCGGGAGCTGGAGGATCTCGTGGTGGCCTTTGTGCGCCGCCTGCCGGAAGCGCCGGCGCCGGAGGATATAGACGGGATGGCGGTGATCAAGAGCATAGAGGCGCATCACGGCCTGTTGGTGGAGCGGGCGCAGCAGGTGTACTCCTTCTCTCATCTCACTTTTCAGGAATATTTCACCGCCCGCTACCTGGTGGAGCACGCCGCCGAGGGGGTTCCCGCGCCGCTCCTGCCGCATGTAGCCGACCGGCGCTGGCGCGAGGTGTTCGTGTTGACGACGGCCCTCCTGCCCGAGGCCGAGGCTTTTTTGCAGCGCTTTCTCCGCACCCTAGAGGGCATGGCGGCGGCTGAGCCGGGCGTGGTGGCGGTGTTGCACTGGGCGACCGCCAAAGGGGCTGCGAGCCGAAGCGCAGCGC
>DAOTXO010000070.1:0-45223 GCA_034435495.1 Anaerolineae bacterium
CCCCCCCCCCCCCCCCCCCGCCGATAAACGTGGGATGCCGAGAAAGGCCAGATTGATCAGGCCAGGGCCGCATGGGCCGCAGCCAGACGGGCAATTGGAACCCGGAAGGGAGAGCAGGAGACGTAGTTCAGACCCAGCTTGTGGCACAGTGCAATGCTCTGGGGATCGCCGCCATGTTCGCCACAAATACCGACCTCGAGATCGGGGCGGACAGCGCGCCCAAGCTCCACCGCCATCTTCATCAACTTACCCACTCCATTGGCGTCAATGGTCGCGAAGGGGTTGTTGGGCAAGATACCCTGTTGCTGGTAGTAGACCAGAAAACCAGATTCCGCATCGTCGCGGGAAATGCCATAAGTGGTTTGCGTCAGGTCATTCGTGCCAAAGGAGAAGAACTGGGCATCGTGGGCCAGCTCATCGGCTGTCAGGGCAGCGCGAGGGATCTCAATCATAGTGCCAAACTTGTAATCCAGCTGGATGTTTTGCTCCGTCATGACCTGTTTGGCCACCGCCTCCAACGTGGCGCGTTGGAACTTCAACTCATTGGCATGGGCCACCAGAGGGATCATGACTTCGGGATGCACGTCCCCGCCCTCTTTAGCAACTTTGCAGGCAGCCTCAAAAATGGCGCGCACCTGCATTTCGGTAATTTCGGGGAAGAGCATCGCCAATCGCACCCCGCGCGTTCCTAACATGGGGTTGGCTTCGCGCAACGATTCCACCCGCGCCAGGAAGGCCTGCTTGATGCGAATCTGCTCCAACACCTCGTCGATCTTGCTCAGGGTGTCTAAATGTTGCAGACGCACTTTCAAATCGGCCAGGTCTTGAATCAGCGACTCGAAGGCGGGCAAAAACTCATGCAGTGGCGGGTCGATGAGGCGAATGATCACCGGATACCCGTTCATAGCGCGGAACAACCCTTCAAAGTCGCCGCGCTGGTAAGGGAGCAGCTTGTCCAGCGCTTCTTTGCGCTCGGTGATGTTCTTGGCCATGATCATCTGCTGGACAATCGGCAGACGCTCCGCCTCGAAAAACATATGCTCGGTGCGACACAAGCCGATGCCTTGCGCCCCATATTCGCGGGCGCGTTGGGCGTCGCGGGGATAGTCGGCGTTGGCCCACACCCCCAGGGTGCGGATTTCATCGGCCCAGCTCAACAGTTTGAGCAAATAGGGGTTGTTGATATCGGGAACCACTGTGGGCAACTGCCCCAGATAGACCAGCCCCTGTGTGCCATCGAGGGAAATCCAATCCCCTTCGGTGATGACCAGGTCGCCGATGGTCATCTGACGGTCATCGAGGTCAATTTCGAGCTCGCTGACACCCACGACGGCCGGTTTGCCAAACTGACGGGCCACCAGAGCAGCGTGGCTGGTGCGACCGCCGCGACTGGTGAGAATGCCCTGGGCCGCCAACATCCCATGGACATCATCTGGTTTCGTCTCTGGGCGCACCATAATAATGGGTTTGCCTTCCTGTTTGGCCCACCGCTCGGCGGAGTCAGCATCGAAGGCCACCATGCCCACGGCCGCGCCGGGGGAGACGTTCAAGCCCGTGGCAATGGGTTTGGCGTTGCGGGTGACCTGGGGATCGAGTTGGGGATGTAAAAAGAAGTCGACCTGGGCCGGCTTGACGCGCTTGACGGCTTCCGGCCGGGTGATCAGCCCTTCTTCCACCATATCCACCGCAATGCGTACCTCCGCCTGGGCGGTGCGTTTGCCGTCGCGCGTCTGCAATAGCCACAACTTGCCATGCTCAATGGTGAACTCCATATCTTGCATGTTGCGATAATGTTGCTCCAGCTTGCGCGAAATCTGGAGAAACTGCTCATAAATCTCCGGCATGATGGTCTTCAAATCTTGCAAGGGCTGGGTGAGGCGAATGCCGGCCACCACATCTTCCCCCTGGGCATTGACCAGGAAGTCTCCTTCCGGCTCGAGGTCGCCGGTGGAAGCGTTGCGGGACATGGCAACGCCGGTGGCGGAATTATCCCCCAGATTGCCAAAGACCATGGTTTGAATATTGACGGCCGTGCCCAAATCGTGGGAGATGCCGGCCGCGTTGCGGTAATCAATCGCCCGTTTGCCATTCCACGACTTAAAAACCGCCTCTGTCGCCAGCTTCAGTTGCTCGTAGGGATCGTTGGGAAATTCGATGCTGGTGTAAGCGTGGACAATCTCCTTAAAGCGAGCAGTTAAAAATTGCCAATCTTCGGCAGTTAACTCTGAGTCGCTGACGACGCCGCGCCGCTTGCGCTGCAAGGTGATCAGCGCCTCAAACGGTTCGTCGGGAATGCCCAACACCACGCTGCCGAACATTTGCACCAGGCGGCGATAGGAGTCGTAGACAAAGCGAGCATCGCGTGAGAGAGCGATCATCCCTTCTGCCACCTGGTCGTTGAGTCCCAGGTTGAGGACGGTGTCCATCATGCCGGGCATGGAGAACTTCGCGCCAGAGCGGCACGAGAAAAGCAAAGGATTGTCGGGAAAGCCAAACTGTTTGCCGGTTGTTGCTTCGATAGCCTCAACCGCCTGCAACACCTGTTCCCACATACCGGCCGGGAATTGGCTGTCAGATGCCAGATAGACGTTGCACGCCTCCGTGGTGATGGAAAAGCCGGGGGGCACAGGAATGCCCAGGCGCGTCATGTCCGCCAGATTAGCCCCTTTGCCGCCCAGCAAAGCGCGCACGCTGTCCCAACTGCCGTTCAAGTGGGCTTCAGCTTGATCGAGATCGCTGAATAAGTAGACATATTTGGCTTTGGCAGGTTGTCCGTTGCTGGGGGCGGCTGTAGAACTGGTTGTTTCTAACTTATCGACCAGTGGATAACTCATTTTTGAATACCTCCTCGTGGGCTCTCATTCGCATCTGAGGATGCGAACTCCTCATGGGAGCATCTGCTGCTGCAAACGGCTCATTCGAGATTCAGACAGCGCAAGTTTTGCTCCAGGAACAAGTGCTCTGACGATGGCCGGCCGTTGCGGGCGACGTCGGCGCAGACAGGGTGTCTTGCTCACCTAGCAAATTGTAGAAGAGGCTCATCCCCAAAGGCAGTGACATTAGGCACGTCTGCGCCGGATAAATATCATGCCCGACGCTCAAGGCATTTCAGGCGGTGTGCGCCAGACGTTGGAGCCGTTCCAGCCGGTGCGGCTCCTGGGCAACTAACCAGGGGTCAGCCGCCAACAGCTGATGGGCGCGCTGGAAATGGGGCCGCGCCGCCGCCCCTTGCCCCAACGCTAACAGACATTCGCCTATCTCCTCGTGGATATAGCCATCCTCCTCGTCTCCGGCCAGGAGGGCTTGTTGCTGCGCCAACGCCTCCTCCAGCCGGCCTAATGAACGCCAACAGCGCGCCACACACCAACGGGCAATGCGGATGGGTTGCGGCCGGCCTGCCTGCAATCGCCAGTCCAATGCGCGTTCAAAAAGGGCCAACGCCGCCGGGTAGTCACCCTGGTCGTGGTAGGTCCAACCCAGATTGTTGTAAAGCGAACCGCGCCACCGCTGGGCGCGAGGATCGGGGCTGGCCTCGCTGAGGGCCAGCGCGTGCTCGTTCCAGGCGATCTGATCGGCCGGCGCAGCACATGCCAGCGCCGCCATGTGGGCGGCATCCACAGCGTAGGCATCCTGGCCGGCCGCCAGAGCCAGCTGATAGGCTGTTTCAAACAAGGGGTAGGCCTCGGCCGGCGCGCCCCCCCACCGCAACACCCGCCCTCGCTCCAGAGCGTAACGCACCTGCAGGCGGGCGGCGCTGGGGTCATCGCCGGCCGCTGCCAGTCGCCGGGCGACCTCATCCAGCGTGGCCTGGGCCGACTCAAACTGGCGCTGCAAGCCTTGAGCGCGGGCGAGTTGCGTCAGGGTTTCGCTGCTCTCCCATTCCCGGCCGGACAGCTCCGTCAGTCGTTGGCGAAAACGCGCCTCGCTGCCGGCCGGGTCGGCGTAATCCCACAGAGCGTCCAGCGTCACTTCATTTCGCTCCTGCGGCCGGGGGAGCGCTCAGGGCTTGCTGTCGTTCGGCCAGGCGCGTCAGACGGGCGACAACACGTTGGTTAAGAGTTCCTTCCGCATACGCGCCGTCAGCGTCGGGTTGTCCGGCCGGCAGCCCGGTCAACCATTCGATGCCCTGGTCAATCGTCTCCACCGGGTAGATATGAAACTGCCCTTGCTGCACCGCCTGGACAACATCATGACGCAGCATTAAATTGGGGACATTCGAGGCCGGGATCAACACCCCCTGTTCCCCATTCAGGCCACGGGCACGGCAAATGTCGAAAAAGCCTTCAATCTTCTCATTCACGCCGCCGATAGCCTGCACCTGTCCATGTTGGTTCACCGAGCCGGTGACCGCCAGCGACTGCTTGATGGGAACCTCCGCCAGAGCCGAAAGCAGCGCGTAAAGCTCGGCCGAACTGGCGCTATCCCCTTCCACCCCCTGGTAAGATTGTTCAAAGACCAGGGTAGCGCTGAGAGCAAAAGGATGCTCAGCGGCGTAGCGACTGGCCAGGAAGCTGGACAGGATCATCACCCCTTTGGAGTGAATGGGGCCGCCCATTTCCACCTGGCGCTCAATATCGATGATCTCCCCTTTACCCAGGCGCACGCGAGCCGTGATGCGCGACGGTTGTCCAAAGGCAAAATTGCCCACCTGCAATACCGACAGTCCATTGATCTGTCCGATGTGCGCGCCCTCGGTGTCGATGAGAATCAGCTGACGCAAAATGTTTTCCTGCAAGCGTTCGCGAATACGACTGAGGCGATACTCCTGTTCGTCGATAGCGCGTTGAATATCGGCGGCGTCCACCACGTTGTGGCCGGCCGCGCCCGCCCAGTAATCCGCCTCGCGCAGCACATCGGCCACACTTTGCATGTGGGTGGTCAACTTCTCCGCATCCCCGGCCAGGCGCGAGCTATGTTCAATGACGCGCGCCACAGCGCCACGGGTGAAGGGACGCAGCTGCTCCTTGGCCGCCAGCGTCGCCACCAGTTGGGCATATTGGGCGTTGTGTTCCGGCGTGCGGGGCATCTGGGTCTCAAAATCGGCCGACACCTTGAACAGCTCGGTAAAGTCCGGGTCAACCTGGCACAGCCAATAGTACAGCCAGGGATCGCCAAACACAACCACCTTTACGCTCAACGGGACGGGCTCCGGTTCCAGCGAAACGGTGCTGACTGCGCCGTAGAGTTGCCCCAGCGACTCCAGCCGAATGGCCTGGGCGCGCAAGGCGCGTTTGAGTCCCTCCCAGGCAAAGGGCTGCTGAAAGAGACGCCAGGCATCCACCAACAGATAGCCGCCGTTGGCGCGATGCAAAGCGCCGGGGCGGATCAGGGTGAAGTCCGTCATCAGAGCGCCCATTTGGGCCACATGCTCCACCCGGCCGATCAGGTTTTGATAAGTGGGCAGGTCCTCCATCACTACGGGCGCGCCACGCGTCGCTCCGTTATCCACCAGGACATTGACGCGGTAGCGCGTGGGGCGGCGCAAACTTTCATCCGCCTTGTTCCCACCCCCCAACATGGCCGCCAGGCCATCGGGTTTCTCGGTCTCCAGAAAGTCATCGTAACTTGCTACCACATCCGCCCGCACCGCTTCCAGATAACGGGTCACCTCGGCCACATCAGCATATAGACTCTCCAGTTCGTCGAACAGAGGAGCGACGCCGATGCGGGTCACAGTGTGGTTGAGCTCTTTAAGCTCTGCCTGATATTCTCGCTGCCATTGGGGCGCTTGCTGCATCAAGAGTTGCAACTTTGCCTGCAAATCTTGCACCACGCGCTCGAACTGCGCCTGCTCCGCCTCCGGCAGACGGTGGAACTCTTCAGGGGACATCACCTGGCCTTTGTGCAGGGGGGCGAAGCCCATGCCGCCGGGCGCGGAGATCAAGCCGATATTGTGTGCCTCCGCTTCGCGGCGTAAAGCATTGATGGCCTCCTCCTGGCGCGTCTTGAACTTGCTCTCCAGGGCGGCGCGCTGACGCGTGTAGCCGTCGCTCTCAAAAATGGCCGGAATAACAGCCGCCAGCTCTTCGACCAACTGACGCATGTGATCTGCCAGCCGGCCGGCCTGGCCGGGGGCCAGCGTCAGAGCGCGCGGCCGGTGTGGGGTGTCGAAATTGTAGACATAACACCAGTCCTGGGGGGTCGCCTCTTGGGCAGCTTTGGCTTCAATGAATTGGGTCACAGCGGTGGATTTGCCCACCCCATGCGGCCCCAAGGCAAACACATTGTAGCCGGCCGCTCGAATACTGGCCCCAAACGCAATCGCGCCGACAGCCCGTTGTTGGCCAATAATGACGGTCAGAACATCCAGTTGGGCGGTGGTCTCGAAGGCAAATTCTTCCGGTGCGCAACGACGATAGAGAGCATCGGCCGGCAAAGGTCGTAGGGTCATAGGTTAATATCCATCACTAAAGATATCGATCATCAAGTGGGCATCGCCCAAGGGGTAGAGAATAGGGCAGGTCGCGCCGCTGGCGATGTATTCGCGTACTTTGGCTTTGACCTCGGCCGGCGTGCCGCTGGCGGTGCACATCTGCACCACATCATCGGGAACCAGGTGCATGGCGGCTTCGATCTCTTCCTCGGAAGCGGGCCAGGTCAAGACCTGGTGAATCTCGTCCAGCAATGCCTGGCTGACGCCGCTGGCCTTCATGAGGTGGGGTTGTTGCCCCAGGTATTGGGTGATCATCTTGCGAGCCGCGTCCAGCGCCGCCTGGCGATCTTCGGCCACAGAGCAAATGACGAGTTGAGGGCGATCAATGTCGTCCAGGGTGCGGCCGGCGCGACGCGCCCCGGCTTCCAGGGCCGCCATCGCCTGTTCATTGTAGCGGGGATGCACGAGATAGTTGAGCACCACCCCATCCGCCACTTCGCCCGCCAGCTCCATCATCTTCATGCCTGTCGCCCCGATGTAGATGGGGACATGGCGCGGCGTTTTGCGACCGTAAACCACATCGAGCTGAATATCATCGACGTGGTGGAATTCGCCATGAAAGGTGACGCGCTCCATGTGCAGCAGCTGGCGCAAGACTTCCACCGTTTCCCGCATCGCCAGCAGCGGTTTGCGGCGCTCGATGCCCACTTTACGCGCCAAGGGGTCCCACCACGCCCCAATGCCGCACACAATACGGTCGGGGGCCAGATCATCCAGAGTGAGAAAGGTGGCGGCTAACAGGCCAATGTTGCGTGTCCAGTTGTTGATGACGCCGCTGCCCACTTTCAGGCGGGTGGTGTGGGCGGCAAAGGCGGCCATGGGCACGATGGCATCGCGCACCAGGCGGCTTTCCGCCTGCCACACCGCTTCAAAGCCTTGGCGTTCGGCGTATTGGGCAAGCGCAATGCCTTCCTGCAAGGAGTGGGCGTCTTGTAAGTAAAGGGCGAGACGGCTCTGGGACATGGGATGCTCCTGGGAGAGATAGCGGCCGGCCGAAAAGCCACAGCGCAGACAACAACCAGGTAACGCCGCGGCGGGAGAAGGCATAGCCGGCCGGCGCAGCACAGATCACGGCGGGCGCTTTACAGAGTTGCATCACCTGATTATACTGTAATTACCCCATTGTGGAGGGCTACATGAACCTTCTCATCACCGATGTGCGGATCGCGACGCCGGCGGCAACGCTTATTCTCGATCATCAAGCGGTAGCCATCTCCGATAATACCATTGCAGCGGTTGGTCCTCAACTGGAATTGGAGGCTGCCTACCCTGATCATGCCCGGCTGGATGGAGAGGGGCGGTTGCTGCTGCCGGGTTTGATCAACAGCCACATGCACTTTTATGGCTTCTATGCCCGTGGGCTGGCGCTGACACGCCCCATGACCAACTTCGGTGAGATTTTGGCGTATCTGTGGTGGCGTCTGGATCGCGCCCTGGATCGGCCGGCCATTTATTACAGCGCCTTGCTGCCGGCCATCACCGCCGTGCGCAGCGGTGTCACCACCATCATCGACCATCACGCCAGCCCCAATGCTATTGAGGGCAGCCTGGATGTGATCGAAGAGGCGTTGGCCCAGGTGGGCTTGCGCGCCATTTTGTGTTATGAAGTGACCGACCGCAATGGGCGCGCCGGCCGCGCGGCCGGCCTGGCGGAAAATGGGCGCTATATGCAAAAATGCCAGCAGGCGCGGACGGCCGACCCCACCCATCCCTTCGATGGGCTGGTGGGCCTGCACGCCGCCTTCACGCTGGAGGATGAAACCCTGGCCCAGGCGGGCGACCTGGCGCACATGCTGGCGCGGGGCTGCCATGTACACCTGCTGGAAGATGGGATCGACGAGGCTATCTGCCAGGAGCGCTACCAGGCCGGGGCGGTGGAGCGCCTGCGCCGCTTTGGTGTTTTAGGGCCGCAGACCATCGCCGCCCATGCCATCCATCTAGACCCACACGGAGCGGAGTGGCTGGCGGAGAGCCAGACGCTGGTGGCGCACAACCCCCAATCCAACATGAACAACGCTGTGGGGCGGGCCAACATCTTCGACCTGTTGCAGCGGGGTGTGACGGTGGGACTGGGAACGGATGGCATGACGCCCGATGTGCGAGCGGAAGCGCGCGCCGCCCACCTGCTCCACCGCCACCACCTGCAAGACCCCACCGTGGGCTGGGGCGAGGTGGAGCGGCTGCTGCTGGTTAACAATCCGACCATCGTGGAACGCACGGCCGGCTGGCGGGTGGGCCGCATCGCCCCTGGCTATCTGGCCGATATGATTTTGGTGGATTACCATCCCCCCACACCGTTAACCCCGGACAACCTGTGGGGGCACTTCCTGTTTGGCCTGGTGGACGCCCGGGTACACACTTCGATCATCAACGGCCGGGTGGTGATGCGCGCCGGCGCTTTTCCGCAACTGGATGAAGCCGCTCTGGCAGCTGCCTCGCGCACCTGCGGCCGGCAGGTGTGGCAACGCTTCGCCACCTTGGGGTAGCATTGGCGCACCGCCGCAAGCTGAACCTTACGCAACCAACCTATCAGGCCATCCCTTTGGTTTGGGCAGACAACAAGACAAGGAATCTAGCATGAAATTTACGCTCAACGGCCAGGAAACAACCTACACCGGCGACCCTGAACAAACATTGCTGAATTATTTGCGCGAGGAGGCTGGCCTGATCTCACCCAAAGATGGCTGCGCCCCCCAGGCGGCGTGCGGAGCCTGCACCGTTGAACTCAACCACAAAGCGGCGCTGGCCTGCGTCACCCCCATGCGCAAGGTGAATGGGGGAAACATCCGCACCATTGAAGGGCTAAGCGCCTATCAACAAGGGGTGTTGGGCAACGCTTTCGCAGCGGCCGGCGGGGTGCAGTGTGGCTTTTGCATTCCCGGCATTGTGATGCGGGCCAAAGTGTTGCTGGATCACAACCCAACGCCCAATCGTGACGATATAACCCAGGCGCTGACACCCCATCTCTGCCGTTGCACCGGCTACAAAAAGATCATCGATGCCATTGAAGTGGCGGCTGAGGCGCAGCGACGCGAGGAAGAAGTGACCCTGCCAGTCAGTCAGGGGCGAGTGGGTGAACGCCATCCCAAATATGAAGCTGCCGCCACTGTCCTGGGGCAGCGCCCCTTTGTGGCGGATATGAAGTTGCCCGGCATGGTGTACGGCGCGTTACGCTTCAGTGACCATCCCCGCACTGTGGTGCAACGGATTGATACGCAGGCGGCGGCAGCCTTGCCGGGGGTGCTGCGCGTTTTCACCGCCCAGGACGTGCCCGGCGAACGTTTCAATGGGCTGATCATCCCCGACTGGCCGCTGATGGTGGCGGAAGGAGAAACAACCTGCTATGTGGGGGATGTGCTGGCGGGCGTGGTAGCCGAGACAGAGGCCATCGCACGGCGGGCGGTCAGCCTGATTCAGGTGACTTACACAGTGTTGGAACCGATTGTGGATCGTCACGCCGCCCTGGCACCCGACAGCCCCACCGTCCACCCCACGCGCAGCAATCGCCTCGCCACCACCACCATTCGACGCGGCAACCTGGAGCAGGCGGAAGCCCAAACTGCCTTTGTCACTCATGGCGTCTACGAAACGCAAACGATTGAGCATGGTTTTCTGGAACCAGAAGCCGCCATTGCCCTGCGCCAGGGAGAAAGCATCACCCTCTACTCGCAAGGGCAAGGGGTGTATGAAGATCAGAAGCAGATCGCCCGTCTTTTGGGTTTGCCATTGGAACAGGTGCGGGTGATTCAGGTTTCCAACGGAGGGGCGTTTGGCGGCAAGGAGGATTTATCGGTGCAGGGGCACGCCGCGTTGTTTGCCTGGCATCTGGGCCGGCCGGTGATGGTGCGGCTGAACCGTGATGAATCCATCACCATGCACCCCAAACGCCATCCCATCTGGATGAATTACACAGTGGGGTGTGACGCCGCCGGTAAGCTGACTTTTGTCAAGGCGCGTATGGTGGGCGACACCGGCGCGTATGCTTCGGTGGGGATGAAAGTATTGGAACGGGCGGCCGGCCATGCCACCGGCGCTTACCACGTTCCGGCGGTGGAGGTGGAAAGCATCGCTGTCTATACGAACCATATTCCCAACGGCGCGATGCGCGGTTTTGGCGTCAATCAGGCCGCTTTTGCTATGGAAAGCTGCCTGGATGAGTTGTGCGCTCAGGGGGGCTTTGACCGCTGGCAATTCCGTTACGACAATGCCCTAACCGAAGGCAGTGTTACTGCCACCGGTCAACGATTGGCCGGCGGTGTGGGGGTGCGGGCCACATTGGAGGCGGTGCGCGAGGCGTTCTATGCTGCACGTTACGCCGGCCTGGCCTGCGGCATTAAAAACACCGGCATCGGCAACGGGATGCCCGACAGCGCCAAAGTTAAAATCGTCATCGAGGCCCCCGACCGCATCGTCATCCATCATGGCTGGACGGAGATGGGCCAGGGAGTACACACCATGGCCATTCAAACCCTGTGCCAGGAAACAGGCCTTCCCCCTCACCTGATCGAAGTGCGGGTGGACACCGAGGCCCAAACCTACAGCGGCATGACCACCGCCTCGCGCGCCACCTCGCTGGTGGGCAACGCCATCATCGAGGCCTGTCGCGCCCTGCGGGCTGACCTGGCAGCGCATCCTCTGACCGCCCTGATGGGGCGCGCCTACCCGGGGGAGTGGATGTGCGACTGGACAACCAAACCCGGCGCGGCGGTGGAGGAAGTGGTGACCCACTACTCCTACAGTTATGCCACCCAGCTGGTCATTCTGGATGACCGGGGACAGGTGGCCCGGGTGATTGCCGCCCATGATGCCGGCAAGGTGATGAACCCCACCCTGTTTGAAGGGCAAATCGAAGGTTCTCTACACATGGGGTTGGGCTATGCCCTGAGCGAGAACTTGATCCAGGTGGACGGTTACCCCAAATCCACCCGCTTGCGACAGTGCGGCATTTTGCGGGCCAAAGAGATGCCGGAGATGGAGGTGATCGGTATTGAAGTTCCCGATCCCTTTGGCCCATATGGGGCCAAGGGGGTGGGCGAGATTGGGCTGGTTCCAACCGCCGCGGCCGTGGCCAACGCCCTGTGTCACTACGATGGCGTCCGGCGCTTCACTTTACCCCTGACGTTGCCGGAGAAAAAGCGCCGTGTCACCCGCCTGGCGACTACCCCGGCCTGATGGCGTGGAGTGCAAGAGTCGGCCGGTCGCCTGGTGTATAACCCCGGCCGCCTTTCTTGTGGGGTGTCATGCTATTCTTGACAAATGATGAACAAATCATGAGAAAGAAATGAGTTGTTCCATTTCCGTCACCCGTCTCACCCACCCATCGTTATAATGCCCCTTAGGGAGCTGTATGTTTTTAGCGCACTGCGCCGCAGGTGTGTTCAACCTTCGTGGCGCATCACCACCCGAAGTGCGCCGGCCGTAATTCCCGTAATTCCCTGTACTTGTATAGCCAAGGAGGCTCAATATGTTTCGGCAGACCAACCCGACCTTTTCCCGTGGATTTACCCTGGGAATGTTAGGCGTCACCCTCACCGCCGCAACGCTTGTACTGTTCTTCGCGCGTTCCTCTGCTGTCACCCACGCCGCTGATCCTGAACCCTGGGTTGTCATTGATCGGGGCCTGGAAACTGCCTTTCAAGACTCCTTGGGGGGGTATCACAAACGAGGTCGGGCTCTGATTGCGGCCGATTTTGATTTGGATGGCCGGGTGGATTTCTACTTCGGTAACCCCGGCGATGAATCCTACGTTATGCGCAACATCACCACCCCGGGTAAAGCTGCCTACTTCGAGCTGGCCCAGGTTCTCTTCACCGGCGGCCTGCCCTGGGGGGCTGTGGCGGCCGATTTTGACAACGACGGGGATTACGATCTGTTTGTGGCTTCGGGCGGCAACGAAGGAGCCATGTACGACATGTTCTTCCGCAACACCTACCTGGAAACGGGAACCCTGGCTTTTGTGGATGAAACCGAGCTGGCGGGAGTAGCCGGCCCCATTCCCGATGGGCAAACACAACCCCTCGCCACTGCCAGCGCCAACGCTGCCGCCGTGGATTACAACCAGGATGGGTATGTTGATATCTTTGTCAACACCAATTACTTCCCCAACAACGGTGGCGGCATGTTCTTCGGCTCGACCTTCATATGTCCCATCGAGTTCCTGGTTCCCCCTGTGGGGCCACAACCGCCAGATGAGCCGACGTTGGCCCGCAACATCCTGTGGCACAACAATGGGGATGGGACGTTCACCAATGTGGCAGAGGAAGTGGGCTTAACTTCTTTGCGCCCAAGCCGCCACTCCACCTGGCTGGATGTCGATAACGATGGGGATTACGATCTCTACGAGAACAACTACAACGACTACAACATCCTGTGGCGTAACTTGTTGGCAGAAACAGGTGTGGCCCAGTTTGAAGATGCCACCCTGGATTTCTCCCATTTGCCCGACGAGCAAATCCGCTACCCCTACAAATCCTTTGTCAGCGCCGCGGCCGATTTTAACAACGATGGTTGGGAAGACCTCATCGTCTTCTACCGCGGGGCTTCGCCGGATGTCGGCAGTCCTTATCCTGTTGGACACGCCCTCTTCCTCAATCTACATGGGGAGGGTTTTGTCAACGCCGGCACTTCCTCCAACCTGAACGATAACTATACCGCCTTCGATGGCGTCATGGGTTGTCAGGTTGGGGACGTTACCGGAGATGGGCGGCCCGATGTCTACATTGGCAATGGTGGGCCATACGAGGGGCAATTTGATCAATTCTACGTCAACTCCACCCCTCCCGGCGAATTTGATGTCACTTTCCAGGATCACACCAGCGCCATTAACTTCCCGGCCCCTGAACTGCCGGGGCTGGGCTATGCTCCCTATCCCTATCGCACCCATGGGGTAGCCTTCGTGGATGTGGACAACAACGGTACCCTGGAAATAGCGGTGTCGAACGGGGGGCCGGCTTCTTATCCCAATGCGGTACGGGAACCCGATCGTTTGTTCGAGTTGATGGGTGATCCTTACAGCTACTTCAAGTTGCGGCTGGTGGGGGACGGTGAGCAGGTGAGTCGCGATGCCATTGGCGCACGTGTCGCCCTGCAAGTGCGCCAGGGTGATGAACCAAGCCGGACGATTTATCGCACGTTGTTCAGCAACAGTTGCTTCTCGGCGCAGAATGGCTTTGAACTCCATTTCGGTCTAGGCAAAGCTGACACCATCGACTCGGTGCGGATTATCTGGCCGGATGGTTACGTTCAGACGATTGACGAGAACCTTACCATCAACACCACCATGGTGGTCTGGCGCTAACCTCTGACGTCGCTTACGTCCAGGTAACAACTGCTCTACAAGCCGATAAACGCCCCCAAGGCGTTTATCGGCTGTTGATCAAACAATGCAGGCTGGTCTGCACCGGGGGTGTTGAGGTCGATACGCCGGTCGGCGCTCTCTCCATTAAGCGCGGTTGAGAAACCGCGGCTACGGGATGATTGATATTGGCCACGATACGCGGCAAACAGTCATCCTGGAGCCGTTCTGCCGGAAGTTGATACAACGCGGTGATAGGTTTGCACCAGACGGCCGGTCGATCTTCGGCCTGAAGCTGTTGGCTAGAAAATGGCTTTGAGTAAGAACCAGATGGAAACAAGCCAGGCCAGGGAGGCCACTACGGCCGGAGCCACCAGCAACTGTCCCAGGCAAGATTTTTCGCCAGCCCATTGGTACAGACCGGCCAAAACGGTTCCCACAACAAAGGTGAGCAAGAATAGTTTCAAGGCCGCCCAGGCGATGGGCCATTGACCCCATTGCCGCCAATCTGCCTGCTGGGTGGTGATCCACAAGGTGCGGTACCAGGTGTCGGCCACGGCCGGCGTGGCAATGGCGGCCTGAGGATCAACCACCACAAAAGGCACGTGCTGGCGATCATCAGCCGGGTAGATGCCCAGGTTTTTGGCTGCTTCAGGATAGCTTTCAAAGTAATGGGTATCTTCACCGGCCGACAGTTCAGTTTCAAATAGCCAGGCTTGATAAGCTTCATACGCCTGCGCCATCGGGCCCAGGATACGGATTAGCTCCTGTTGGCCGGGTTCGAGGCCAGCCGCCAGGTTCAAGAAGCTGCCTATCACCTCGGCCGGCGAACCCTGTAGAGGTTGTGGCAACTGACTGGCTTTGCCATAGAATGTCCACAGGGTATGGCCTTGTCCATCCACCAGCCGCACTTGGGCCGCCAGATAGTAAAATTCAACCGCCGTGGGATCGTTGATGAAGGGCAGATTGGCTGTCAAACCGGCCGGATCAAGCGATTCGGCCAGTTGTCCGGCCACCTGTTCTGCCACACTCTGGGAGAGGCGGTAGCCATAGACGGTGGTCACGTACAGCCCGGCCCGAGCGTTGAGGGCATCCAGCGTCGCAGGCAGGTCGGCGGCCGGGGTGTCGGTCGCGTCCACCAGGGTGAAAAAAGCGCCCATTTCATCCAACAGGCGCGCCTTGTGAAAGGCTAAGACTGGTTCAGCTACGGCCGGGGCCAGAGCTGTGTCTGTGGTCAACATCTCTGCCTGGTAATCAAACCGAAGCAACGCGACCCGCTGGCCCGCTAAAGTGGCCAGGCGAGCGCGGTCGGGTTGGCCAGTGTAGACCAGGTGGCTGGTGCAGGCGACCAGCAGCCAACCCAGAACAAGGATCGGCCAGGCGATCCTGCTACGTTGTGTCAAAAGCATGATCATGTTAGCTCCCCGTGGGAATTGCTCAACCGGCGGCGCGTCCGCTCTCGTCTTGTTACAACCCCCATCTAATGACATTATACCCGAAAACAGGGGGGGAAGTCATCCAGTACAGTGAACCAACCGATTCCGGCTTCGGCGGAGTGACATGACTACCAGAAGGCTGGATTTGTCAGTCCGACCAGGTGGTTCGATAAGGAGTGAGAGCCGGCGACTAAACCAGGGAGAGATTGGGCGCAACGTCAAAATGGAGAGGATCGCGCTGGCCGCGCAGGAAGCGAGGATGGGCGGCGGCGGCAATCATAGCGGCGTTATCGGTACACAAGATCAGAGGCGGATAGCGCACCGGAATGGTCAGGGCATCGGTCATAGCGGCGCGCAACCCGCGATTGGCGGAAACGCCCCCGGCCAGATGAACAGCCCGCGCCCCGGTTTCGGCCGCCGCGGCGACCGTCTTGGCGACCAAAATATCCACCACCGCAGCCTGGAAACTGGCAGCCAGATCAGCCACAGGCAGGCGGTCAGCTTCGTAGCGCTGCGTTTCACGCACAACGGCCGTCTTGAGGCCGCTGAAACTGAAGTCATAACCTTGATCCACCACAGCGCGGGGGAAGCGAAAGCGGTTGGGATCGCCTTGCCCGGCAATGGCATCGATAGCCGGCCCGCCTGGGTAGGGCAAGCCCAAGAGACGCCCCACCTTGTCGAACGCCTCACCGGCCGCGTCATCCAGTGTGCCGCCTAAATGCTGATATTGCAGATGGTCGGTCATGAGGTACAGCTCGGTGTGCCCACCGCTGACCACCAGAGTGACGAGGGGAAACTCAATCGTCGCGGCGGCCGGCGTCAACCATAAAGAGTAGATGTGGCCTTCGATATGGTTGATGCCCAGGAGCGGCCGGCGACGCGCCAGAGCTAACCCTTTGGCGCTGTTGACGCCAACCAGGAGGGAACCAACCAGCCCCGGCCCACGCGTGACGGCGATAGCATCCAGATCGTCAAAACCCAGAAAGGCGCTGCTCATCGCCTGTTGGATAACGGCGTAGATAACTTCAATATGTTTGCGCGAGGCGACTTCGGGAAAAACGCCGCCATAACGCGCGTGTAAGTCGGTCTGGCTGGCGATGACATTGCTTAATATGCGCGTCCCATCTTCCACCACGGCGGCGGCGGTCTCGTCGCACGAGGTTTCAATCGCCAGAATGCGAGTTGCAGGAGGTGTTGTCATACTTAAACCCAACTTTGCTGAACCGCCTGGAGCAAAGCCGCCTGTTGTTCAGGTAAAACCGTGCGGGGGTCCAGCAGCAGACGGTCGTGTTGAATGCGCCCCACCACAGGCGTCTGAGCCTGTCGCAGGCGGGCGGCTAACTGTTCCACGCCAGCCGGCCGCAACGCCACCAGCCAGGTAGGCAGGGTCTGGCCGGGCAAACTGCCACCTCCCACGGTGGAAAAGCCAGCTTCAACCGTCACCGTCAGGCCGGCCGTCTGCCAGGCAGTAGCCCACGCCTGGGCCGTTGACTGCAAGGCCGCCGGTGGGTAGCTTACCATACGCCAGATGGGAATCTCCACCTCGGCTGCTCCCCGCACATAGGCGCGCAGGGTGGCGGCCAGAGCAGCCAGACACAGCTTGTCAGGGCGCACGGCGCGGGCCAGGGGATGGCGCTTAATGGTGGCCAGCGGGCCGGCGCGGCCGCATAACAGACCGGCCTGCGGCCCGCCCAACAATTTGTCACCACTGAAGGCAACCACATCACAGCCGGCCGCTATCCCATCCTGCACCAACGGCTCGCGGTCAATGCCATAGCGGCTGGTATCCAGCAACGCCCCGCTGCCCTGGTCATAGAGCAGCAGAAGGCCATGGGCACGGGCCAGCTGGGCCAGCTCCGCCAGCTCCGGCTCCGTGGTGAAGCCTATCATCTTAAAGTTTGAGTGGTGGGCAACCAAAATAGCCGCGGTGCGCTCGGTGATGGCCTGGGCGTAATCGCGCACATGGGTGCGATTGGTGGTTCCCACCTCCACCAGGATCGCGCCCGATTGGGCCATGACATCGGGGACACGAAAGCCGCCGCCAATCTCCACCAACTGGCCGCGACTGATGAGAACTTCTCGCCCCCGGCCGAGAGCCGCCAGCATCAGCAAGACCCCGGCAGCGTTGTTGTTAACCACTGTGGCCGCCTCAGCGCCGGTCAGATAGGTCAGGGCCTGACCGATATGAACGGCGCGCGAACCGCGTTCACCAGCTATGAGGTCATACTCCAGGTTAGAGTAAGCAGCGGCCGCCTCCGTCAACGCCTGGAGAGCGGCCTGACTGAGAGGGGCGCGCCCCAGGTTGGTGTGAATGATGACCCCGGTGGCGTTGATCACCGGCCGTAGGGTGGGGGCTACCAACGCCTCTAACCACGCCTGCAACTGCGCCTGCAACCGCTGCGGGTCGGTCTGGTAATGGGGATCAGCCTGAATGGCGCTGCGTTCAGCGGCGATGGCGTAGCGTACCCCCTCCAGCACCAGGGCCGGCCCATAGTGGGGCAGCAACGCTTCCACGGCCGGCCAGCCGGCCATGCGATCCACGGCCGGCAGACGGCGTAAACGGACGGCTAATCCCTCCATTTGCTTCACCCAACGCCCGGCGCGGCGCTGTGGTCGGTCAGGGTGCGGGAGCGCACCAGCAACATTCCCTCCACCAGCGCCAGAATGATGGCGACCAACAAGGCCACCGGCAAGCTCAGAACACGGTACATCTGCAAAAAGACGCAGGTCGCCGCCCACACACCCAACCAGGTGGATTGGCGGGTCACAAGCCAAAAGGAGACGGCCGGCGCGCCGGCCGTCCCAAAACGACGGTTGACATAGTAGATAAAAGGCAGGCTGAACCCCCAACCGACCAGAAATACCCCCAGCAGAAAGGCCGCGATAGCTTCCGGGTTGCTAACGGCGATCAGATCGGCGGCGGAGATGTGCTCCAACACCACCTCGCGCCGCAGGTTGTCAAAGGCCTGATCCGTCAGGCGAATGCTGATGGGCCAGGTGTTGTTAACCAACCAGTTGAGCAACAACAGCCCCAGGGCTAAGGACCCAGCGCCCAGCAGCCAAAAAGGGATCGCCCCCAGGCGTTGCGCCCAAACGTGCCGACCAGCCATTGCCTGGGTCATGGGTCGATCTCCCCGGTCAGGCAAGCCAGCAGAAGTTGGGCGTAAGCCTCATCCGCCTGGGGCGACTGAACGACATAGGGCCGGCCATGAACCAGAGCCGTACAGGTGTAGCAGGAAGCGGCCCATCCGTCCTCGGTCGCAGTCAGGCGAAGCGTCAAGCTGCTGGCCGCCCCCAGACAGGCTTGCAGCTGCTGGCGCAACTGCTCTTCGGTTGGCATCCACACCGCTTCAGTCTGCATGACATAATCCAAAGCCCACTCTACCGCCCCATTGAAGGAGAAAACCGGCCGGCCATCCAAAACCTCCATGCTAACCACCATATCCGTCAGGACAAAGAGGCGCTCATCCATCCCCACATCTGGGATCATAAAGTGGTCATGGAGCCGTGGCTGCCACACCAGCCCGGCCCGCTTTAGGCGTTGAGCTAACTCTGTGCTAATCACATCTGCCCCTTCACGCCTGCGCTGGCCTAATAGGCCCCCAACTCACGCAGGCGGTCATCGCTGATGCCAAAGTGGTGGGCGAATTCATGGATGGTCACATGGCGCACCAACTGACGGATGGCAGCCTGATCGGGGCCAGCTTCCAGCTCAATAGGCCCCTGATACAGGGTGATGGTGTCCGGCGGGGCCAGATTGTAGGCGCTGGTGCGCTCGGTGAGCGGGATGCCAGTGTAAAGACCCAACAAGGTCTGGCCGGCCGGCACACCGGCCTCACGCAGCTCAGTGCGAGATGGCCAGGGCTTGATCAAAATGTCAATGTTGCGGAACTGCTCGCGCCAAAACTCTGGCATATTTTCCACCGCTTCCAACACCAACTCTTCAAACGCTGCTGCATCCAACCACATACATCCCACCTTTGGGGTGTGGGGCCGGTTTGACCAGCGTGTGTCGCCAGCCTGGTGCGCCCCAGCTATTGCACTTTCAACCAGACAGGTCTACTATGATGGTATCAAATGTCAGGGGGCTGGCAAGTTGTTGCCCTACTTGCAGCTTGACGCGCCCCCACCGCCGGGCGTGGCGGGTCACGGTCACGCCCCACACATCTATGTCGTACTACTTTGCGCTCATCTGCCTGCTGCTGGTCGTCGGCTTCTTGCTGCGCATCGACTTTGTCTTTTACCTGGCCTACCTCTCCCTGGGTATCTATGCTCTGGGGCGCTGGTACATTCCCCGCGCCTTGCGCTATCTGCACGTGGAGCGCCGCTTCAATGACCACGCCTTTCTAGGAGAGCCGGTGGCGGTGCAGGTAGCGTTGACCAACTTGAGCCGGCTACCTATTCCCTGGGTGCAACTGGATGAATCCATTCCGGCCGGCATCGCCACCCACTCACGACTGCGGGCGGTGATCACCTTGCGAGGGGGTGAACAGATGGTGTTGAGCTATCAACTGGCGGCCCAGCGGCGAGGTTACTACCGACTCGGCCCACTGTGGCTGACCGGGGGTGATCTGTTTGGCTTCGTCGAGCAAACGCGACAAATGCCGCCGACGTATTTGACCGTCTATCCCCGCCTGATTGCGCTGCACCGCCCTGGCTTAAAGGCGCGGCTACCTTTTGGCATCATTGCCAGCCGACAACCGTTGTACGATGATCCGGCCCGTCTGCGCGGCGTGCGGGATTATCAGTCGGGCGATTCACTGCGCCAGATTCATTGGAAGTTAAGCGCCCACACGCCCGACCTGGTGGTGAAAACCTACCAACCGGCCATTGCCCTGACAAGTGTGGTGGCGCTTAATCTGAATCTGGAGGAGTATCCGCGACGGACGCGCTATGATTTGAGCGAATGGGCGATTGTGGTGGCCGGGTCGGTGGCGGCTCATCTGGTCGAACAGCGGCAAGCGGTGGGGTTGGTGACCAATGGCTTCGATCCCCTGGGAGACCCGCAAGGAGCAGTGTTCGACGAGCAGAGCGGCCGGCTGCTGCGCACGGCCGGCGCACAACCACCCCCACCCATTCCCCCCCACCCTGGACGGGCACACTTGATAAAACTGTTGGAGCGACTGGCGCGCATTGAGGCGGAAGCCACCCGCTCCCTGACGATCTGGTTGCCGACCCAGGTGGCCGGCCTGAGCTGGGGCACAACGGTCCTGGTCATCACCCCACACGGGGATGAAACGGTGTGTCAGATGCTGCACCGCCTGGCGCAAGGCGGCTTGAACCCGGTTTTGCTGGTCATCGACGGGGCCGGCGGTGGGCCGTTGGTGCGCGAACGCGCTCGTCGCCTGGGCTTTGTGGCATACACGCTGGCGAACGAAACAGACCTCACCACCATCCCGTGGCGCAGTTAAGACCCTCACACGAAGGAGAACCTATGGACAATGAGAACGTTTCCCGACCCAGGCCTTACTGGCATGTGGACGCCAAATGGGTTGTGGCTTTGTTGTGGCTGGTAATGGCCAGCCTCAGCCTGCTCCTTTTCAATTTATACCAGGCAACCGCCGAGGAACGAGCAGTGGACACCCTCAGTCTGGCGCTGGCGCTGGCAGCCAGTGAGACCAGCCTGGATGATGAAACAGAGGTAGAAGCGCTGCGCGCCTTGCTGGAGACAGCGCCTGAACAAGAAGTGCAACTCGTGCCTGGGCTGAATATTACCGTCACGGCCGGGGAGATTGCCGACCTGAGTGCGCGTGAGGTGCGACTGCTGGTGATGCGCAAATTTGCCACGCCTATTTATGAGCAGGGCGCCCAGGGATTGGCCGACCTGACGACGGATCCCGGCCTGCAACAGGCCATCCTGGAAGGTGGGGGCTTGCTCAACCTGTTGACGCGCCAGCGACACACCCAATTGGAAACACTCTTACCCTGGTTGGCCGGCGTCAATGCACTGCTGTTGCTGATCCTGGTCATCTTCAGCTATCGTTGGGGGCGGCTGGCCAACCCCGGCTGTCTCCTGCTTGTGGTGGGCACGCCGGGTTTGCTGCTGTTTGGCGCGCTCAGTCGCTCCGGCGTAGGGAACGCGGCCGTGGAACGAGCGGCCGGCGCGTTGGGCCTGACGAGGGACATTCTGGCCCAGGTTCTCCCTCCGCTGGCGCAACATTTCTTGCACCCTTATATCCTGACCACGTTGGTTGGGTTAGGGCTGTTGGGTGTAGCTGTAGTGGGTGGGTTGATCGGCGTGATGCGCCGGGCCTAAGGGGCGAGGACTTCTCAGTCTGACGGCCGGCGCTTCAGGCCACTCTTATTGAACTCTAACGCGGGTGGGGTATGATGATGACCGCCGGCGTGTCAGCAGCGGTCATCAACGCTGCCAAAGCCCGCATTCAACGACCAGACGTTGCGCCCGGCGCAACAAAAATCGTGTGGAGGTTGTATGACAGCAGAAACCACCTACCCCTTTCGGGCTGAAATTCAACAGTTGCTCCATATTCTCGTCCACTCCCTGTACAAAGATCGGGACATTTTCTTGCGGGAGTTGATCTCCAACGCTTCGGACGCACTCTCGCGGTTGCAATTTGAGATGCTGACCAGCCGTGATGTGCTGGAACCGGATCGGGAACTGGCTATTCAGCTGGAAATCCAAAAAGATGCGGACTACAACACCCTGATCATCCGCGACAGCGGCGTGGGTATGACCGCCGAAGAGTTGGTCGCTAATCTGGGCGTCATCGCCCAATCAGGAGCGCGCGAATTTCTGACGCGTTTGCGCGACCAGCAAAACGCTCCATCCGACATCATTGGGCGCTTTGGTGTCGGGTTCTACTCTGTTTTTATGGTAGCCCAGGAAGTGCGCGTTGTCTCCCGCAGCTATCGGCCCGAAGCAGAGCCGGCCGCCTGGGTCTCCAGCGGAGACAACACCTTTCGCATTGAAGCGGCCACCAAACCCGACCGGGGAACCGAGATTCACATCCGTCTGCGCGACGATGCCGCTGAATACGCTGATGCCTGGAAGTTGAAGCGGGTGGTCAAGCAACACTCCGACTATATCAGCTTTCCTATCTATCTGGAGGGGGAACAGGTTAATCAACGCGAATCGTTATGGTGCAAAAACCCATCCGATGTCAGCCAGGACGCATACCACGCTTTTTACCAGCAGATGACGCTGGATTTCGAGCCGCCGCTGACGCACATTCACTTTGTCTCCGATGCGCCTGTCCAGGTACGTTGTCTGTTGTTTGTGCCGGCGCGCGCTGAGCGCTCTGTTCTGGCCACGCGCAAAGAGCCGGGGCTGAAGCTCTATGCCAACAATGTCCTGATTCAAGAGTATTGCAAAGATTTGCTGCCTGAATGGCTGGGGTTCGTGGATGGCGTTGTGGATTCTGAGGCGCTGCCCCTGAATGTGAGCCGGGAGACGGTGCAAAACAACCGCCTCATGAAGCAGCTGGAGAAGGTGGTGCGTAAGCGCGTGCTGCGCACCTTGACCCACATGGCCGAGCACGATCAGCCCAAATACGCCACCTTTTGGCAAACCTTCGGCCGGGCGCTGAAAGAGGGACTGGTGGTGGATCCCACCGCGGTGGAGGATATTCAACCTCTGCTGCGCTTCACCTCTTCCCACTCCCAGGGTGCGTTAACATCCCTGGCCGCCTATGTGGAGCGAATGCCGGCCGCCCAAGACGCCATTTACTACGTTCTGGCAGATAGCGAACAGTCGGCAGCCCACAGCCCGCATTTAGATCCCTTCCGCGCCCGGGGCTGGGAGGTGCTCTACCTGGTGGAGCCCATTGACGCTTTCGTGGCAACCAACTTGCGCGAGTATCAGGGTAAAAAGTGGCACAATGTGGATGAGGCAGGTCTGAGCCTGCCGGAGATGGAGGAAGCGGACAGCCCACCCGCAGAAACGCTGGCCGAAGATGAATTCCAGGCCTTCCTGGCACGCTGCACCGCCACTCTGGGCGAACGGGTGACAGAAGTTCGCGTTTCCAAAATTTTGCGGGATAATCCTATCCGTCTGGCAGCGCCGGACAACAACACCCAGAGCGGCCTGGATCGCTTACAGCGTTACATGCGCCGCGACTACGAAGCGCCGCCGCGTGTTTTAGAGGTCAACCGCGCCCATCCGATTGTGGTCAATCTGACCCGGCAGCTGGCGCGTGACCCGGCGGCGCCGATTATCGATCTGACCATTGAGCAACTGTACGAGAGCGCACTTGTGCAAGAGGGATTGCACCCCAACCCCAGCCTGATGTTACCGCGCATTCAGAAATTGCTCGAACTGGCTTCGGCCCATTTCAATTGAGGGCCGGCCGGCAACCAGACGCTGGCGCATCGTATCCATCGCCCTGTTAGCCGGTCGCTTCTGGTATGCCTGAACTACTTGATATTCTGGTTAATCTGGATGAGTACCTGGGTCTGGCAATTGAGCAACTGGGCCTGTGGACCTATCTCCTGCTCTTCATCGTCGTTTTCATGGAAACGGGGCTAGTGGTGGCCCCGTTCCTCCCTTCTGATGCTCTCCTGTTTGTGGCCGGCGCGCTGAGCGCCCAGGGCGACCTCAGCCTGGCAGGGTGTCTGGCGCTGTTTGTCACGGCCGCCATTCTGGGAGATGCCTTAAACTATCGTGTTGGCGGCGTCATTGGGCCTCGAGTCGAGCGGGGGGAAGTCCCCTTGTTAAAGGCTCAACATCTGGTGCAAACACGCGCCTTTTACCAGCGGTACGGGTTGCAAACGATTATGTACGCTCGCTGGGTTCCCATGCTGCGCACGCTGGCCCCTCTGGTAGCGGGCATGGGGGCCATGCGCTACCGCGCCTTTGTGCGCTACAACGCCCCGGCCGTCACCATCTGGGTTCTGGTCAACGTAGGACTGGGCTACTTCTTTGGCAATATTCCGGCGGTGCAAGAAAACTTTGCGCTGGTCATCCTGGCTGTCTTTTGTCTATCCCTCTTGCCGGCCGTCATCGATTTCTGGCACGAGCGACGCCAGGCCAAACGCACCCGCTAATCAACCTGGCTTACGAATCCCCGTACACGAACAAACTACCTATCGATTCGTGGTAGTAATTGCGCCGGATAGCATCGGCGAACACCTCGGCCACAGGCAGGATGGTTAGCGGTGGGCCAGCCTTCTGGGGCGGCATGACCACGGTATCGGTGGCGACAACTTCCTGAATTTGTGGGATCACGCCCAGACGTTCCAACGCGCCCCCCACAAAAACGCCATGGGTGCACACCACATAAATTTCCTCCACCCCATTTTCCACCAAAACCTGACTCAGCTCCACCACGCTGCTGCCGGTGGAGATTTCGTCATCGTAGATGATGGCGGTCTTAAAACCGCGCACTGTTTTACCCACCAACCCGCTGATACGCACCTGGGTATCGGATACGCGCTCTTTGTTGCCGGCCGCCACCGGCATACCCAGGCTTTGCGCGAACCGCAAGGCTGATTTAGCCCCTCCGGCATCAGGGGCGACAACGATGCCTTCATTCAAGTTCTTTTGGCGAAAATAAGCTTCAAACACCAGCCGCGCCGTCAGGGGGTCAGTGGGCACGCTGAAAAAGCCATGCACCTGGGGAGAGTGCAACATCATGGTCATGACGTGGGTGGCGCCGGCCGTCTGGAGCAGATCTGCCACCAGTCGGGCGGTAATAGAGATGCGGGGAGCATCTTTCTTGTCTGACCGGGCAAAGGAAAAGTAAGGGATGATGGCGTGCACCTCGCTGGCGGCCGCGCCGCGGGCGATGTCGAGCATCATCAACAGCTCCATCAAGTGGTCGTTGACAGGCGGGGAAAGAGACTGCACGATGAAAACGCGGCGCGAACGACAACTGGCGCCCAACTGGATATAAAGGTTGTCGTTGCTAAAACGGCGGGTATGTGTGTCTTCCAGAGGAACGCCCAGACTGGCCGCTATGGTAGCCGCCAGGGGGCGATTGGAGTTGCCGCTGAAGAAACGCACCTCGCCTGGATCGAGGAGATGATGTTCAGCCGGGGCCAACTGCATGATTGAATGCTCCAATGGCGGCGGTCGCAATCAGCTGAGATGACCGCCAATCCCCTAATCTATGAGCCGGGCAAGTTGGCAACGCGCCCGGACCAACACCCTTACACCTACGCATTATAGCAAAGAATGTGGGGGATAGATAAAACAAGCTTGTGGTGGGCTGGCCGTTGGCCGGCCGAAGCACCCGCTAACGCGGGAACTACGAGCCAGAAGCAGCGCAGTAGGTTCGTCGTAACGGCTTTGGCCGAAGCACCCGCTAAAGCGGGAACTACGAGCCAAAAGCGGCGCGCTCCCGTTTTCACGGGAGTGACGCACGGCCGATGGCTGCATCCAACAACGAGCGCCCGATAGTAGAGGCGTCGTCCAGGCTGCGGCTGTTTTCCACCACCACAACGACGGCGGCGCGCGGCGCATCGGCCGGGGCCAAGCCCAGATACCAGGCGTGGGTGTTACGGTTGGGGCCCGACAAGACCAGGGCGGAGAGGCTGATGGTGTTATCCGCCTGGGGCAAGGCAGCCAGGAGCTGTTGCGCCGCGAGAGAAGTCACGGCCGGCGGTCTCTCACCGGCCGGCGGCGTCTGGGTTTGCCACACCCCGGCGGCCGTCTCCACAGCCGCCACCAGTTGCGGCGTGGGCACACGGCCGTTGTTGGCCAGGGCAGCCCAGGCCAGCAACAGCTGCAAAGGAGTGATGGTCAAATTCTCCTGCCCCACCACCGCCCGCGCCGGATCAACCACCACCAGAGGGGTGGGCGCAGCTGTTTCCAGCGGCAGGTCAGGCACCTGGGTGAGGGCAAAGGCCTCCATTACCTGCGCGACACCCTCCGCACCCCAGGAATCGGCCAGAGTGGTTAAGGGCGCCGGGCAAAGATACGTCAGCGCCTCGGCCCAGGTTATCGGTTGCGATGGCAGCGTATGGCAGGTCAGGGCGACTTCTCCTAACACGACTGGCCAGGTTGCGCCTTCCACCACAGCCTCCAACTGAATCAACCGCTGGTCGAGAGCTGCCGCCATGAAAAAGGGTTGCAACAAGAGACCGGGTTGGTAAACCCCCTGGGTTGCTCGATTGAGCAGCGGAGCATCCCCGGCCGCGGCCAGGGTTTCGAACTGATCGTCGATCTGATTGGGATCGTAACCGGGGTGGCTGGTCAGAGCCAGAATAGCCGCCTGGGGCAGCGTCAACACAATGGCCGCCCCGGCGTGCGGCCCCAGAGAGCGTTCGGCCGTCGTTTGCAGGGCGCTATCGAGGGTCAGGCGCACCGACCGGCCGACTTGGGGCAGCTGACGCACCTCGCGCCACCAGGTTTCCCAGGTGAAGGGGCCCTCACCGCGCAAGATGGCGTCCAGGCTGGCTTCGACGCCGGCCGACCCATGGCGAAAAGTGTAATAGCCGACGGCCGGCCCGATCTCTGGCAGCGGGTAGATGCGTTGTTGCCGCCCCTCCCCCACACTCTGGGCCAGCACCTGGCCTTGAATATCGTAGATCGACCCGCGTTGCAGACGGAGTTCAGCTTCCACCAACCGGGCGTTATCTTCGCGTGCCTGAAGCCAGGCAGCGCGCACCACACCCCAATAAAACAGGGCCAGCGCCACCGCGCCGAAGGCGGCCAGAAAAACCAGGTTCAGGCGTAATAAACGCCAGCGCACATCCATGGGACCTCAGGTCACGGCCGGTTCGGCCGAGAGATAAAGCAACAGTCCGGTCATAACACACACCACGAACAACGAGCTGCCCCCATAACTGAGGAAGGGCAAGGTGACACCGGTTAAAGGCAACAGGCGCGTCACCCCTCCCATAATGAGCAACGTCTGCGCGCCCAACAACAGGGCCAGACCGGCCGCCAGGTAGAGATGAAAGGTATCCGCAGCGCGTAAGGCAATGTAAAAGCCCCGCTGCACCCACACAGCCAGCCCCAGCGCCACCGCCAGCACCCCGATCAGGCCCCACTCCTCCGCAATAGCGGCCAGGACAAAATCGGAGTGCACCACCGGAACCAGGGTGGGTAACCCTTGCCCCACCCCCTGACCGGCTACGCCGCCGGCTCCCAAAGCATACAGGGATTGGACAATCTGATAGGCGCGATTATCCGCTTCCGGCCACGGGTTCCACCAGGTGTCCACGCGCAAGGCCACGACGCTGAAAACGAGATAGCCAATTAAGCTGGCGACCAGCAACAACGCGCCCCCCAGGAGCAAGTAACGCTTTTTGCCCGTCGCCAGATAGAGCAAGCCCACAAACAAACTAAAAAAAAGGGTAGCCGCCCCCAGGTCTTGTTGCCACACCAACAAAATCATGCCAAAACCCCACATCAGTAGCAACGGGGCCAGGTAGGGCAAGGGAACAAAGCGGCCGGGGCCGGTCTGGAGCAACTCACCCCGCTCGGCGAAGTAGCTGGCAAAAAAGAGCACCAGCAACAACTTGAGCAGCTCCGAAGGCTGAAAGTAGACGCCGCCAACGAAAGGGGCTGGCAACCACAAGGCTAAACCGAAGCCAGAAGGGTTAACGCCAAACAGCAAAGTGGCCCCCAGCAGCGCCAGCCCGGTCAGCAAAAGAGTGTAGCGATAGCGACGCAACCAGCGCAAACTGCGAGGCAAAACAGTGACAGCCGTCATGACGCTGCCTCCCAGGGCCAGCCATAATGTTTGCCGTTCCACAAAATCGGGGGCCAGACGCGCCTGCAACACCAGCCCCCATCCGGTCAACAGAGCAAACACAGGCAACAAGAAGGGGTCATGCTGCAACTTGCGGAGGTTGATCACCCACCAGGCCAGTAAGATGACCACCAGCCAGACCACAACAGGTTGGATATAAGCCCAGCTCACACGCCCGGTCTCCACCAGGCTGAGGGTGAGGGCGCTAAGACCCACAAACAGACCTGCTATCAAAAGCAATAGACGCTCGTAGCGTCGTGGGCGGTAAGCGAGAGCCGGTGAAAGGGGCATCACACGAGATATTTCTCGACCAGGGGCGCAAGAGCAGCCCGCGTGGCCGGGTCGATGCGGGCACGGTCGGTGATCAAGGCATCTCGCAAAGCATGGTGCACTGGAAAATTACCGGCCCAGGTATCCATCTCTCGCGCCAGCGACCGAATGGCCTCTTGCGCCAGACGGGTGTTGTGCTGTAAGGTGCGAATAACCATCTCCACTGTTACCGGAGCTTCGCTGGTGTGCCAGACATCATAATCTGTGACATGGGCCATGCAGGCATAGGCCATCTCCGCCTCGGCCGCCAGAAACGCTTCCGGGCTGGTGGTCATGCCAATGATGGACATACCCCACTGTCGATAAAGGTGAGATTCCCCGCGGGTGCTGAACCGGGGGCCTTCGATGGTGATGAACGCGCCGCCGCGATGCACCACGCCGCCGGCCGTCTGCACCGCCGTGTACAAGGCCTGGCTTAGCTCTGGCGAAAAGGGATCGGCCACGCTGATGTGAGCCACCAACCCTTGACTGAAAAACGAGGTTTGTCGGCCGCGAGTGTGATCCACCAGCTGATCGGGGATAACAATATGACCGGGGGCAAAATCCTCGCGCAGCGAGCCGCACGCGCTGACCGAGATGACATATTTCACCCCCAGCAGCTTCAGGGCCAGGATGTTGGCGCGGTAAGGCACTTCTGTGGGTGTCAGGCGGTGGCCCCGGCCATGACGTGGCAAAAAAGCCACCCGCCGCCCCTCTAAGGCGCCGATGGTGATGGCGTCAGAGGGTTGGCCGAACGGGGTCTCTATCCAGCGCTCCTCCACCGCGGTCAGGCCGGGCATGTTGTACAAACCGCTGCCGCCAATGATCGCCAGTTCAATATCTGCCATGCTACAATCTCCTGCTGAAGCAAGCTATACGTCGGCCGGTTCATCGCGGGACGTTCCACCGACCGACCTGGTTCTATTATGCCTCATGGCAAAGGATCTGACAGGTCAGACAGATAGGGTTGGCGTGAATACAACATGGTTGACAGCCGCTCCGACACGCGCTCTGATCCTGGCTGCCGGCCGGGGACAACGCCTGCGCCCTTACACCGACCACACCCCCAAGCCGTTGTTGCCCATCCTCGGCCGCCCGACGCTGGATTATATCCTGGAGGCGACAGCGCGAGCCGGGGTGGTGGAGGTGTGTCTGGTGGTAGGTCACCTGGGCGAGCAGATTCGCGCTTTTGTAGGGGACGGCCGGCGCTGGGGGGTGAGGGTGCAATGGGTGCACCAACCCCAGCCATGCGGCACAGCCGACGCGGCCCGTCTGGCAGCCAGTTTTTTAACTGTGCCCAGTTTCATTCTGGCGGCCGATTACGCCTTGCCGCCCGACCATCTACTGGCGTTGAAGCGCGCCTACCTCACCAGTGGCTGCGATGTGGCGGTGAGCCTGAAGCCTGTGCCGGCCGAACGCATCAGCCAGAGCAGCAGCGCCCGTTTCGACGCTGACGGCCGGCTGACAGCCATCGTGGAAAAACCAGCGCCGGGCACAGCCCCCTCCCTCCTGGGGGTCAACCTCATTTATATCACCCCGCCCGACGTGACAACTTTCCTGGAAGAGGTCACCCTGTCGCCACGTGGGGAGTATGAAATGCCAACAGTCATCAACGCTATGCTGTCGGCCGGCCTGAGCGTGATCGCCTGGCAACAAGCCGCCCCGCCGGAGTGGTCGCCAGAGTCAGGCAGCATGAGATTGGATTAACCTTTACTCAACTCTAAGCCTGAAACGGGGGCGAGCGGCCGGGCTGGCTTGTTATCCACCTGTCATTTTGGTACACTGCGCCCCATGTGGTTGCCTGTGCGCCTTTACCGCATCCGCAGCGGCGTTGCGTTCCTGGTCTGTCTGGCCGGCGCACTCGTTGTCGGCTGGGTGCAGGCGGCCAACCTGACGCCACCACTGGAACTGGCTGAAGCAACTCAGCCGATCATGGCCGAGATGGCCATCACCCCGGCCGTCGCTGCACCCGGCGCGACGATTCAGCTTCAAGTGCGGCTGACCAACCCCGGCCCCCAAAGCGCCGCCCCCCATGTTACCCTGGACTTGCCGCGCCATCTGGCGTTAGAACATCAAAATCTACCTGCTGGCGTCACGCTCAATCTGCAAACGCAACAACTGAGCTGGCAACCCTTGCTGGCGGCCGGCGAACAACGTCAGTTGGCGCTGCCAATGGCCATTCGGATTGCCGATTTGCGGGAGCCAGAACGACGCATCACCGGATGGGTGCGCCAGGGGGAACAAAGCCAGCCTATCAGCGCCGCCTATTGGATGGGACTTCCACCCCAGGCGACTATCCTGGCCCCAGCCCAGGCAGCGGTGGGGCAAACGGTGACGCTGGCGGCCGACGTGCAGGGTTCTGGCCCTTTCAGGCAGCGCTGGCAACTGGGAGATGGGCGCGTTTTCGACGCCGATAACCCGACTGTCATTTACGGTGCGCCGGGGGAGTATACTCTGGAGCTAGAAGTTTCCAACCCGCTGGCCTCGTATATCACCCAGGCCACTATCACGGTGGTGAACACCCCGGCCGCCTTCTTCATTCTGCCCGATCACACAGTGCCAGCCGGTGCACCCGTTCACTTCACCAATTTGAGCGGCGGCCAACCCCCACTGCGCTATGAGTGGGATTTTGGCGATGGTACGCTGTCTGGCGAACGGGAGCCGCAACACATTTTTGCCGCGCCCGGCGTCTATCCGGTGCGCCTGAAGGTCAGCAACGACATAGGGATAGCCGAAATTGCTCTGGCAGTAGAAGTCGGCTCTCCCCCAATTGCGGATATGGTAGTACCCGACGCCGTCGCTGTAGGCGAACCGGTGGTTGGGCGGGCCTTTGGCGACGACAGCGTGACAACCTGGGAATGGGATATGGGGGACGGCCGGCGCTACACCACCCCCATTGTGGAACACAGCTACCAGACGGCCGGGCAGTACTATGTGACCCTGCACGCCAGCAACCTTTACGGAGCCACCCCCATCAGCCGCTGGATCACCGTCACACCGGGACGGGTGTCCTTCTATCTACCTTTTGTAGGGCGAGGCTATGGCGCTATGGGGCTAGATCAAGAAACGCTGGCTTTGTTGCGCAACTTCGAACCTTTGGACCTGACGCCCGACGCGCCGGTCGAGGCGGCTTCAGCCGTGGAGCAACTCTTCTGGTATGTCAACAAGGCGCGGCAAGCTTACGGCCTCAAACCGTTAACCTTCGTCTTTGAATTAAGCGTCGCCGCCCAATGGCACACCGATGATATGGCGGAGCAGAAGTTCACCGGTCACACCGGCTCAGATGGCTCGCGCCCGTATGAGCGCCAGGAACAGGCCGGCTACACCGGTTACTACGCCGGCGAGGCGACCGCCTGGGGAATACGGGGCGTCACCGATGTGGTGGAGTTTTGGGTCAACAGCCCGTCCCATCGGGTTATGGTGCTCAATCCACGCGCGACCCAACTGGGGGTGGGGCACACCTTTGACCCCAATGCACCCAACCTGTGGTATTGGACAGTCGAGTTTGGCTCCGATGTTGACGCCCATCCGCTGCCGTTGTTCCCCACGCCCACGCCGCTGACTGCCACTGTGACCGCCACTGTGACGCTGACGCCCACCGCCACGCCGACCCTGTTGCCCACGTCAACCCCTGTTCCGTCACCCACACCCATTCCCTCCCTCACGCCCAGCCCGACGCCTAAACCATCGCCCACGCCGCTGCCGCCGATTGCTCTGCCGATCAGCACGCCCGTGCCCACGCCAACCCCAGAGGCTGCCAATCCGATGTCGGACCCAGTGGCTGCCGCGGTCGCTTTTCTGGATGCCTTATGGCGTGAACCGGACGGGGTTAGCAGCCGACGCTATTTGAGCGAGGAGATGCAAACCACCTGGCCGGGCAATCCGCTGGAGCTGCTGGCCATGCCGGCCGGCATCGATTCCTTTGTCGTCTACCAGCGCCAGGACAGTGTGGGGCAGGTGGTGTTGTGGGTGCACATCACAGCCCTGGATGGCAGCCAGCAACATGTCATCCTGACGGTCATCAGCAACCTCCAAGAGTGGCGTATCAATGGGGTTCAGCCGGCGACCCAATCGTAAGCGTCGTTTAGGAAGAGGGAGGGTTTGCGAACCGCCCCGCCAACCAACTTATGTATACCACATTGATTCAACCGCATGACCTTCTGGCCCGGCTGGACGACCCCAACTGGGTGGTGGTGGATTGTCGCTATGAATTGCAAGCGCCGGAGATGGGGGGTTTGCTCTACCAACGGCGGCACATCCCCGGCGCTGTGTATGCGCATCTGGACGAGGATTTGAGCAGTGCGCCGGTGACCGACCACGGCCGGCATCCCTTACCGACGCCCGAAGCTATGACCGCCCTGTTCCGTCGCCTGGGGATTGACAACCAATCGCAGGTGGTGGTTTACGACATCGCCAGCGGCAGCTACGCTGCACGTCTGTGGTGGATGTTGCGCTATATGGGGCATGAGGCGGTGGCGGTGCTGGAAGGGGGCTGGACAGCCTGGATTGCAGAGGGCTATCCTGGGCGGCCGGGGGTGGAAACGCGCCCGCCGGGCAACTTCACCGGCGCGCCCCGCCGCGACCGCCTGGTGGTGGTAGATGAACTTGAGAACATACCCCTATTGGTGGATGCCCGCGACGAGCCCCGTTTTCGCGGGGAACAGGCCGGCCTGGATCCCAAAGCCGGCCATATCCCCGGCGCTGTCAGTTACTATTACGGGCGCAATCTGCAGGCGGATAATAAGCTGTTGCCGCCGGCCCAATTGCGGCAGCAGTTCCAGGCATTGCTCGGTTCCACCCCGGCCGATGAAGCCGTTTTCTATTGTGGTTCAGGCGTGCTGGCATGCTTCAACATTCTGGCGCAGGTGCACGCCGGTCTGCCGGAAGGCAAAGTGTACATCGGCTCCTGGAGCGAGTGGAGCCGGAGCGACCGCCCTATCGCAGTCAGCCCTTAGCCGGCCGCTGCGTACCCTTAACGCCCAAAGCGCTGTTGTAACAAGTCACTTAAAGTCGGAACGCCAATCTCCTGGAGCTCGTAACGCACACGCTGGCTGGGCTTGTTGATCCGCACCAGCCGCGCCAGATCAATCGGGGTGGCAATGATCACCAGATCGGCCGGCGTGTTGTTGATTGTCTCCTCCAGGTCAGCCATCTGGTCGCCGCCATACCCCATGGCCGGCAGAACAGCGCCGGTGGTGGGGTATTTGGCGTAGGTAGCCGCAATAGAGCGCACGGCATAGGGGCGGGGATCGATTATTTCAGCTGCGTCGAAGTAACGCGCTGCCATCACACCGGCCCCATAGGCCATTTCGCCATGGGTCAGGGTGGGGCCATCCTCCACCACCAATACCCGCTTGCCCCGAATGGCGGCGGGATCATCCACAAAAATAGGGGATGCGCCGCGAATAATCATGGCGTCTGGGTTGACGCGGCGCACATTTTGCGCCACAGTGATGACGTTAGCGTTGTCAGCGGTGTCTACTTTGTTGATGATAACGGCCGCTGCCAGGCGCAGGTTGGTTTCGCCGGGGTGGTAACGCAGCTCATGGCCGGGTCGATGGGGGTCGGCCACCACAATGTGGTAATCGGAGCGGAAGAAGGGGAGGTCGTTGTTGCCCCCATCCCAAACAATGATGTCTGCTTCTTGTTCAGCGGCTTTCAAGATGGCCGGGTAATCGACGCCAGCGTAAATAACCGCTCCCCGCTCGATATACGGCTCATACTCCTCGCGCTCCTCAATGGTGCAGTCGGCGCGATCCATGTCAGCGTAACTGGCAAAACGTTGCACCGCCTGGGCCGCCAGGTTGCCATAGGGCATAGGGTGGCGCACAGCAATCACACGTTGATACCCCATCTCTTGCAACAGGCGCACCACCTTGCGCGAGGTCTGGCTTTTGCCAGAACCGGTGCGTACAGCGCCGATGGAGACCACCGGCTTGTTGGCCCGCAGCATGGTGCGGCGCGGCGTGAGCAGGCGGAAATCAGCCCCGGCCGCCAACACCTGCGATCCCAGGTGCATGACATATTCGTGAGAAACATCGGAATAGGAAAAGATCACCTGATCGGCCTGTAGAGTGTGAATCAACTCGGCGATCTGCTCTTCGGGGTGGATGGGAATGCCATCCGGGTAGAGGCGGCCGGCCAACGTGGCGGGATAACGTCGGCCGTCGATGTTGGGAATCTGAGTCGCAGTGAAAGCCACCACCTCATACGAGTCATTGTCGCGGAAAACGGTGTTGAAGTCGTGAAAATCACGACCGGCCGCGCCCGCAATAATGATGCGCTCACGCTTCAGACTGCTCATAATCGCTCCTAGAAAAGTGGGGGTGTTAGGGTCGCCGGCCGGCGCCGGTGGCGCAACGGCGGAACCGCGTCAATCATACCAGCAATAGCCTGTTCAAGCTACCGCCATGGAGATACAATCAGCCTATGAGTCACCAACACCCCTTACAGCTGGCATTGACCTGCGGCGGTCTGCCTGAACCAACGTCTGAATGGGCCCATCTGCGTCTGGGCCTACAACGTGGCCGCGAGGTGGCAGGGGACGCTCCGTGTACGACCGGTGTCCTGCAGTTCATCGTGCCGCTCCTGGTACACTTGAGGCCGGATGAGGTGTCTTTCTCCGGTGACTATGCGCAAGGCTCTGGTTCAAATCGTTTTGTTTACCTGTGTTGGGGAGAACGTCAACAGGGGGTGTGGCGCTTGTATGGGCGAGCCAAACTGCCTTTGAGCGGTCTCAGCCGCGCCCAGGTGGAGCGTGCTCTGCAAGCACAAAGCCCCGTATCAGCTCGTCTGCATCTGCGCGATGCTCACGGCCGGCCGGCCACCGCCACACTCAAACCAACCGCTATCACCTGGTTAGAATGAGAACCTGGTTGGTCAGGCGACAGAGACAAGCCCGTGGCCGCCGACGGGATGGGTCTCGAAGCGTTCACCAAAGCCGGTTATGAGCGGCCGGCCCTGAGCAATCGCCTGTTGCACGGCCGGCAGCGCCAGCGACGCACGGTGGCTGGCCTGGCTCTCCCACACTTCCGTAACCCACACGGCATCAGGCTCGTGGACATCCTGCGCCACCACATAGCTGAGGCAGCCCGGCATCTCCCCTACACTGTCCAACAAGATAGCGATCAGCGCTTCACGCTGACCCGGGACGGTCTTGATCTTGCCGATTAGGCCATACATGGTGCTTAATCCTTTTTACCCCCTATCCCCTGGCAGTATATCTGAATCCTGGTTGTTTAAGGCTCCAAAAGTATCATCAGGTTTACCAGGAACATTATAGCAGTTTGTGGGGGTAAAACGACTGGGTACGGCCGGCGGCGTGGTCAGGGCGGGCCAACGTGCTATAATGCGGCGGCTGGAGCTGCTACTTTCGTTATTATGACTATGCGCAGAGGGGTCGTCCATCTGGCGCAATGATGGAGCAGGTATGTCTATCTTTTCAACCCTGTTGTCCTATAAGGAGGCAGCTGATTATGTGCGTCGCCACACCCAACGTCAACCCCAGGTGGGTTTGATCCTGGGATCGGGGCTGAGCGCTCTGGCGGAGGGCATCGAAGCGGCGGATATTATCCCCTATCACACCATTCCGCACTGGCCCCAATCAACTGTTGTGGGGCACAGCGGCCGGCTGGTCATTGGGGAACTGGCAGGTCAGAGCATGTTAATGATGCAGGGGCGAGCGCATTTCTACGAAGGGTATGAGGTGCAACACATCACGCTGCCGGTGCGCGTTATGGCGCTGTTGGGCGTGCGCATCTTGATCGTGACCAATGCGGCCGGCGGCCTGAATCCCTCTTTTCGGGCGGGCGACCTGATGCTTATCCGTGATCACATCAGCCTGGTAGGAATGGCAGGCCACAACCCCCTACGCGGCCCTAATCTGGATGAGCTAGGGGAGCGCTTCCCGGATATGACATTTCCCTACGATCTGGAATTGTGCGCCCTGACCCGCGCCGTGGCGGCGGAACAGGGTTTAGCCTTGCAAGAAGGGGTATACACCTGGTTGAGTGGCCCTAACTTTGAGACCCCGGCCGAAATTCGCTTCTTGCACCAAATCGGCAGCGACGCCGTCGGCATGTCCACCGTGCCCGAAGTGTTGGCGGCACGCCACGCCGGCCTGCGCGTTCTGGGCATTTCCACCATCACCAACGTCCCCCCTCACCATCCCCACCCCACCCACCTCACCACACATGAGGAGGTCTTAGAAACGGGTTTGCAAGTTACCCCTCGACTGATGCGCCTGTTGACCGGTGTCCTCGCGCGGCTGGAGCAAAGCTAAACATCTGTGGACTGGCGTCCCACATATGAGTTGGCAATCGGCACTGGCGGGTGGCTAACACCCCGCTCCTCTTCATAGATGGGCATGGAACGCATCTATATTTTCCTGATCCGGAACGATGTCTGGATTTACTTTCTGTGCGCCCTGGGGCTGCTCTGGTATCTGTGGGAGCTGGCGCGGGGTCAGCAGGCCTTGCGACGCGCCCGCTTCAATCTGGAACGGGAAGACGCCCAGAGAACTCGTCTCACGAGTCTGATCTTGTCGTTGCTCTTCGCCGCAATTGTGGCAGTGGTGGTGTATGTCAATGTCGAGATTCAACCCACCTTGCCGCCCGAACTGTTACGCGCTCCTAGCCCGACGCCCAACCCCTTCCCCACTCTGCCCTCCGAGGCGGAAAGTACCCCTACGACATCAGATGCCCCCCTCATCTTACCCCTGGCCCCAACAGCTACCTTACGCCCGGATCGGCTGCCCATTCCGCAGCCCGACCAGGCGTTGCCCGGCGAGCCGCTGAATGTGCCGGCTCTGCGGGAGGGGTGCAGCGCAGCCGTGAATATCACCCAGCCGACGGCCGGCCAGACACTGTTTGGGGGCATCACCATTTTTGGGACGGCTACGGACCCAGATTTTGCTTTCTACCGCCTGGAGATCAGCGGCCCGCAAACAGGTGAACTGTGGTTGTCGCTGCTGGGCACAAACCCCAGCACACCGGTGAACAATGGCTTTTTGGGCAACGCCCCCCTGGGCAATTGGGATACGGGCGTGTATCAGTTGCGGCTGGTGGTGGTGAATGGAGAAGGCAGCGAGGTGGGGAGTTGCCTGATACAGATTGGGGTGAGCAATTGAGCCCCTGCCTGTAGGCGCCGCTGGAAGTTCAGAAGGTGTAGAAGTCAAGTTGGGTGTTGCCGTAGCGCCGGCTGTCGGATCGTTCGAGAATCTGGCAGGGAACGGCTTCGTATTCACGGGGGTCTAGCTGAATGACGACCAACCCCTGTGGGCGCAGGAGGGTCGCGGCGTGAACATCAATAGTCTGCAGCGCGTCGCGCCACAACCCTTTGTATTGGGGCGGGGCGACGTAGATCACATCGAAGCCGGCCGGGGCCGTGCGCAAATAGGTGAAAGCATCCAACTGCAACACCTCTGCTCCCGCAGCCAGTTGGGTCAGGCGCAGGTTGGTGTGGATGGTCTGGATGGCGGCGCGGGCAGTATCTAAAAAGACAACGCGACGCGCTCCACGACTGAGAGCCTCGATGCCCACCTGGCCTGTGCCGGCAAAGAGGTCAAGCCACACCTGATCGATGACATAGGCCGTCCCCAGAATGTTGAACAGGCTCTCTTTGACGCGATCCATGATCGGTCGGGTGGCGTCGCCGGGGACGCGCTGGAGCAACCGACCTTTGGCCTTGCCGCTGATGACGCGCATTCCCATCTTTACGGCTCCACCACAACCTCTTGCACCAAGTAAACATCGCCCAACGGCCGGCCGGTTTCATCCACCACCGGCAAACGCTGGCCGGACGCCTGCAACCACAGACCGACGGTCAAACGATAGCGGCCGGCCGGTAAATCATCCGGCAACTCAAAGGCGTAGGGATCACGTACATAGCGATCCAGGGGCCAGCGTCGGGTGGGGAAGTCGGCCGGATTGAGCTTATCTTGTTGGGCGACCGGCCGGCCATCTGCCCCCAACAAGTGGACAAAGGCCTGGTAATTTTCGGGAACCTGTTCCAAGGCGCGCCAGTAGAGCGTCAGCACCAGCGTATCGCCTGGGCGCAGGGTGGGCGGGGGTGGGTCAAGTCCGATCAGCGCCAGCTGGTCGCCATAGCCAATCCAGCGTGTCTCCTGCGCCGGCCGGGCCTGGTTGCCGGAGGATTCCCAGCGCAACCAGCCCTGGGGGTGTAACCAGAGCAGCAGCGCCAGGGTGATGCCCACTACTATCAGGAGGACGCGCCGGCCGACAGCAACATCGTTTTCAATCGGCGCTTTGTCCAGGGAGGGGAGAGGAGAAACCACGGAAGGTGCGGAAGACACGGAAAAGGTTGGCGGTCTGGCGGCCTGGGCCTCGGCCGGTTGGGTTTCAAGCCGGCCGGGGGGGGGGGCTTCGTCTGCCGGGTGCCGGTGCAGGCGCAGCGCACCGACTGCCAGACCGGCCAGGGCCGCAGCACTGACGCCCCATGCCAGGCGGCGGATGGGTGTCGATTCAAACTCAATATCCACCGTATGCTCTCCGGCCGGAACCCAAACCGTGATGAAGCCTTCCGGCAAGGCTAACTCAATCGAGGTGGGGACGCCATTGAGGCGGGCTGTCCAGCCGGGAAAATCGAATAAAAAAAGGCGCAGAACAAAGGCTTCGTCACTGTGTACATGATAGCGTGTGTGTAAGGGGGTGACAAACTCGGTGGCAACGGTGGCCCCGGCCGGCAAGGTAGCACGATTCAGTCGCTCTGGGAAGCGGCCGGCGGCGTAATCTGCCAGCACAGCCCCCTGCTCGCGCGGCACATTGACGACTGTGGCGGGCACAAAATCAGCTGTGGAGGTCGTTCCTAGCCAGCGCCCCTCCAGTTCCAACCCCAGGGCGGCCTGGGGTGTCGTGGGGCCAAAGGGTTGCCAGGGGGGAACCTGGGTCAGGGGTAGAGCCAGGCTGAGAATCACCCCCACCCACAAGGCGGCCCCCCACCGTCGCCAGCCGGCCGGCAACCAGCCTGCCCGTTGCCAGACGTCAAATCCCAGAGCGCTGAGCAAAGCGAGCATGGCAGCCATTGGCCCCAGCAAACGCCAGGGGAATTGCAAAAAGGGCAAGAGGGGTAACGCCTGCCAGATAGGGGCGGAAAGAGGCAACATCAGCCCCAGCAGCATTGCGCCTGCTGGCAGGGCAAATCCACCCACCCAGGGAGCGCGCCCTCGGTGGCGCAACCAGGCGATGGCCCCGATGACTCCGCCCACCCATTGCGCCACACCCAGGTTGAAGCGATAGGTGGGGGCTGAAGCGCCCCAGTCGATCCAGGAGGAAAAGCCCAGTAGCTCTGATAGCGTCAGGAAGTGGCGGCGGTAGTCGTAATGACTGCCAACACCCACCAGGCTTTGGAAATTGACCGCCTGCCGCTCTCCCAACATAGGCAACCAGAAGAAAGCGGCCAGCCCTACTCCAACCACCAAGGCCAGCCAGCCCCACAGCGCCGGCCGGCCGCGCCCGATGAACACCGTTTGCCACAGCTGCCAGGCGGCCAATAACCCGCCTAACACCATGGCCATCAAGTTGTGGGTTAAGATGAGAGCCGCAGTCAGGCCGGCGGCCGTCACCCAGCGCCCGGCCGAAGGGCGGGTGTGCAGCCGGGTCAAGGCCCACAATGCCAGTGGGAACAGCCCAAAGCTAAAGGTTTCGGGCAGGACGCCGCGGGCGTGGGGATCGACAAATTGGAGGTAGGGGGCATAGACATAGGCAACGGCGGCAACATAACCGGCCGGCCGGCCCCACCATAGCCGTGCCAGGCCGTACATTCCCACTCCGGCCGCCAGCAAACCCAACATAAACAACAACTTGACCGCCAGGACGGGATCGATCCCCGGCACAGCGTCTAACAGCGCTCCCAGGTAGTAGGTGAGGGGCGCGTAGTAGTTGAAAATGGGGTAGCCGTAGCCGTAGTAAAAATTGGGGGCCCAGCGAGGGTAGAAAAGACCATCTTGCAACAGACGACTGAGCTCGGCCAGGCGAAAGATATGCAGTTCGGCGTCAGTGTGATGGGGAAGACTGGCCTGGTTGAGAAAAGGCCACAAGGCTATGAAGGTGATGGCGACCGCCACGCCATAGCCATAATCGAGCCGGCGTTGCGCTGCGTGCTGCATATTGGTTGAGGACCAACGCGCAGACCCACCCCTCATTCGGCCGGGTCTGCGCGCCTGGCAGGCAGTCTGGTCTAAAGGATCATGTCCACAATCTGGTCGGGGTGTTGCGCCATGCGCACCCCGGCCGCTTCGAGGGCGGCAATTTTGCCGGCGGCTGTGCCAACGTTACCTTCCACAATCGCCCCGGCGTGGCCCATGCGTCGGCCGGGAGGAGCGGTGCGGCCGGCAATGAAGCCCACCACCGGTTTGGTGACATGCTCCTTGATGTAGGCTGCCGCCTTCTCCTCAGCATCACCGCCGATCTCCCCGATCAAAATAATTTGCTCTGTTTGCTCATCCGCCTGGAAAAGCTTCAAACAATCGATAAAATCGGTGCCGTTGATGGGATCGCCGCCAATGCCGACGCAGGTCGATTGACCCACGCCGCGATGGGTGAGGGCGTAAACCACCTCATAGGTCAGAGTGCCACTCTTGGATACCACTCCCACCGGCCCCGGGGTGACAATTGAGCCAGCAATGATACCTAATTTAGCTGCTCCAGGTGTGATCAGGCCGGGGCAGTTGGGGCCAACCAGGCGGGTCGGCGTGCGGTCGAGGTAAGCTCGCACGCGCACCATTTCCTGCACCGGAATATGTTCGGTAATGCACACCACCAGATCCAGGCCGGCATCCACCGCCTCTAAAATGGCATCTGGCGCAAAGCGCGGTGGAACAAAGATCACCGAAGCGTTGGCCTGGGTCGCCTGCACCGCTTCGCGCACCGTGTTGAAAATAGGCGCCTGACCTTCAAAAAACTGGCCCCCTCGCCTCGGCACCACCCCGGCCACCACCGATGTGCCATATTCCAACATTTGCAGCGTATGAAAGGTTCCCTCACGTCCGGTAATACCCTGTACCACCACACGTGTTTGATGATTGGCTAGAATGCTCATGTTGAACGTCATCCTTGCGCTCAGGGAGCGCCTCTAAATCTGCCGGGCAGCAAAACGTTCCGCTGCTGCTACGGCCTTGGTGGCAGCTTCGGATAGAGTCACGGCTGTCTCCATTTGGGCGTCGGCCAAAATCGCCAACCCTTCAGCGGCATTGGTGCCCGCCAGCCGAATCACCATCGGCACATCACTGGCAATGTCCTGCAACGCCTGGACAATCCCCCGCGCCACTTCATCGCCACGGGTGATGCCGCCAAAGATGTTGATCAAGACCGCTCTCACCTTGGGGTCAGCCAGGATGAGGCTGAGAGCAGCCTGCACCTGATGCGCTTTCGCCCCACCGCCAATATCTAAAAAGTTAGCCGGTTCGCCGCCAAACAGTTTGATGATGTCCATGGTGGTCATAGCCAAACCGGCCCCATTGACCATACAACCAATATTGCCGTCCAGCTGGATGAAGTTAATGCTGGCTTCGCGTGCCCGGCGCTCCGACTCCGTTTCGCTCTCCCGCTCGCGCAGCGCCGCCAGGGCTGGCTGGCGTGGCAGGGCACTGTCGTCAATGGTCATCTTGCCATCCAGAGCTAAAAGATGGCCTTCTCCGGTGATGACCAGAGGGTTGATCTCGGTCAGCGAAGCATCGGTCGCCTGGTAACAGGTAGACAGATTGGTCAACAACTGGTGGAATTCGCCCCACAGCGCTTCGGGCAACCCCATGCGCGAAGCCAGGTAAATCCCCTGGTAAGGACGATACCCCACTTGGGGATCGATGTGCAGCCGGACGATTTTTTCAGGGGCAGTGGCAGCCACTTCCTCAATATCCATGCCGCCGGCAGCTGAAGCCATGATCATTGGCTTACGCGCCCCTCGATCCAGCAAAATCGCCAGGTAGAGTTCCTGGCCAATATCGGCCACGGGATCGAGCAACACTTTGTTGACACGCAAGCCTTTGATCTCCATGCCCAAAATGGCGGCGGCGCGCGCTTCGGCTTCGGCCGGGTTGGCCGCCAGCTTGACGCCGCCAGCCTTGCCGCGACCGCCAGTCAGCACCTGAGCTTTGACCACCACCGGGCCGCCAATGCGTTCGGCGATGGCACGTGCTTCGGCCGGCGTAGTCGCCACATCACCCTGGGGGGCGGGCACGCCATATTGGTTGAACAAGCGCTTGGCCTGGTACTCATTCAAATTCACGCCAATGCTCCTTTGTTGCCTCAGCCATAACGCGCAGCCTGACGCCGGCGCAACAGATTGAGGGGGTGGGATAGGATAGAAAACGTTATCATGGAAGCTTGGTAAGCGCCGCGAAATTATAACATGGCCCAGGCAGATAAGCGACCGTCCGCCTTGACTCATAAAACCTGTGACTTCCAGGTTATGGCCATCTTGACAGGCCGGTTGTATGGTATCTTGAGCTTCAAACGGTAAGTCTGGCCTTTCTCTTCGAGACAGTAGAACCCGATGATATACTACCTGTGGGTTTCCCAGTTTGGAGTAAGGGAATTGATTATTTCAGATGAAAGAGTTCACCAACATAAGATTGGGCTATATGGACGCTGGCGGCCGGGAACGACCGGAGCGTGGGCGCGCAAATGGAATGGGGTGATGAGGATGGCTTTCTCAAAGCGTTACGGGCTGTGGTTGTTGGCAGCCGGCGTCGGGTTGACCGGAGTGGCGGCCTGGATTCAGCTACGCCCAGCGCCGGCCGACCAGACGGCGCTGGGAACCTGGGCCCAAGGGGATGAGACGGCGCGGCAGGCGCTGGTTACTGTGGCGCGTGAGGCGTGTCCAGGCGCGCCATTTGTTCTGCCGGCCGATGGCTTTGTCGGTTTGCTCTATGAAGACCCACGCGGCCCCTACTCTACCCGCCGCCCCCACCAGGGAATTGATATTTTCAGCCCCACACCCCCCGGCGTCACGCCCGTCTACGCCGCCTACGATGGCTATATCACGCGAGAAGCGGATTGGGTGAGCACGCTCATTCAGCGCATTCCAGATGATCCTCTCCGGCCGGGACGACAGATCTGGCTCTACTACACCCACATGGCAGACGAAAACGGTCAGGATTTTATCGTTGACGCCTTTCCGCCGGGAACGCGGGAGATATATGTTCCCCAGGGGACACTGTTGGGCTACACCGGTCATTACAATGGGAAGGCAGGGCGGGACGTTTGGGTACACCTGCATTTTTCCATTGTGCAGGATGATGGGCGTGGTCACTATCTGAATGAGCTGGACTTTGACAACACGCTCGACCCCTCCCCCTATTTGGGGATGGAACTGCACTATCAGGCTGCGGTGCGCGTCCCGGTGCGGTGCACGCCGCCTTAAAGACAGCCTGCACCGGCCGTCAGGCTACCCACGGCCGGCGCAGGGTTGGCTCCAGGCTCAGCTTAGCGTTGCGTCGCCGGCCCTATGAGATAGATAGTTCCGTCGCTGGCATCCGCCACGTAGAGGTCACCGCGGGAACTTTCACCAAAAGCGGTAGGGTTGCCTAACACAGAACCATGATCGGTGAGCGTCCATCCCCCCATACCATCTGGGAGTAGGTCCCAAACGATGCCGGAGCAGTAGTCGGCAAAGAAGTAGTGGCCGGCCAGGGTGGGGAAGCGGGTCCCCCGATAGACATAGCCCCCTGTAACGGCGCAGCCCTCGGCGTGCGTGTATTCATGGATCGGGAAAATGTAGTCGTCCGGATCCAGGCTGCACCCGCTTAAGTTGTAAGGCGCGCTACCTTCATAACACCGCCAGCCATAATTACCTCCGCCAGCGCTGCCGGCCGGCTCGAAGTCAATTTCCTCCCTATCATTCTGTCCCACATCGCCAATGTACATATCTCCCGTCAGGCGATCAAAGCTAAAACGCCAGGGGTTGCGATAGCCATAGGCCCAAATCTCATCTGCGCCGGGCAAACCCACAAAGGGGTTATCGGGTGGAATGGCGTAGGGGAACCCACCATCTACATCCAGGCGCAATATTTTCCCCAGCAAAGAGTCCAGGTTTTGGGAGTTATCGAGGGGATCGCCGCCGGAGCCGCCATCCCCCAGCGGAATGTAAAGATACCCATCCGGTCCAAAGGCAAGGTCGCCGCCGTTATGGTTGGAGAAGGGTTGTGCCACCACCAGGATAATCGCCTCAGAGCCAGGCAGAGCCCGGTTGCGGTTGGCGGGCGAGACGCTGAAGCGCGAGATGGTGGTGTCGCCATCAAGGTTGGTGTAGTTGACGTAAAAGTAACCATTGGTGACGTAGTTGGGATGGAAGGCCAGGCCCAATAAACCCTGTTCCCCGCCGCTGATGACGCGGTCGCTAATGTCGAGGAAAGGGATTCCCAGAACATCGCCAGAAGGACGCATAATACGGATGATCCCCCCTTGCTCAACCACAAACAGCCGCTGGTCAACGGGGACAGGTGTGCTGGCAAGTGCGACAGGGGCGTCGAAGCCAGAAGCAATGGGTTGCACCGTGATGGGGACAGCCAATGACGGCGACGAGGGGGTTGCCTCGGTCGTCCCGGCGACCGCAGTTGTGACACCGACCAACACACCTAGCAAGATGGTCAGCCGCAGCCAGATTGAAGCAGTTCTCCAGAGTTTGAGCAACATCACGCTCTCCTTAAGGTCATACAGGTTTGGGTTACGGATGGCGACGGTGACGGACGACGCGCAACAGGGCAGCACTGAGAATGGCAGCCATGCCCCAGGCCAGCCAGATCGGCCAGCGGAAAACGGGGGCCGTCGTCATCTGGCGCAGGTTGACGGCCAGGGGATCCAACACTTCGGTTACGTCGGTAACTGTCTGCGTCATCGCCGGGTTCAAAGTCGAAGTCGCTGTGAGCCAGCTTGTTTCAACCAAGCCGGGCGCGTTGGGCACAGTGACGGTGACGGTCACCTGCGCTGTAGCCTGGGGCGTCAGGGTGACGCTGGCGGGGGTGACCGTAGACCAACCATAGGTGGAAGCGAGCGACAGTGTGAAGGTGTCCTGACGATTGCCACTGTTGGTCAGGGTGTGGGTGTAGCTGATCACCGTATTGGGTGGCGTGGAAGCGGCG
>DAOTXO010000071.1:0-25421 GCA_034435495.1 Anaerolineae bacterium
ACCGGCGCGCCCTACACCGAAGGTTCGGGCAGCGGTCTGGAGGATGTTTCCACCCTCACCCTGGGCGGCATCTCCCGCTTCCCCGATGGGACGGACACCCAGCAAAATAACCTCGACCTGAGTCCGCGCTGCATCACGCCGGGGGAAGCCAACACGGCCGAGAGTAGCAACTGCGACGGCGCGGCCACGCCCACCCCCACAGCCACACCGACCGACGAAGCTACACCCACAGATACCCCGGTCGCCAGCGCCACGCCCACCGAGACAGCCACGCCTTCCCCGCCGGCCGGCCTGCTGCTGGTCAACGAGATCGACTACGACCAGGATAGCACCGACGCCGCCGAGTTCATCGAGATCAAAAATGTGGACAGCACCGCCATCGACCTTGACCCCTATGCCCTGGAGCTGGTCAACGGCAATGGGGGTGGGGCGGTGCTCTATCAGACCATCGACCTGCCGGCCGTCATGCTGGCGGCCGGCGACTACTACGTCGTGTGCGCCAACCCGGCCACCGTTGCCAACTGTGACCTCGATGTCGCTCCTGATACCAACCTGATCCAAAACGGCGCACCTGACGCCGTGGCTATCGTTCTGGGAACGACCATCGTTGATACCGTCAGCTACGAAGGGGACACCGGCGCGCCCTACACCGAAGGTTCGGGCAGCGGTCTGGAGGATGTTTCCACCCTCACCCTGGGCGGCATCTCCCGCTTCCCCGATGGGACGGACACTCAGCAAAATAACCTCGACCTGAGTCCGCGCTGCATCACGCCGGGGGAAGCCAACACGGCCGAGAGTAGCAACTGCGATGGCGCGGCCACGCCCACCCCCACGACGGAACCGGCCACCGACACCCCCACACCAGAACTGCCGACGGACACCCCCACGCCGGAGCCGCCCACTGCTACCCCTACGGCCACACCGGAACCGCCAACAAACACACCCACCCCCACACCAGAACCACCAACGGATACGCCCACGCCTACCCCGCAGTTGCCGACCGACACCCCCACGCCAGAGCCCCCTACAGCCACGCCAGTGCCGGGGGCCGGGGGATTGGTCATTAATGAAATTGATTATGACCAGTCCGGCACAGACATGGCCGAGTTCCTGGAGATCAGGAACAACGACGATACCGAGGTGGCTTTGCGCGATTATGTGGTGGAATTGGTCAACGGCAACGATGGCATGGCAGTCGTCTATCAGACCATTGCTCTGCCCGATGTCATGTTGGCGGCCGGCGACTACTTTGTCGTTTGCGCCAACGCCGCTACCGTCGCCAACTGTGACCTGGATGTTGACCCCGACACCAACTTGATTCAGAATGGCGCGCCCGATGCGGTGGCCCTGGTTTTCAGCCCCACCCTGGGTAGCGCCCAACTGACGATTGTGGACACGGTCAGCTATGAGGGGGACACTCTGGCCCCCTATACGGAAGGCTCTGGGGTTGGCTTAGAGGATTTGTTCTCGGAAACGTCGGCCGGTATCTCCCGCTTCCCCGATGGGGTGGACACGCAGCAGAACAATGTCGACTTGAGCCTGCGTTGCATCTCTCCCGGCGCGCCCAATGTGGCCGACAACAGCAATTGCGACGGAGGGGCGACGCCCACCCCGACAGCCACCGCCACGCCGCCGGGGCCGACCAACACCCCCACTGCGACCAGCACCCCTGGCGGTCCCACAGCCACCCCCAGCCCCACGCCAGGTGCTGCTGCGGCCCTGGTTATCAACGAAATCGATTACGACCAGGCCAGTACCGACAGCGCGGAATTTCTGGAAATTCGCAACAATGACTCCCTGGCTGTCAACCTGGATGCCTACGCCGTGGAACTGGTCAATGGCAACGGCGGCGGGGCGGTGGTCTACCAGGTGATCGACCTGCCGGACGTGATACTCGATCCCGGCGCATACTATGTCGTATGCGCCAACGTTGCTACCGTGACAGATTGTGACCTGGACGTGGACCCAGATGAGAACCTGATTCAAAATGGCGCGCCCGACGCGGTGGCGATTGTCCTGGGGACAACGATTGTGGATGTCGTCAGTTATGAAGGCAACACCGGCGCGCCTTACACCGAAGGCTCTGGAGATGGTCTGGAGGACATCTCAACCGAAACCAATGCCGGCATTTCCCGCTTCCCCGATGGGGTGGATACACAGCAGAACAACGTCGATCTCAGCCTGCGCTGCATCTCCCCCGGCGCGCCTAATGTAGCCGACAACAGCAATTGTGATGGCGAGGCCACGCCGACGCCGACGGCTACGCCTGGGCCAACCGATACCCCTTCGCCCACGCCTGAACCCACAGGGACGGCTTCGCCAACTCCTACCACCACCGCCACACCTGAGCTCTCCCCCAGCGCCACGCCGGAGCCCTCCCCGACAGATAGCGCTACGCCGGCCCCGACGGAGACGGCAACGGCGACGCCTGTCACTACCGCCACCGCTACACCATCACCGACGCCGACGGAGTCAAGCGCGCCTACGGCCACGCCGACGGAAACGCCCAACCCGACTGATACGCCGATGCCCAGCCCAACGCCCACCGAGCCGCCGACCGATGTTAACCTGACCGCCTTCCAGGGCCGGCCGGCAACCACGACAGGCTGGCTGTGGGCCGTGATGGGGTTGGTGGCGCTGGGAACTCTAGCCGGCCTCTCGCTGTATCGTCGGAGGTAGAAAGTTAGGGCGAACTCCCGTTTTCACGGGGGCAAAGGCGCGTAGGGGTGAACCTATGTGTTCACCCTTTCTTAGCGTTCTTCGCGCCTTCGCGGTTCGTTACTCCCATGAAAATGGGGGCACCTTACCACACCGCGCCTTGCCGGCCGGAAGCCAGCGCTGCATTCGTAGCCGCGGTTTCCCAACCGCGTGTGTGGGCTATTTGACAAACTGGTTGACAATTCATTGATAGTCAGTATAGTAGCTGGCGGGTAACCTCGTAGCATCTCACATTTCTGTTTGTAGTAAAGGAGCGTATACATGACAAAGCAGGTTTTTCAGACGCGTTGGTTATTACTTCTTGTTTTGGCTCTGGCGGCGGTTGCTTTTGGCGCGACCACACCGCCGGCCGCTGCCACCCCCGTCGCCAATCTGGCGCCCCTCTTAGCGACGGATTCAGCCGTTGCCATCCCCGGTCAATATATTGTTGTTTTCCAAAAAGGCGTCACCCTTCAGGCGCGCCATGATGTCATGGCGCGCGCGGTCGCCCTGGGGGGCGAGATTAGCTTCACCTACACCACGGCTCTATCGGGCTTTGCCGGCCGGCTACCCCAGCGCGCCGTCGAAACCCTGCGTCAGACCCCCGGCATCGCCTACATCGAAGCCGATCAGGTGTGGAGCGTGAACGCTGTCGCCTCTTGGGGGTTGGATCGCATCGATCAACGCGACCTCCCTCTGAATGACACCTACAGCAACGCCCACGGCAACATTGGCACAGGCGTCCATGCCTACATCATCGACACCGGCATCAACCAGTCCCATGTTGATTACAGCGGGCGGATTGGCAATGGGTTCGACTCGCAAGATGGCGACAACAATCCAGAGGATTGCCATGGGCATGGTTCGCATGTGGCCGGCACAGTGGGCGGCACAACCTATGGCGTGGCGCGCGGCGTCACCCTGCATGGCGTTCGCGTTCTGAGCTGCTTTGGCAGCGGCTCCACCTCCCAGGTGGTGGCCGGCGTGGATTGGGTGGCCGATAACCACATTGACCCGGCCGTTGGCAATATGAGCCTGGGCGGCCCCGCTTCCACCGCCTCGGATGGCGCTGTGGCCGGCGCAGTCGATGCCGGTGTGGTCATGGTGGTGGCGGCCGGCAACGACGACGGCAACGCCTGCAACGTTTCGCCCGCCCGCGAGCCTTCTGCCATCACGGTGGGGGCGACCGATGACGCTGACCAACGCGCTTATTTCTCCAACTGGGGCGAGTGCCTCGATATTTTCGCCCCCGGCGTAGACATCACCTCAGCCTGGATTGGTAGCTCCACCGCTTCAGCGACGATCAGCGGAACCTCCATGGCTTCGCCCCACGTAGCCGGCGTGGCGGCCCTGGTGCGCGGCCTCCACCCCACCTGGACGCCCGATCAGGTATTGGATGAGATCAACGCCACTGCCACCCGCAATGTGGTCGGCGATAGCGCCTGCTCCTTCAACATTTTGGTCTACTCTCAGTTAACCCCGGCCGACGGCCCGATTGAAGTGACCGATCCCTGCCCACCCGATGGCGGCTGCACCGCCACGCATTTGCTGCACGACAACCGCCTCTTTGGCGATCAGGTGGAGGCCGCCCTGGCCCTGGATGGCCTGTATGCCCTGCGCGATCACGTTTTCGCAGGCACAACCGCCGGCGAGCATTACCGTTCCCTCTACTATACCCATACCGGGCGCATCACCTATCTCATGTTGACCAATCCTGACCTGCGGGCAGAAGGGGCGGCTATGTTACACGCCATCCGGCCGGCGGTGGATGCTCTGGTCAATGGCGGTGAGTTTGAGGTTTCTTCCCAGTTGTTGGGCCACTTCACCCATTTCCTCAGCCAGCTAGCCAGCGCTGATCGAGCGGCCGGGGGTGGTGAACTGGCAGCCGTGATTCAGGCCGAGTTCAGCCGCGTGACCTGGAGCCAGCTCGTTGGTCTCTCCGCGCCTGATGCCTGGGATACCATCAACGCCACCTTCAAGTAGCCCTCGTTAACCCTTCACGCTCAACGCCTTCCAGCCGATGAGCGTCTGGTTCCATCTTCAAAACAAAACGGCCCCTGGCAGCTGCCAGGGGCCGTTTTGTCACACTGTAGGGGCGAACCTGTGTGTTCGCCCCCGGTTTCCCAACCACACCTGGGGGATGCCTTGGTTCGTAGTAACGGCTTTAGCCGTGCTTTAGCTACGCAGCTCAGCGCTGGTTAAAGTTGATCTCCAGGCTAGTAGCCATACGGTAATGAGCCGTGTCCGACCATGTTCCCGTGCCATCATAGGTGCGCAAATGGAACCACCACTCCTCGTCAGGCGCTGACCAGAAAGGGTGATCTGGCGGAATGAGGGGACGTAACATATCCGGGTGAGGGTGGGCGTCGTCGACCAACAACAGGTGCAACACTTCCGCATCCTGAATGGTATCGGCGACGGTGTAGCGGTTACGGTCCAGGGTGTAGCTATAGCCCTGAATTTGACAGGCCGGCGCATAGGCGAACTCCATCGGGTCACACCCCTGGTAAACCCCCTGCGCGCCGTTGTAGCGCCCGCCCCAGATGACATTGCAACCCTCCATGATCGCCACCAATTCGGGCGGCATCTGGCTCACCGGCAGCTGTGCGCCATCCGGGCGCAAGTTGCCGTAGTTCTGATCCACATTGATGTCAATCGCTCGGCAGCCATGCTGGGTGTTGTGCAGCGAGTGCGTGTTGGCGTCATCCGAGCAGGAGAGATCGATCTTCAACGCCTGCGCTCCAGAGGGGAAGTCATAGATGGGGACCCGGCCGGCGTAGCCCACAATCAGGTAGGTCATGTTGAGTTGTGGCTCCACGCAACGGGTCAGAATCTGGCAAAAGGTGTTGTCAACGTGGATGCTCTGGCCTAAAAATTCGCAAAAGGCTGTCCCTGACGAACGGTTGTGGGTCGCTTGCAAACAGGGCCGCCCAATCTGGTATTGGTGCAGGCTGAGGTCGCTGTAGCCCACTCCGCCCACGGTGACGCCAGTGCAGGCTGTTTGAATGGCAGGAAAGACGGTGGGATGACGACGGAGCAGGGCATCCTGAATAAGGGTTGGCAATAGGCGCCGGCAGTTGATTTCGAAGCCCGGGATGCAGGAAGTTCGCCAACCATCCACCCCTAACGCCTGACGCACCACATTTTCACGGCACAGTCGTTGGGTGACGATGGCATTGAAACATTGATCGTCGGGGATGCCGGCCGGCGTATAAACATTTTGGCCGTTGTGGCGCGTGTACACCTGGCATTTGTTGCCCGGTGCGTGCCAGATGGAATGCTCCAGCTGACCGGTTGGCAGGCGGTTGCAGATGTCGGAGTCGACGACGGACCCGGCCGTATGGGGTGGCGGCGGCGGCGGCGGACGATGAGCAAAACAAATATGGCTGAGGGTGGGGGTCGCGCACAGGTCGGTCAGCACGTCCACCAGTTCGTCGGCCACACCGGCCGGGAAGGTGTGCGCTTCGGCCGATGTTGGGTGATAGGCGTGCGTTGTGGGGTGTGTGCTCAACCAGACGGCCGGCCCGACAAGCCCCAGCGCCAACATCAGCCAGCGCCTGACCCGCCATAGCCCCCAAAGAGTTGTGTTGAACCGCGCCTTTTTCATGCCGCGACTATTCTGCCTGAAAAAGGAGGCCTTGTAAAGCGGTAAGCTGGGTCAACTTTGGGAAAGCCAGCTTTGGGAAAGTCAGCACTTCTATTATAATCTGACCATCCTGATCTAGTTTGTAAGTTTGGATAATCTTGCTTAAATTAAGTATGGTAAATCAAAGCGCCCCGCCGGCCCCCTCACCTACATACCCCGGCCCTGGCACATCTATGTCGGCTGGCAGCCAGCGCACCGTTGATGGAACCGCGAAGGCGCGAAGAACGCAAAGAAAGAAAGAGAAAAACCTTCGCGCCCTTTGCGCCTTCGCGGTAAGAATAAACAGGCAGGTTTCTTATGTCACAAGCACGCGGTTGTCTCTGGCAAATCTTCCGCGCCGCCGGCTGGGCCGGCCTGATTGGCGTCTGGTTACTGGTCACGCTGGCCGTTCTCTGGCCCGTCCTCGCGCCGTTGTGGGATGTGACACCCGAACCCAACCCCCCGGCCGACGCCGGAGTCAACTACCTGATCATAGCCCCCACCACCTTCAGCGCGGCCGCTGACGCCTGGGCAGTCTACCGTCAGGCGCAAGGGTATCAGGTGCAAACCATCCGTCTGGCCCCGGCCGAAACCAGCGTCGAGACCATTCGCCACGCCATCCAAACCACTTACCAGACCAGCGGTGCTCCCTACCCCTTCTTTGTCCTTTTGTTGGGCCATGCCCACGCCGCCGAGCCGGCCGGTTACCTGCCGGTCGCCAACATTCCCCTCGATCTGCCCGAAGTCTATCTGGCCGAGGTGGGCTACGATTTCATCGCCAGCGATGACGCTTACCTGCTCGATCCGGCCGACGGCCGGTTGTGGCCGATAGCCATTGGGCGCCTTCCGGTTGCCTCCGAAGCCGAGGCGCTGGATATGCTGGCCCGCACCCAGGCCTATGAAACACAGCCACCGACAGGCGACGGCCGGCTGCAAATCGAGCTCCTGGCCTCCTACTCCGGTTTTGGCCCCACCTTCGATAGCACCCTGGAAAACCTCATCACCTACTTCGTTCAGCGGCACATGCCGGCCGACTACCGCTGGCATCTCCTCTACGGCCATCCCCAAAGCCCCTACGCTTACCCCATTGCTGACTTTCCCAACGAGGCCGTGCGCCGGTTAGAGCAATCCGCCTTGTTGGTCAACTACATCGGACACGGTAGCGGTGACTCTGTGGGGCCGGCCGTCGGGGTGGATGGTGCACGCAGCCGTATTCTCAATGTGGGCGACGCAGCGCGCATCAGCCGGGGCCATGATTCATTGGTGTTGATGCTGGCGTGCAGCGCCGGGGAGTATGATCAGGCGTGGTCACTGGCAGAGATGTTGACGCGCCAGCCGGGGGGGCCGGTTGCTGTTTACGCCGCCTCGCGCATCACCTTGCCGGCCGCCAACACCATCCTGGGCAAAGATTTGTGGCGCGGTCTGCTGGTCGATCCTCCGCCTACTCTGGGGGAGTGGATTCGCCAGGCGGAGTCAGATTACGCCAACCCCGGCGCTGATCGCGCCTTCTCTCTCTGGTTTCTGGGGCGCGCTGTGCCCACTCTGTACAGTCTGGCCATTCCTACCGACCGCGAGACGCCCCCGCTGGATGCCAACTTTATCTACGGAATGCAGCAACATGCCCACAACATCTTCGGCGACCCGGCCCTGCGGCTGGCCTTGCCGCAACCCGACCTCAGCGTGCGCCCCCGGTGGTCATGGCAGCCGGCCGGTCGTTCCGTCTCGCTGAGCGGTGCCGGGCCGTTGCCTGCCGGTCAGCGGGTCACCCTGTCTCTACGCGCCTCCCCCGGCGAAGCCCCGCCCTCCCCCTCCCCCACGCTGGAGGCGCGCTACATCGCCAGCAATACCAATCTCATAGCTGTCAGGGAAGTGGAAGTGGATAGCGCTGGCGCTTTCAGCGGCGTTCTCACCTTGCCGGCCGGTTTGCCAACCGGCCGGTACATTGTGCAAGCGCTGGCTGTCGAGGCTGGCGTCACCCATGTGGGTAGCCACGTCCTCCACCTCGGTTGGCCCCCCATCGGGCAACTCCTGGCTGCTCCCCTCTTCTGGCAACTCCTCCTGACCAGCATCATCATCTGGCGAGTGCGCCGCCACACTTCCCTAGCCCAACCCGGCATCCAGGAGTAGCCGCGATTGGGGCGAACACAGGTTCGCTCCTACAGGTGAAAACGGTTGTAGGGGCAAACCTATGTGTTTGCCCGTCCTCACCGCGAAGCCCCCGTTTTCATGGGGGTGACCAACCGCGCTTCTGTTAGCGGGATACCGACATAGCATAAAAGGCGCTGGTCTGCCGAGCGATGGCATCCCAGGTGAAGTGGCGGGCCATAAAGTCCCGGCCGGCCGCCCCCAAAGCCTGCGCCAGCGCCGGCCGGGCCGCCAGGTGTTGAATAGCCTCTGCCAGACAGGCCACATCGCCAGGTGGCGTTAGCCACACCTCCTGCCCGTGGCGCAAGGGAGTATCCACGGCCGGCGTCGTGGATAACAACGGCCGGCCGTGCGCCAACACCGCCATCAGCGTACCGCGCCGGAGCGAGAGTCCATCCTGATAGGGCATCACCATCAGATCCGCGGCGTACAACGCTTCTGAAACCCCGGCTTCAGCCAGAAAGCCCGTCCAATGCACACGGGCACCCAGCCCGGCCGCCTGTATCTGGCGCTCTACCTGGCGCAAATACGCCTGGTTGTTGGCGGGATCGCTATCCCCCGTCTGGCCCCCAATGAAAAGCAGATGATACCGACTATCCAATTGACTGAGTGCGGTCAGCAACACCTCCGCCCCTTTGCTGGGGTTGAGAAAGCCAAAATACCCCAACAAAACATCCTCCCCTGTCAGCCCCAACGCCGCGCGCCGGCCGGCAATCGCTTCGGGCTGGCAAGGCTGCACCGGAATATTGCTGCCGATGGGGATTTCCGCCACACGCGGCGGCATCAGGCGTGGCCCGGCCGGGGCTGTGGTCAGCGTGGCGTAATCCTCTGGATTGGTGACGATGACACCGTCAGCCAGCCGGGCCAGTTGGAAGACCACCCATTGCCGCCAGCGGCCGGCTTTGGGGAAAAGGTAAGGGGGGCGCAAATCGTGGAAAGTGACGACCGAAGCGGTCAGCGTGCGCAGACGCCAGGGTAGCCAGTTGATCGCCGGCCAGCGCATGTGGTAAGCCGCCGCCTGGTATTGCAGGTTGACCACATCAAGATTGTGTCGCACTGTCCAATCGGCAATGTCGGCCACCTCGCGCCACGTCCAGCGCCGGCCGAAAGGATAAAGCCAACCATACTCACAATTCAGCGGTGTGCGCAAGTTACGGGCACCGGCGGCCGGGGTTGGGCGCGCCTGACGGCTGGTGTAGATGTGCACCTCGTGCCCGTGCTCCGTCAGCGCCTGGGCCAGAGCACGGGTGAAAGCCCCTACCCCTCCCTGCATGGGGGGAAATTCTCCTGTCACCAGACCGATACGCATCCTACTCCCTCATGCCGGCTCGTCACTCCCGTGAAAACGGGAGCGGCGCTCCGTGTGGTTGAACCGCAAAGGCGCAAAGAACGCCAAGAAAGAACCTTCGCGCCCTTCGCGTCTTGGCGGTGAGAAAAAAGCGGTTGAACCGCGAAGGCACAAAGAACGCTAAGAAAGAACCTTCGCGCCCTTCGCGTCTTGGCGGTGACAAAAAAGCGACTGAACCGTGAAGGCGCAAAGAACGCCAAGAAAGAAACAGCCTTCTTATGCCTATCGTGACGGCTCCTCGTTGGCTGCCGGCAGACCCGTTTGCAACACCGCCCAATAGGCGCGCAACCGTTGTGCCCGCAGCTCCCGCCGATTGCCCAAGACCCACTTAGCACCCTCCACCCCCAGCTGCCAGACAAAGTTAAACAACAGCCACAGACGCAAAATGGCATAAGCCGTCGGGCCATGATGGCGGCGAAAATAGCGTAATTTGGCGCGGTGAAAGCGGATATGGCGCGCAGTCGTGGCTTGCTCGCTGCTTTTGCCGACGTGATGTACCACCTGAGCGGCTGGATGGTAGACAATGCGCCAGCCGGCCGTCTGGATGCGACGTTGCCAGTCCAGCTCCTCAGAGTACATAAAATACCCCTCATCCAGGCCGCCCACCTGCGCCACAACAGCCCGCCGGGTGCAGAGGCACGCGCCCACCACCCAATCCACCTCATGAGTGGTGTCGTGGGGCAGATCAAGCGCGTAGTAGTGTGTCAGCAGCCGGCGCGGGGCGTAAGGTTGGAACCAGGTGCTTTCAAATAGGGCTGTCAGCAGAGTAGGAAAACGCCGGCGTGACGATTGGTGACTGCCATCCGGGTAGAGCAATTCCGGCCCCAGCAACCCTACCTCTGGATGCGCCTGCAAATAAGCAATCATCTGCTCCAGGGCATGAGGGCGCAGCTCAGTGTCAGGGTTCAGCAGCAGCAAAAACTCCCCTTGCGCCAGCGCCAGACCCAGGTTATTGCCCAGAGCGAAGCCCACATTGTCAGGGCGCGCCACCAGGCGCACGGCCGGAAACTCCGCCCGCACCATCTCCACCGTGCCGTCCTGGGAACCGCTATCCACCACAATCGTCTCCAGCGGAAAAGGAGGCGTCTGGGCCGCCAGCGAACGCAAACAGGCCCGCAAGAGATCGCGCACATTCCAGCTGACAATGATGACAGAGAGGAGAGGTGGTGTGGTCATAATTCGTCGTTGACTGTGTTGGGGCGAACTCCCATTTTCACGTGTAGGGGCGAACCTATGTGTTCGCCCCCTTGTGTTTGCCCTAAAAGCACCCGCTAAAGCGGGAACTACGAGCCACAAGCGAACCTGTGTGTTCGCCCCAACCACGCCACATTCGGCGTAGCCGCGGTTTCCCAACCGCGCCTTTGGCCGCCACGAGCGAGCTTCACCCTCTGGGCAAACACGCAGGTTCGTCTCTACAGAGGGAAGGCGTCCAGGCCAAAAAGGCGTCGGGCGTTAGCGCTGGTTTGCTCCGCCACCGTCACCGTGGCTAAGCGACGCACCGCTGCCAGCCGCTCCACCACGGCCGCCACATAAGCTGGTTCATTGCGCCGGCCGCGCTGGGGATGAGGCGCCAGGTAGGGAGCGTCCGTCTCCACCAGCAGGCGCTCCAACGGCGCATAGGCGGCCACTTCGCGCATCAGATGACCGTTTTTATAGGTGATGGGGCCGGTCAGGCCGAGGTAGAAGCCGAGGTCAAGGGCGATCTGGGCCGCGGCACGGTCGGCCGAGAAACTATGCAACACGCCCGCCCTTTCCCGGCCCGCCAGCGGTGACTGTCGCAACAGCTCCAGTAAATCGGCGGTTGCCTCGCGGTTGTGCACGATGACTGGCAGGCCCAGTTCCGCTGCCAGCTCCAGTTGCGCCCTAAAAGCTGCCTGTTGGGCGGCCGGCGGCGTGGTGTCCCAGTAGTAATCCAGCCCGATCTCTCCCACCGCCACCACCTTGCCCCGGCCGATCATCTGCCGGAGTATTTCCAGGCCATCATCCAGCTGGGCAACCTGCCCCACAGCATTGGGATGAATGCCCACTGCAGCGTAGACACAAGCGATCTGTTCCGCCAGACCCAGAACTGTGGGGGCATTGGATAGATCAATGGCTGGGACAATGATGTGGGTCACGCCCGCCGCAACCGCCCGCGCTACAACCGCTTCACGGTCAGCGTCGAAAGCCTCCAGGTCAAGATGACAATGGGTGTCAATCATCGGCGCCGGCCGGCTTGTCACTCCCGTAAAAACGGGAGCGGCGCTCCGTCTCATTTTCAGGTTGCGCCCGCGTGTTCTGCAAGGCAGCTTCGGCGGCCGTCAACATCCACGCCGGGGCTTGCACCGCCACCACCCGCCCGCGCGCACATAGCTGACTGTCAGCATACAGGTCGCACGCCACTACCACCTTGCGCCCCTTTACCTCCAGGGCGCGGGCCCGCAGAATGAGGTCACCGTCCAGGGGCGTCGGTTTCAGGTAATCCACCTGCAACGAGGCCGTCACAAAGCGCAATTCACCCGACTCCTGGCCGGCAGCCCGCATGGCCGCCGCCGCTGCTGTGCCGGTGCTGTGGCAATCGATCAGCGAGGCGATCAGGCCACCATAGACATAGCCGGGGATAGCCGTGTGGTATGGTCGGGGGCGATAGACACAGACCGTTTCATCCCCGTCCCAATAGCTCTTAATTTGCAAACCATGTTCATTCAGCCGGCCACAGCCATAGCAATAACTGGTGGCATCAGTATACTGATCTTGAAAAGCTTGACTCATGTTCTTACCGTATCACCTATCACCGCTGAAGCTTCGAAGGCCTCATTGGGCGAACATACAGCCCCCGTTTTCACGGGGGTCGCTCCCGTGAAAACGGGAGTTCGCCCCTACAGGCGGACTTCTCACGCTAACAACGGGCAAAGCGCAGCAAGCGCGCCGCATGAAAGGTGCGGTCGAAGCAGACCGCGCCGCGCTGCCGGCCGGCCCGCCCCAAGGCCTGCGCCTGCTCCGGATCGCGCCACACCGCCTCAATGCGGCGGGCGGCGGCCGTCACGTTGCCCGGCGGTAACAACACCGCATCTTGCCCATCTCGCAGGTAGTCGCCAATATCGCCCACATCCGAGACAAAGAGCGGCCGGCCCCAACGCAACAATTCTACCAGACGTGTGGGAAAGGCGCAGCGCTCTGGCTCCGCCAGCCGGCGCGTCAACACAAAGGCATCAGCGCGCCCCAACTGCGCCGCCAGTTCCCCTTCGCTGACCGCCCCCACCAGCTCGACGCAGGCCTGCAGCAGCGGGTCATGTGCCAGTTGGGCGACATAGCCCCGGCCCACAGCCGAATCAGCATACCGTCCCACCAGGGCCGTGCGCAAGGATACCCCCCGTCCCCGCAAGGTACGCAGCACATCCATCAGATAGTCAGGCGCGTCCCGCTCCTGTAAAGCTCCCAGGTAAACCATCAACCAGTCACGGCCGGCTGGAGCTTTGGGAGTGGGAAGCGTGGCGGGTGACCAGTCTTCCATCGCCGGCAGCAACAACACCCGGCGCTGACCCAATTGGCGCAGTCGCTCTAGCAACGGCCGGCTGATGGCGGTAGCCCCATCACACACTCGGGGCAGATAGCGGGTCGCCAGATAAGCATCCCAGTACAAAGGGCTCAAGCGCCCACCCCAGCCGTGAAACTGTTCCAGGCTTTCCACCACATCCAGCAGCGCCGGCGCGCCGTGTCGCTGCGCCAGCCGCACCAAAGGCCACAGTTGGACGGCGCTGCGGCCGTAGCCCAGGAAAAGATCACAGCCCCCCTGGCGTAGTCGCGCTGCCAGTCGCCGGTAGGCGGGGGCGACAGCGCTGTAGAAATGGGCCAGCCAGCGACCGCGTCGGCCGGGGGGCACCGGCCGGGCCAGATTTTCATAGCTGATAGGCGGCGTCTGGCTGAGGGCGCGTTGCCAGTCAGGTCTGGGAGGGGCCAGCGCCATAACATGCACCTGCGCCCCATTGGCTTGCAGCCCCAGAGCCAGCTGCCGCACCCGCGCCGCCCCGGCCGAACCGGCCGGAAAGTCAAAATTGCCAGCTATAACAACCTGCATTCTCTGTCATCGAGGCAGGCACATTCTGAAATGCGCCCCTCATGGTTTCCCAACCGCACCTTTGGCTTTCGGCCGGCATTCTGAAGCCACCACCACACGTTCGCCCCTACATGTGAAAACGGGCGTTCTTTGCGCCTTCGCGGTGAGAATAAAAGGATGGAACGCTGATGACGCTGATGGAACGCTGATTTTGTTGCACCGCTAAGCCTCTGTTTTCACGGGGGCAAGGGCGCGAAGGGGCGAACACACAGGTTCGCCCCTACACGGCGTTCTTTGCACCTTCGCGGTTCGTTACTCCCGTGAAAACGAGAGCACTTTTCCGCCCTACCCCGTTGACAAGGCCAGCCGTCGGCCATCTTCCAAAATGGCCTGGGTGCGGTCGCCGTGGGTTGTTTCGCAATAGACCCGCAAGATGGGTTCTGTGCCGCTGAAGCGAATCAGCAGCCAGCCGCCATCTTCCAGCAAAAATTGAAAACCATCCAGGGTAGATTTATCCACCACCCGCAGTCCGCCAATACGCGCCGGCCGGGCCGACTCAACCCGCGCCTGAATCTCAGCCCGCCGCGCCTGGTCAAATTGGGAGTCAATGCGATCATAATAGTGCGGCCCCACCTTCTCAAATAGCCATGCCAGCAGCTGCGACGGTTTGCGGCCCGTTTGTTGCATCAGATCAAGCAGATAAAGACCGGCCAGCAAGCCATCCCGCTCCGGCACATGGCCGCGAAAGGCGTAGCCGCCGCTCTCCTCCCCGCCGATCATAGCCTGCACTTCCATCATCTTGGGCGCAATATACTTGAACCCCACGCCCGTTTCGTGAACCGGAACGCCGTAAAGCGCACCCAGTTTGTTGAGCATCTTGGTGGTGGAGATAGTCTTCACAATGGGGCCGCGCTCACCGCGTACTTCCAGGAAGTAATAGCCCAACAGACCGTAAACCCGCAGCTGATCGATGAAGCGTCCTTCCTCATCCCCCAGGCCGACGCGGTCAGCATCGCCATCGTTGATGATGGCCACATCTGCTCCCAGGGGAACAACCTGGCTCAGGCCATGGTCGACGTTGGGGGGAATGGGTTCCGGCCGGCGCATGTGGGGAAAGATAGGGTTGCGCTCGTTGTGTACCTCATGCACTGTCGTCGCGCCGCCGCCCAGCAACCGGGGGAACCAGCCCGCACCATTGCCCCACATACAATCCACCAGAACTGTGTACCCGGCCGCCCGCAAACGCCCCAGGTCAACCAGACGTTCCAATTGGGCCATGTACGCCGGCGCAGCATCAAAGGGCATCACCAGGCCATCTGTGAGAGCGTCATCCAGCCGTAGCCGGCGCACTGCCTCCGGCCGATCCGGTATCAGGCTCTCAACGTGTTGCAGTTCGGCCGGGGCCAGCGCCCCCCCAAAAGGATCGCGCACCTTAAAGCCGCAATCCTCTGGTGGGTTGTGGCTGGCCGTGATGTTGATCGCCCCGGCCGCCTGCTGCACCGTCACAGCATAGGAGATGGCCGGGGTGGGGGTGGGGCCGTCGGTCAGCCAGACGCGGATGCCATTGCCGGCCAACACCTCGGCCGCCGCCGCCGCAAAGGCCTCGGCTTGAAAGCGTTGATCATGGCCGATGACGACTCCTTTGGCTGCCATCTGGCGTTGTTGCAAATAGTGGGCAAAGCCCTGGGTGCAGCGCCGCACATTCTCGAAGGTGTAATCATCGGCTATGCGGCCCCGCCACCCATCTGTACCAAAGCGAATAACATGTCCCATGGTGGGTAACTCCGGTCTTCATGCTCCCGTTTTCACGAAGTGACAAACCGCAAAGGCGCAAAGAACATCAAGAAAGGGTGAACACATAGAGCCTGCCCCCGTGAAAACGGGAGTTCACCCCTACGCGCCCTTGGTGTCTTGGCGGCGAGAACAAGGCTGTTGAACCGCGAAGGCGCAAAGAACGCTAAGAAAGACAAAACCTTCGCGTCCTTGGCGTCTTGGCGGTGAGAACAAAGTGGTCTACATAGGCGTTTTGCCGCTCTGGATGAGTATCAGGTCGGCGTCGACCATCATCTGCACCAACTGCTGGAACGACGTGGCAGGTTCCCAGCCTAGCTCCCGGCCGGCTTTCGAGGGATCGCCGACCAACAGATCGACTTCGGCCGGCCGCATGAAACGTGGGTCTTGCACCACATGCGCCCGCCAATCCAGGCCCACATAGGCAAACGCCTCTTCCACAAACTGCTGCACCGACCACGTTTCGCCGGTGGCAACGACATAATCACTGGGGGCGTCCCGCTGCAACATCAACCACATCGCCTGAACATAATCCCCGGCAAACCCCCAATCGCGCCGTGCATCCAGATTGCCCAGCCGCAGCTCCTGCGCCAGCCCCAGCTTAATCTTAGCCACATGATACGTAATCTTGCGCGTCACAAACTCCAGGCCCCGCCGGGGGCTTTCATGGTTAAACAAGATGCCACTGGTGGCGTGCATGTTATAGCTTTCACGGTAATTCACCGTGATCCAATGCCCATACACCTTGGCCACTCCATAGGGACTGCGCGGATAAAACGGGGTGGTTTCCGTTTGCGGCGTCTCGCGCACCTTGCCAAACATCTCGCTGGAGCTGGCCTGATAAAAGCGGATGGCCGGGTTGACAATGCGGATAGCGTCCAGCATCCGCGTCACGCCCAGGGCGGTCACTTCACCGGTGAAAACAGGTTGCACCCAGGAGGTGGGAACAAAGGATTGGGCAGCCAGGTTATACACTTCATCTGGGCGATACTCTTCCAGGATATGCACCAGCGAGAATTGGTCGAGCAAATCGGCCGGCACCATGATCAGGCGATCCTGGATATGCTCAATGCGGTGAAAGTTAATGGTGCTGGTGCGGCGCACCATGCCGATGACCGTGTAACCTTTATGCAGCAAAAACTCAGCCAGATAAGAACCATCCTGACCGGTGATGCCGGTGATCAGAGCTGTGGGCACAAAAACTCCTTCTTTCCTTGTGTCATGCCAGCTTCCGGCCGGCGCTTCCAGCCGGTAAAAAGCTGGCCATGCCTGGCTTTGGGCCTGACTGAGGGAGATTATAACCCATTTCCCACCCGGGCATACACGATGTGAGCCTGACGGCGGCGCCAGCCCGACGGCAGCCAGCCCTCCAACCGACCGTACCCCCCCAGACCCAGCATAGCCAGCGCCTCCAGCCGGCCATGAGTGGCCTGCGCACGTTGGGTTGCGTCGCGCACAACGCCGGGGGGGAAGGGGGGCAGGTCAACGTAGCCAGTCAGCACCGGCCGGCCGGCTGCCAGGGCGTGCATCTCAGCCAGCGTCAGACCGGCCAGACCCGAGCGCGTGGTGTGGGATGCGTTATCTGCGTTGGGGGCAAAAAAGACACTGCACGGCCCCAGACCGGTAACCCGTTGCCAGTAAGCGGCGCGGCCGGTCGGTGACAGGCGTTGCAACACCTCATTCGACAGTGTCAGGTCAAACGTCAGCCCGGCCACTTCCGGCAGAGCCGCCAGATCGTGCGTTAGGCGCAGGTCGAGCTGAAGCCCGGTCAGCCGGCCGGCTGCCTGCAGGGCCACCAGCGTCTGTTCCAGACGCGCCAGGGTGGCCGGGCGCTCATCCACCACCACCGCCCGTGCCCCCCATTCGTGGGCCAGCAAAGCGCCATCCAGACTGAGGCCATATTTCTGAGGCAGACCGGCCACCAACAGGCTGGACGGCGCGGGTTGACCGCCCTGCCAGCGCCGCCAAAGCTGGCGTTTGACATAATATTCATAGGCCGTCCCTACCCCCTCCCCCTCAGCCAGCGCCAGAGCGTAGAGCCATTTCACGCCGCGAACCGGTAGACTCACCCTTCCTCCGTTCCTCCGGCGGCCGGGTCAATTTCGTAGCGCATGACCGGCCGGTAGACACATTGACAGCGCGTTCCTTTGGCGCAGGTTGGCAGCGGCAAAAGCGGGGCCGCGTCAGGATGGTAGATGGCGTGCGGATCGAGTTGGAGGCAGTCGGGGCATCCGTGTGTGTCTTTGACTATGCGAACTCCAGCAATCGCCCCTCTAGCTTTCATCCCCAGACGATATTGCTGCAAGGTTTTTTCGGCATAGTCGGCCGCCTTCTCCTGCTCTTGCTGAAACCGTTTGAGCCAATCGAAAGACATCCTGTTTCTCTCTTTAGCCTGGTAACCAAACATGACTATGCGAATTATGAAAGCTTCGTGCAGCGCATGACCAGCACGGCCGGAATATCGCTGAAATTCGCCCATGACAAGGCGCGGTTGCCCTTTTCGCCCGGCCCAAAGGCCGGCTCAGCCAGACCATTGACCACAAAGCCCGCCCTTACACACGCCATGACGTAATCGGTCAGGGTGCGATTGAAATAGTATTGCGGCCGGGGTTGCCCCTCAATCCCCACCCCCAACGCCACTCCCTGGCTCAGATAACGCACCACTTTGACCCCATACACCACCTGCACCTCGCCGCTGCGATCATCCTGCTCTGCCATCAGATGCGCCCCGCTGTGATTGAAGCAGGGGTGCATGATGGAGAAAACGAAGCGCCCGCCCGGCTTCAACAACTGATAGGTGGCGCGCAGCAGCGGATCGATGTCCGCTATATCCATGAGCGCCATGTTGGAGACGGCCGCGTCGAACTGCCCCACGCCCAGGCTTAGCAGCCCCACCTCATCGGTGGCGTCCAGGATGTGGTAGGTGATGGTCTCCAGGCCGGCCGCCGCCGTATGCGCCCGCGCCCGCTCGATGAAAGTCGGGGCAATATCAAACGCATCTACCACCACCCCCTGCCCGGCCAGCTGGCGCGCAAATTGACCATTGCCACAGGCAATATCCAACACCCGCTCACCCGCCTGCGCCTGGAGCAACTGCCAGGTTGCCGGCGCGACCAGATGACGATGAAAGGCGTTGCCCTGTGGGCCAATGTGGTCATCCCAAAAAGCGGCGTTGTGTTCCCAAATCGCCCTAGCCTCTGAATGTCGGGGCCGGGCAGTTGTCGCGTGGTTGCCAGCTGCAGGCGAAGTCATGTGGTATCCTCTTTCTCTTGTAGCCGCGGTTTCCCAACCGCGCTCCCACCTAAATGTCTACACGCAATTTCTGATCCCCGATGCTGATCGTATCACCGGCCGTCACCACCACCGGCTCCAGCACCGGCAAATCGTTCAGGCGTGTGCCGTTGCGGCTGTTCAAATCTTCCAGCCACCATTGCTGACCGCGCCGTGTGATCAGGGCGTGTTCAGCCGAAACATAACCGCCGCTCAGAACAATGGTGTTGGAAGGAATGCGCCCAATGCTGGTGACCGGCCGCAATCGATAGCGCTCCAGCACCTCGCCCGCCTCATCCAGCAAACACACCTCACCGGTCACAGCCTGTTGTTCCACCAGCCAGCTGGCCGTGACCCGCATCTCGCGATACAGCAGCCAGCCTACCATCCCCATAAACAGCAACAACAGCACGCCGGCCGCCAGGCGTAAGATGACCAAAAGCAGCGTCACATCCATCGGCTCCTCCTGAGCTTTACGCCGGCCGCTGGGCAGGGGGCATCTGTTGGGTGTGATCTGGGCTGTCGGGCGGCAACGGCGTCAGACGAGCGCGTGACAATCCTTCACCATAGATGATGGCCCGGTCGCTCAGTCGAATCACATCGCCGGGGTGCAAAACGCACTCAGTGACAGGTTCATCGTTGACGAATGTCCCCCCGCGACTGCCAACATCGTAAATGATGTAGCGCCCAAAACGCCAGCGCAATTGAGCATGGCGGCGGCTGACTGTCGGCGCGTCCAAAACCACGTCGTTGTCAGTGCGCCGGCCCAGGTTGATGATGGGTTGCAAGAGGGGAATGTAGTGACGTCCATCCAAAATGAGAAAGGCGTCCAGCGCTTGAATGGCCGAGACGAGATCGCGCCCATCGCCGTCAACTTGATATACCTGAGTGGCCTCAGCCGCCCCGGCGTTATGCGTTGCCTGAATGCGTACCTGCTGCCGGCCGACGCCCCCATCGGCTTGCAACGTCACCTGCGGCCACGTTGGCAGGCTGAGGCCAGCCTCACGCGCCAGACGGACGATTAACGCAGCCAGATCATCCGCCAGTGTGGGTTGTTCGCGGCGCAGAATGGCTTCGTCGTCAGGATGAAAGGTCAAGAGATACCGATCCGGGACGCGATTAGCCTGCAAGTTATCCTCGATGGCACGCGCCAATTGGGCCGTTATCTCTGCCATCTCCAGCCGGCCGCCCAACAAGCGGGCCAACGAGCCTTCTACCAGACGTTGAGCCAGCGCTTCAAAACGAGCCAGAGGTTTCTGCTTCATGGTGTGAGGATTATAGTCGAACTGTCAGGCGTTCGCTATACTTACACCAGACGCAACCCGCGCCCCTTCGTAGCCGCGGTTTCCCAACCGCGCCACCCGATGGGGCCTGCATGAGATGGCACATACATGACCACCGAACCGATCAAACTCACTGCGCTCGCTTCCTGCGCCGGCTGAGCGGCCAAGCTCGGCCCGGCCGAACTGGCGCACGTGTTGCAGCCTTTACGTTCCCTCTTTCCACCACAGGATCACCCCCACCTGTTGGTCGGTCTGGCGCGCGCCGACGACGCAGCCGTCTACCAGCTCAACCCCGAGCAGGCCATCATCAGCACGACCGACTTCTTCCCACCCGTGGTGGATGATCCTTACGACTTCGGGGCCATTGCCGCCGCCAACGCCCTATCCGACATTTACGCCATGGGGGGACAACCCCTCTTCGCCATCAACCTGGTCGCCTTCCCTGATACCCTCGATCTCAGCATCCTGCGCGAGATTTTGCGCGGCGGGGCGGAAAAGGTGGCCGAGGCAGGCGCGGTGGTGGTGGGCGGCCACAGCGTGACAGACAAAGAGCCAAAATATGGTCTGGCCGTTACCGGCCTCATCCACCCCAGCCAGGTCAAGACCAAAGGGGGCGCACAGGTCGGGGATGCCCTCATCCTCACCAAGCTCCTGGGGGCCGGGCTGGTCACCACCGCCTTAAAACGCAACCAGGCCACGCCGCCAGACGTTCAGGCAGCGGTGGAGAACATGAAAACACTCAATCGCCAGGCGGCGGCCGCGGCCCTGGCCAGCAACGCCAGCGGCATGACCGACATCACCGGTTTTGGTCTGTTGGGGCACGCTCACGAGATGGCCAGTCAGGCCGGGGTGGACTTTCATCTCCGGCTCGACCAGCTCGCCTGGTTGCCGGGGGCCGGCCGCTATGCCGAACAGGAAGCCTTCCCCGGCGGCATGGGGCGCAATCGAGTGCATTTTGCCCCCCAGGTGACCTTCGGCCCCGGCGTCTCCCCGCTACATCAGGCCATGCTCTGGACACCGGAAACGTCCGGCGGCCTACTTGTGGCCCTTCCTCCCCAACAGGTAGCTACCTTCCAGCGCCTCTGTCCGGCCGGCGTGGTGGTGGGCGAGGTGCGCCCCGGCCGGGGGCAGGTTCACGTCGGCTAAACGCCGCCGGCCTGGCTTACTCAAATTCACGGATATCCAGGTCGATATCGCCGCGCACCACATCACGGCGCAAGCCTCGCGGAACCCGATCTAACACCAGCCGCCGCAGGCCCGTCCACCAGGCGTGAACGTCGTCATGGATGGACAACGGCATAGGCCGCCACCACTCAGAACTCTCAAAGCCAATAAACTCCAGCGGCGGTTCGTGATGCACCGTCCACGGTTGCCCACCCTGCAAGGGCCAGCGCTCTTCCCGGCCGCCGATGATCAGCCGTCGATAATCTACTCCTTCCTGCGCCGTCCGCCGCCATACCTGCAACTGCGCCTCTTGAAACGGCTCGCTCCACGCCGACCGGCCGACAATCTCCATATATTGCTGATACATCTCATCGCCGGTCAAAATGCGAGCGCGGTCGAGCGAGCGGGGCGACGGGCCCAGGTCCAGGTCGCGTTCCGTCAGTGGCCCCAGGTAATCCTCCAATAAAGCGCCTTCTCGCCCGGCAAAATGATCTTGAAACTCTGGCTGGCCGCGCAGGAAATCCATGGGACACCACAGCGAACCAACGCGACAACCGGCCAGGGCCGGGGGCAACTGTCGGCCGGCCACCCCGGTAGGCGCAGCCTCTTCATCCACCGGCCGGCGCAGATCTTCTGGCGTCACGGCCGGCTCCTCCACCGCGCCGGTTGGCGGCGTGGCCGCAGCGCTTTCGTCCAGGGCCCGGCCGGCACCCTCCAGCGCTTCATCCCCCGCCCCACGCACCACGTCCCTCCCGCGTTCACCCAGACGCGCCACATCCCCCACATCTTCCGCCCCTGTGACGGCCCGCAGCAGGTTGCGCAGCGCCGCTGACGACTCCAACATACGGCGCAGGGCGTTGCCGATGCGCCCGCTTGCCCGCGCCCCCTGCCCCACCGCCGCCACGCCGCGCATCACATTCCCCACCCCCTCCGTCGTCACCGCCAGAATGATCTCCAACAGCACTTCAAAGAGAATCTGGCCCACAATGTCCCCCACCAGATACCCTTTGTCATAGGGGCTTTGACGCAGATAATCCGTCGTCACATAGTCGGCGAACTCCTGGCCCACGATCAGGCCAAAATCGCTTGACCATTGCATGACAACGGTGGGGTCGCGGCGGAACTCAGCCCCAAACGCTTGCAACGCCTCGGCAATGGCGCGCACCTGTTCATATTGCTGCCGCCGGCGGGCGATATACCCCTCTGGATCGCTGGCGAAGTCAATGCCTTCCTCTGTCAGCATGGATAAAATGCCGGCCGGGGAGAGCTGCGCTCCCAGCTGCGCCAACATCCATAACCCTTCGATCAGACCCGTCAGACCATGCCACAATCCCACCGGCAAACCAACCACATAGCCGGCGCTGAACTCCGGCCAATGCTCCTGCATCTCCCGTTCATAATCCTGCAGCTCGCCGGGCGGAATTTCCGCGGCATAACCGGTCATGAAACCGAGAATAAAAAGGGCGTCGGCGCTGCGTTGGGTCATGAAATAAGCGGCCGACGCCAGCACCGGCGCTCCCTCCGTCGCCTCCAGCAGCTCACGCTGTTGCTCCCGCGCTTCAGCCACCCCTTCTTCAAAGCGTCTGATGCGGCCCTGGCGCTGAATCAAGGTTTGCTCAAAGACGGCCAGCCGTTGCGCCAGCTGTTCACTCTCTTCTGAGCTCTCCGTCTCGGCCGCCAGCTGCGCTCGCATGGAGGCGACGGCCGCCTCCAACTCCTCAGTCGTCAGGCGATCCGCTTCAGCCTGCCAGTCGGGCGTTAATGTCTGGCGTTGAATGACACCCGTTGCCCCGCCGCTTTGTTGCACTACATGCGTCAACTCGTGCGCCAGCAAGCGCCGGCCGCCAGCCGAAACAGGATCATATTGCCCGGTCCCAAAGTAAAGCGTTTGGCCATAGGTAAAAGCACGCGCCCCCAGGGCGGTGTTCAGCTGCGCTGCCCGGCTATCGCTGTGTATCCGCACACGGCTGAAGTCAAAACCGAGGGCGCGCCCCATTTCACCCGCCAGCGCTTGCGGCAGCGGCGCGCCGCCGGCCGCAGAGCGGTGCAGGTCACGCTCCACCATGGGGTTGACGTCTGTTGAGGCAACCGGCGTGGCCGATACCGCCACCCGACCACGGCCAACGGCCGGCCCCACCAGTTGCCCGGCCACCCGTTCTGCCTCTTGCTCATAGCGGTCGCCGGGCGTATTCAGCCACCGTTTGGGTTGCACCTGTCGTCGTCGGCCGGCCGCCGGCCGATGACAGGGACACGGCCGGTCAGACCTGTCAGGTGAGGCGCTGGTCGCTTGGGGGGCAAAACTGCGCATGATATACCATCTTCCTTTCGCCCCGTTGGGGCGAACCGGCGTGTTGGGGCGAACCTGCATGTTGGGGCGAACCTGCGTGTTCGCCCCGCCAACCGGCCGCATAGGCGGCTCATTCTATCATCATAGCATAGTTGTTACCGGCCGGCGACCACCCTTCTTCACGGCCTGCCAGTGTCTCAGTCGCAAACGAGTGTGTCCACACGGCCACATTCGTAATACGATTCCAAAACCTGCTCCCCATTCCCCGCCAGTTAGACGCCAGTGCGCATGTCAATATTCAGGGTCGCCAAGACGTTTCCAATTGACGTAGCTGGGGTTGAGGCGGGCCAATTCGCGCCGCCAGCTCCCGTAGCTGCGTGGGCCTTAGCCGCCAGCCAAATTGCAGCGGAAACGGGGCGCAGGACACGGCGGCCACGATCTGGGTCAGGGTGTGCAGGCTGAACACAGGTGGATGAGGCATGGCGTGTAATCTGAGAGGGAGTTTCCCAATGTCGCGAATAGACTACAATAGGGTCAGAAGCTCTTTAACAACCGTATAGCCATATCCTCTCATACGTAGCTGGCGCGCCAAAGTTGTTAATATAACCCAACGAAGCTCGATCAGGCCGAAAAAGGGGCCATTTCAGGGTGAATGAGGGCCAAATGGGGGGTGTAAGAGGCCGGCCGACCCCCCTGTCAGGCGGGGTGAAATGCAGAAAAAAGGTTACTCACACGGGCCCTCGCGAAACGGCGGCCGGTGGGACAGTTTCCCTGGAAAAGGCGGGTTTTTTTGCCTCCCCGTCAGGTATTGACCCTGAAAACCAGATGCGCTAAGATAGAGGGTAGGGTCTGATCCCACTGTGGATAACGGCTATTGAAGACCCCTCAAATCCCCATTGGGGATGGAAACGTGCAGTGAAACCTCCACAAGTATAGCTTTTTCTGGCATTGAAGACCCCTCAAATCCCCATTGGGGATGGAAACCTGCAACCGTTCTTCCTCAGTACGCAATTCTAGTGCATATTGAAGACCCCTCAAATCCCCATTGGGGATGGAAACAAATCTGAAATCCGCTAGGTGACGTAGGGCTTCATCCGATTGAAGACCCCTCAAATCCCCATTGGGGATGGAAACCTGCTCTCATCACCACGTATCTCTGTCCTCTCCACCATTGAAGACCCCTCAAATCCCCATTGGGGATGGAAACGCGTCCTGGGTTCCCTGAAGTGTTTCCACGCCCACCGATTGAAGACCCCTCAAATCCCCATTGGGGATGGAAACTCGTCGGCCGTCTCCCTTTCGGATAGGCCTCCGAAATTGAAGACCCCTTAAATCCCCATTGGGGATGGAAACGGTTGCAAACATAGCTGTATAAACGCCAACAACATACTGATTGAAGACCCCTCAAATCCCCATTGGGGATGGAAACTATAGCCAGCGTATTGCGAACGTTGGTTCCACCCTCTCTATTGAAGACCCCTCAAATCCCCATTGGGGATGGAAACCAAGGAGATAAGATAATATGGTGTGGGTCGTTGTGGTATTGAAGACCCCTCAAATCCCCATTGGGGATGGAAATACGGTCACCCACACTACTGTCAGGAAGCTCCCTGGATTGAAGACCCCTCAAATCCCCATTGGTGGGTGGAACACGTATTGTGTTCCACCTCTATACGTTCCGTTTTGTGCTCTACCAGAGAGAAATGGCTCCCCCGGCTCTAAAACCTGATGGGCGTTCAGGTCAGCAAAACGCCAAAATGGGGGTCAGGTTTTAG
>DAOTXO010000072.1:0-6591 GCA_034435495.1 Anaerolineae bacterium
ACAGTAAATGACGATAATGAATGTGTTAAGATCCATGTTGGAGGCCTCCGTTTTACTTGGTTTCTTGCTTGATACTCAAGTGTACGGAGTCTCCTCCATTTTCTCACCCCCGATTACTTGCACACGGGGTTAATTACTTGTTCAGACATAGCAAACGATGTAGCACACATTTTTAATATTCATCCTGGTACTATTGCACATTATTATGTACAATGAAATGCACAACCATCTGATCGGGGGATAAACCATGAGAACCGTGACCTTTACCGAATTTCGCCGCCATGCTTCTACCTTTTTAACGGAGGTGGAACAAGGCAAAAGTATTATTATCATGCGCCACAGCAAACCCATTGCCGAACTGATTCCCTATGTTGCTGAAGCGGATCGTCTACCGGCGTGGAAGCAGCCCGGCATTAAGCTGGCGCTGGCCGGGGCCGAGCTGTCGGCGGCGATTTTGGCCGAACGCGAGAGCACCCCGTGAAAACTGTGTTCGATTCCTCTTCTTTTGCCAAGCGGTACATTGTCGAACCCGGCAGCGAAACGGTAGACGCTATCCTGCAAAACAGCGCCCAATTGGGGCTCTCCGTACTTGGCGTGCCCGAAATTGTCTCTGCCCTGAACCGGCGCGCGCGCGAGGGGATTCTGCCCCAGACAGGATATGAACAGGCCAAAGCGCAGTTGATGGCTGATGTAAGGGACGCCATTGTTTTGCAGCTCGCGCCGGAGGTGGTGGCAACGGCCGTTGCCCTGCTTGAGAATAACGTCTTGCGGGCGATGGACGCGCTGCATCTCGCCAGCGCGTTGGTCTGGCGGGCGGATTTGTTTGTCACCGCCGACCGGCAGCAGTTTGCCGCCGCGCAGCGCTCCGGCTTGAACAGCCAACTTGTGTAAACCCTGGGCGCTGCGTAAATGGTACGGAGGTTTGCCGATCCCTGCCAGTGGGGTCAAGACCCCTCCCGCCAAACTGTTTCCAGCTTGTGGGCGACCATTTTTCGGATGGCGGCGGAGTCAACAGTGCGGTCGGCGCTCAACACCGGCAGATGCTCCTCCCCCTCGTGGCACACGCCGCAATGTTCACAAAATTCCTCCGATTCTCCTGGTCGCATCAACCCCATCTGACGCCGTAACGCCAGCAGTTTACGCATTTCGGCCACAGACAGGGGGTTGTGCACCCCTAGCTGCGCCAGCTGTAAACCGATGCGGGCGCTCTGTTCGACCGTTTCCTGGTGCATGAAGGCCTGCCACAAGGTGTGACCCACCGTTAATGTCCCATGGCGGTATAGCACCAGAGCATCGTGCTGGCGAATCAGGCAGCGGATGACGAAGGCGTTCTCGTCACTGGACGGCGTGGCGTAGGGTGTGGTGGGAATGAGGCCCAGCAGCACCACCACCTCAGGGATCAGGCAGGCGGAGATGGGGATGCCGGCAATGGATAGGGTGATGGCATTGGGGGGATGGGCATGGATGACGGCACGAATATCCGGCCGCTGACGATAGGCTTCCAGGTGCATGGGCAGTTCGCTGGTAGGTTTGCGTTGGCGCACGGCCGGCCCGTAGCCGCCTACCGGCCGGCCGGCGGCATCCACGATTAGCAGTTGTTCCGGTTCCAGAAACCCCTTGTGCACACCAGAAGGGGTGATCAAAATACGATCTGGCCCCAGGCGCACCGAGAGATTGCCTTCGGTGGCGGAGATGAACCCCTTTTCATACATCAAGCGTCCGATGCGGACGATCTCTTCTCGCTGCTGTTGTTCATGCAGCCACATGGTTGGCTTCCTTGCGCGTCGTCTGTTCCAGCCGGGCAACCTCATCCAGCAGGCGTTCGGGCTGATGGGCGTAATGGTCGGGCGCACCCCCTGGCGTGATGGCCGCCTGCACCAGAGCATGAAGCGCCGCATTGATAGGGGCCAGAACCCCCGCCTCCCGGCCGGCCTGAGCGACAGCCCCTTGATGGTAGGCAGCTTCGCTGTGCCTTTTGCCGGCCTGGAGGTCCAGATAGAAAGAGGGCATTTTATTCCCACGTCCCCGCCCCACCTGGCGGGCCAGAATGGGTTGCAGCCAGCGCCGGGGCCACCAGCGCAAACCAAAGGCTAACTGGGCCGCCGGTGCACCAGGCAGGTTGATCACCGGAATTCCCAGAGCGCGCATCACAGCCAGAATTTCTCGCAACAGGCGCCACTCCAGATTGAACAGGCGCGGATGCGCATAAATCGCCCCAGGCGACCACTCTAACAGCGCGGCCGTGGCGTTGCCCATGCTGTTGAGCAGCACCTTTGACCATTTCAAAGCTCGATAGTCGGCCGCCAGGGTGCTGGGCAGACCAGCCTGTTGAAAGAGATCACGCCAGGCGGTCACCGATTCACCCGGCCGGGTGGGCGCCAGACCCAGCCCCCGGCCGGCGCGTTCGATGGCAATCTGACCGGGAGCGCGCTGACTGACCGGAGTGGTGACGGAGGCGGCGATCACCTGCGCCCCGCTGGTGCGCGCCAGCGTCATCTCCTCCAGCCCAATGCCATTTTGGCAGCAGATGATAGGTGGTGGGTGGGGCAGCCACGCCGCGATCTCCTCCAGGGCCGGGGCCACAGCGTAAGCTTTCATCGTTAGCAACAGCAGATCAAAGGCCGTTCCCCCGACTACCGCCTCGGCCAGTGACCCGGCCGTTGCCAGCCCGGTTTGCCAGACGCGGTAGACTGGCGGCGGCTCGACCACAGTCAAGCCTTCTGCCTGGATGCGTTGGGCGGCCGCCGGCCGGGTGATGAGCATGACCCTATGCCCGGCCTGCGCCAGGTGGGCGGCCAGATAACAGCCGATGGCGCCCCCGCCCATGGTAGCAATACGTTGCATCCGTTACCCTGCCTGGCGGCCCAACAGCTGGCCGATAAATTCGGGCTGACCGCGGACGAACTCCTCGGCGCTCATGGCGCGCCGGCCGGCCAGCTGCACCGTCTCCAGTTGCAAACAGCCGGCTCTGGTCGTGACGCCAATGCTTCCTTCTGCCAGACGCAAGATGACGCCGCTACGTGCATCGGTCGGCCCTGCTGGCCAGGGACGCGCCGCGTGAACCTTCAGCAATTGCCCCTGCCAAAACGTAAACGCCCCCGGCCAGGGCGTCATGGCGCGAATGAGGCGGTCGATGACCTCGGCCGGTTGGTTCCAGTCAATTTCGCCCATCTCTTTGGTGATTAGGGGTGCGTAGGTAGCCTGACGATCCTCCTGGGCGTGTAGAGGCAGTCGGCCGGCGAGGATGTCGGGCAAATAACGCCGGATCATCTCTCCGCCCAGCGCCGCCAGTTTGTCGTGCAAGGTGGCAGCGGTCTCGGCCGACGCAACCGCCAGGCTTTCCTGCACATACCACGGGCCGGTATCCAGCCCCTCATCCATGCGCATCAGGCTGATGCCGGTTTGCGTGTCGCCCGCCAGAAGAGCGTGCTGAATGGGGGAGGCCCCGCGCCAACGCGGCAGCAGCGAGGCATGGACGTTGATGCAGCCGAGTGGTGGGAGCTCCAAAAGGTGGGGGCGTAAAATCTGGCCGAAGGCGGCTACCACAATCGCCGCCGGGGCCCAGGCGTGCAATTGTGCCGCTCGCTCCGGTTTGCGAAGCGAGGCTGGCTGGTACACCGGTACACCTGCCTCCAGCGCCACAACTTTGACGGGAGAGAAACGTATCGCCTGGCCGCGCCCGGCCGGGCGGTCAGGCTGGGTCACCACCCCCACCACTTGTTGCGTTGCCAGCAAAGCGCGTAAAATCGGAACAGCGAAGGCCGGCGTGCCCATGAAAACAATGCGGTGCATGGGGCGCATTCTAGCACGCCCCCTTCAGGCGCGCCAAACGTTGGCCTGGCAAGGAGCAACCCCCATCTGGCTTGCCCATCCACCATTTTGTGTATATATTCCCAGAGTATGGCAACGCCCCCCTTTGTTCAAGCTGTTTTGGAAACCCATACCGGGTTGGTGCGTGACCACAACGAAGATTACACCAGCGCCTGGGAACCTCAATCAGAACAAGATCGGTGCCGTCACGGCTGGCTCTATATCGTAGCCGATGGCGTGGGGGGGGCAGCGGCCGGCGAAGTTGCCAGCCAATACGCCACAGAACGTATTCAACATCATTATCTGGCTAGCGCCCATCTGCCGGGTCTGGATGCTCGCCTGCGCCACGCCATCCAGGCCGCCAATGAGGATTTGCGCCAACTGGCGGCCAACAGCCACCGACATAGCCACATGGCGACCACGGTGGTAGCCGCCGTTGTGCGTGACAACCAGGCGGTGTTAGCCAATGTGGGCGATAGTCGGGGGTATCATTGGCGCGCCGGCCGGCTGCAACAGATCACCAAAGACCAAAGCCTGGTAGCGCAGCTGGTGGAGGAAGGGGCCATCACCCAGGCGGAAGCGTTGAACCACCCGCGCCGCAACATCATTTTGTTCAGCATCGGCTCCATGCGTGAGCCGCGTATCGACCTGTTTCAAGTGGCCCTGGAGCCAGATGATCGATTGTTGCTGTGTTCCGATGGCCTGACGCGCCATGTGGAAGATGAGGAGATCGCCGCCATTTTGGGGCGCGCCGCACCGGCCCCGGCCGTTCACGAATTGATCGAGCTGGCTAATCAGCGCGGCGGGTCTGACAATATCACCATTGCTTTGATCCATATCCAACGACCGCCGGTGGCCATTCGTCGGGTTATCTCCACCCCCACGCTGACTGTGCGGCCGCGCACCTCTACCGCTTTATGGGTTTACACCCTGTTTTTGGCGATTCTGGAAATGATTCTGATCCTGCTGGTCTGGTACGGCTTACGCGTCTAACGTTGCCCTTGATCGGCCGGTTACGACAGTTACATATCCACCCTGGCGGCGTAGATTTGCTGCGCCGTCCGGTGTGTCTTTTATAGGCGGCTGCCTGAGCAAAGGGCGGTCGCATGAGGAGTAGGCATGAGCTATAAATTGCGTATTATCCCCCTGGGGGGATGCGGCGAAATTGGTAAAAACATGACCGTGGTCGAGTATGCGGATCACATCCTGGTGATCGACGCCGGCATCATGTTTCCTGAAAATGATATGCTGGGGGTGGATACCATCATCCCCGATTACAACTATCTGCGAGAGAACCGGGATAAAGTTCACGCCGTTTTATTAACCCACGGCCATGAAGACCACGTTGGCGCGTTGGGGTACTTGATGGAAGAGATCAACGCGCCGGTGTATGGCACGGCTTTGACTCTGGGGCTGGCGGAGGTGAAATTGCGCCGCTCCAAGGTCGGCGACCGGGTACGCTTGCACACCATCCGCGCCGGTGAAGCTTTTCCCCTGGGCCCTTTCACTGTGGAGCCTTTTCATGTCACCCATAGCATCCCCGACTGCGTTGGCTTTGGCATCACCACCCCCGTGGGCTTGATCGTCGTCACCGGTGACTACAAATTTGACCACACCCCGGATGACGGCTGGCCCCCGGATTTCGCCAAGCTGGCGGAGTTTTCCTCGCGTGGCGTTTTGTGTATGTTGGCGGACAGCACCAATGCCGAACGCCCCGGCTGGACGCGCTCCGAACGAACCGTTTTGGATGCGCTGGATGGCGTTTTTGCCAACGCCAAAGGGCGTGTCATCATTGCTACCTTTGCCTCTCACATCTCGCGCATTCGCCAGGTGGCGGAGGTGTGTGGGCGCTATGGACGCCGGCTGGCTATTACCGGCCGGTCGATGCGCGACAATACGCGCATGGCTCAGCAGATGGGTTATCTGGACTTACCCGATGACATGGTGATCGAGCTAGATCGGATTGGACATTACCCGCCAGAAGAGATCACCATTTTGGCAACAGGAACGCAGGGGGAGCCAACCTCGGTGCTGGGGCGGCTGGCGCGCGGCCGGCACCGCAATCTGGAGATCGAAGCCGGCGATACAGTCATCCTGTCGGCCCACATCATACCGGGCAATGAGGAGATGACCCATCGGATTATCAACCGCCTCATCCAACGAGGCGCTGAAGTACTATACGAATCTATCACCAATATCCATGTATCGGGCCATGCCAGCCAGGAAGAGATGAAGCTGATGATCAACCTGGTACGACCGCGTTTTCTGGTTCCGGTGCATGGTGAGCTGCGCCACCTCACCTACCACGCCCGTATGGCGCGTGAAATGGGCTATCAGACGGAACAGATTGCTATTGTGGAAAATGGCATGGTGGTTGAACTCGACGCTGAGACGCTCACGGTGGAGGAGCGCGTGCCCGGCGGCTATGTCTTTGTTCAGGGCGGTTCCGTGGTCGAGACGGGTTTTTCCATCATTCGTGAACGCGAACAGCTGGCCCAGGCGGGGTTTTTGGTGGCTGCCATCCGCCTCAACAGTGAGTCGGAGTTAATTGGTGAGCCGAACGTTGTCTCACGCGGCTTTCTGGACCTGACAGGCGAGACAGAGATTCTCAACGGGATGCGCGACACCATTGCCCGGTATGCCAAGATGCACGGGGCCAGCAACCGCCAACTGCCGCACCAGATTGCGGGCGCGCTGGAGCGCTTCCTCTATGCGGAGACGGGCCTGCGCCCACAAGTATTCGTCCTGGTCAATAATTGAGTCGGCCGCACTCTGGTGCGG
>DAOTXO010000073.1:0-15705 GCA_034435495.1 Anaerolineae bacterium
GGCGGGGGGGGGGCCCGACGCCTCTACAAAGACGGCCGTGGTGCGCCCCGGCACAGTCAAGGCCCCCTGCGCCGCGGTTGCCGTGCGCACCACCGGGTCGGCGCTATTAGCCAACACCGGATGCAGCGTCAACGTCGCCCCGGCCAGCGCCGCCACGGTATAGCTCTGGGTCTGGGGGGTGGCGTTGAACACCACCACCACCCGGTCGTAGTTGGGGTCGAGTGATGCCCCGACCGTGTCATCCAGCTCCATCACAATCAGCCCCGGCAGCTGCTCCGGGCCGGTGTTGTGGAAACGCAGGCGCGCCTGCACCTCTTGCGCCGTAGGCAACCGGAAGAGAGGCGAGCTACGCCGCACTTGTAACATCTCCTGGAAATGGTTGACAGCGCTCAGGATATGCTCCGAGGTGGGGCGCAAATCAGGGTTGGCCAGCAAGGGGCCGATTAAAGGCCACTCCGCCTCATTTTTGTCCGCCACCGGCAGACCCACCCCCCAGTTGTTGGTGGTATAGGTGAAATCGAGTCGGTTGAACCAATCGCCAGAGTTGAAGCTGTCGCGATCCATCGATTTGGAACGCAACATATCGATGCCGGCGTGGAAGAAAGGGACGCCCTGGGCCAACATGGTCAGGTCAATCCCCAGATTTTGCATCCGCACCCGCTCCGTCAGCGGGGTTGTCAGCGGGGCTTTGTATTGGATGATGTCGAAGAATGTCTGGTTGTCGTGGGCCTCGACATAGACGATGTTCTCCTGGGGGTCCTGGGTGTAGCCGGCCGGCGACCCGTTGTAATCCACCTCGGCCCCGCGCACCAGCACACCCGTTGCGGATGGGAAAGTGTAATCCGCCAGATTACCTGCCAGCCCCACCCGAATCTGATCACTGAAGTGCAACAGACGCGCCAGCTGCTCCGCCGCCTCGCCCTGGGCCGTCCCATTGGGGTCGGTGTAGAGGCCGGTGACAAAGCCTTGCTCCTGCAAACCACCAAAAGGGTTGCCGCCGCGAGCCGCGTCGCGCAGGCGGTCGTTAAAGGTTCCAATGCCTGAGCCGGGCAGGTTGAGTTGGGTGGCGTTGCGTCCACGCGCGTCGTTGGCGACTTCGCCAAAGTTCCACCCCTCGCCATATACATAGATGGCGCGGCCATCCACGCCGTCCTGCTCCAGCGTCAGGCTGTCCAGGGCAGCGCGCACCGCCAGCATATCCTCCACCATGTGATGCCCCATGAGGTCAAAGCGGAAGCCATCCACTCTGTACTCCCGCGCCCAGGTGAGCAGCGAGTCGATCATCAATTTGCGCATCATGGCGTGTTCGGTGGCAGTGTTGGCGCAGCAGGTGCTATTTTCCACCCGCCCCCGGCTGTTGAGGCGATGGTAGTAACCCGGCACAATGCGATCCAGCACCGACTTCTCGGCCTGGCCGCTGGCGTTGGTGTGGTTGTAGACGACATCCATCACCACCCGCAGGCCGGTCTGGTTGAGCGCCTGCACCATGGCGCGAAACGCCACAACCCGGCCGGCACCGTTGGGGTCGGTGGCGTAGCTACCCTCCGGCGTGGTGTAGTGTAGAGGGTCGTAGCCCCAGTTAAAGCCATCTTCGTCGCGCAGGTTGTAGATGGTCGCCTGTTGCTGTTCGGCATCGGGCGGGAAGGTAGCCAGATAGGTGGGCAATGGGTTGCGCTGGGCGTCGCGATCCTCGTTGATGGTGGCGATGTCGAAAACAGGCAGAAGGTGAATGTGGGTCAGACCAGCCTGCGCCAGTTGACGCAGGTGCATCATGCCCCGCGAGTCCGCGTGGGTAAACGCCAGGTAGGTTCCGCGCTGTTCGGCCGGCACACTGTCGTCGAAAATGCTGAAGTCGCGCACATGCAGCTCGTAGAGCACAATATCTTCCGGCGCAGCCAGAGGGGGTTTGGTCAGCGTCTCCCAGCCGGCCGGGGCCAGCGCCGCGTCGCGCCAATCGATGATCTGGGTGCGCGTGCTGTTCATGGAGAGGCTGTGGGAGTAGGGGTCTGTCACCAGATTGGTGACGATCTGTCCCTCAGATGGGGCGTAGACCGTCACCTCATAGAGATAGTAATGATTCGCCCAATCGGCCGCGCCGCTGATAGACCAGACGCCGGTAGCGTCGTCGCGGGTCAGGGGCAGGATTTCCAGCGCCTCACCGTCAGCGTCGGCAAAGTGGTGCAGGCGAACGGTTTGGGCGGTGGGAGCCCACAGGCGCAACGTCGGAACCTCCCCCTCCCAGGCAACACCCAGGGGGCCGGTGTAGACGTAGAGATCATCCAGCAGGCCGGGTATTTGCAAGCCGGTGGCCTCGACCGGGTTGCCGGCCGCATCCACCACCCCCAACGCCACCTGACCACGCACAAGCGTGGCTGCCTGGGCGACAGCCTCCGGCGGAAGCTGCAAAACAGTCAGACTAGCCAGATGGGGGAACTTCTGGGCAATGGCCGGGGCAACCGGGCCAGCCTCGACAGTAAGGGGAAAAGCCTGCCCGCCGCTCAGGCCCGTTTCGCCAATCGTCAGGCCGGCCGCCGCATCGGCGTAGAGGGTGTAGCTCAGATCAGGGGCCAGGGGCGTCAGAATGGTGTTGGCCGCCACCCAGTACGCTTTGGCCTCGGTCAAATTGCCTTTGGGCGCACCGGCGGCATTGATGGTCAAAATCTTGGAGCGAGAATCCCACATAAAGGCTACCTCTGCGCCATCTCTGGCGACGGCGAAGCCGATATTAGCCCCACCCGGCGCGCCGCCATCGCCATAATTCTCGTCCCAGCTTAGATTTACGGCCACTTTGGCCTCGTAGTTGCCGGCCGGCAATCTGGTGGTGACAAATTGATAAACCCCATCCCCGTCTGGGTCTTGCAGCCAGGTTTGCAGGCAATCGGGGGCCCAATCACCGGGGTTGCCGGAATCGTCGCGGGCCGTATCGGGGCAACCGATTTCGCTATTAAAGCTGCCGGGGACATTGGCCAGGATGAAGTTAACGGTATCAGCGATCCAGTGGGTGTTGTGGTCGTAGAGAAAGGTGACGGCCGTATTTTGCTCCAGGCTGAGGGGAATGTTGGCCCCGCCCGGTTCCGCCCCGGCGCCGTAGTTTTCATCCCATGTCCCGTTGAGGGCGGCTTTGTATTCATAGTCACCGGCCGGTAACTCGAAGGTAGCCAGCCACAGCTGATGCACGGGGTCGAAGGTCAGAGCCGTTTCCGGGCATTCTGGCTGCCAGTCGCCGGGGCAGCCCAGAAGGGCTTGAAAGGTTCCGGCGACGGTGACGCCGGTGGGGGGTGGGGTGTGGGCGGCGCGCGCCGGCCGGCCCAACCACAGGGCAGCCAGGATCAGGCAGACTAAAGGGATGAAGCGAGTACGTTGGGACATAGGTTCCTCTTGTCGATAGGCAGGCTGGAAGTCGACGCTCCGTGTTTATTCCGTGGGGTATGGGGCGAACACATCGGTTCGCCCCTACAACGTGCCTGCGAGTGGCAGGACAGATACCGGTACACCGTTCAAGACCGCATTGCCAGAGAGTATATCAACCTGGCTGTCATCCGTCAGATCGTTAAGGCTGACGCCGGGGCGTTCCTGGGCCACGGTGAGTTGAATACCCGGCCGGTCGTGCCCCCAGCCATGCGGCAGACAAACCACCCCCGGCATAATGGCCTCCGTCACCTCGGCTTGGGCCACGATGCGTCCCACGGCCGATTGGACAACGACCGCCTGACCGGGCCTCACATGGCGGGCGGCGGCATCGTCGGGGTGGATGAGCAGGGTGCAGCGGGCTTTGCCTTTCATCAGGCGGCGGCTGTTGTGCATCCAGGAGTTGTTGGAGCGCAAATCGCGCCGGCCGATCAGCTGCAAATCCAGGCCATTGGATGCCAGCGGCGCAGCGAAGAAGGCCGCCTCTACGCGCGGCAGATCGGCGGCCAGGACGGCCGGGGCGAGGTCGATGCGCTTATGGGGGGTGAACAACCGCTCCGGCAGGCAGGGGGTCAGCGGCCCCAGGTCCACCCCATGCGGCTGGCGCAGCAGGCGGCGACGGGTCAGGCCTTCTCGCCCCAGCCGCCGACCGCCCCACGAACCATAAGGGCCATAGCGCAACCCGAGGTCGACGAGTTGGGCCGGGCCAAAGCGGCGAAAGAGATCGTAGCGCGACGGCAGGGCGGACGGCTGGCCCACCTCCAGGCGGTCGCGCAAGGCGCGCAAAATTTCCCAATCCTGCCACGCGCCCGGTGTGGGGGGCAGCAGGGCCGGGGCATATTTAGCCGTGTTGCGCACGGCAAAGTTGTGGAAAACGATCTCATATTGGTCGCACTCCAGACTACTGGCCGGGGGCAGAATGATGTGGGCGTGGCGCGTTGTCTCGTTGAGGTAAATGTCAATGGCGACCATGAATTCCAGCGAGGCCAATGCCTGATCAAGCTGCCGGCCGTTGGGGGTGCTCAAGACCGGGTTGCCGGCGTGCGTCACCAGGGCTTTGATCTGGCCGGGGCCGGGGGTCAAAATCTCCTCCGCCAGCGTCGCCACCGGGAACTCGCCGCCAAATTCCGGCCGGCCGCTGACCCGGCTGCGGTAGCGGTCATAATGGCCGGTGTTGCCGGTCAAGGCCGTCAGCGCCACCACGTCCACAGCCGGCAGAGGAAACATCGCCCCACCCGGCCGGTCGAGATTGCCCGTCAGGATGTTGAGGGCGTTGATGAGCCAGTTGCACAGGCCGCCGAAGCGCTGGGTGGAGGTTCCGATGCGTCCATAGACCACCGCCGACTCGGCCGCGCTGACTTCCCGCGCCAGGGTGCGGATGGCGGCGGCCTCCAGGCCGGTGTGCGGGGCGACGCGCTCCGGTGGGTACGGTTGGGCCAGCGCCTCCAACGCTTCCACCCCATCGACGTTGGACGCCAGGCGGCCCAGCCTGACCAGCCCCTCCGCGTAGAGGGTGTGAACAAGCGCCAGCAACAACAGAACATCACTACCCGGCCGGATGAAATGGCTGCGACTGGCGATGTGGGCCGTTTCAGTGCGGCGCGGGTCGATGACCACCACCTGCCCGCCACGTTGCTGAATGGCCTTCAACCGCCGCTCCACTCCCGGCGCAGTCATCAGGCTGCCATTGGAAGCGACCGGGTTAGCCCCCAGGATGAGCAGGTAGTCGGTGCGGTCGAGGTCAGGAATGGGCACGAGCAACTGGTGGCCGAAGAGCAGCAGGGCGGCCAGATGGTGGGGCAACTGATCGACCGAGGTGGCCGAAAAGCGTTGCCGCGTGCGCAGGGCGCGGATGAAGGGGGCGTTGTAAAGAATCGCCCCCAGGTTGTGGACGGTAGGGTTGCCGGTGTACACCCCCACAGCGTTGCGCCCATGTTGGGCTTGAATCTGGCGCAGGCGCTGCGCCGTCTCATCCAGCGCTTCATCCCAACTGAGCGGAACCCAACCGGCCGGCGTGCGTCGCAGGGGCTGGCGTAGTCGGTCGGGATCGTGGTGAATATCCGCCAGGGCGGCGGCCTTGGGGCAGATGTGTCCGCGACTGAAAGGATCATCCGGGTCGCCGCGCAGGTCGTGTATCTCTCCCTCAACCAGCGTCAGACGCAGGCCACACATGGCCTCACATAAATTGCAGGTGCGGTAATGGGTTGTGGTAGGGGACATGGTTGTTTCCTTGTGGTCAAGATGCGCCAACACACGTCCTTACATTCTACCCGTTTGTTCCAGGACACCCAAGAGGAAGGGCAGTCTATCCGTTTGTCACCTGACATTTAGGACTTTCATCACTTGGCGCAGCGCGTCATATTGGGTGTAATAGAAGGCAGATTGGCGCTCCCGTTTTCACGGGAGTGACGAACCGCGAAGGCGCAAAGAACGCCAAGAGAAAACCTTCGCGCTCTTGGCGTCTTGGCGGTGAGAATCAAGCGGTTGAACCGCGAAGGCGCCAAGAACGCCAAGAGAAAAACCTTCGCGCTCTTGGCGTCTTGGCGGTGAGAACAAAATGCTCCTGTTTTCACGGGAGTGACGAACAGCGAAGCCCCGTGAAAACGGGGAAACCGGCGCGGTTGGGAAACCGCGGTTACGAGCCGTTACGACGAACGGGCGGCGGGCAAAGGTGAGATGATGACTCAGAAACTCCATCCCGGCCAACACCTGATCCTGGAACCCCAGCATGTGCCCCACCTGATCACGGCCTTGCAGACGGCCGGCTACACGGTGGTCGGGCCGACGGTGCGCGATCACGCTATCGTCTACGATACCTTGCACAGCGCCGCCGATCTGCCCATCGGCTGGACAGATGAGCAGGAGCGCGGGCGCTACCAGTTGAAGCGGCGCGAGGATGACGCCCTGTTTGGCTATGTCCTGGGGCCACAGTCGTGGAAACGTTTTCTCTATCCGCCGCGTGTCACCCTGTGGCGCGCCACAGCCAACAACGACGGGTTGGCTGAGTCGCCCGATGCCGCGCCGCCGCGCTACGCCTTCCTGGGCGTGCGCCCGTGTGAACTGGCCGCCATTGCCATTCAGGATCGCATCTTTCTGGGTGGGAGTTACATCGATCCCATCTATCAGGCGCGGCGGGAAGGGGTGTTCATCGTGGCGGTGAATTGCGGCCTGGCGGGCGCGACCTGCTTTTGCGTCTCGATGGACACCGGCCCGGTCGCGCACAGCGGCTTTGACCTGGCGCTGACGGAGGTGTTGACGCCAACCCATTATTTGCTGGTCACACTGGGCACACCGGCCGGGGCGGCGATCATGGCGCAGGTGGCACACCGGCCGGCCGGTGAGGAAGAGATCGCCCAGGCTGAGGCGGTGTCGGCCGCCACAGCCGCCCACATGGGGCGGCAGGTGGAGACGGCCGGGTTGAAGGAACTGCTCTACGACCATTTGCGCCCGCCCAACTGGGAGAGCGCCGCCCAACGCTGCCTGAGCTGCACCAACTGCACCCTGGTCTGCCCCACCTGTTTCTGCGCTGCGGTGGAAGATGTGACGAGCCTGACCGGCCACGAAACGGAGCGCGTCCGTCTCTGGGATTCCTGTTTCAACCTGGGCTACTCCTATATTCACGGTGGGCCGATTCGGTCGTCAGTACGCGCCCGGTATCGGCAATGGGCCACCCACAAATTTGCCTACTGGATCGATCAGTTTGGCATGTCTGGCTGTGTGGGGTGTGGGCGCTGCATCACCTGGTGTCCGGCGGCGATTGACATCACGGAGGAACTGGCAGCCATTCGCCAGCCAGCTGAGCAAGAGAGTTAGGTATGGACATTCACTCATTACAACCGATCATTGCGGAACATCCCTTCTTTGCGGGATTACAACCGCATCATCTGGAGTTGATCACCGGTTGCGCCTCCAACGTCCGCTTCATGGCGCGGGAGCGCATCTTTCGGGAAGGGGAGCCGGCCAACCACTTCTACATGATTCGACATGGCAATGTCCAGGTCAAGGTGTATGTGCCCGGCAAAAGCTATAAAACGATCCACACCGTCCACAGCGGTGAAGTGCTGGGGTGGTCGTGGCTCTTTCCGCCTTATCGCTGGCACTTCGATGCCGAAGCGGTGGAGGTGACGCGGGCCATCGCCTTCGACGGAGTGTGCCTGCGCAACAAATGTGATGCCGACCATGAATTGGGTTATCAGCTGATGCAGCGCTTCGTTCAGATGATGATGGAGCGGTTGTACGCCACCCAGTTGCAGGTGCTGGATGTTTACGGCGCGGAGGCGCCCGCCTGATATGAATGCAACCAATCCGATGCGGCCCCTACCCTACCAAATCCTGCAACGGACGCAAGAGACGGCCGATACCTTCACTCTGGAACTGGCCCCCTTGAATGGAGAGGGGGTTGCGCCGTTTGCGGCCGGCCAGTTTAACATGCTCTATCTCTATGGGGCGGGTGAGGTTCCGATCTCGGTCAGCGGCGATCCCGGCCGGCCGGGCATCCTGACGCACACCATTCGGTCGGTGGGTCGGGTGACTCAGGGCATGAGCCAGCTACAACCCGGTGATAGGCTGGGCGTGCGCGGCCCTTTTGGCGCGGGCTGGCCGCTGCTGGAAGCGGAGGGGCGGGATGTGGTCATCATCGCCGGTGGGATTGGGCTGGCTCCGCTACGCCCCACCATCTACCATGTCATCCAGCATCGAGAGCGGTTTGGGCGGGTGATCATCTTATACGGGGCGCGCACGCCGCGTGATATTCTCTATCTGAACGATGTGCAAACGTGGCGCTCGTACCTGGATATTGAGGTGCGGGTGACAGTGGACAACGCGGATGAGAAGTGGCGCGGGTATGTGGGCTTTGTGACGCAGCTGGTGGGGCGCGCCCCCTTTGACCCGGATGACACACTGGCGATGATCTGCGGGCCGGAGATCATGATGCACTACACCATCCAGGAGTTGAACCGACGCGGCACGCCCGATACGTCAATTTATGTATCGATGGAACGGAATATGCAGTGCGGCGTGGGTTTGTGCGGCCACTGCCAGTTTGGGCCGACGTTTGTGTGCCGGGATGGGCCGGTTTTCCGGTTTGACCAGATTCGGCGGTTGTTCACCATCCGCGAGTTGTAATAGCCAAAGGCCTATAACCATCGTGAAAACGGGAGCTGAAGCCGTTACGACGAACCTGGTGCGCCGCTTCTGGCTTGTAGTTCCCGCTTGAGCGGGTGTTTCGGCCGGCCGACGGCTAAAGCCGTTACGACGAACCTACTGCGCCGCTTTTGGCTCGTAGTTCCCGCTTTAGTGGCTGCTTCGGCCGGCCGACGGCTGAAGCCGTTACTACGAACCTACTGCGCAGGGGCGAACACACAGGTTCGCCCCTACCACCGCAGAGGGTGCTTCGGCCGGCCAACCGTGCGAGGCTTCTAACCTTGCCGTCCAGATGCCGGCGCGCCGGCATTCCTGTTGCAACCCCAACCTGTTATGATGTAACCGACTTTACAAGCGGAGAGGGGCAAAGGCTACTTTGCCTCTCAGACGGGTGTGATACACTTATCCATCAGGTGGAGATGCAACCCCTCCCCCTGAGGAGACACCCGTGAGTTACCAGAAAATTGCTTTTCACTGTGGCCTGGGCGGTAATCGTACTGGGATTGGTGACTATTTCAAGGCGCTGGATCACGCCGGCCGGCCGGCTGTAGTGTGTAGCTACGACGATTACGGAGTGGTCAAAGAGCTGCTAGACCTGCGCCTGCAATCGGGCGTGCCCCATATTGGCGTCTTTCGCCCTAGCCTGTTCCCCGAAAACCCCGATTACAACCTGCCGGCCGCCGAGGCGGGTCTCCAGTTCTGGCAACGCTACCGCCAACGCATTCCACCCGAAACGATCAAAGACCACACCTGGCTGGTGTGGGGCAACGAAGGGCGCAAGGAAGTGATCTGGGACAACGGCGTCAACGGGGGAGATTGGTGGGGGCAGGTTGCCGTGACGATTGCCCAACTAGCTATGGCGGCCGGCTATCGCACCCTCGCCTTTGGTTGGTCGGCCGGTACGCCGGAAGAAGGCATCTGGCGCACGGCCGGGATGCAGGCCTACCTGCACCTATGTTCCGAACACCCCAACCAGTGCGGGCTGGCGGTGCATGAAGGAGCGCACCCCAGCAATCCCCCGCCCCCCTTCTTCGGCCCCCTCATCAACGCCGAACCGGACATCACCGGCCGCTACCAACACGCCTTCCAGGTGTGCGACGAGTTGGGGCTACGCCGGCCGCGCGTCTTCGTGACCGAGTGCGCCTGGTACTACCGCGACGCGCCCGATGTGTGGCAGGCCATGGTACATATACGGCAGGCGGCCGAATATTACGACCGCCATCCTGAAGTCCTGGGCGTGGCGTTGTGGACAACCGGCAACAGCGGCGGCCTGGGCGAGTATGGGGATGTTGCCAACAGAGTGCAACGTCTCATCCAACCCATCACTGCTTACGCCCTGGAGAATCGCTGGGCCGGCCCACCTGTCTGGCCTGATGGCGCGCCCCACTACCAGGGCGAGATTCCCCCTCAAGAAGAGCCGGAGGAACCCACCATGGATCAAGCCGAAGCAGATGGCATCAGCTGGGAAGGCAATCTGGATAGCCTGCTACCCGGCGCGCCGTTTCACATCACCTGGCGTTTTCGCAACAGCGGCAACACCACCTGGGGGCCGGGCTATCGCTTCGTCAGCGTGCCCAACAGCCACCCGGAGACATTGGGCGTGGCCCAATTACCCGAATCGCGCACCCTGGCGTGGGACGACCTGGATGCGCCCACCGTTCCGCCTGGGGGACAGGTGGCGCTGGCCGTCACCTTCCAGGCTCCCTTCACCTCCGGGTTGTTTGGGGTGAACTGGCAGCTGCAAAACCCGGCCGGCCAGCTTTTCGGTCCGGTGCGCTGGGCGCGCTTTGTCACCCTTCCCGCCCCGGCCGGCGACGCCCTGACTTTCGTGCGCTTCATCACCTCCCTCAGCAACGTCAGCCGGGTGTCGCCCGAAACCGCATTCACGGCCGATTGGGAGGTGCGCAACAGCGGCAACACCATCTGGCACGCCCATTACCAATTCGCCTTCACCCCCAACCCCATTCCTGCCACCCAGGGAGCGACCATCCGCTCGCTGGCCGTCAAAACCCTCTACACCCTGGCGGAGATTGGCGACCGCACCAGCGTGCCGCCGGGGGAGAGCGTGCGCCTGCGTCTGACCTTGCAAGCCCCGGCCGAAGCCGGAGATTACGCCAGCCAGTGGCAGCTTAAAAACGGGGCCGGTCAGCCCTTCGGCAGCGTGCGCTGGACACGCATCACCGTTGTCCCACCCACGCTGGGGGGCGAAACCGGCGACACCCCGGCCGCCTACGTCTATCAGGGGCCGGCCGTCACCTTCTTCAACGGGTTGCACGGCCCGGCCGATGACTCCGTGTGGTTACTGCCCGATTTTCGCGCCATGATGCAACAGCTCAACCTGCCGGTGTTGTATATGTCCAACGGCATCAACGCCGACCACGCCGACAACACCCACAAGGCGCGCCACGTCGTGCGGCTCTACTGGAACCCCGAACCCGTTTCAGCCGACGCCGCCTATGAAAACATTCGCGAAGATCAGCTGCGGCGCTGGTGGAACAAAGGCTTCCGTCGCTTCATCTTCTTCAACGAACCCCAACTGCGCCGCCCCATCTCCCAATCGGAAGAAGGCATGGGCATCGCCTGGCACTCAGCCGAGCAGTTCGCCCGCTATTTACGCCGTTGCCTGGAACGGGCCCGGGCCGACTTCCCCGGCATCCAGCTCTACACCACGCCCCCGACCCCACACGAGCTGTTCGAGCCAGAGCGCTGGTATGCGGCCATGCAGGCCGAGGTGGAAGGGCTGGTACATGGTTGGGCCATCCACGCCTACACCGGCAACAACCATAGCCAGCAGGTGGATCAGGCGGCCCAGGAGATTGCCAACCAGGCCATTGCGTTCCAACAGCGCTACCAGTTACAGGTTCCCCTGCTGATCACCGAAGCCTCTGTTAACCGGGGGGCAGATGCCCAGCAAAAGGCGCGGGTGGCGAAGCGTCTGCCGGAGCTGCTGCGGCATGTGCCCGGCCTGGAGGGGGTCTTCTGGTACGCCGCCCACTGGCACGAGTCGTTTGATGTGCATCACGAAGGTTGGTTCCGTCATGGCATCGGAACCGCCTTTTTGCAACTGAGCTGAAGGAGTTGGCCATGATTCATCTTGATGTACCTTATCGTTCGCAGTGGGACAACGACGCCGTGACCCATTCGGCCGATTGCGGCCCCACCTGCGTGGCTATGCTGTTGAACCATTACAACATTTCCATGACGCCGGATCGGGTGTATGACTTCATTGCCCCCCGCCCCAGCCACGAGTTCACCACCTTCACCGAGCTGATGCAGGTGTCTGGGCAGCACGGCGTGCCGCTCGCCTACTGTCGCCTGGAGAATCAGGCGCAGGCGCTGGCCTACCTGAAGGCCAACCTGGACGCCGGCAACCCCAGCATCGTCCTGATCAAGTACAGGCCGTGGCGCGATGTCACCGGCAACGCCTTCGATTGGGGGCATTTTGTGGTGGCGGTGGGGTACGATGCGGCCGGCAACATTCTTTTCCATGATCCCCTGTTTGGCCTGTGGCAACCCCGCTCACGTGGGGCCGCTTTCACCATGCCGGCCGATCTCTTCTGCGCCGGTTGGGGTGGCTTTCCGGCCACGGAAAACCCCAACTGGGCCTGCGCTATTGCCGGCCGGCTGGTACATCCCAATGGGCCGCCGCCGGTGACCCGGCCGGCGCTGGCGCTGGAGTTGGTGAACTTCTCCTCCAGTCTGACAGATTATGACCAGACCCCGGCCGGAGCCGCCTTCAACGCCATTTGGGACATTCGCAACACCGGCAGCGCCACCTGGGAGGCAGCCTACGGTCCCGCTTTCACGGCCGACCCCCACCCGCAAACGGAAGGGGCCACGCTGGTCAACATGGGCACGCAAGAGCGCTACACCCTCCAGGAAGTGGGCGACAAAACCAACGTGCCCACCGGGGAACAGGTGCGCATCAGCCTGCCCCTGACCGCCCCCACCCCACCCGGCGTTTATGGCTACCATTGGCGGATGCAGACGCCGGCCGGCGAAGCCTTTGGCAGCACGCGCTGGTTGAAGATCACCGTCGTGCCCGGTCCGGAGCCGGAACCGGAGCCAGAACCGACGGAACCCATCGTGCTGACGCCGGCCATCCGGCGACGCATTCTGGCCCTGGCGGCTTATCGCTGGGCAGCCACCCCCAACCTGGATGACCCGGCCGAAGCGCAACTGTGGCTGGATAACCTGGGCGATTGGGGCGAGAAGATCACGCTGCATGTGGTGGGGCCGGGGGATACCCTGGTGGGGCTGGCCCAGAAGTATTACGGCGAATCGTGGCGCTGGAAGACAATTGAGGTGTTCAACAACCTCAACCCGCAGCGCGGCCTCTGGGCCGGCGACCGGCTGAAGGTTCCCCGCCACGGCACAAGCGGGGCGCAGGACAGCCCCGACCTACCGCACGATGAGGTGAGCTTCGACATCCCCGTTGACCCCGCGCCAGAGGAAACCAACCCGGTGGCGCCGGCGCTGGATTACAATGTGATCGGGGAGAATACGGCCGGGATGGGCTTTGTGGCCGATGGCGGCTGATGGAAACTAGAAAATAAATCGGCCCTGAGGGGATGGTGTCGACTGTATCGCCTGGGAATGATGGCGTTGCAGAAAATAAGCCGGCCAAGAGGTGGATACGCCAGGGAATGCATTCCCTTTCTTTACTCGGCGTTCTTTGCGCCGTTTTCACGGGGCTTCCTCCCGTTTGCACGAGAGTAACGGGGCGAACACACAGGTTCGCCCCTACATGTGAAAACGGAGCATTGAGCCGATCTAATTTTTGAAAGTTGATCATTCGACGGCGGGTCATTCGAGCCCTTGCTGATCTAATTTTTGAAAGTCCATAAGCCCCCGACGCAGGGGCGAGAGGCTCCCAAACGGGGGTGTTGGCAGCTTGCCTGGCCTCTGGGCCTTGAAAATCCCGCATCTCATGCGGGATTTTCAAGGTATATTGCTGCCTTCAACCGCGCCGGGGTAAAGGCGACACCCTGCGGCCGGGTGGCTGCCAGGCTCAAGCGAGAGGGCGAGCGTGGAGGATCTCTCGTTCCCCCATGACGCGAATATCGGCCTCGGTCAGGGTGAGAAGGGCCATGGTGTGGCCATCGCCGGCGGCATACACATGCACCACCGCGCCCATGTCGCCCGGCTGCACGCTGTAGGCCGCCAGATCGTGGGTCAAGACAACGCTTTCTAGTTCATTCAACATGGTATCCCTGACCTTCGTTGCGCCACCCCCTTCCTGCGCGAGCCAGTCAAAGGGGGTGACGAGCGAAAAGATGGGCGCGCAGGCCCCAGGTGTCACCGTAGCGCACGTGGTTGATCCAGCCTTGTACGCTGGCGTCCAGCTCGCCAAAGGTGAGCTGACCCTGGCGGTAGAGGGTGATCAGCCGGGCCAGGCGGCGGCGGAAATGGAGCAGGTTGCGCCGCTTGAGCCGGCGATGGGTGGGGTAGACCACAAAGCCTAACCAGGGGATGCCCCCGGCGGCCGGCATGACGTGCGCCTGACCGGTATGCAGCGTCAGACGGCGCTCAGCTAAAAAATGGGTGATGGCGGTGCGCGCCTGTTCCAGGTGCGCCTGGCTGTCGCTGAAAAGGGCGAAATCATCCACATAGCGCAGGTAGGCGGGACAACCCAACTGGCGCGTCACGAACCAATCCAGGGGATTCAGGTAACAGTTGCTCCAAAACTGGCTGGTCAAATTACCAATTGGCAAGCCGCGCGGGCGCAGGGGGGCCAGCAAGTCATCGCCAGGGAAGTAGACCATGTCGTACTCGTCCGCCAGCACGCCCACCCCGCCGGCCAGAATGACGCCGATGAGCCACTGCACCCGTTCATCGCGGATGACGCGGAACAGTTCACGTTGCAAAATGGCGTGATCCAGCGAGGGGAAGTGTTGCACAATGTCGAGACGCAGGACGTAACGGTAGCGCCGGGCATAGGCCTGCAGCTGGTCAATGGCGCGGTGGGTGCCTTTGCCCAGCCGATTGGCGTAGCTGTGGGGATGAAAGCGCGCCTCGAAGAGGGGTTCGATGACGTGGCATAGAGCGTGATGCACCACGCGGTCACGAAAGGGGGCGGCGGAGATTTTGCGCTGCTTGGGTTCATGGATGATGAAGTGGCGGTACGGGCCGGGGCGATAGGAACCCTGGCGTAGCGCAGCTTGCAGCGCCAACAGGCGGTCAGCCAGTTGGAACTCAAAGGTGGCAGCGGCCACGCGCCCCCGTTTGCCACGCGCCGCTGTGTGGTAAGCTAGAAGCAAATTATCCCAGGCGATAACGCGAGGCCACAGTATGTCTTCTGAGATGGTCATTTTGACGCGCACCTACGATTTGTTACGTTGGCTCCTGCCCAAAGCGGAGCGCTTTCCCAGATTGTACCGCAACACCATCACCCACCGGCTGATGAGCGCGGCGCTGGATTTTCAAGAGGCGTTGCTCGACGCCCAGGCTTACGACGATAAGATACGGCTGCGCCATTTGCGCCAGGCGGACGCCCACCTGAACAAGCTGCGTCTCTATTTGCGGCTGGCGCACGGGTGGGGCTGGTTGTCGTCGGGGCAATATGAGCATGTGAGCGCCATGGTGGCAGAGGTGGGGCGGTTGCTGGGGGGTTGGATCAAGCAAACCAGCGCTTAGCCCGGCCTGGCAGTAAGTGGAGCGGGCGCGGCGGGAGCGAATCCAGGCCGCGCCCCAGCTTGTGTATGCGCCTGACACCGGCGGCGCTCCATACCGCCTGATGGTGTGCAGACGGGACACACCTGCGCCATCTCATCCCCTCGCCTGACCGCGTCCTGGAAACGTGGGGTTCGTCGCCAGGCATACACTGGAAGCACAGCGTCCACAGTCGAACGCCGGCCCGGCGTCTGGCGCTAAGTCCGACGCCTATGGCTGAAGGAATCGCTTTGAGATGTGGGCCGACGCACCACCCGGAGACCGACATTGTTGTTCCGGTTGTCAGGATTGTTCCTGTTGCGGTACGCCGCACGCGCCGCCGCCGCGGAATTATTCCACGACCCGCCACGCAAGTCGCCAGGGTGTCCCAGATGGATAGTCACCATCCACCAGCATTGTAGCGCAGGCCCCTATGCCTGCCAAGCCCCAGGCCGCGATCCCGCGCTGCGCGCGGGGGGGGGGGGGGGGGGGGGGGGGGGGGGG
>DAOTXO010000074.1:0-22154 GCA_034435495.1 Anaerolineae bacterium
CCGGCCTTTTTTATGGCGCTGCCTGAGCGGCCGCCAGGGCCGCCTCCAGGTCTGCCAGAGAGGTGACCGGAGCGACCCGCAACAAAAATTCACGCAGCGAACCGCTGGCCTGTCGCAGCGCCAGGGTGGTGGGGCCAATGGGGTCCGCCCCGGTGGCCCCCGGCTGATCGGCGTAGGCTCCATGAAAGGCGAAGTAAGCCTGGTTGAGCCGGCGCAGGGGGTAGCCGTTGTCCACAAACAGTTGCCGGCGCGCCTCCATGTACGCCTCGGCGGCTTCGATCTGGCCTTGCGCCAGCCAATCATCCACCTGAATGCGCGTCTGGCGCATCTCGGCACGAAAATCGAAGGGGGGGGCTTCCGGCGTCTGGGCGCGTAGCCCCACCGGCTGAAGGGGGGATGGATGAACCTCCCCGGCCGGCGCGGCATAGTAGCGTGCCATCACCTGCGCGCCCACTTCCCGCCCTACAATCGAGGCTACCGTTTCGTTGAGGGTGTAGAGCTCGGCGCTGGCGTTGTAGTTGAAGCCCAAAGGACGAAAGGTCAACCAGTGATGCGCCCACTCATGGGCAATGGTATCGGTCAGGAAGGCCAGATGCGGCGTCTCCAACACCATAGCCGGGTAGACCCCCAGCCCACCGATGCCGGTGACGTAGGCGGAGAGGTTGAGTTGCTGGAAGATGCCCGTTTCCAGCAGGTCCATCTCGGCGGCTGAGAGGCCGTGGGTCAGGGGAATAGCGTAGCGGCGCTCGATGCGGTCGCGGGGGGAGATGATCAGCATACTGGGCAGGGGGGTCATGTGCATCTTGACCGGCGGCCAGATGAAACCGAGGAAACCAAACCCCTCCTGACGCAAGATGTCGGCCACCTGCTCCTCCAAAATGGCTTCTGCCAGAGGCTGCCAGGCGGCCGCGGCGCGGCGCAAGGTTGTCAGCTCTTGCTGCAAGGCCGGGACGGCATCGGTCGCCGACCGGCCGGTCGCTACGCGCTGGCTGATGTCCGCCTGCAGGCGGTTGATGGCCTCAATGTGGTCGAGAAAGGTCTCCACCACAGCGCGCCGGCCGGCTTCGTCCAGATACGTGTGCGCGCCGGTCAGACCGGCCTGTGTTTTGGTCGCCAGCGCCTGCACTTCCCAGGAGAGGAAATCAAAGCGCCGCAACCCCACCAACGCCTGTACGCGCTCCGTTTCATTACGCCAGTCGGGCTGCTCCGGCATGATCAGGCCGATCAGACCGGCCATCAGCAAAACCAACTGCCCAATTTGACGCCAACGGTTGCCCCATCGTCTCCCCGACATGATTTTACACTCCGTTCCTGCTCATCTTGTCCAACCGGTCTACAAGCTTCGGCGGGCCGGGCGCCCACCTCTACTTTGATAGCAGGTATGATACAATCGACCGGGCGACTGGGACAGCTGGAGGGGCCATTTTAGGCCTTTATCTGAGCTGCTTATCACACGGGGGCGCTTTCGACGACCCTGACAGGAAGAAGGGTATGCGTTTTTTGATCACCGGCGCGGCCGGCTTTGTGGGGGCCGCGCTGGCGAACCGGCTGGCCGATGATGGTCACGAGGTGTTGGGACTGGACGATTTAAGTCGCGGTGACCGCACCCGTCTCTCGCCCCGGGTGCGTTTCACCCAGGGGGATGTCAACGACATTCCCGGCTTGTGGACGTTGTTGCCGGGGGTGGACTGCGTCTACCATCTGGCGGCCCGCGTCTCTGTGGCCGAATCCCTTCTCTACCCCCGCGACTACAACGCCGTCAATGTGGGCGGCACAGTGAGTTTGATGGAAGCGATGCGCGACGCGGGCGTGCGCCGGGTGGTTCTGGCTTCATCGGGGGCGGTGTATGGGGCGCAGGCGCGCCAACCAGTGGACGAAAACGCCCCACCCCGGCCCGACTCTCCCTATGCCGTCAGCAAATGGGCGGCCGAACAGTATGTCCACACCATTGGGGCGCTCTGGGGCATCGAAACGGTCGCCCTGCGCATCTTCAACACCTATGGGCCGGGGCAACCTCTGCCCATCTCCCACCCGCCGGTGGTGGCACGCTTTGTCCAACAGGCGCTCACCGGCGGTTCGGTGGTCATCTTTGGCGATGGGCGTCAGAGCCGCGACTTTGTTTACCTGACGGATGTGGTGCAGGCCCTGATGGCGGCCGCCACCGCGCGCCAGGTGAACCGGATGGTGATCAACATCGGCAGTGGGGTGGAGACCGCCATCAACACCCTGGTGGATACTCTGGAACGAGTGAGCGGACGCCCCTTGAATCGTCTCTACAATGCCAATAAAACGGGCGGCGTGGCGCGTCTGACAGCCGATATTAGCCGCGCCCAGGGGTATCTGGGCTACCGTCCCCAGATGCAACTGGGGGAAGGGCTGGCTCTGACCATGCAACACGATGAACGCTTCCGGGCTTACTTTCTGGCCCTGACCAGCAGTACAAAATAGCCGCCAGGGTGGGCTTTGAAGTCTCAGGCGCTATCCAGGCGGCTATGGAAAGCATGGCTGTCGGGCGCGGTATGGACATCAGGCGTTATCTAAACACAACAGGTAGCAAAGGACGTTGGCGGAAGATGAGGGAAGAGCTTTCGCATAACTTCAGGATGGTACAATAATGGTCAATCGAAGAGTCTTCCTGATCTTCTTCATTGTCTTCACCAATCTGCTGGGAGCCGGGGTGGTCATTCCTACCTTACCTCTATACGCCAAAGGGCACTTTGGGGCCAATGCGGTGGATGCTGGTTACTTCACCGGCCTGTACTATGTGGCGCAACTGCTGGCCGCGCCCTGGTTGGGGCGCCTGTCAGATCGCATCGGCCGGCGGCCCATTCTGGTGGGCAGCCAGTTGGGAACAGTGGCCTCGTTTATGCTCTTCATTTTCGCCGGCCCGCTTGGACGCTGGTTGACAGGCAACAACCTGACCTTCGGCATGAGTGTGGGGCTGATCATTCTCTATCTGGCGCGGGCGCTGGACGGGATCACGGGGGGCAATATCACCACTGCCCAGGCGTATCTGACCGACATCACCCACGATGAGGGGGAACGCATCCAGGCGCTGGGGTATGTGCGGGCGGCGTTTGGGCTGGGGTTGGTCTTTGGGCCGGCCTTTGGCGCGCTGCTGCTAAACATCAATCTGTTGGCCCCTTTCATCGGGGCGGCCATCCTGACCAGTCTGAGTGTCATCATGACGCTGCTGATGTTGCCCGAATCGTTGCCGGCCGAAGCCCGCAGTCACCTCAAGCAGGCGCTGCGTGCGCCGCAGGCATGGCGCAGCTTGATGGCCACCCCCTCGGTGGCGGTGATTCTGACCCTGGCGTTTGTCGTCAGCGTCAACGTCGCCGCTGTTAGCGCCATCTTCCCATTGTACGCTGAAAAGGTGGTATATGGCGGGCAACTACCGCTTAATACGGTGGCCCGCAACGTGGGATATATGCTGGCTGTCTTGGGCCTGGCGGTAGCCGTCGCTCAACTGGCGCTCCTGCGCCCCCTGCTGCTGCGCTTCAGCCAACCTGATTTGATTCTGGCTTCGATGGTGTGTGCGGCCGGCTCCGCCATTGGTCTGACAACGCTCACTGGCCCTCGACTGGTAACCGTCATCTTGCTGCCGGCCGCCATCGGCTATGCGCTGGGGGTTCCGTGCGGTGAAGCGCTGTTGGTGCGGGCCGGGGGACAAGGGATGCGCTCCGGGCAAGTGTTGGGCCTCTTTCAGGCGGTCAACAGCTCGGCCTACATCGTGGGGCCGGTGATAGGGGGGTATCTGTTTGAGCATATTCACCCCCGCGCTCCCTTTGCTCTTTCGTCTATTGTCACCCTTGGCGCGATTGGTCTGGCGCTGGCCCTGAAGCATCGGCTGCAATCGGCAACTCAGCCCGCCCGCTCATGAACCCTTCACCCGATCCGCCCCCCCCACCACCACACGATTGGGCGCGCCTGCGTCGCGCCTACGATGACCTGGCCCCTCTCTACCGGCAGGTGTGGCAAGGCCAACAGACGATGGTGGAAGAGTTGCTGGCGCGGCTGGCAGCCTGGACGCCGGCCGGGGCCTGGGTGTTGGATGTCGGGTGTGGGCCGGGCCTGAGCAGCGCCTGGCTGGCAGCGCAAGGGTATCACGTGGCTGCCCTGGATTTTTCGTGGGGTATGTTGCAACACGCCTGCCCCCTATCGGCCGGGGGGTATGTGCAGGGCGATATGCGCTTTCTGCCCTTTGCCCCGGTTTTCGATGGCCTGACAGCCCTGGCCTGTGTGTTACATTTGCCACGCGCCGACACGCCGGCCGTCCTGAACCATCTCATCGGCCGGTTGAAACCCGGCGGCATGGCGTTGTTCTCCGTCAAAGAAGGGCGTGGTGAGCGGTGGGAACCCATCTCATATCAGCAGCCCATCCCGCGCTTCTACACCTATTGGGAACCACAGGCCTGGGACGACCTGCTAACAACGGTGGGGTTGGAAATCGTAGAACGGCCGGTGACCGTGACGGATGGCCCAACCAGCTGGATCAACCGTCTTTGTCGCCGGCGCATGGAAGCAGCGAGAGGTTGAAAAAGTTATGACGACAATCTGGCTCGCCCGACATGGGCAAACGGATTGGAACGCCGAGCGGCGCTGGCAAGGTCAATCCGATATTCCCCTCAATGATCGGGGGCGCACCCAGGCCCAGGCGTTGGCGGCGCGCCTGGCCGGCCGGCCTATCCAGGCCATCTACAGCAGCGATTTGCGCCGCGCCTATGAAACGGCCACGATTGCGGCGCAGGCGTTGGGGTTGCCGGTGGTGAGCGACCCGGCCTGGCGCGAGCGTTCGGCCGGGGTCTTGGAAGGCATGACCTGGGAAATGCTGCGCGACCAACACCCGGCTTACTGGGAGGCGACGCGCTATGGGGATATGCGTCCTCCTGGCGGTGAAAGCTTCGGGGAAGTCCAGGCCCGCGCGGTGCAGGCTGTGCAGCGGTTGCTGGAACGGCATCCCAATGGGGAAGCGATTTTGGTGGTCAGCCATGGTGGGACATTGCGAGCGCTCATCTGCCATGTTCTGGGGCTACCCATCTCCCAGGTGCAACGGCTGAGCGTGGGCGGCAACGCCAGCCTGAGCCAGATTGAACACACACCCTATGGCTGGCGGCTGACGGCGCTCAACGACATGGCGCATCTGGAGGATCTGGCAACACCTGAGAGGGTGTAAAAAGGGTTGGCGCACCGCGCCCAACACCTGGCCTGAACACTACCGCAGAGCCTGGCTACGGGTTGGGGCAAGGGGGCGTTTCATAATAGTTGACTCGCACTGTTTGCCCGTCGCCTGAATTGACCCGAAAACTGCCAGGGTTGGCGTTGCAGGTGGCCCAACGGTACTCGAAAACCGGACCGGCCGTCACCTGCTCATCGTGAAAGTAGGTGTACACCCCATCACCGCCGCTGGCGGTCAGGTGCACCGTAGCGATGGCCTGGGAATCCTCCACTCGCCAGGCGATGGCGTAACTCAAGGCCAGAGGGCCGCCAGGGGCTATGCCGGGGGTGGGTGTTGTCTCGGCGGTGGGAGAGGGCAGATTGGGCAAAGCCGGCGTGGCGACCCCAGCGTCGCGTGGGGTAGCGGTGGGGGCCAGAAAGGGGGAGTCGGCAATGGGGGTGAAGGTGGGAAGTACGCTGAGCGGCGTGGAGCTGGCTTCAGGAGTGGAAAAATCGGCCACTGTCCCGGCCGGGGCCGGGGTCAACACAAGCTCGCCGGCCGGCTGAGAGGGCAGAGGCGGCCGGCTGGGTGGGGGCGGCGGGGCGTTATTCACCCGCAGCGGCAGATTACACGCCAGCGCTGTCGCCAGCATCAGACCGATATACAACCAGGAAGGGTATCGTCTGCCACGTCCGTCATTCATCATCGCACTTCACTCAATATCATTATACCACGCCCCACCTCTGCCCCATCTCGACGCGCCTGCGGCGCTCAGACAACGCTTCCCCACCGTTTGGAAAGTGTTATGAACAGAATGAACAGGCCACAATCATTATCCCATCCTGGGTATTCTAGCTGGCCCTGGCCGGCCGGCGCTGAATACGGGCTGTTTGTTGACGGGCGGGGGCGGGCTGGCTACACTAGCGCCATGCAGGTGAACACACACCAGTTCCCCTACCCCCGCCGCCGACTCCTCCGGGCCGCGCTCAGGCGCATCGCCCAGTTGACCCTTTTTCTTTTCAGCGATTTCCACATTGATGGTTCGGAACATCTGCCGGCCGGCGGCCCGTTGCTTGTCGTCGCCAACCATTTCCACTTCGCCGATCCTGTGGTGGTCATGCGCACCCTCCCCTGGCCGATGGAATTTCTGGGCGCCACACGCTTCGCGGACGCGCCGGCCAGCGTGGCCTGGCTGCCCCGGATGTGGGGCTACTACGCCGTCCACCGGGGAGCTAACTCCAGCTATGCGTTGCGCGCCAGTCAGGCGGTGTTGGCCCAAAAGGGGGTGCTGGGGATTTTTCCCGAAGGAGGTAGCTGGGCGTCGGTGTTGCGGCCGGCGCGCCCCGGCGCGGCCCTGCTGGCAGCGGAAACCGGCACACCCTTGCTGCCTCTGGGCATTGACGGCCTGACCGAGATCATGCCCCTCTCGCTGCGTCGCCGGCCGCGTGTCACCGTGCGCATTGGCGCCCCGTTCGGCCCCTATCAGGCTGAGGGGCGCGGCCGGGCGCGGCGGGAGCAGCTGGAAGCGATTGGCGAGGACATCATGCGCCATATTCAAGCGCTGCTGCCACCTGAACGGCATGGGGTGTTGGCCGCCGACCCGGCTCGGCGCGCCGCAGCCCAGGCTGTCGCCACCTATCCTTTCGAGGATGAAGCGCGCCGGGGCTGGTAGCGATGCCTGGCCGACGCCCCATCCAGAGTAACCCCTATTGGGGTAGCCCCACATCCAATTGACACATACCCACCCAGACCGATAAGGAGCAAGCCGCATGGCCGCAACCACCCCCTTTCCACCTGTCACCAACCGGGAACGCCGCGCCTGGTATTTCTACGATTTCGGCAACTCGGCCTACGCCGCTGTGGTACTGTTGGCGATTTACTCCGCTTACTTCCAGGGTAGCGTGGTGGGCGGTGAAGAGGGCACACGCCTATGGGGCATCGCCGCCGGCCTGGCGACGCTGGTGGTGGCGATCATCTCCCCTATTTTGGGGGCCATTGCCGACTTTTCAGCCTCCAAGAAGCAGCTGCTGCTCTTCTTCACCTTTATGTGTTGCGCCTTCACTGGCCTGCTCTTCTTTGTGCAGCAGGGGGATGTGGTGATGGGCATGATCTTCTTCATTGTGGCGGAGATTGGCTATCGCAGCGGGCAGGTGTTTCAGAACGCCTTTTTGCCCGAGCTGGCCGGGCCACACGAGATTGAACGTGTCTCTGGCAATGGGTGGGCGATTGGGTCGGCCGGAGGCATTATTTGCCTGCTGATTGTGCTGCCTCTCATCCTGGCGCTGGAGGAACGTCTGGGAACGCTGGTGGTACGACTCTCGTTTGTCATCACCGCCCTCTTTTTTCTAGCCTCCGTTGTGCCCAGCATCCTATGGCTGCGAGAACGGGCGGTGGGGCGGACGTTGCCGGCCGGCACCTCTTATTTAAGCCTGGCGTTCGGCCGGCTGTGGCAAACAGCCCGCCATGCACGTCAATACCGCGAATTCCTCAAATTCACCCTGGCTTTCATCATCTTCAACAATGGCATCATCATCGCCATCGACTTTGCCGCCATCATCGGCGGCGTTCTCTTTGGCATGGATCAAACAGCCTTGATCATTTTGATCATCCTGGTGCAGGTGACAAGCGTCATCGGCGCTTTTCTGTATGGCATTCTGGCCCAGCGCAACGGCAGCAAACTGGCCTTGCTTATCTCGCTGGTGTTGATGATCATCGCTGTGATCTGGCTATACCTGGCGCAAGCGCCCACCTTGTTCTACATCATCGGGGCGCTGGCCGGCTTCGCCCTGACCGGAGTGCAATCTGTCAGTCGCACCATCGTGGGACAACTCAGCCCCCTGCGCCAGGTGGCTGAATTTTACGGCCTGTTTGCCGTCGCCAGCAGCGCCTCCGCTTTCCTGGGCCCCACTATTTTCGGCAATCTGGCGGCCGAAGCGACGCGCTGGTACATGACTCAGGGGCAAGGAGAAGCCACGGCCGAGGTTCTGGGATTGCGCCTGGCGATTCTCGCCATCATCGCTTTTCTGGTGGTGGGCACGGGTCTGTTTCTATTGGTCAATATCCGCAAAGGGCAGACAGAGGCCGGCCGGGTCGCCATGGCCCGATGAAAACACACGGAAGCGATCTATCCGATCATCTATCGTAACGCACTGGACAATTTTCTATACGATCTAATCGAGGCGGGCGCATTCTCAAATGCGCCCGTTACCATCCTCCGACGCCCCCTCTGGTGAAAATAAAGGCACCCATTGGGTAGATGCTATAGCTTTACCGGTGTACGCAGCGGTTGGCATCAGCGGCGGCGCATAGCGCCGTCCGCTGCGTGTCATTGTTGGGCGGCTGACTCCAATTTGCTTGTAACCGACTGACTTCCATACTCCCCAGCAGAATCTTCCCTGAAAAGGAGCTGCTGGTGAGCACCCTCCGTGTACGCCACGAGTTGCCGGTCTGCAAGCCTTCCCCACTCGCTGCCCCGGCCGGCCTCAACGGATGTCAGGTGCACCCCTTCCCAATCTGATGAACGAACAGCTTCCCCCACTTGAGGTCGTGGTGCGGCCTAAGGGCCTGTACTTCAGCACCGCAAGCGTCCGGTTCAAGCACTTGTTGGGCGCATTTGCGGTCAACAGGTTCGCTGACGACGAACCCGCCTCGTTCATTCCTCATCGCTTGTTATTTGATCTCTCCCCAGGAGGTACTCTGCACTCTTCTCACGTACATAGTGCGCTGAAAAGTTTTGTGAAAGCCCTATAAAATCCTGCAACGGTACACCTGGCATCTGTTCTCGCAAGAAGACTTCAACTTGCCCGTTGTTCATTCCAAGAATGGAATGTTTGAAGTCAAGTGACTTTTGTAAGACCTGTGCAACCTGCTTAGGCCAATAACTTGCGCTCATCTGTATAATCGTACCGCCTACCTCCTGAGCCAGGGTTTCGATACGGCTGTTTGCGCCAATCCGGTCAACCAGGATGATGGTTGCCATGTAGTAAGTCGAATGACCCAAAGAAATCTCACGCTCAAACCGAGTGACCTTATCTAGTGAAATCTCAGGATTGCCTCGCCCGATGAACCCGATGTCGAAGCGGACTCCCTTGCCTGGCTGGTAGAGCAGGGTAGCATCGCTTTCGCGTCGTTCACTCTTCGAAGAAAGCCAAAAAACGCCTGCAAACTCTTGCGGAGGCGGCAGAACGTGCTTAAAGCCAAGAATATGTAGAAGTGTCCCCAAGACCAGCTTTTCGAACAGTTTGCCATAAGCCGATTTCTCTGAGCCGCGAATCGCAAGAGTTTGTGCCCCGATGGCGTTAAGGAGATAAGTCATCCAAAGCCAGTTGATTTGCGCCTTGAGACCATTGCTCAGTTGGATTTGCCCTTCTAACTCTCCCTGTTCTTTGGTGTACGCCGTAATGACTTCCTGACAGGTGTGAATGTAGCGATCGCGATATTCAAGCAAAGCTTGTGGTTCATCACGCAGGACGTTTTGAAATGCTTTGTCGGTTAGGCCAAGCATCCACTGTGCCAACCAGCGTTCGGTCTTGTCCACTCGCCTGCGAGAAAGGAGCTCCTGCGACAGAACAGGGAGATCGGTAATGAAGTCATCAGATAGAGAGGAACCCCTGAGGAAAAGGGTAAGCGTTGCCAGATTCAGGGCCGCGAGGCGGCGACGGGTCAATACCTCGGTCGAATCGCGCAGATTGCGGCCACGCACAATGTCTAGCACCACATTGCGCACAATGTCTAGGCCAATTTGCTGTACTAGTTCGCTGCCGCTAGTAGAAAGAAGTTTTAAGGCTGAGGGGTTTAATAGCTCTTTCAGGCTATGAACGACGACTTTCTTTGTCATTCTTTACCTCACAGCAAAACGTCATCTACTTCGATGGGTGGACAGTTAATGGTTAATACGGTGCAAGCTTCTTTGCCTAGCCATAATTTAGCTTCCTCTCGAATGATGGAAACATATTTTGGGTTCTGCTCAATAAGCACAAAACGTCGACCCAACATCACCGCCACTTTTCCCAGAGTGCCAATCCCCGCAAAGGGATCGAGAACGACATCATCTTTGAACGAGTAATAGCGTATAACTTTCTCAGCCAATTCTAGAGGAAATACTGCCGGATGGCGTGGGTCATGAACCGGCTTGATACGCCAGATGTTAGTCCGCTCATAGTCATCCCCAATTTTCGATTCGACAACCAATTTCCTGTCTGGATGAGCGCGGATGTTCCAATCAATCAGTTTGTCAGTGTGTTTACGATAGACTAGAATATACTCTGTCACCGGAACGGGCTTATATTGTAAAGGATTACGATCCGCGGCAAAGCGCCGTCCGCGTCCTGTGGCCCAACCTGCGCCCTCCGGTTTTTCCCAAATGATGTCATCTATAAAATCATAACCTTCCTCAATAAAAAGACGGTGTATGTCGAACGGCACAGCAATTCGTTTGGATGCCTGGTTACGATTGGCGCGGCGGACAAGCACAGGTGAAACATTCATCACGAAGAAACAACCTTCCGCCAACACACAACGGGAGTGATGAAGGATTTTTCGTATCTTTAGCAAATACTCTTCGTAACCAATGTAATCCGTATATTCGGGGCGGGCGTTGTAATAGGGTGGAGAGGTAAAAATCAGATTGACGCTCTCAGCGGGCAATTCTTGCAAGACTTCCTCTGCGTCTCCTTGGGCGATGGTGTTACGTAGAGAAGAAAGTATATAGGGGTCTTTTGGGCGGCTTCGGCGACTCTTCTGTGTTTTCTCCTTTCTACCCAAAAGCCGCGTCTCCAAGATTTCTGATGAGGTGGACTTGTCTTCAAGGATCAAGGAGGTGTAGGCATCAATGACTACCTCGCCGATCTTCTCCTGGCTGGTATTGTTGACCAGCGGCACACGCCAAACATGATAGCGGTCATCTACCTCAGGCAGCCCAAAACTCACAACATTTTCAAGGTGGGCACGTTCAAGCCAAACTTGCGCAATCTGCCGGGCAGCCTGAACGTTCAGTACAAGGTAGTTGCGTTGTTCACTTACTAATATACGATTAGCCATAGCACTTATGTTATACCACAATGCCTCACTTCAAGGAACTGGGCCCGATGAGTCGTTAAGCTGCCGAAAAAATAGGGCGCGGCCCCCACTCGCTGCCCCGGCCGGCTGCAAGGGATATCAGGCCGCACCCCTTCCCTCCCTATAAAATCTGACGAAAGACGAACGGCTTCCCCCACCTGAGGCCGTGCCATGTCGCAATTAGAACACACTTTGCTCTAACCGCGCCGCTTGAATGACCACAGACTCCCCACGTCTGGTTGCTACTTTGTTAGGCAGCTTGGAAAGTAGATTTTTGTAGCATCTTGAATTGGATTGATTCCATAATAGAATCCCTCAGAAAAGCTGATGCGTTCAGGATTTCAACGCCAATGAGTTCCCCTTTCTCATTCAACTCGGCGGTGATGTTTGGCCCTAGTTCAATACTGTTTGTTTCTGGTTCATCTGAAACAACCAAATGCAGAATATCTTCCTTTTCAAAGTACCTGATGCTTGTTATTCATTGATGAATCTCCCTGCTTTTAGCCGAAAGTTAATTTGTTGACGGGTGATTGTATGTACGGTTACTGGTGTGATCATGTTTGCAGCCGTTTCGTAGGATATTATAACCAGTTTTTTGTCACACCGTCCAATTACAACGGCTCGTCCCGTTTCGGTATCGTAGTACCGTTCATACGACGGGGAAATTCGACAAGGCTGGGCAGTTACGCCGGGGGGCATTGGGTGAATTGATGACCTGTTGAGTTCCTGGCGGGGCTATGGGTCGGGACAGGGGCGGTGGCAGGTGCATGAATACGCAAGCTACCGACCCGTTGCGACTGATCGCACCGCCTTCTGACAGCTACGGTTGGAGGGCTGGCTGGGACACTATTTCAATGGTAGAAAGTTTTTGAAAACCCGACATGTCGTTTACTCAATCCGCCAGACCAACTGCCATACCATCTACGTTCCAGGCGGGATCGAGCGGCACACCCCGATCGTTCTTCCCGTCCTTTACGCCAGGGGCAGAGTCAGGGTGAAGACGCTGCCCTGACCCAGGCCGGGGCTGGCGACGGTCAGCTCGCCGCCCATGGCCCAGGCCAGGTGGCGTGATATGGTCAACCCAACGCCACTGCCGCCGCTGTGGCGAGAGCGGGAGGGATCGACGCGGTAAAAACGCTCGAAAATGTAGGGGAGCGTCTCCGGGTCCAGGCCGATGCCGGTATCGGCAACCTGCACCACCGCTTCCTGGGCGCGCATCGTCACCTGTACCTGAATATGACCCCCGGCCGGCGTGTATTGGATAGCGTTACCGATCAGATTGATGACAATTTGCGAGGTGCGGTCGGGATCCGCGTGCACCAACACCGGCAGAGCTGGGAGCGGAGGGGCGATGTGCAAACCTTGCGCCTCCGCCTGGGGGATGAGTCGGGTGGTCGCCTGGCGCGTTGTTTCCAGCAGATCGAAAACCTGAAGATGCAAGGCCACCGCCCCGGCTTCGGCCCGTGAGAGAGCTTGAATATCTTCCACCAACCGGCGCAGCCGACGCACTTCGTGCTGCATGGCGACGACGGTCTCCTCATCGGCCGTGAAGACCCCATCCATCAACCCTTCCAGATACCCTTCCAAACCGGCTAATGGCGTGCGCAGTTCGTGGGTCACATCCCCCATCAGGGCTACCCGCTGTTGCTCCACCTGGGCCAGCGCTTCCGCCATCTGGTTGAAATGATCAGCTACCAGCGCCAGCTCTTCGCTGCCAGGTTCAGGGATGCGTTCGTCGTACCGGCCGGCAGCAATGCGTTGGCTGCTGTGGGCAATGGCTTGTAGGGGACGCAAAATGTCACGCGAGAGAAAATAGGTCATAACCAGCCCCGCTGCCAGGGCGGCTATGGCCGCCAGAGCGACCGAGAGGGTCATGGCCTCGCGAAAGTTCAGCAACAACCGATTAGCAGTTGTCTCCAGGGCGACGGCCGGCGTTTCCGACATCAACAAGCCCGCCAGCTCCGGCAACACCACAGCCGAAGCCTGGCCCACAATCAAGGCGGTCATCAGAAACATCATGCCCACCCCGACCACGACTACCAACATCGGCCCAAAAGCGAGACGCCAGCGTAGCTGGCGCATCATCCGTCGCATTTACGCCTTCTCGTCCACAAATTTATAGCCTACCCCGCGCACGGTCTGCACCAAACGCTGGCCGGTGGCCTGCTCCAGCTTACGCCGCACCTGCCCCACATACACATCCACCACGCGGTCATTGCCGTAAAAGTTGCCCCCCCAAACGCGGTCGATCAACTGGTCGCGTGTCATAACCCGTCGGGGGTGACGCATGAGCTCACGCAGCAGGTTAAACTCAGTCGTGGTCAGGTTGAGGGGAGTATCCGGCCGGCGCGAACCGTCGGAAGTCCACACCTCATGTGTCTCCTCATCCAGCACAACATAGCTAAAGGTGAGCCGTCGGTCGGGCCCTGATGTTCCGCGCCGCCGCCGTAAAATCGCCTCCACCCGCGCTACCAACTCGCGGGGGCTGAACGGTTTGGTCAGGTAATCATCCGCCCCCAGACGCAGGCCGGCGATACGATCTTCCTCCTCACCCCGCGCTGTCAGGATCAAAATGTACACATCGGAGACCTGGCGCAGCCGCGCCGCCACCTCCAACCCATCCATGCCGGGCAGATTGAGGTCAAGCACAACCAGCGCAGGTTGGTACGTCTGGGCAGCGGCCACAGCCTGGGCCCCATCCCCCACGCAATGTACCTCATAGCCGGCATTGCGCAAATAAGCCTGGGCCACCTTTTGGATGGCCAGCTCATCTTCCACCACCAAAATCCTGACGCTACCGTGCATAAGCTCCATTGTATCACGTCACCAGCCTGAAAATGAATGTAAGGGTTGTGCAAGGATCGACGCTGGCTATCTTGTGAAGTAAGTCAGATGCAGTTACTATTAACTTAAGTGGCGCGTCCATGGCGCTCCACCATCTCCAGCAAGGGAAAAGCTATGAGTCCACCATCCACCCCATCGGCTGATGCCTCTGGCGTTATACCGCTCTATGGCTTTGTGATTGATAATCGCAAATGTATTGGATGCCACGCCTGTTCTGTGGCTTGCAAATCGGAAAATGAAGTCCCCTTAGGGGTCAACCGTACCTGGGTCAAATATGTGGAGACCGGTGCCTTTCCCAACACACGCCGTCACTTTCAGGTGACGCGCTGTAACCATTGCGCCAACCCGCCCTGTGTGCGCATCTGCCCCACTGCGGCGATGTATCAGCGAGCAGATGGGATTGTGGAGTTTGACAACCGGGCCTGCATCGGCTGCAAAGCGTGCCTGCAAGCCTGCCCCTACGATGCCATCTACATCGACCCGGAGAGCCACACCGCCGCCAAATGCCATTACTGCGCCCACCGCACTGATGTAGGGCTGGAGCCGGCCTGTGTGGTGGTGTGCCCAGAGCAGGCGATCATCGCCGGCGATATGCACGACCCCGACAGCGCCATCAGCCGCCTGTTGGCGACGGAAAAGGTGAGTGTGCGCAAGCCGGAACAAGGAACGGCCCCCAAGCTCTTCTACATCCACGGCCACGATGTCTCGCTGCACCCCACCGCCACTGAGCGCGCACCCACCACTTTCATGTGGGCTGATGTCCTGCCGTTGCACCCTCAGGCGGCCGGGGTGGAGGCCCAACCCGCCCACCCGGCCCAACCCAACCGCCCTATCAACGCCCCCCAGGCTCAGGGACACCCCTGGTCTGGCCCGATCCATATCGGAGCCGGCCGCCAGGCGGAGCAGATGGTGCAGGTAGGTTACAACGCCCAGCACCACATCCCGTGGCATTGGCCCGTCCCCGCCTATCTGGTGACCAAAAGCATCGGGGCTGGCATCTTCATGCTCTACAGTCTGGCCGTTGGGTTGCGCCTCATCCCCCCCGACGCCTTCACCGGCGTCGTCATGGGCTTCCTGTCCCTGCTTTTCATTGGGCTAACGACCGGTTTGCTGGTCTACGATCTAGAGCAACCGCTGCGCTTCCTCTACATTTTGCGCCGGCCGCAGTGGCGCAGTTGGTTAACACGTGGGGCGGTGCTGCTCATCAGCTACACCCTGGTGGGAGGAGCGTGGTGGCTGTTTGAATTGGGGGCCTATCTATTCGATTACGAGCATGTCATCCGTCACGTCTATTTATGGATCGGTCTGCCTCTGGCGACGGGCGCTGCTATTTACACCGCCTTTCTCTTTGCCCAGGCAGAGGGGCGCGATCTGTGGCAAAGCCCGCTGCTACCCTTCCATCTGGCGCTGCAGGCGCTGATGGCAGGTAGCGCCGCTTTTCTCATCATTGCCCTCTTCGTCAGCCTGCCGGCCGCTACCACGGCGCTGGCCGGCCGCGCTCTGGCCTTAACACTGATCATTGACCTTTTCGTTACCCTGGTAGGCGAGTTCGGCATGCCCCACGCCAGCGAGACAGCCGCCCAGGCTGCCCATGCCATCCGCCAGGGGCGCTATCGTCGCCACTTCTGGCAGGGCAGTATCCTGGCCGGCCACTTGCTGCCGCTGGTTTTGCTGCTGTTCAATCTTCCCTGGCTCAGCGCTGTGGCCGGCGTAGCCGTCATAGCTGGTCTGTACGCTTATGAGTATGCTTTCGTTATGGCCCCGCAGGAAGTTCCCAATAGTTAAAAGGGAACCCGGCCCCTTTGCAAGAGAAGCTTATGCCTGAAAAGAACTTGCTCCACACCCTGGCGGCGCTGCTGCAAATGGGCGCCCCGGCCGAGCGTCGGCCGGCCCCCACCGGCATCACCAATGTCGCCGGCCAGGAGATGCCCCACTACGGTGAAGTTAACCTCATTCCGGTGCGCCAGAGCGATGGTCGGCTGACCAACTACCCACCTCCCCAATATTGGGATGATTGGGTGGAATGGGACGGCAAGGCGTGGCCCCAGAAGGTGGCGCGCCGCTACATGCTCATCCCTACGGTGTGCTTCAACTGCGAAAGCGCCTGCGGTTTGCTGGCGTATGTGGACAAAACCACATTGGAGATCAAAAAGTTTGAAGGCAATCCCATGCACCCCGGCAGTCGGGGGCGCAACTGCGCCAAGGGGCCAGCCACCCACAATCAGACCTACGACCCGGAGCGTATTCTCCACCCCCTCAAGCGGGTGGGGGAGCGCGGAGCCGGGCAATGGAAGCGCATCACCTGGGAAGAAGCGTTGACCGAAATTGCGGCTAAGATGCGCGCCAGTCGGCAACAACGACGCGACGGCATCATGTATCATGTCGGCCGGCCGGGGGAAGATGGCTACACCAACCGCTGCATCACCGCCTGGGGAGTAGACGGCCACAACAGCCACACCAACATTTGCTCCAGTGGGGCGCGGTTGGGGTATGCCCTGTGGAACGGAGACGACCGCCCCAGCCCCGACCATGCCCAGGCGCGGGTGATTTTGCTCATCTCCAGTCACCTGGAGACAGGCCATTACTTCAACCCTCACGCCCAGCGCATCATCGAAGGTAAAATGGCCGGGGCTAAATTGATCGTCTTCGACCCTCGTCTGAGTAATACCGCCAGCATGAGCGATGTGTGGCTGCCCACCTGGCCGGGCAGCGAGAGTTATGTTCTGCTGGCTATCGCCAACCACCTGATCCAGACCAATGCCTACAACCGGGCCTTTGTGCAGCGCTGGGTCAACTGGGAGGAAACGCTGACCGCTGTACGGGACGGCCGGCTCGACATTGGCGATGCCGCCTTGCAAGCCCAAATCGCCGCTGGGCAAATCCCCCTGACCTTTGATACATTTGATCTGGTGCTCAAAACACTCTACCGCGACTTCACTTTTCAGCGCGCCGCCGCCGAGTCGCAAACACCGCCGGAGCGGATCGAAGAAGCGGCCCGTCTGATCGCGGCCTGTGGCACGCAACTGGCTTCGCACACCTGGCGTAGCGCCACGATTGGCAACCTGGGCGGCTGGCAGGTGGCGCGCTGTCTCTACTTCCTGAATGTATTAACCGGCAGCATCGGCACGCCGGGTGGCGTCAATGCTCATGGCTGGAGCAAATTTGTCCCCAAGCCATTCCAGACACCCCCCCCTTTCCACGCCTGGAACGAGTTGCAGCTGCCGCTGGAGTGGCCGCTGGCGCATTACGAGATGAGCTTTCTGCTGCCACACTTTTTGGAAGAGGGACGAGGCGCGATTGATGTCTATTTCACCCGCGTCTACAACCCGATGTGGATCAACCCTGATGGGTTCATGTGGCTGCGAGCGTTGCGCGACGAGAGCAAAATCAAGTGCCATGTGGCCCTCACCCCCACCTGGAATGAATCGGCCTGGTTTGCCGATTATGTGCTGCCCATGGGGCACGCCGGCGAACGGCACGACTTGATGAGTCAGGAGACCCATGCCGGTCAGTGGATCGCCTTCCGCCAGCCAGTGCGGCGCGTGGCGCTGGAAAAGATGGGCCGGCCGGTGCGCTTCACCCACGAAGCCAACCCCGGTGAGGTGTGGGAGGAAAACGAATTCTGGATCGAGCTATCCGTCCGCATGGACCCAGATGGGAACTTGGGCATCCGGCAATGGTTTGAAAGCCCCTACCGCCCCGGCGCTGTCATGACGGTGGAGGAGTATTATCGTTGGATCTTTGAGAACAGCGTCCCCGGCCTGCCCGAAGCCGCCGCGCACGAAGGGCTGACGCCGCTGGCATATATGCGTCGCTATGGGGCCTTTGAGATTAAGGCCGCCAATTACCGCCCCTACGAGCACGAGGTAGCCCTGGCCGGCCGTGAGGTGGATCATCAAGGGCGGGTGGTGGACGCAGGTAAAGCTATTGGCGTGGTGGTGGAGGGGGAACCCCGCCTCGGCTTCAACACCCCCAGCCGCAAACTGGAATTTTTCAGCCCCACTCTGGCGGATTGGGGCTGGCCGGAGCGAGAACACACCATCCCCTGGCCGCTCAAGAGCCATGTCCACCCCGACGCCATCCGGCGCGACCAGGGAGAGATGGTGCTGTTGCCCAACTTCCGCCTGCCCACTCTGATCCACACCCGCAGCGCCAACGCCAAATGGCTGTATGAAATCAGCCACAAGAACCCGGTCTGGATGCACCCTTCCGACGCCGACCGCCTGGGGGTGCAAACGGGCGATTTAATTCGCGTCGAAACGGAGATCGGTTACTTTGTGGATCGTGTCTGGGTGACAGAAGGCATCAAACCCGGTATCATCGCCATGAGCCATCATTTGGGGCGCTGGCGACTGCAAGATGACATGGGGGTCAACCCCGGCATGTCCAATCTGGCGCAGCTGGAGGAAAGCTCCAACGGCGAGCATCGGTTGCAGGTGACGCACGGAGCGCGCCCCTGGGCCACCTTTGACCCTGATACCAGCCGTATCTGGTGGCAAGAAGTGGGCGTGCACCAAAACCTGACCCATGCGGTGCATCCTGATCCTATCAGCGGGGCACACTGCTGGTTGCAAAAGGCGGTCCATGTGCGGCGGGCCGGGCCGAATGAAAACTACGGTGAGGTATGGGTGGATGTGCGGCGTTCGATGGCGGTTTATCAGGCGTGGAAGGATTTGACCCGGCCGGCCGATCAGGTCAGTCCCGATGGCAATCGCCGGCCGTTGTGGCTAGGCCGGCCGTTAAAGCCTGTCCCGGAAGCCTATCGCCTGCCGATGTAGCGACGCCAGGTTGGGCGCCGGTGCGTCCTCCATTCACACCCGTCGGAGGTGAACCATGCTGCTGAAATATTTTTACAACACCAAACTGGCCCACGCCTCCTATCTGGTAGGTTGCCAGGCGACGGGCGAAGCGTTGATCGTCGATCCGGGGCGGGATGTTGACCTCTATATGAAGGCCGCCGAGGCGCATGATATGCACCTGGCGGCAGTGACGGAAACCCACATCCACGCCGACTTCGTATCGGGGGCGCGGGAGCTGGCGGATCGCACCGGGGCGCGGCTCTACCTTTCCGATGCTGGCGACGCCCATTGGAAATACCGCTATGCGGCCGCCTATGACCATCGTCTGGTGCAGGAGGGGGACACCTTCATGGTGGGCAACATCCGCCTGGAGGTGCTGCACACCCCCGGCCACACCCCGGAACACATTGCCTTGTTGCTGACAGATACGGCCGGGGCGAACCGACCGATGGGTATTTTCAGCGGCGACTTTGTGTTTGTGGGGGCGGTCGGCCGGCCGGACTTGTTGGAAAAGGCGGCCGGGGTCAGCGGGGCCGCCCTGGAGGGAGCGCGCCAGATTTTTCGCTCCTTGCAACGCTTCAAACAGCTGCCCGACTATCTGCAACTGTGGCCGGCGCATGGAGCAGGCAGTGCCTGTGGCAAAGGACTGGGGGCGGTTCCCTCCAGCACAGTGGGGTATGAAAAGCTTTTCAACCCCGCCCTGGCGTTTGAAGACGAAGACACCTTTGTGGCCTACATCCTGGCCGACCAACCGGAGCCGCCGCGCTACTTTGCCATCATGAAGCGCGTCAACAAAGAGGGGCCGCGGCTGTTGCATGGCTGGCCCACGCCAGAACATTTGCCGGCCGGTCGGCTACCTGCGTTGCTGCAACAGGGAGCGTTGGTGATCGACACCCGGCCGACAGAGGCTTTCGCCGGCCGGCATTTACCAGGGGTGATCAACATTCCGCTATCCCAACTTTGCGCCTGGGGCGGCTGGTTTGTGGCCGATAACCAACCCATCTACCTGCTGATCGCCGGCCAGGATATGCCCACTGCGGTGCGCGATCTGACCTACATTGGAATCGACCACATCGCCGGCTACTTTGAACCAGAAGCGATTGAGACACTGGCAGAAAGCGGCCACCGGCTACAAACTTACGCGGTTGAAACGCCCGATCGCCTGGCGTCGCGCATTTTTCGCGGTGAGGTCGATGTGGTGGATGTACGCGGACAGACGGAGTGGGAAGAAGGGCATATTCCCGGCGCGCATCACCTCATGTTGGGCTACCTCTGGGAGGCAGCGCCCGGCCTGATCAATGGCAAGCCGCTGGCGCTGGTGTGTCGTTCGGGCAACCGCTCAGCTATTGGAGCCAGCATCTTGCAGGCGCGCGGCGCGAGCGAGGTGATCAATCTACAAGGGGGCATGCGTGACTGGGCGCTGGCCGGCCTGCCGATCGTGCGCCCGTCAACCATCTCCCAGCCATGATCGTGGAGCCGACTATCACCTTGACTCCGGCGCAACTGGCCCAGGCGCGCCAACACGGCTACACGTTGCTCAGCCAGTTGGTGTTGCAGGGCGTGACGCCAGAAATACGCCCCTACCTGGCGGCGCTGGCCCCACTTCAGGCGGCGCTGACGCAACGGGATGAAGACGCCGGCCGGGCCGCAACGCTACTCCTGGCCGACGCTGACGCAGCGGCTCACCATGCCCTGTGGCAGTATGATCTCGCCCCTTACGCCTCGGTGTTTCTCGATCCGGCCGGACAGTTGGAAGGGCCGGTGACGGAGGCAGCGCAGGCGTTGTACGGTAGCCTGGGATTCTGGTCGCCTACTCCAGCCGATCATCTGGGGCATGAACTGGCCTATCTGGCGCATCTGTGCCAGGCAGAAGCGGCGGCGCACCCCACCCCGGCCGCTCAGCAACTGCAAGCCCATCAGGCGTATTTTCTGCGTCACGCCCTGTTGCCCTGGCTACCACCGCTGGTGGTAGCCCTGCAGGAGCAACCCGATCCTTTCTACACCGCCCTGGGAAGCTTTATCTGGGAGTGGGTGGCGGCGCACCTGGCTGATTGGCCAGCCGCCACTCCGGTGCAGCCGCTGGCTGATGGGCAGCTGCCGACTGCCCCGGCCTGGGAAGACCCCCAAACCACGCTGGGGAATATCGCTGACTGGTTGACCACTCCACCTTATGCCGGGTTTTATCTGGGGCGGCGCACCATCGGCCGGCTGGCGCAAACCCACAGTCTGCCCTGTGGCTTTGGCGGCCGGCGGCTGATGCTGCTCAACTTATTGCGCAGCGCCGGCCGGTATGATGCCATAATCGCCTTATGGGAAGCTCTGCTGCAACTGGCGCAAACCCATCACGATGCCTACCTTCGACTGGCCGCCAGTCACCCCCACCTGACACCCTGGCTTGACCCCTGGGTCGCCCGCGCCCACGACACCCTGACCCACCTCCGCACCCTGCGCGCCCAAACAGCGGCCGCCCTGGCCGCCGGACAGCTATGATGGGTAACGTGCCCCCCAGTCAGGGCCGCAAACGGCGGCAATAAGGTGGATTGAGACACAACTTTACTTTCCGGTAACTACTTGCCCTAAAAGGGCAAAGCAAATCACTCACAGCCTGGCTTTGGCTGAAAGAGCTTTAGTTGATGAGATAGACCCCGAATCGCTTGACTACCATTCCCATTCATCCCGCTGCCAGTGCGTGGCTGTCGGTTGAGCCAGACCTAAACGCCACCCCACTGACCGATCCAGCCCGCCTCTAAAACGCTTTGGGCGCTGATAGAGATATGTTGGCCACAGCGCCAGGACAACGCCTGTTCCAAACAGTCGAATCGGTTGACCAATATCTGCACAAGGAACAGAATTCATGGGAGTGTTGAGCTTGCCGCAAACGGGACTGATTTATCTGGATGCTGGCCCCATCATTGACCCTGTTGAAAAAATCCCCCCCTATGCTCAACTCCAGCAGCCCTTGTGGCAGCCACGACAAACCGCGCCGCCTTATTTCGTGGCCAGTGAATTACTTTTGCTAGAGATGTTGGTTAAAACGGTAGTGGCCAGGGATGAGATAATGCCGATGGCATTTCGCTTTTAGTATGCGCGCGAAATGGCTTGGATCCCCATCTCGACGGCTACTCTGGAAACAGCCACTCAGCCAGGGTAATCGCATGAACGGAGGGATTGACAAGGCCCCTCCGATGGCTATAGAATAGCATCAACAAATTTTTCTCTTGAGCCTGTTGCTCCGTCAGGAGGGTGTGATGGTCTCTGGCAAGTTGGGGCGCTGGCTGGCAGCGGCCGGCGCGGTC
>DAOTXO010000075.1:0-32514 GCA_034435495.1 Anaerolineae bacterium
AAGCCATTCACCTAATTTATCGATTGCTGTTTCATTTAGCCCCCATTGGGCTAATCGTGAAGTTTTTTCTTTTTCATTTTCAAATTTTACTAACAATGGCTCTCATGAGTCTAATTTAACATTGTCAAACTACTTAAGGAGGGTTGAAATGCCTTATTTCAAGATGCGAGATGGCGAGTCGGTGTATGTGCGTACTGTGGGCTGGGGGCGGCCGTGTGTGTTGCTCCACGGCCTGGCGCTTGACTCGCGCTCCTATTGGCCTCTTATCTGGCCCCAGCTAACCCAGGTGAAATTTATCTTGCCCGATTTTCGCGGCTACGGTCGGTCACGTCAGGCGGCTTTGCGGGCTGACGATGTGTTTGAACAGTACGCTGAGGATGTTGAAGATATTCTGGCGCAGCTGGGTTACGATCGGGTGTTGTTGGGTGGACTTTCTATGGGGGCGTTGGTGGGGTTGCAATATCTGGCGCGCTTTGGCGTGGGGCGCGTGGCGCGCTATTTGCATATCGACCATCCGGCCCACACCGTCATGGCCGATGCGCCCGATCTGATGGCGCGCGACCTGGTGACGCTGGCTCAGGCTTTGACAGCCCAGGGGGCGGAGTTGGACCCGGCCACGCCTTTCGACGCCTTGCCGGCCGATTACAAAGAGTTGCACTTTATGTTGTTAACGGTGGTGCTGCAAAACTCCTTGAGCGCCAACAGCGCCAAACTGTTGGCTGGCCTGGCGCTGGGCGCTCCGGCGTTGCGGCCTCTGGCGCCCTGGGTCAGCTCCGCCGACTGCTGGTACGCCGTATGGTTGAGTGTGCGCGCCTATCTGACCGGCCGGTTCGATGTGCGGGCGGCGCTGGCGACGCTGGATGTGCCCATCACCTTCATGGTGGGTTTGAAGAACGATCTCTTCCATCTGGGTGAGCTGGTGTATGTGTCAGAGCGTGTGCCTCGGGGCGAATTGATCGAGTTCAACCACAGCAGCCATCTGTTACCGCTGACGGAACCGTGGCGGTTCCAACGGGAATTTAGTCGCTTTCTCAAGGCCGGGGAGGCGTAAGCCCCTAGAGAAGCTGGCTCTCGGCCGGCCGAAACACCCCAGCCACTTTCCCACCCCCGGAGCGCCGGCTCCCGGCCGGCCGAACAACCTGTGTAACTCCCATGTAACTTGCACCAGGTAGGCTGAGGAGAAATCCAGATGGAGGGTTGCACCATGCAAAAGCAATGGAAGCGTCGTGGCGTATATTGGTTACTGGTGAGTGCCGCCTGGCTGTTCCTGACCGCGCCAGTTCAGGCCGGTGACTTCCTCACCCGCAGTTACAATGGGTACACCTACAAGCTCTTTGTGCCGGCCGGTTATACAGGCGCGCCCTTGCCCCTGGTGGTCATGCTGCATGGTTGCACTCAGAGCGCCGATGACTTCGCCAGCGCCACCCAGATGAATCTGTGGGCGGAGAGCCAGAGCTTTTTCGTTCTCTACCCGGAACAACGCCTGGTGAACAACAGCTCCCGGTGTTGGAACTGGTTCGAGGTTGTCAACCAGGGGCGCAGCGGGGAACTGGCGGATGTGGTGGGCATGATCGACGTCACCGAAACCGAATTTGCTCTGGACGCCAACCGCTTCTATGCGGCCGGCTTTTCGTCTGGAGCGGCTATGGCGGTGAATCTGGGGGTGGCTTACCCGGACGTGTTCGCGGCCATCGGCGTGGCCTCTGGTCTGGAATTCCAGGCCGCCACCAATAGCTGGCAGGCCTTTGTGGCGATGTCCTCCGGCGGGCCAGAACCCAACGGCCAGGGAACGACGGCCTATCAAGTGATGGGTGTGTATGCGCGCCCGTTGCCGACGCTGGTGGTGCATGGAACGGCAGATTACATCGTCAACCCCATCAACGGCGAGCAGGTGGTTGCCCAATGGGCGCAAACGAATGATTGGGCCCTGAATGGGGTGGATGATGATGAGATCGACGCCATCCCGGAGTGGGTAGAAACCGGGGTTGCGCCGGGGGGGCGGACGTACACCCACGCCGTGTACACCGATGATCAGGGCCAGGTGTATCTGGAAAAGTACGATGTTGACGGGATGAGCCATGCCTGGTCGGGCGGTCTGGCCGGCGGTTCCTACACTGACCCACAAGGCCCCGACGCCAGCGCCTTGCTGGCGGCTTTCTTTGCTGCCCATCCTATGATGGACGAACCCGATACCACACCGCCCGTCACCACAGCTACGCCGCCGGCCGGAACCTACAGCGGGGCCGTGACGGTGACTCTGACACCCAATGAGGCCGCGGCCACCTGGTATAGCCTGAATGGGGAGCCTTTTACCTCTTACAGCGCCCCCTTTACCCTGACGGAAACGAGCAGCGTAGCCTTTTACAGCGTCGATCTGGCCGGCAATAGCGAAGACATCCAGACGGCGATCTACACCATTGTGCCCCCCACCCAACAGGTGTTGCTATCGCTGGCAGCCGAGGATGGTTATGTAGGGCGTTATGCGATTGACGGATTCAGCCCCACGCTTCATCGGGTGGGGGACAAGGGCATGTACAACAGCGACACCTACCGCCTGATTCTCTCCTTTGACACCAGCCTGTTGCCGCCCGACAGCACCCCCACAGCGGCGACGCTACGCCTCTATCGTCAGAGCCTGACCGGCGCGGTCAACGGGTTGCAGGTGGATATTCGGTCGGGAACATTTGGCAGTGCAGCTCTGGAGCGTCAGGACTATTTTGCGGCTGCTTCGGCTAACGGGATCGCCAGCAGCGCGCCGCCGCCGGCCGATGGAGCATATGTCGATATTCCTTTGCCGGCCAGCGCTCTGGTGCATCTCAACCTCAACGGGCGCACCCAATTTCGCCTGCGCGCTGTCGCACCGCTCAACTTTGCTTCCGACATCCTGACGCTATATGGCGGTGAGGCAGGCGCGCTGGCCCCGCAGTTAATTGTGGAGTATTAGGCTCTAGGGCCGGTGGGCTGTGGGGCCGGCGGCAGTTGGGACCAGTAAAAAGGGAAACCAGGCCACGGAGCAGTTAACGAGCTCCCCGTTACCGGTGGGTAGCTCACCGTGGAAACAGGGCAACCCATCATAAGCCGGCCCAGTCACAGCCCCCCAATAGTTATGGGTGGCGGGCGCACGATAGAGCAGCGAGCCATCATCGTAGGCGTTCAACAGGCCGTAGTTGCCATTGTCCAGGATGTTGCTGTTGGTCACCACACCTTCGCCGCTCAACACCAGACCAGAGCTACCGTGGTCGCGTATGGTGGTGTGGCGAATATCGAATGTCCCCCAACCACTGTAGCCGTTCCCCTGGCCGGTGTGGAGGTCGGTGTGCGTCAGGCTGACAAAGCCGCCGTCGTTGAAAATGACAGCGCTACCGCCATATCCGATCATTGCCTCATGGGCGATGAACTGACCCGCCACGCCATCTTCCTGGCGAATAACCAGGCCCAGCCAGTCGCCGGCCGCCCCGGCCGAAGCGCCGCCCCCATCTGTGTCGCCGCCGGCCGTATCATCCCAATACGATGTGAAGATCACCGGGGCCTGCGGTTCGCCGATGGCTTCGAGCGTGCCACTGATGATAGCGGTTCCACTGCCGGGTAGATAGTCGCGGTTGATGAATTTGAGCGTCACGCCCGCTTCCAACGTCAGATGTGCGCCGTGGTTGACGTGGAGCGCCCAAATCACATAGGGGAAGTTGGGATTGAGCGCCAGCCGGCTGACGGTATCCGTGATATATCCTTCCAGATAGATGCCATTCACCGTGCCATTGTTCAGCCCCTGGTTGTTGGCGATTTGCCCCGCGCCAATGCCGCCGGCGTTGATGATCAAGTCCGCCCCATGCGCCGTGTTGGCATCGAAGACATTATCAGTGATCACCGGCTCTACATACCGCGTGGGGGTGAAGAGACGCAGCCCATGCTCGCCATTGTGGCGAAACTGGCTGTGGCGTACCTCAAACAGAAGTGGGTCTTCCGCGTACAGTCCGTTTTGCAGGCCATATTCGAGGGTGGCGTGGTCGAGGTCGACGCGAGCATCTAAAACCTGAAGCTGTCCCACCTCGCCAAAGCCGGCGTAGCGCACCACCCCATGCGTCATAACCAGCTCGCCGCCGGGGTGTACCACCAACCCACGCCAGTCGCCAGGGGTGGGCGTGGTGTGCCCCTGATCCTGATTGGTGTCTCCACCGGCCGCATCATCCTGCAACGACGTGAAGATCACCGGGTTGGTCGCCGCGCCCACAACGTCCAACGCGCCGTAGATGTTGATCTGGCTGCCGTTGGCGGTTAAATCTTGTTTGAAAATAGCGCCGACATGGATGTGGGTCGTCGATCCGGCCGGCGCATTCCACAAACGTACCTGGTAAGGAAGGGCGTTGGCGCTGAGATTGCCGCTGAAGACCCCTTCCAGCGCCAGCGTGTTCAGCCCATTGCCAACGCCCTCATTGCCGCTGAGGGTCAACTGGCTGGCGGCGGTGGGCGAGATGAAATAAGCAGCCTGGCCACCGTTGTGGGATAGAGTGTTGTCAAGCAGCGTGGCCTCGAACGAGACGGATGTGGAAACCAGTCGTACTCCATCCAGGGTGTTGTTCTCAATCGTGGTGTTGGTCAGACTGAGGTCGCTTTCCTGTGCCTGCACACCGTAGCCGGCGCTCCAGGCGATCAGGCTATCGGCAATGGTCAGGTTGCTGCCTTCGGCCTGGATGGCGGCGGTGAAAGCACCGCCGTGGAGAAGATACACCCCTTGCAAGATGCCGCTGCTACCGGGGGTGAAATAAAGCCGTCCCCATGCCCCTGGGGGTGGGTCGTCGCTGACGGAGCGTAACACAATGGGGTATTCCGCCAGCCCGTTCATGATCAGCGCGCCGTGAACGGTAATGCTGTAACGATCACTGTCGTTGATGAGCAAGGTCACGCCCGGCTCCACGGTCAGCGTCACGCCGGCCGGCACGGTTACATTGCAGGTTACCAGATAGAGAGGTTGATCCAACACGCTGTCGGCCGGGATAGAGCCGCACAAAAGCGGGGTAGGAGGCACAGGAAAAGTGGCCTGATGACTCACAATGGGCAAAGCGACCAGGCTACCGGCCGGGTGCGTCGGCGGGCGAGATTGAGCCTGGAGGGGTTGGGCTGGTCGCCACTCCGCCCCGGCCCCCAGTAAGCCCAATAAGGTCAGCAAACTGGCTGTATACCAACGGGAACGCCAGACAGGCGGTTGGTGCATCCTCTTACCTCGCTCAGCCTCAACCCAGGGCGGTCAGGGCCAGACTTTTGGCCCACAACTGTTGTTGCCGGGCGACATCGGTTGCTACGGGTGCAGGTTGGGCCGGGGCGCATTGGATGAAATACTCCCCTGTAACGCCTTCCACCGCCGGCGAAGTAGCGAGATGGATCGTGGTCTCTGCTCCCTGGTCAGCGTTGAGGGCGAAGGGTGAGACGGCCCACATAAAGAACCGTGACAGCAAGCCATTGTTGGTTCCAAAGTTGGTGCTGACAAAACCGGGATGCAAAGCGTTGACGGTCACGCCGCGGCCTTCTAACTGGCGCGCCAATTCGGCCGTGAAAAGAATGTTTGCCAGTTTGGATTGGCTGTAGGCGCGGAAGGCGCGGTAGCGTCGCTGCGTATATTGCAAATCTTCCATGTCCAGTTGGGCGTAGCGGTGTGCTTCTGAGGAGACATTGACCACCCGGGCCGGCGCGCTCGCCTGCAGCAGGTCGAGCAGCAGATAGGTGAGCATAAAATATCCCAGATGATTCAGAGCGAAGGTTAGTTCCAGACCATCCACGCTGGTCTGGCGTCGATAAAAAATGCCGCCAGCGTTGTTCACCAACACGTCCAGGCGGTCGACCTGTTGCTTCAGGTCAAGGGCCAGCTGATGAATAGAGGCCTGGCTGGAAAGGTCTGCCTGGAGGAGGTGGATGCGGTCGTTGCCGGTGGCGCGGCGGATGGCCTCTTGGGCGGCTGCCCCTTTCTGGGGGTTGCGACACACCATCACCACCTGCGCGCCCTGGCGTGCGATTTCACGCGCGGCGACAAAGCCTATGCCGGAGTTAGCCCCGGTAATGACGACAGTTCTGGGGTGCATGTTGAGCGTTCACCTATCCCTAGTATGTGACTGTTGTGGGGCATTGTAGCAAAGCCTTTCCGACTGCCCACAAACTGACCCGTGGCAATTATCCTTTTCCAATCTTATTCACACAGCGCATCTACGCTGCCGGTTGCATGATCCCTTGACATCGGCCACTAATTCGATATACTTCTAATTAGACGCTGGTCTAATTAGAGGCACGCCTAAATAACATGCCCAATGTACTCTGGATCAAGGGCCGGGCGCGCCTGGATGGTGAACCAAGATATATGGAGGTGTGCTGTGGAACAGGATCAGTTTCAGACCTTGCTGGCTTTTTTCAAAAGTCTGGCCAACGAAACCCGGCTGAAGATCATTGGCTTGCTGGCTAACGCCGAGCGTAGCGTGGGCGAGTTGGCGGAGTTGTTGGGCGTCAAGGAGCCGACGGTCTCTCATCATCTGGCGCAGCTGCGTGAGTTGGGGCTGGTGCAGATGCGGCCGGCCGGCAACACCCATTTCTACGTCCTGAATACTCGCGCCCTGGAGTCGATGAGTCGCACCATGTTCTCCGTTGGGCAGATCGCTTCCCTGACCCGCCCCTTATCCGAAGATGCCTGGGAGCAAAAAGTCCTGGACGCTTTCATGGAAGGAGAGCGCATCAGGGAGTTGCCGGCCAAAGAAAAGAAGTTCAAGGTCATTTTGCAATGGCTGGTGCAAAAATTTGAGCCGGGGGTGCGTTACCACGAGCTGGAAGTGAACGAGATTATCCGACGCCACCATGAAGATTGCGCCTCGTTGCGTCGGGCCATGGTCGAATATGGCTATATGTCGCGCGAGCGCAACACCTATTGGCGCAATGTGGAGCCGGCGTAAGCTATAGCGGGGTGTTGTAGGACACACCGATACGCTTAAGTCAGGCGGCCGGCTATATTGGCAAACGCTATACGTGGGGGTTTTGGGACTTGCCGCGCCTGGAACCCCTTTATACAATCCGCCCGATGTTACTGGCAATCGATATTGGCAACACCAACATAACTCTCGGCTTATGGGATGGGCGCGCCTGGCAGGTGCAGTGGCGCTTGCGCACCGTGCATGAAAAGACGGCCGACGAATATTGGATCGCCCTGCACACCTTGTTGGGTGGGAACCAGCGTCGCCCGGCCATCTCACAGGCCATCTTAGCCAGTGTGGTTCCGCCGCTAACCGGCACGTTCACCGAACTTTTGGAGCGTTATTTGGGCTTGCAGGCGTTGCAGGTACGCCACGACCTGGACACCGGCGTCACCATCCGCACCGAAAACCCATTAGAGGTGGGGGCGGATCGCATCGTGGATGCTGTGGCCGCCCACCACCTCTATGGTGGGCCGTGTATCGTGATTGACATGGGAACCGCCACCACTTTCGATGTCGTTTCGGCCGAGGCGGAATTGTTGGGGGTGGTCATCGCCCCCGGCTTGCGTCTGGCGGCCGACGCCCTGGCCCAGCGTGCGGCCCAGCTCAGTCGCGTAGCTCTGGAAGCGCCGCCTCAGGTGCTGGGGCGCAACACTATTCACGCTGTACAGTCGGGATTGATTTACGGCTATGTCAGTCTGGTGGAAGGCGTGGTGGCGCGGCTGGCGGCCGAGTTGAACCTTCAGCCCACAGTGATTGGGACCGGCGGGTTGATTGGTCTGATCCAGGCCCACACCACCATCATCCAGCATGTCGAGCCGTGGCTGACTCTGACCGGTTTGCGCTTGATTGCGGAGCGCCACCGCTAGAGGCGTGATGTCGCCTCTTATCCGGCCGCCTATGTCCCATCCCCCCTCTATGTTTTTTCCTTCGCGCCGCCTTATCCCACGCCGGCGTTGGGTTGTGGTGGCCTGGCTGCTAGGTTGGGCGCTGGCGGTTTTGGCGGCCTGTCAGGCCGACGACCTGGAGCGCTGGATCGAGCCGCCCCGCCTGGCAACGCAAACAGCCCAGGCTGAGGCCTCCGCCGCCCCGCCGCTGATGTTGCCGGCGCCCACCCCTACCCCCGGCGGCCTGCCTTTGAGCGTCACCCAATCGGCCGGCCCCGGCGTCAATGCCCAGGTGACCATCTGGATCGATGAAACATCACCGCGCCATGTGGCCGCCATGCAGCAGCTGGGGGCGGATTTCACCGCCCAATCGGGCATTCAGGTGGAAACGGTGTTCGTCGAAACGGCCCGCCTGCCGGAACTGGTGCAAACCGCCGCCCTCTCCGCTACCCTGCCCGACCTCATTTTGCATCCCATGGAGTACACCCTCTATTGGACGCAACAGGGGGTTTTGGATCCCCAGGCGGCCACCACAGCGTTGGAGCGTTTAGGGCGCGAGACCTTTGCCCCGGCCGCCCTGACCCCGGTAACCCTGTCGGATGGCCAGACGGCAGCTCTTCCCAGCCATGGTTGGGCGCAGCTTTTGCTCTATCGCCAGGATTGGTTTGACCAGGCTGGTCTGCCGGCCCCGACCACCTTTGAGCACATGTTGACTGCCGCGGCCACGTTTTACAACCTGGAGCAGGTCATCACCGGTTTTGTCGTCTCAACCGACGCCAATGTGCGCGATACGCAGCGTATCTTTGAACAGTTTGCTCTGGCCAACAGCTGCCAGTTGATCGATGCTGAGGGTGTGGTGCAGTTTCAACATCCCGCCTGCCTGCAAACCCTCGACTTTTACTATCGGATTGTCAACCAGTACAGCCCGCCGGGGTATCAGACGGAAATCAGCGCCTTGAAAGCGTATCTGGCCGGCCGCACCGCCATCATTATGGCCAAACCGACGGCCCTTTCGGCTCTGGTGGGACTGGACCCTGACTTCCCGCCGCGTTGCCCCGAATGCGCCGACCCCACCTATCTGGCGCGCCACACCGGTTTCCTGACCCAGGTGACAGGCGCCATCACCTACGGCGTGCCAGCCCACTTCAGCGAACTCAACTACCTGGGGATCACCACCGTGGCCGACCCGGCCCCAACCCAGGCTTTTGTGGATTACTGGTTCAACGCCGGCTACCCCGCCTGGTTGGGCATTCAGCCAGAGATGAGCCTTCCCCTGCGGTTGGGTTCGCCGACCGACCCTCTGGCTTTTGAAACGCTGTGGCGCGCCTTGCCACTGGCGGGCAGCGATCAAACCCTGACTGCTTACTATGGAGTCGGGTTGGTCGACCAACTTCTTGCCAGCGTCAGGCGGCCGGGGCGCTGGGCTTTTCCACAAGGGCAGGGGGCCTTGATGGGGGCGGTCTACAGTGAAAATGTCCTCTCTCCCATTCTGCAAAAAATGCTGAGTGGCTACATCTCCACCTCGGAAGCGATTTTTGAAACTTACGACGGTGTAAGTCGCCTGTTGTCCGGCGATGCGACGCCATCGGGCGGAGGTTAAACCTTGGGCCGGTTGGTGGGGCGCGTTGTGGCTGGTTGTTTGTGCCTGGCGGCATTGATCTGGGGCGTTGGCCGGCCGGCCGAAGCCCAAAGTAATGCTCCGGCCTCGCTGGAACTTTTAACCGTTGACGCCAGCGCTTTCCCTACTGTTCGCCTGCGTCTGATCGCTCGTGACGAACTGGGCAACGCCTGGGCGGATCTCAGCACTTTGCAGCTGACGGAAGATGGGCGCGAAGTCCCCGATTTTAACCTCCAGACCATTCCTAGCGGCGTTGACCTGACCTTTGTCATTGACGCCAACGACACCATTGACGGTATCGATCTGGTGGGGGATATTCCACGCCTGGCCAAAGTGCGCACCAGCATGGCTGACTACGCCAATGCCTACATGAGTCGCACCGGACAGGATCGCATCAGTGTGATTGTGCCGGCCGGCGACGGGGCGCGCTTTTTGGTGGAAGAGGCAACCACACCGGCCGATGTCGTGGCGGCCATCGGCGATTACAACCCGACCGATTTGCCGCCGGCCGCTCCCATTCAGGCCATGCTCACCCTGGCCCTGGAGCAGGCGCGTCAGCGCGCCATCGAGGCGCGCTATCAGGCTATTGTGCTCTACAGCGACGCCGCCGGACTGGGGGAACAACTCAGCTACCCCGATTTACTGGCTCTGGCGGACGCGAGCCGCGTGGTGGTCTTTGGGGCTATTTTGGGAAGTTTTGCCGACCCATCCGAGCTAACCAACATGAATGGGTTAACGCTGCCCACCGGTGGCTACACCCGCCACATGCCCACCGCTGCCGATAGCGACCCCTTGTGGCGCACTATCAAGAGCAATGCTGAGCAGCGTGAGCTGCGTTTTCGCTCCCGATTGGCAACGAGCGGCGAGCACAGTCTGCGCCTGACAGTGGGTCAGGCCAGCGTTGAGACGCTCCTGACGGTGCAGATCGCACCGCCCGGCCTGGAGTGGGTAGCACCCACTGCGGTTGTGGAGCGTCAGGGCGAGGCGGCCGCACCGGTGGAAGCCTACACGCCGGCGACAACGGCGGTGGCGGTTCAGGTGTTGTGGCCGGATGGCCAGCCCCGCACCTTAGCTTCGGCCACGCTGCTGGTGAACGATCTTCCGCAGCCGGCCCAAGGTGCGCCTTTTCTGGACGCAACCGGCCAGTTGACCCTGGAATGGGACATCAGCCGCCTGGGCGACGGCGAGTATCAGCTGGCGGTGGAGGTGGTGGATGAGTTGGGGTTGAGCGGACGTACTCCCCCCCGCTTGCAAACCATCAGCCTGGCGACGCCGGTTCCCCCTGTCACCCCAACGCCGGGTGCCGTTGCGCCGCCCGTATCGGGCGACGCGGATGGCGCGGCCTACCCACTGCCAACCTGGGTAGCGACTCTGGAAGAGATGCGCACTCGTCTGAACCCTACCACCTTGCGCCTGGGCCTCAGCGGTTTGATCGGGGTGTTGGCGCTTATCTTAGGGTGGAAGTTGTGGCGTCGTCGTCGCGCCGCCGCTTCCCAGGCGGTCGCTTTGAAAGAAGAAGCGCCCCATCCCGTTTCGGCCCGGCCGGCCGCGCCGGGCGAGACACGGCCGGCCGTTTATTTTGTCGGCCTGGAGCATACACCCGAATACCCCAGCCCCATTCCCCTGACGGGCGACGCTCTGGTGATTGGGTCCCAGGTGGAGCGGGTGGATGTAGCCTTTCAACATCCGACGGTGGCGCGTTTGCACGCCCGCCTGGTGTACAGCCACGACCTGTTTTTGTTGTACGATGAGGGCAGCCTCAATGGAACCCTGGTCAATGGGCAGCGTCTGGGGTTAGCCCCCCATATTTTGCGGGATGGGGATGAGATTCATTTTGGTCGAGTGCGGGTGCGTTTTGTACACGCCCCTCCCGTGAAAACGGGAGCCCCCCCCGTGAAAACGGGAGCGCACCCTCCCAGACTTGAACGCAACCGGCCAGAGATAGATTCGGTATGACCTTAACCCACATTGTCTTTGATCTCGACGGAACCCTGATTGACTCGGAGCGGGCTTCGCAGCGTATCTGGAACGCATTTTTGCAGGATTTTGGTTACAGCATGAATGAGGCGCAATATGGACAGGTGATCGGCCGGCGGGCCGATCATGGTCTAAGCGTGGTGCGCCAGATGTATGCCCTGCCCATTTCAGAAATGGAGATGGAGCGACGGCTAACAGCTGCCTGGGAGGTGGAATGGTTGCGCGGCTTTCCCCCCATGCCGGGGGTATATGAGGTGCGCCAGTGGTTGCGACAGCACGCCATTCCCTGGGGCGTAGCCACCAACAGCGAACGCCTGTATGCCGAGCACGCCCTGGAGCGCCTGGGTCTGCGCCAGGATTGCCGCGCCATTGCCGGTGGTGATGAGGTGACGGCTCCCAAACCCGCCCCGGATGTCTATTGGCTGGCGGCGGAGCGGTTGGGGGTGGAGCCGCAGCACTGTCTGGCGGTGGAAGATTCTCATCTGGGGTGTCGCGCCGCAGCGGCGGCCGGTATGCTGGTGATCGCCATTCCCCACGCCCAAACGGCGCAGGCGGATTTTCGTTGCGCCGCGCACCGTGTGGCGTCTCTGCACGCTTTGATCCCTCTGTTGGAGCAGGAGCTGGTGGCAAGGCCCTCACCCCGGTAGCGTGGCGCGCAAGACGCGACTCCAGTTGCCCCCCATGATGGCCTGGATGTCGGCCGGGGTGTAGCCGCGGGCGACCAGGAGATCGGCGACGCGGGGCAGATCGGCTATGGTATCGAAGCCGGCCGGAATGTCGGCCGCTCCAAAACCCCCGTCCCAATCACTCCCCAAACCAACGTAAGCGGCCGTGCCGGTTAGCTGGCAAATGTGGTCGATATGGGCTACAACATGGTCGCCGGTGACGCGCTCTTTGGCCTCGCCCGGCGCGTGGTCGGGCCGCAGAAAAACATTGTAGAGGACAACGCCGATGACTCCCTCGCGCTCCGCCAGACGGCGGATTAGGGTGTCGCTGAGGTGGCGGGGAGTGGGCGTCAGGGCGCGGGCGTTGCAGTGGGTGGCGATGACCGGCCCGGCATAGCTTTCCAGCGTTTCCAGGGCAGCGGCTTCTGCCATGTGGGTCAGGTCGACGGCCAGACCGAGGTCAGCCATGCGCTCCAGCAGACGCCGGCCGTCTTGCGGCAGCCGGCCGCCTGCCTGCCACTGCCCCGGCGCATAGCGGGTGTCGTCCCAGGCCGGGCCGACCATGCGCACCCCTCGTTCGTACCACAACTCGATTTCGGCCGGATCGCGAATTGGATCAGCTCCCTCCATGCTGGGCACGATCCCCAGGCGGGGGTGGTTGCTGCCATGGGTGGCTTGCACCTGTTCCACATCCCCCCAGCTTTGCACCAGGATCACTCGTTCATCCTCATCCGCCAGCCGGTGGTAGTAGTCGAGCTGGCGCATGGCGCTGGCGTGCGCCCCGGCCTGCCGTTGCGGCCAGGGCAGGCGGTCGTTGTAGACGACCGGGCTGGCGTGGGTGGTGCGGCGACGCGAAGCAGGCATGGCGAAGAGGGAGCCAAAGAGGATGCCCACGCCGGCGCGCAGCAGTTCAGGAATGGCAACGACGGCTACACCGTTGGGGCAGGGGGTTTCCGCTTCGGCAGCGCGAATGTCAGCTACCGGCCGGCGCACGTCCCGCCCAAAGTGCAGGGCGTTGTAGGCCAGGTCCAGATGGGCATCAATGATCCACATGGGCGCACGCTATAACTGATTCAGGCTACGCAACGCTTCCAGATTGACCGGGTCCATCTCCACCTCGACCCCATCCGGGCCGGTCTCCGTTTTGGGCGTTTCCAGATGAGCGGCAAAATCAGCCCAGCGGGGGTCGCGAATAAAGTTGGCAAAACCGGCCAGACCGATTTCCCCCCGGCCAATATGTTCATGCCGATCCTTGCGCGAGCCGAGCCCCCCTTGACTGTCGTTGAAGTGGAAACAGCGAATGTGCTCCAGTCCGATCACCCGGTCGAACTCTTGCAGCGTGGCGGCGTAGCTTGCCGGGGTGCGAATGTCATAGCCAGCGGCAAAAACATGGCAGGTGTCGAAACACACGCCCAGCCGTTCTGGGCGGTCGACTGTTTGCAACAGATAGGCGATGTGTTCAAAGCGGTGGCCCAGGTTGGTTCCCTGCCCGGCCATGACCTCGACGCACACTTGCACCTGGTAGCCGGCCGTTTCCGCCAGGAGTTGCGTCAGGGCCCGGGCGATCTTAGCCAGCCCCATCGCCTCGTCGCTCTCCATGTAGGAGCCGGGATGGAAGGTCAGAAAATCCACCCCCAACGCTTCAGCGCGCTCTGTTTCGTCGCGTAGGGCAGCGTAAGATTTCTGCCACAGCGCCGGGTCGGGGGAGCCGACGTTGATCAGATAACTGGCGTGAACGGCGACAGGGGTGATGGTGGGATGGGCGGCGCGGGCGGCCTGGAAGCGTGCGATTTCCTCGGCGCTCAGCGCTTTGGCGGCCCATTGGCGATTGCTTTTGGTGAAGATGAGCATGGTGTCGCAGCCGATGGCGGCGGCGCGGGGAAAAGCTTCAAAGGCTCCTCCGGCTGTGCTGATGTGAGCGCCCAGGCGCATAAGATTCTCCTTGTAAGCGACGGCGGCCGGCGCGCCGGCCGCCGCCGCGTCATCAAAACGACTTACCGGTCGAACGCACTGGGGGTAGGCGCGCCGAAGTAGCCGATGGCTTCCAGCCCATCGAGTGTGTAGACGCCATCCCCCAGGATGCGCCAGCGGGGCACGCCTGCCAGATCGGTGATGGTGTCGTGGCTGATGATTCCGGTCAATTCATCCTCCAGCGTGTAGAGGCGATTGCCCCGGCGGTAGGCAAACAGTTCGCCTTTGGGTGAGATTAAGCCTTGCATTTCTTTTTTCCTCCCAGGCCACATCACGGTAGGGTGAAAGTGGCCTGCACATTGCCGGCCGAATCGAGTAAGGTAGCTGTTTCGCCTGCTTCCCAGACGGCTACATCCAGGCCCCAATAGAGGTCGGTGGCGCTATCTGGGCCGGCGGCGGTGTGCAATGTCAGGGCTGCCCCATCCCCAAACAAAGTGATTTGCCCGAAGGTGTAGACTGTCCCGGCCGCATCGCGCAGTGTCCAGCCCGTCAAGATAACGGCGGCTGTGCCATTGTTCGCAATGGTCAGGCGTTCGCTCGCCAGGTCGCCGGCCCCCTCCACCCCGGCAATTTGCAGGGTGGTCTCCCCCGGCTGAAAAGCGGCCGTGGGCAGAGGTGTGGGAATGAGGGCGGCTGTTGGTTCTGGCGGCAGGGTAGGCGTAGCCAGGCCACACAGAGGGATGATCAGCTGCTGGCCGACGGAGACAAAATTGGGGTCGGTGATGCCGTTGTGCGTCGTGATGTCGCTGAGTGGGACATCGAACTCGACGCTGATGGAACCCAGGGTGTCGCCGATGGCAATGACATAGGTGGTGAAGCAGGCGTCAGTCGGTTCAGAGGTGGGTTCGGCCGGGGCGGCCTCGGCGGTTGTTGGGGTGCCGGCCGGCGGCGCTCCGACAAGGTCAGATTCCCCGGCTTCTGCCAGAGCGGTGGGTACGCCGGCCGCCTGGTTGGGTGGGTTGCGTTGCTCCCACAGCGATAGCACAGCGCCTACTACGACCGCCGAGACCAGGATATTGATCAACACAAAGGGAAGCATGCGACGCAGCGTCATAAGCCTTTCATCCGTTCACACCCGGCGTAACGAGCGGGTGCGGCCGTCGCCTGAGGTGGCGCCCCCTTGCCGGATGGGTTCTTAAAAGGATCGTACCCCGTTGCCGCGGGAATATCAAGACGCCGGTCGCCTCAGTAGGGGCGAACCTGCGTGTTCGCCCCGTCACCCCCTGAAGTTAGTCAGGGGGGATGACATCGGGGGCGGCGTTGCGGCGGCGCAAGGCCACATAGGCCGGCAACATCAATCCAATGATCAACCCGGAAATGACATAACCCGCTCCGAAGGAGTAGGTTTGGGCCACATACCCCAACCCGGCCTGACCGCCGACGCCCGCCCCATTGCTCACCAGAGAATCGAAGGAAATGACGGTGGCGCGCTGTTCCGAAGGAATAAGCTGGTGGATGAAAGCCTGACGCACCGGGCCGATAGCGCCGAAGGCTACAGAACCGACCAGATAGGCGGCCACCGCCCACCAGAAGTTGCCAGCCAGCCCCACCACCACCGTGGCGAGAGTCATAACAGCGCCGGCCGCCAGCAGCAAACTGGTGCGGCGGTGAAAGATGCGCCGGGCCGGTTCCACCAGGGTATTGCCCGCCACGCCCGCCAGAGCCACCAGGGCGGCAATGATGCCTGCTACCCAGGGCGCGTTCAGCCCTAGCAGCTCCAGAAAGTAGGGCTGCCAGGCGTAGAAACCCCAACCCAATACTGCTGCCTGGGCGGCCGACGCCAGGATGAGCAGCCGCACCGGTCGCACCTGCCAGCCATAGGCGATGCTGGAGACGGCTAGGCGACGCATGGCCGCCGGCAGAGCGCGCCTGGGAATCGGCGCCGGGCTGAAGCCGATGTCATACATGCGCCAAAAAGCGGTGATAAGAACAGCTGCCAGCAGCCCGGCGCGCACTAGATAGGGAATCGACAGATCCAACGTGCCTAATAAGCCGCCGCCGACCGTGCCCACCAACATGGCAAAACCAGACAGGGTCGCGCTGCGCGCAAACACCTGATCGAGCCGGCCGTGAAACCCGCGTGCTGTCAGGGCATCCACCAGCCACGCTTCGGTAGCCCCAGAGTAGAAGGTATAACCCAGGCCGAGGATGACCGACATGGCGCTGACCAGCACAAGGCCACCGCCAATTTCGGCCGCCGTCACATAGCCCAACGTGCCGATGAGCAACACCAAAATGCTGAGAAGAAAGGAGAGCCGCCGGCCGCGGGTATCCGCCAGCACGCCGGTGGGAATCTCAAACAGCGCCATGCTGCCGGTGAAAATGGCGTTGGCCAGGAAAACCTGGAACACTGTCAGACCGGCGTCTAGCAAAAAAAGGGTGTTGACCCCCCAGATGATGGAGGTGGACAGGGTGTACAGCCCGCTCAGAACCAGATAGCTGCGGATGATGCCATCGGACGTTAAGCTGTCAGCGCGGGTTGACGAGGCCATCAATCGGGTAGTCGCGCCAGGTCGAAGCGCAGGTGCGTCTGCCACACTTCACCGGGGGCCAGATCGAGTAGCCAGGAAGTCAGCACCGCCGTGCCCTGATAATTGGCTTCGTAGCCCGCCTCAGAGTTGGTGACGGTTTCCAGCGGGAACCACCACACGTCGGCCGGCCGATCCAATGTCAGCGCCACGCGCGTGCGCACCGTGATGATCGCGCTCACCAGAGCAAAGTGGCTGACGCTGCTGGCCGTTCCGGCCCGGCCGGGGTATTGGCGCTCCCCGGCCGGCGTCTCCAGCCCCTCGAAGTAGGTCAGAGGGTCTTGCCCCCCTTCCAGCCCCCAGTTGTTCTCCACTCCAAAGCGTAGACGCAGCTGCCGGTCGCCGGGGTTGGTCAGTTGATAGTGCACATCCAGGGCGGCTGAATCCGCCTGCAAGGTGAGGCTTTTGTGCACCGCCAGCGGCGCACCGTCCACAAGGCCAACGGCGCTCAGCGTCACCTGCAGCGCCTGTTCATCCCCTTCCCAGTCGGCGTGGTAAGATTGGTTGACCAGGTCGCCCGGCGCGCCGGTGTGGCGCGTGTAAGCGGTCGGCGTGACATCTGACGGCAGGAGGAGATCGTGCAGCGCCGCCCGCCGGTAGTGGTCGTGGGCCAATTTATGCTCCAGGCCCCATTCCCGCACCTTGACGGCTTCGGAGTGGACGTTTTCCACCGCCCCTTCGGCTGTGCTGAGTTGCAGCGTCCCTCTGGCGGCCGCTTCTTGGATGGCGGGATGATAGCTTTCTTCGCGCCGGGTCATGGTGTTGAGCAGATTGTAGGGGGCAGCGCGGAAATCCCATTCCACAATGGCCCCCCCACGAGTTGGCGTCAGCAACAACCACTGCTGACCGTTGCGTAACAGCAGCTCCTTCTCCCCGTTGCGGCTGAAATCCTCCTCCGTCACGCTGACGCTGTGGCTCACCCCCTGGTCGGCTTCCGCCAGAGCCTCGGCGGCGATCAGGTTGCGGTAGTTAATGCCGCGAATGTGAAAGAGATAGATGCCGCCAAAGAGGCCGTGCCAGTAACCACAGTTGCATTGAGCGGCCCACAGATGGTCGCGCGCCGCCCGACGCGCTTTTTTGTCCTGCATGGCGCGCACCTGGGCGCTGACGGCGAGCGCTTTTTTGTGCATCTGGTTGACTTCGGGGTATTTGGCCATGAAACCGCGCCACAAGCCCCCTTTGACAAATTGGAGAATGTCGTGCCGGCCGGCCGCCTGCAAGTCGTGTTTCAAGTGGATGATCTCGGCCGAACTGTGACCTGGCAAGGCCCACTCCGTCATCTCGTCGTAGGAGGCGGCGGTCATGTAAATTTGTCCCAGGGACGGCAGATTGGCGGCCGCCTCGGCCGGCGGAATGGTTTCCAGCCACGCCTGGTTGGCTTCCAGGGCGCTGAAGAGGCGATCCACCCAGCCATCTTCCCAGCAATGCTTGTAGGTGCGCGGCCACAGGCCAAATTTTTCCCCGTCGTCACCCATAACCGCCACGCGCGGCCGGCCGCGATAGAGCGGCAGGTCACGTGTAGCCTGGTCGTGCAGCCAGCCGATCACCTCTTCCACCGGGGCCCAGGGAATGGTGTAGCGCAGCTGTTTGGCGGTGGCAAAAACCTTGAGGGGATTGCCCTGATCTTCCGTGACGTAATAGCCCAGCATATCATCATCATCCAGACCGGCGTAACGGAAATGGGTGTCGTCCACAATCGTGTACTGGACGCCGGCCCGGTGCAACGGTGTGGGAAGATGGGGTTCCCACACCCGCTCCGCCAGCCAGGCCCCAACGGCGTGGTAGCCAAACAGTTTTTTAACCGTCTTGGTTAGCTTTTTGATCTGCCCTTGCTTATCTTTATCCGGCAGCGAGACGAGAATGGGTTCGTAATAGCCGCCGGTCATGATTTCCACCTGCCCGCGCCCTGCCAGCGCTGCCAGCCGTTCGATGTACTCCGGGTGAGCTACAACCAGCCAATCCAGCAGACAGCCGGTATTGTGCACGGCCAGGCGCACGCCGGGGTGGCGCTCCAGCGCTTGCAACATGGGGAGATATGATTTTTGATACGCTTCTTCAAAAACATTGTCAAAGTTGCCCACCGGCTGATGGTTGTGCAAAGCCAGGGCCAGATACATCTTGGTGCTCATAACCATTTCCTCGATTAGGGTTGCCGCTCCCGGCCGGGGTCTATCAGGCCTGCCCGTGGCGCGCTAACGCCTGACGGTAGAGTTGCTCATAGGCGAGGGCGGAACGTTCCCAGCCAAAATCCGCCTGCATCCCGGCGCGCTGAATTTCCGACCAGCGGGGTTTGTCCACATTGTAAACATAGATGGCGCGGGCCAGCGCGTGCCAGAAAGCCTCCACATGGTAATCATAGAACTTAAAGCCGGTGACCCCATCCCAGATGGTGTCCTCCAGGCCGCCGGTGGCGCGCACCACCGGCACGCAGCCATAACGCATGGCGATCATCTGGCTCAGGCCACACGGTTCAAAACGGGAAGGCATGAGAAAGATGTCCGCCCCGCCGTAGATCAGCGGGGCCAGGCCGGCGTTATACTCCAGAACCGCCACCATTTTGCGGTGGTGGTAGCTGGCCAGCCGCGCCAGCATACTTTCATACTCGGGCGCGCCGCTGCCCAGGACGACCAATTGCGTCTCACCAGCCCAGTTATTCATCAGGCGGTGGACAACCTCGCCCATCAGGTCTAATCCTTTTTGCCAATCGAGACGGGTGATCATGCCCACCAGGGGAATGTTGTCCACCTGGGGCAGGCCAAGCCACTCTTGCAGCGTGCGCCGCAGCTGGTGGCGTTGGTCGAGTGAATCGCGGTCAAAATGCACCGGCAGCCGGGGATCGGTGGCCGGGTCCCAAACGTCGTTGTCGATGCCGTTCAAAATGCCGTGGACATCCTGGCTGCGATGGCGCAGCAGGCCGTCCAGATAAGCCCCGCCATCGGGGGTCATGATCTCACGGGCATAGGTGGGGCTGACGGTGGTGATGGCGGTGGCGTGGTAGATGCCGCGCGCCATGAAGTTGACCTCACCCGGCCCCTCTTCCCTCAGGGAGTGGGTCTGAACGCGCAGATAGTCCCAGATGTCGCGGCTGGTGCGCCCCTGATGGGCCAGGTTGTGGATGGTGAAGATGGTGGGAATGTAGTACAGACGGGGATCGCTCCAGCCGGTGGTTGCCAGCCAGGCGATGGCTGGGGCTGTGTGCCAATCGTGGGCATGGATGATGTCCGGCCGCCACTCCAGCGCTAGAGTTAGCTCCAGCGCCGCCCGGCTGAAGAAGGCAAAGCGATAGGGATCATCCTGGTAGCCGTAAATGTGGGGCCGGTTGAAGAGATTGCGCTCGGCGATGAAATAAACGGGTACATCTGAGCCGGGTAAGAGGCTGTGGAAGACCCCGGCCGGCAAGATAGTTTGGCGTACCGGAACCTGCAAGGCGCCAGACATAGGCTGGACGTTGGGATAGCCCCGCTCAATGTTGGCGTAAGCCGGCAGCGCCACCCGCACATCGTGCCCCAGGGCGCGCAAGGCTTTGGGCAGCGAGCCGGCCACATCCCCCAGGCCGCCTTGTTTGGCAAAGGGGGCTACCTCCGCGCTGATGAATAGGATTTTAAGCGAGTCAGGCATCACACATTCCTGTGGGTGGGATTGGGCGCACAACTGGCTGACGCCTTCAGCGCCGGTTGTTCATCGGGTTATCAGGTTGTCAGCGGCAGACGGGGAGAGGAGCGTCGTGTTAGCGGGTGAATTCCACCAGCCCCAGACTATCGGGTGTGGCCGGCAGAGCGTAGATGCGAATAGTGGCCTCCCCACCCTCACCATCTCGTAGCAGGAGTGGGGTTTGGCTGGCCCAATAGGCTCGCAGGGCATCAGCGTGGGCGTGATCGAGTAGCTTGAAACTGCGCATCGGGCCGCTGGTTCCGAAGACGCCCCCCGACGGGATGTTGTAGCCGTTCAACGCAATCTGGGCCACCGGCCGGGCCGCGCTGGGGTGATGGATTGTGACGATGACATGGTCATCTTGCATCGACATATCCCTTAGATGGTGTGTCTGCCTCCACGACTACAGACCGTCACATTATAGACGGATTGAGCGAACAATACAACCTTTCGGCGCAGCAGTTTGGGGGGCGGCCGCCGGCCGCTGCCTGTGGCGCAGTCGGGGAATGGTCTATTGATAGGGTGTGGGTAGTGTGTATAATTAACGTGTGAACAGCCGTGAGATCGGTAGCAAATGGGAAGCCGATGGTTGGGTGTTGGTGCATGTACAGGGTAGCCATTACCGTTTCAAGCACCCGCTGAAGTCCGGTCGAGTGATAGTGCCTCACCCTAAACGAGATTTGCCGCGTGGGCCAGTGCGGCGTATTTACCGCCAGGCCGGTTGGGTTTGGGCGGAGAAAGAGTGAGCCATCATGTATTACCCGGTTGTCATTCATCAAGACGCCATCAGCGATTACGGGGTTACGGTTCCTGATATCCCTGGCTGCTTCAGCGCCGGCGCAACGCTGGACGAAAGTTTACGGGCGGCCGTTGAAGCCATCGAATGCCATCTGGAAGGGTTGTTATTGGACGGGGAAGCGATTCCCATGCCGCTCCCGCTAGAATACCATCAATCCAATCCCGATTACGCCGGTGGGGTTTGGGCCGTTGTGACGGTGGATATGACCAGGTTGTCTGGCAAGATGAAGCGCGTCAACATCACCTTGCCTGAGCGGGTTCTGGTTTTGATGGATAAGTATGCCACCGACTATGGCGCAACACGGTCTGGTTTCATAACCCGGGCGGCGCTGGAATACATTTCAAACCACGAGAAAACGGATACATGAAAATGGGCGTTTGGCGTTTCGGCCGGCCTGGTTTATAATGGGCTTGATCGGGGTGTAGCGCAGCTTGGTAGCGCGCTTCGTTCGGGTCGAAGAGGTCATCGGTTCAAATCCGGTCACCCCGACACATGGCAGACCCGAACATGAAAGCTGTCTCGCAGGACGCCGGGACAGCTTTTTTGTTGTTGAGCGCCGGCCGGTCGGATTGCCTGGGAGTGAATGGAATGCGCATAGCGATAGTAGGCGCGGGTGGGGCCGGGTTAACGACAGCCTGGTTACTGGAAGAAGCCCACGCGGTGACGGTGTTTGAAAAAGAAGCGCGTTGGGGCGGCCACGCCGATACCTACCAGGTGGAGGTGGACGGTCAGCGTGCGGCCCTGGATGGCGGCTTCGAGTTTGTATCGGCGGAAATGTTCCCCACTTTTCTGCGTTTGCTCAGGCATTTGCGTGTGCCCTTGCTGCGCTATCCGATGTCTGTCACCTTTTATGCTGCCGGCCGGCGCACGACAACCGTTTTGCCGCCCCAGCGACAGGGTAAGGTGCGCTGGGCCAGTTTCACGCCAGGGGGCCTGCTGACCTTGTTGCAGTTCCGCCATGTTTTGCGCCGGGTGCGGTCGGTGATGGAGGCCCGCGATACACAGACGACACTGGCGCAATTTGTCGAAGGTCTGTATCTGACGCGCTCCTTTAAGGAGGCGTTTTTCTACCCCTTTTTGTCGGCGGGCTGGGGCGTGGAACCGGGAGCCTTCCGCGACTTCATCGCCTATAACGCTCTGCGTTACGCTTATCTGCACCAACCGGCCGGCCTGCGTCCATTTTACTGGTGGGACATTGTTGGAGGGGCCCAAACTTATATCCAGGCGCTCATGGGTGAGCTGACACACACCACCTTGCGGCCGGCCGGGGAGATTGTGCGCCTGAACCGCACCCCGGCCGGCGACTATGCCGTGACCGACCACCAGGGTAACGCCTGGACATTTGATCATGTGGTATTGGCGACGGATGCCCTGACGGCCGGCCGTCTGTTAGCCGGCGTGGAAGAAGCTGCCCCAGTCCAGGCTGCTCTGGCGCGCCAGACCTATTTCCCCACCCATATCGCCATTCACGGCGATACCCGGCTGATGCCGCCTGATCGGCGTGATTGGTCGGTGGTCAACATTCATTACGACGGGCGACACGCCGCCACCACCGTTTGGAAAACATGGCGCGCACCCCACCGCCCCGTGTTTAAGAGCTGGGTCACCTTTGCCACCACCCTACCCGCTCCCCTATATGCCCAGGCAACCTACTGGCATCCGGCGATCAACGCCGCCCATTTTGCCTCGCAAAAGGTGGTGCAGGCGCACCAGGGGCGGCACAATCTCTGGCTGGCCGGCATGTACACCCACGATGTGGATTGCCATGAGAGCGCCATCCTGTCCGCCGTGAACGTGGCGCAGCGGCTGGCGCCGAATGGGACACGGCTGCGTCAACTCATGGGGTGAAGGAGGACATAAGGTGATGAAACCTGACGGTATGCGTCTCATGGCCGGCCGGTGGGTCTGGCTGGTTGCGGGGGTAGTCTGGCTGCTCGGCCTGAGTGCCTGTCTTGAACTGGCTGCGGTTGACCCGGCTGCGCCGGCCGTTGGCCCCACGCTCTATGTCATTCCGGCCGGCGAGCGTGCCGTGGTGCAAACGGTCATTGATGGCGATACCATTGATGTTGTCCTGGCGGGTGGGGTGGCGCGGGTGCGTTACATCGGAGTGGATGCGCCGGAACGGGATGAACCCTACTATCAGGAAGCGCGTGAGGAAAACCGTCGCCTGGTGGAAGGCCAGACGGTGATCCTGGTGCGGGATGTCTCGGAGACAGACAGCTTCGGCCGGCTGCTGCGCTATGTCTATATTCAGCCAGGGATTTTTGTCAATGCGGAGTTGTTACGTCGGGGATACGCCCGCCTGGTCACCTTCCCACCTGATGTGTCGCAACAGACTTTGTTCAGCGATTTGCAGCACCAGGCCCGAGAAGCAGGCCAGGGTTTGTGGGGTCTATCTGACCTGGCGGAAGAGGCGGAGGAGGCCGCGCCGGCCGGCTGCCTCATCTGTAACCGCAACGCCTACAACTGTTCCGACTTTCGTACCCAGGCCGAGGCCCAAGCCTGTTTTGACTTCTGCTGGGAGCAGGTGGGGGAGGATAGCCACCAGCTGGATGGAGGCGGTGATGGGGTGGTGTGTGAACAATTGCCCTGAATCTCAGGTGACGGCTGGTTGGGCCGGGGAGCCGGCCGGCCGGGGACGCAACGAGGCGGCGATGAACCACTGCGCCGTAAAGTAGGTAGCCAGAGTTGCCAGACGGGCCGCGGCAAAGGGGGCGCTGAAGCGGTTGAAGGCCAGAAACGTATCGGACAGCACGAAGAGCGCCGCCCCAATCAAGGCCCAACGTGCGCCGGGATGACCGGCCTGGGCCTGTTGCCACGCCTGCCACAACATGGTCAGGATCACCCCGATGTAGATCAACACGGGTAATTGCAGCGCTCCCAGGCCGGGGCGTAGCCAGAAAAAGACCGCCGCCCCATACACCGCCAGCCATAACAGGGGTTGCCAGGGGCGCGCCCCGCTCCAGAAGGCGCGAATGTACCACAGGTGGGCGATCAGAAAGCTGACCAACCCCCAGATGAAGAGGTCATAGGGCAACATGAGCAAAATGTCACCCCCCAATGAGAAAAGCAGGCCCAGGAGCAGCGCGCGGCGGACGTGAGGGCGGCCCGGCGGGTGGGGCTGGTGTGCGGCCAGAGTGATGATCAGCAGCATGGTGAGCGGCTTGAACAGATAGATCTGCCAGGCCGGGCCGGTGTACTCCGCCCGAACAGTCAGCGCTGCTGTCACCAGCGCCAAGACGGTCAAGCCTTTATCCAGCATGACGCGCTCCCTATTTCCAACGCGTTAAGATATTTTCGCGCTCAAAGAGGCTGGCGGCAAAGTAGGTTAGCACCAGATCGAGGGCCGCCACCACCAACCCAAAGAGAATGATGATCTGCTGATTGATGAGAATCAGCCCCAGCGCCTGCCCCACCAGCACCAGGATGATGGGCAAGACCACCATGCCGGCCAGCTGTTCCGCCACACGGGGGTCGGTGACGCGCGAGGAGATCATGAGGGCGAAGATGACGGAGAGCCAGGAAAGAAGCGGGGCCACCACCCCAATAGCCAACAACCACAAGGGAGAGGCAGCCATGGCGAAGATGGTGGGGGAGACGGTGAAGCGAGCAACGATCAGATACAACCCATACGCCAGCCAGGTGGCCCCAACGGCCGGCCCCACTGCCGCCAGCGCTTTGCCCATCAACAGTTGTAGGGTGGTGATGGGGGTGGCTAATAATGGCTCCAGGCTGCGCGTTGTTTTCTCCCCCACCACGCTGTAGGCGGCAATGGTGACAGGAACCATGACCGGAATAATGAGGAAGAGCAGGGTGAAGATGTTGAGCATATAGGCTTGCAGACAGTCACTGGCGCTCAGCCCTTCACATAGCTGCTCCAGGGCAGTCCCCGGCACTTCCGACAGTTCTCGTTGCATGGCCTCGTCGTCCATGTTCAAATTGGCGCTGTTCATAATGGTGATGACGACAAGCGGCAAAGCGGCCAGCAACAGCGGCACAAAGACAACCGAGAGCAGCACCAGGCGGTTGCGAAAAACTTCAGCCCACTCTTTGATCACAATCGTGCGAATCTTATTCATGTTGCCTGCTCCGGCCGGCCCTAACCCGATAAGCCAGCTACGCTATGCCTGACCGGCGATGAACGCCTCGGTCATCTGTCGTGCTATGTCATCGGTGAACTGTTGCGGCGGTGTTTTCATGAAATATGACGAGGGGGCGATCAGCGCGCCACCCAGGCCGCGATCCAGAGCCAGTTTGGCGCAGCGCACGGCATCGATGACCACCCCGGCCGAATTGGGCGAATCCCACACCTCCAGTTTGAGCTCCAGATTCAGGGGCACATCACCGAAGGCGCGTCCTTCCATGCGGATGTGGCACCATTTGCGATCCGTCAACCAGGGCACATAGTCGCTGGGGCCAACGTGAACATCGTCGGGCGCGATCTCATAGGGCAACTGACTGGTGACTGCCCCGGTCTTGGAGATTTTCTTCGACTCCAGGCGGTCCCGCTCCAGCATGTTGTAGAAATCCATGTTGCCCCCGAAGTTCAGCTGGTAGGTGCGGTCGAGGTGCACGCCGCGATCCTTGAACAGGTTCACCAAAACACGATGGGTGATGGTAGCCCCCACCTGGCTCTTGATGTCGTCGCCAATGACCGGCAGGCCGCGCTCGGCAAAGCGCCGATTCCAGTAGTCGGAGCTGGCAATGAAAACGGGAATGCCATTGACAAACGCGCAACCCGCCTCCAAAACTTGTTCCACATACCATTTGGTCGCCATTTCGGAGCCGACGGGCAGGTAGTTGACCACGACGTCTGTGCCGGTGTCTTTGAGAATCTTGACAATGTTGTCGGTGGGGCCGGGCGCTTTTTCCACCACTGTGCGCAGGTAGTGGCCCAGGCCATCGTGGGTCATGCCACGCGCCACGCGCACCCCTAAATGAGGCACATCGGCGAACTTGATGGTGTTATTGGGGAAAGCGCCAATGGCTTCGCTCAAATCCAGCCCCACTTTGGTTGTCACGACATCAAAGGCGGCCGAGAATTCAATATCGCTGATATGATACCCGCCGACTGTGGCGTGCATCAGCCCCGGAATTTCAGCATCCGGTGGCGCGTTGCGGTAGTGCTGCACGCCCTGCACCAGGGATGAGGCGCAATTGCCCACCCCAATGATCGCCACGCGCACTTTCTTGCGGTTGTCAGACATACCACGCTCCTCTTGCAGAACATCTAACGGTTGTACCGTGTGATGGGATTATACTGTCAGCCGACCAGGCTGACGACCAGGGGCAGCAGCGCGCTCACAGATTGCGCCAGCCGTTGACCAGCGCCCAGGGGTCGGGTTGGGCAGCCGGGCCGGCCGGCGCGCCGCCCACCGGCCGGCCGCCACCTCGGTTCAGCGCCTCCAGCACTCCAATCGCCAGCCATAGATCGTCTGTCAGTTCGACGGCCGGTTGCCAGTTGGGGAAGGTTGTAGCCAAATAGCTGGTGGGCGTGTCCCCTCGCAAGAAGCGCTCCTCCTGCAAGATGTCCAGCAGGTAAGGGATATTGCTGGTCACGCCCAGGATGACCGTCTGGCGCAGAGCGCGCACCATCTTGCGGATGGCTTCAGTGCGATCCTGGCCGCCGGTGATCACTTTGGCCAGCATGGGGTCGTAGTAGGGGGTCACCGCGCTACCTGTTTCAATGCCATCGTCCACCCGCACCCCCGGCCCGGCCGGGGACTGATAGGCGGTGATGTTGCCAATCGAGGGCAGGAAGTTGTGGGCCGGGTCTTCGGCATAGAGGCGGCACTCCAGAGCGTGCCCTCGCTGGCTTACCTCGGCCTGGGAGAAGGGCAGGGGCTGGCCGGCCGCAATCCGAATTTGCCAGGCCGCAATGTCCAGGCCGGTGACATATTCGGTGATGGGGTGCTCCACTTGCAGCCGGGTGTTCATCTCCAGCAGATAGAACTCGGCCGGGCCGGTAACCATAAACTCGACTGTGCCGGCGCTGGTGTAGCCGGCCGCCTGAGCCAGATCGCGTGCTGCCTGGCAGATGCGCGCCTGCAAGGCCGGGCTGACGCAGGGAGCCGGGGTCTCCTCGATGATCTTTTGATGCCGCCGCTGCACCGAGCATTCGCGCTCGAACAGGTGCAGGGTGCGCCCGTGGTGGTCGCCCAGGATTTGCACCTCGACATGGTGCAGTTGCGTGAAATACTTTTCCAGGATGATGTGATCATCGCCAAAGGAGGATTGAGCCTCGCTCTGGGCGGCGCGATAGGCATCGAGGAAGTCGGCCGGGTCCCACACCACGCGCATCCCCTTGCCGCCGCCGCCGGCGCTGGCTTTGATCAGGACGGGAAAGCCCAATCGCTGCGCCGCTTCGCGCAGCGCGGCCGGCGTCAGACCGGCCCCATCTATCCCCGGCGTCACCGGCACGCCTACCTGTTGACCAATTTCGCGCGCGCGCGCCTTGCTGCCCAACAGGTGCATGGCTGCCGGCGTGGGGCCAATGAAGGTCAGGCCGGCCGTACCGCAGGCAGCTGCAAAATGAGCGTTTTCGCTCAGGAAACCATAGCCGGGGTGGATGGCCTCGGCACCCGCCTGGCGCGCCAGGGCCAGGATGGCTGACTGGTTGAGGTAGGTTTCGGTCGCCGTCACGCCGGGCAGAGGATAGGCTTCGTCTGCTTCGCGCACCCAGGGGGCGCCGGCGTCCACTTCGGAGTAGATGGCGACAGCCCGCGCCCCTAACTCCTGGCAGGCGCGGATGAGGCGGCGGGCGATCTCGCCGCGATTGGCGATCAAGATTTTGCGGAACATGGGCGCGGGGGTCATAAGCTAAGCTTGCCAGTTCGGCCGGCGCTTTTCCAGAAAGCTGCTCAGCCCTTCACGTCCTTCGTCGCTGGCGCGTCGTTCAGCGATGAGGCGGGCGGTGTAGGCGCGCATGGCGGCCTGGGGTTGAAAAGCTACCTCGCGCACCAGGGCTTTGATGGCGGCCTGCGCGCCGGGGGCGGCCAGCAAAAATTGTTGGATGCGCTCCTGGATTTTAGCTTCCAGGGCAGCTTCGTCGGGAACGAGGTGATGGATCAAGCCGATTCTTTGCGCATAGGCAGCGTCAAAGCGTTCACCGGTCATGAACAGTTCGCGGGCATGGGCCGGGCCGATCTTGGCCATAACAAAGGGAGAGATGACAGCCGGGGCGATCCCCAACCGCGCTTCACTTAGACCAAAGGTAGCCTGGGTCACGGCCACGGTGGTATCGCAACAACTGACCAACCCTACGCCGCCCCCGATAGCTGTCCCTTGAATGCGTCCGATGACCGGCTTGGGACAGTTGTTGATGGTCGCCATCAGGTCGAAAATCGCTTCGCCATCGGCCAGATTTTGCTCAAAGGTGTAGTCGGCCGCCACACGCATGAAAGTAATGTCGGCCCCGGCGCAAAAGGACGGCCCGTGCCCCCTGAGGACAATGACGCGCACCTCAGCTTCCTGGGCCAGGTTGTGGAAGGCATCCCGCAATTCCCGAATCATGTCGGGGTGTAAGGCGTTGTGCTGTTGGGGGCGGTTCAAGGCCACGGTCGCCACCGGGCCGGTGTGTTGGACTTCAATCATAGCGGCCATAGGGTATCTCGTTTAGCTTCTCCACACCTTCCCGACTGATGCGGAAAGCGTCGAAGTCACGCGCCACATAGGTGGAGGGGAAGATGGCCTGCGCTTCGGCCAGAACATCCCGCTCGTGATAGCGGCGCGAAATGTGGGTTAAAAACAAGGTTCCCACACCGGCCGTATGGGCCAGTTGGGCAGCCTGGGCGGCGGTTAGATGACCAAACTCGCGCGCCATCTCTGCTTCGGGCGTCAGGTAGGTGGCCTCGATCACCAGGGCGGTGGCCTGACGACACACCTCGACCAGGTCACCGGTGCGTCCCACGTCGCCAATATGAATGTAACGCACGCCGGGAATCCAGGCCCCCAGCACCTCATCTGGTGTGATCACCCGCCCATCGGCCAGCTGCACCGTTTCCCCCTGCACCAGCCGGGCGCGCTCTGGCCCAAAGGGAACGCCCAGTGCTACGGCTCGGTCGGCCAGGAAGGGGCGGCGCGCCTTCTCCTCGAATAAGAAACCCAGGCAATCGGGCCCCCGGTGAGCCACACCAAAAGCTGTCAGGCGAAATTTGTCGTCTTCGACCACCACATCCCCGGCCTTGAGACGGACGAAGCGCAAATCCACCGGTGGTTCAGCGCCACGCAACACCACTTTGTAGATCAAGTCCTGGACGCGGTCGAGGGTGTGCGCCCCGCCGTAAATCTCGATCTGCTCCAATGTTTCCCAGCGCGAGATGGTGGAGATCAAGCCGCCCAACCCCAGAATATGGTCGAGATGGCTGTGCGTCAGCAGGATGCGCTCCAGGCGTTTGAAGCCCAGGCCGCTGCGTAGAATCTGGCGTTGAGTTCCTTCGCCGCAGTCGATGAGAAAGCGATAGTGGCGGTGCATCACCAGATGGGCGGAAAGCCCCCGATGCACCGAGGGGCTGGAAGCGGAAGTGCCCAGGAAAATGAGTTCAAACATGCAGTTGTGGCAGACGCCGGCCGTGATTTTTTGAGCGCTACGCCGACGGCGCGTCAACCCCCGGCCGGTAAGCCAGACCATGCACCCGTATCGCAGCGGCGCGTCCGCGCTCCCCTTCGATCTCAATGTCAACCGCCAGCCAGCGGCGTAACAAGGCTGCCTGAGTCAGGGTGTGGTCGGTCAGGGCTGAAGTGGTGAAAAAACTCTCGCCCTGCGCCAGCGCAGCGGGCAACAGCAGTTGGTCGGCCAGATGTGGGTCAACACCAGCGTGATTGTCCACGAAAGCGCGCAATTCGGCAACTGCGGCTTCAGCCACCTGGTCAGAGGGCAGGCCCGGCCGGCCGAGGGCGGAAAAGCCGGCCTGGGGTAGCCACAGAAAAAGACCGGCCCCGGCGCTGGGCCCGGCCGTGCGCGTGGGGCGGATGTCGCTGCTCAGCTCCATCTCCCGCAACAAGTTGGTCGCCCGGTTCGCCAGGCGCTGAGGGATGTGGCTGGGCAAATTGGCAGCGGCTGCGACGCCGTGTACCCTCTCTGGCGGGATGGGGGTGAGCGTTAGGCCGTGCAGCTGGGGAATGGGGGTCATGGTGGTGTGCATCTCACCCCCGCCGGCCGGATACCAGCCCCATTGGCGCAGCTGCAAGGTGAAGACCGCTCCCAGACGGCTGAAGACGGGGTGGGCGGTTTCCGCCAGATAGGTGTAGGAGGGGCTGAAGGGGACGTGGGTTCCGCCGCGCAACGTCACAGCGGAGGGAGCATCGGCAAAGAGCAGGGGCCACAGGAGAGCTTGAAAGATGAGCGTGACCGCGCCGGCCGATCCCCCTTGAGCGACGGATTGGACGTCAAAGTGGTAGACGCCGCCGCGCGGCCGGTGGGTTGGCTCGAAGCGCAGGTAGAGCGAGTCGAGCTGATCCCCCTCCAACCGCGCACCGCAAAGGGTAGCCAGGGCGCGCACGGCCAGCAGATGTTGGGGGCGTAAACCTGGGCGTCGCCGGCCGGCGCGAATCTGCCTCATCTCAAACGGTTGGCCGGTCAGCGCCGCCAGGCTCAGACTGGTGCGCAAGATTTGCCCGCCGCCTTCGCCCTGACGGCCATCAATCGTCAACATCGGCGCTCGGAAAACAAAAGACCTGTTTCCAGGGGAAAACAGGTCCATGCCAGGCCAGACATCCAGGCGGCTGGAAGGCGCCGCCGGCCGTCTTACATGCCAAAGACGCTTTGGAACTTCATCACCGCTCCCAGGTCCCCTTCCACCTTGATCTTGCCCGTCATGAAGGCGGTCATGGGATTGAGGGCGCCGGTAGCCATATTCTTGTAATCATCGGCGGCCATACGAATGGTGGCGGTGGGTTTCTCAACACTCCCCTGGCCGGTGGTGCAGGCTCCGTCGGCAATGACCACATGCCATTGTCCGCCATCATCGCCGGTCAGATCGAAGAGAATGGTAGCAGTCAGGCCGGCCGCTTTGCTCATGTTAAAACGGCTGGGCATTTCTTGAAAGATTTCTTCTAGTGTGGGCATCAGCTTCTCCCATAGGAATATAAATTTTTTTGGCTCATGAGGGCGCTGTACGCTCTTAACCAGGGGCAAGTATAGCAAGCTGATAAAAGGTGTCAAGCTTACGGACAGTTTAACAAAGCTCAGTATAATAAGAGCCATATCCCGGCTGGCTGCTCCGGCGTCAGCCCTGAAAGGTGTGCTATGCGACCACGTTGGATTGTTCGAGCGGGGTTGCTGGGAGTGGTCTGGCTCCTGGCAGCCTGTGGTGGGACCACGGCCCCGCCAACATCGCTCCCACCCCCCACAGACGCAGCTGCGACGACAGCCCCGGCCGCCACAGATGCGCCGGCCCCATTGGCGCCCACTGACGCGCCGGCAGCGGAACCGGCGGTCACGGAAACCTCCGCTATGGAAACGGACCCCTATGCTGATTTGGAGATTATCACCCTCTTGCCCCGCGATGCCATTCCGGCCATTGGGATTGGGTTGCGCGGGCTGGAAGAGCCGCGCTTTCTATCGGCCGCGGAAGCAGATGCCAGCTACCAACCCGATGAGTTGGTCATGGGCGTCGTCTTCGATGGGGATGCCCGCGCCTACTCCATTCCCTACCTCAGCAGTCATGAAATTGTCAATGACACCGTTGGCGGCGTGAAAATCGCCGTCACGTGGTGACCGCTGTGTTTTACGGGCATCGTGTATGCCCGCGAAATAGAGGGGCGCGCCTACACCTTTGGTGTCTCAGGCAAGTTGATTCGCAATGTGCTGGTGATGTACGATCAGCAGACGGAGTCCTATTGGAGCCAGCTGATCGGCGAAGCGGTGGAAGGCCCGTTGAAGGGTACGAAGCTGGAATTTCTCCCCTCCTGGATGACTACCTGGGAGCAGTGGAAAACGGAGCATCCCAACACCCTGGCGCTGGATAAGCAAGGGTTTGGCTCCATCGACGTGTATGAGATCAATGGTTATTATGACTCGCCGTCGGCCGGGGTGATCGGCGAGACGTTGTCCGATGACCGCCTCTACACCAAGGAGTTTGTCATTGGCGTGGAGCTGGATGAGGCCACGGTGGCCTATCCTTACAGTGTCCTGAATGCGGAACCTGTCGTCAACGACGAGGTGGATGGTGTGCCTCTGGTGGTGGTGTTTGACGCCCAGGCGGCGGCCGGCAAAGTTTTTGCGCGCACAGTGGATGGGCAACTGCTGACCTTCAGCGCTGCTGAGGAACCGCTGCGCCTGCGCGATAATGAAACGGGTTCCATCTGGAATGGCTTCACCGGTCAGGCGCTGGAAGGCCCGCTGGCCGGCCAACAATTGACGCAACTCAAGAGTACGACGGTTTTCTGGTTTGGTTGGAAAGATTTCCATCCCGACACCCGCCTGTATGGGATGGAAGGGTAGCTGAACCACAACTCCGGTCGCGCTGCCAGAC